>CAVRYQ010000110.1:0-171269 GCA_963725375.1 uncultured Pseudomonadota bacterium | reverse complement strand
CATACTCCATCACCATGGAGTGGCCGGCGATCTCCGGTGATGCTCGCCGTCATAGAGCCGAGCAACTCCCGAGTGCTCCGAGGCGCGGAGGATCCGGCGTTCCGCTTGGAACGCTCCGAGCCTGGGCGGCGGCCTCGCGCTGCAGCAGCTTGATCGCGACGCGCTGTTCGAAGTTGCCGTCCGCAAGGGCTGGCTTCTACACATCGCCCATGCCGCCGCGGCCGATGAGTTGAGTGATGTTCGCACGCACAGACGCATGCCGATGGCGGCATCTGGCACTCTCTCATCGGGCGCCGGGGCACTTCGATCCGTTGGTTTCGAAAAAACCATTGGACGCGTGTGCAGCGAGCAAGAGGCTTTCGACCTCGGCGAGGACGACTGCCTCTTCGCCGGAACGATGGCGCAATTGCGCAATGCGCGCGTCCTCCGGCAAATCCAGCAAGCTCATCCAGCAGGGCATCGACGCGACGGCGCTGCTCTTCAGTAAGTTCGCGGACGGGTGGGGCGCTGGTATCCATGATGGTGATTGGCAGTGTACCCCGACCCATTTTAAACCGGCTATCCCACGGGACGAACGTCAGGTCGATACGCCGCAAATATTTTATTGCACAGCGCGCCCACGACACCCGGCAGCGCTTTGGAATTCAGCGCAAGATCGCTGTCGCTGCCCCGCACCTGGATGTCGCAGAGCAGGGCGTTTTTTTGCGCGATGACCTCGTGCAGAGTGTCAAGCCACACCGCGCCATCACCCACCCCCACGGGGAAAAGGGCCGCTTTTCAGCGGCATTTTCCCGGTCGCCCAGGCATCCAGTGTAGTGCGGCCGATACTGGGTCTAACACTGACTATGATCGTGGCGAAGGAGGCGGTGACGAACTCGCAGGATTGCGCATCGCCCGGCAGCGGCTGGGTGCCAAGGATGGGTGCGTTCAAAATGCCGGCGACATCCTCGATTTCGAGAAGATGGCGGTTGCACGCGGATGCCGCTACGGCCAGAGTACCGCCCGCGCTCACGGCAAGCGCACTCGCCCGACGGGGCGCTGCGCTTCGAACACGCTGCGAGCACAGTGAGGACGCACAGAAGCGCAAATCGCCGGTAGGCCGCCGGATTCGTTGGGCTTTGATCTTTCATGCATTGGAGGCGGGACATATCGACCTGGCCGGCCGGGCCGAGGCGCCGCAGCCCATGCAGACGGTGGTGTCGGGATTGAGCTTCATCTATAGAACCAGAAGCCGTCGCCGGTCCCGCCATCGCCGCCTCCCGGGGCAAGCTGGGTCACAGGGCCGAGATTTCTCCCCGCTCGGCAGCGATTTGCCTAGAATCCCCAGGTGGCCGACGAAGAACACCCATTGCCGCAGGACGCGCTGTTTCGGTTGGGGCAAGCACGGCGTCCGCAGATGTTCGCCGCATTGCCTCCGAGCTATTGCCCGCTTTTTACCAGCAATTCAGGCGGGTTGCGCACCGCACGCGGGCCCGCTTCGGGGCGGGGCACACGCTGCAAACGACGGCGCTCGTTCACGAGGCCTACCTGCGCCTCGGGCAATCCGCAGCTTCACCGATGAAACCCATTTTCTGCGCGCCTCGGCACTGGCGATGCGTCATGCCATCATCAACCACGCGCAGTCCAGGCTCGCGGATAAGCGCGGTGGCGGCACGCAACACCTCACCTTGTCGCACGTCGCTGACCTGTCCATCGATTCGGACGAGGGAATACTGGCGCTAAACTCGGCGATGGAGCGGTTGGCCAAGGAGATGCCGCGCCTCGCCGATGTGGTCGAGTGCCGTTTCTTTGGGGGCTATGGCGAGGAAGATACCGCGCGAGCGCTCGGCATGTCGCTGCGCACCGTGCAGCGCGATTGGCTCAAAGCACGTGCCTGGCTGTTCCGCGAACTCGGCGGGACTCTCGGCTAGCGGCGCGGCCGCGGTCGAGTTCGAGCGCCGATATTGCGGCAAGGATCCTCGCCGCGCTATAGGTCAGAGTCCGAACGTTCACAGCGATCCCAAGTGACTAAAGTCCCCATCACTACAGCGATGAGCAGATCACCGCCAGCAGCGCCTTGGCATTGTCGTAGTCCGCGCTTTGCAGATCCATGCCGACCATGATGTCGTTCTTCACGGCAAAAAGTTGGGTGCCGTGCATGAGCATGGCGCTGTCCCATGGTCCTCGCAGATGGGTGTCGGTCTTGAATCCGACTTGAGTAGGCGCCCCCGGGGCTGCGCCGCCCCCGCCGACCATGGTCATGAGGCCGCCCATCATCTTGGACATCTGGGATGCCGTTTCGTGGTTGATGCCGGCGGTGGGCAGGCTTCCGCCCATGACCGACCCCAGGGTCGACATGGCGTTCTTGAGCATGTTGAAGTTCTTCGTGCCGCCCTGCCACACGTACTCGATCTGGTAGCTGCGCGGCCCTTGAGCGCTCGCCACGTGGTAGGCGCATTTCGAGCCGTCGGAATCCGCTGTCGGGGCAGCATCCAATCGGCCAATGGCACGCTCGACCGCCGCTGCGGGCACGACGTCACAGGCGCTCGCCGGGTGAGCTTTGGGCGCCGGGAGGGCCGCAGCGGCCTTGGCGCCGTCGTACTCGAGCGGATGATCGAGACGGGGCACGATGAGGCGCGCAATGGCGATCGCATCGTCCTGCTTGCCGCTGCTGCCGCTCACATCGATGTTCGCGCCGTCATCGCCCTTGGTCACGAACAGCGTGCCGCCGGGAATCCAGGTCGCCCTGTCCCAGGGGCCATTCGGCACATCGGCCATGACTCGGTGCGCGGTGGCGGCGAGATCACCTGCGCCGGCCTTCTGCAAGGCGCCCCCAACGATGTCGGGCACCTCACTCGCAATCTGACCCGCCGCGGGCTGACCCTTGCCCGGTCCGGGCAATAATCAGTTGCTGTGCGCCGGCGCCGCGATAGGCGCACGCCTCGCCCGCCGCGTCCACGACGCCGTCGTCGTTGGCGCGAAAGGGTGGCGTGGTGAGCTTGCCGATATAGGCTTCTGCCTCAGTCGCGGACAAGAGTGTGCACGAATCCGGAGTGGAGCGTTCCGTTCGTTGTGCCGCGACGCTGGGTGTCGAACTCGGGTCCGCGGCGACCCACGTGTGCTGTGCGTCCCCGCAGCCGCTCGTCAGTGCGGCTGCCGCACCGAGCGCCGCGAGTGTGGTGAGGGTGTACACAACGTTCATCAGTTACTCCTCGCAGTAGATCGAGCCGGACTCGCTTGGTCGTTAGAACCGTAACCACGCACACAACACGCCACCCCGGATCGGGGATTGCCGGTTGCGTCCACTTCGACCGCCGCACAGTTCAGCTCCGCAGTGGCGGGTTTGACCCACTGTTGCTGTTCTTATGGAATGAATCGGGGCCGATCCATGAGGGACGAACGTTCTTAACCTCGAGACATGTGAGTAACGACATGAGCGTGGATTAGCCGGCGCTAGAGCTGACGAAGACTCTTCTCAATATTTCCATCACTCTAGGGGACAGATTTTATGAACAAAATATCATACCGCACGCTTGGCGCCTTGCTGGCGCTTGCCTTCTATGCCGCCGCCATGAGACCTGCGTTCGCCATGGATCCTGTCTGCAATCAACTTCTGGCTGCCACGCAAGTCCTGAGAACGATGCCAGTCCACATCTACATGACTGTAACGCAGAACTTCACGAATCCGAACGTGGCCAAGTCGGCCGGATCGATCGGCATGGGTGGCACCCATCAGTCGGAGGAGATCTCCACTGGCAAGACGGTCTATGTGATGACCCACGGCAAATGGGTCGACATGCAGACTAGCTTCGCGGCCATGCCGCAGGACAATGACCCCGACCCGGACACCAAGAAGGCCCTGGAGGAGAGTAAGTGCAAAGCGCTTCCGGATGAAGCGATGTATGGGCAAGCGACCAACGTCTATTTCCGCAGCACCCCGGATTTGGGGATGGAGATGAAGCTCTGGATATCGAAAACCACGAAGCTGCCTGTCCGCACGGATATGACCAACGACCAGGGAGCGATGAAGATGCTGACGGTGTCGCGTTATGAATATAGCGGCGTGCAGGCTCCGGCCCACGCGATAACGATGAAGGACATGGTCAACTCCGACGCCGGACATTAGAACAGGGGAGCGACCATGCCGGCAATTGGCGACGGCGTTCAGCTATTACGTGTCTGCAAACTGGCGGAAGGCAATTAGGCGTCTCCTCGCTGCCGCGTGCCGCGCTGGTGGAAGCAGACGGCGTGCTGTGCCTGCTGGAATAGTGTGTTCACAAACGATCATTCCATGAGCCACGGATCGCATATCGGCAGGTACCGCCTGATCAGGAAACTGGGGAACGGCGGAACCAGTGTCGTCTACCTGGGTCATGACCCGGTCGAGGACCGCGAGGTCGTGCTCAAGGTGTTCAGGCAGGCTTTCCTCTGCGACCCCAAGAACGGCAAACAGAATCGTCGACAGCTTGAGATCGAGGCCACGCTCGCCGGGAAGCTGGTGCACCCGAACATCGTCACCACTTACGAAGCGGTCATCGGCGACAGCATGAGCTACATCGTGATGGAATACGTGGCAGGCGGGACCCTCGAAAAGCACATTTACCCGGACAATCTGCTGCCACTGGACCGCGTCGTGGAATACATGTTCAAGTGCTGCCGCGCGCTCAACTATGCGCAATTCAACGGCGTGATCCATCGCGACATCAAGCCGGCCAACCTGTTGCTGGCCAATCCCGACGAGATCAAGATCGCCGACCTGGGTGCGGCCATACGCACCGACCTCGAGGAAACCCAGAACAGCGTCGGCTCGCCCAACTACATGTCGCCGGAACAGGTACGCGGCGACGAGATCACCCACCTGACCGACATCTACTCGCTGGGTGTCGTCATGTACCGACTGCTTACCGGGCATTCCCCGTACACGCCGAAAAACTTGGCGCATCTATACCAGCAGATCCTGCACGAGCAGCCTGTACATCCGATGGAACTGCGCAAAGACCTGCCGCCGCCACTGGCGCGCATCGTGATGATCGCCCTGCAAAAAAAGCCCGGCGAACGTTTTGCCACGTGGCGCGACTTCGGCAACGAACTGGCCGCGCTCGGGCATTTCGAGAAGAGCGACATCGAAATCAACGAAAACGAGAAATTCACCGCGCTGCGAAAGTTGAAGATGTTCCAGGATTTTTCCAACATCGAACTGTGGGAACTGCTGCGCGTCGGCGAATGGCAAAAGCAGCCCGCGAAGACCCTGCTGTTGCGCGAAGGCGAACTGGGGGACGCGTTCTACATCCTGACCGAGGGCGGCGTTACGGTGTCGCGCAACAATCGTTTGCTCAATACGCTGAGCGGCGGCTGCATCTTCGGCGAGATGTCCTATACCAGCCGCAAGCAGATGCCCCGCTCGGCCAGCATCACGGCCACGACCGAGGTCACCATCATGAAGATACTGCCCAGCCAGCTTGATCAGCTTTCCGACCGCTGCCAGTTGCACTTCAACCAGGTATTCCTGGCCACGCTTGCCGACCGCCTGCGCGTATCGGATGATCGCCTCGCCAAGATGGCGAACTAGCATCAGCCGCATCAGCCTCGTTCCCGGATATATGCCGTTGAAGATCGCCCCTGCCACGCAAAGCAAGTTCGCCAAACTGGGCATCCACACCCCTTTCGACCTGGTGCTGCACTTGCCGCTGCGCTACGAGGACGAAACCAGGATCACGCGCATCGCCGACCTCATTCCAGGAGAAACGGCGCAGGTGGAGGGCGAGATCATCCACAGCGAAGTGATGTACCGACCGCGCCGCAGCCTGGTGTGCCAGTTGCAGGACGACAGCGGCATCCTTTACCTGCGCTTCCTCAATTTTTACCCCAGTCAGCAGAAGCAGCTTGCCGTCGGCAGGAAAATCCGCGCGCTGGGCGAACCGCGCGCGGGATTCTTCGGCGACGAGATGGTGCATCCGAAATGCCGCGCCGCCGGAGAGTCCATTCCGCTGAAGCTGGCGCTGACGCCCGTCTACCCGACCACCGCCGGATTGCCACAGGTGACGCTGACCAAATATATCCACGCGGCGCTGAACGAACTGGCACTCGACGACACCTTGCCGGAACCGATCCTGCGGCGTCTGCGCCTGCCGGATTTCGCCTCCTGCGTGCGCCTGCTGCACCAGCCGCCGCCGGGCATAGACGAGAACGCATTGCTGGCCCGGGCGCATCCCGCCTGGATGCGCATTAAGTTCGACGAATTGCTGGCGCAGCAACTTTCGATGCGCGTGCACTACCGCGAACGCAGTCGGCGCGTCGCCCCCAAACTCGCTGCGTACAACACGCTCACCGACGCGCTGCTGAAGGACTTGCCTTTCTCCCTTACCGACGCACAAAAAAAAGTCTGGCATGAGATCGGCAACGATCTGGCCCGCTCGCACCCCATGCAGCGCCTGCTGCAGGGTGATGTCGGCAGCGGCAAGACCGTGATCGCTGCGCTCGCCGCGTTGCAGGCCATCGAGAACGGCTACCAGGCAGCCTTTATGGCACCGACCGAAATCCTCGCAGAACAGCATTACCTAAAATTGCGCGACTGGCTGGTACCGCTCGGCATAGCGCCTGCATGGCTGTCCGGAAGTCTGAAGAAGAAGGACAAGGCTGCTGCTGCGGAGCGCATCGCGCTGGGCGATACGAAACTTGCAATCGGAACGCATGCACTGTTCCAGACCGCGGTCGAGTTCCACAGGCTGGGCCTGGTTATCGTGGACGAACAGCACAAGTTCGGTGTGCAACAGCGTCTGGCGCTGCGCAGCAAAGGCGCAGAACCACACCAGTTGATGATGAGTGCCACGCCGATCCCGCGCACGCTGGCAATGAGCTATTACGCCGACCTTGACGTCTCGGTCATCGACGAGCTGCCCCCCGGTCGCACTCCAGTTGTCACCAAACTGGTCAGCGATGCGCGACGCGAGGAAGTGTTCGAACGCGTGCGCGCTGCCTGCCTCGAAGGCCGCCAGGCGTATTGGGTGTGCCCGCTCATTGACGAATCCGAGACCTTGCAACTGCAGACCGCGCTGGAAACGTTTGCCACGCTCACGCAGATATTTCCCGAGCTGCGCATCGGCCTCGCCCACGGCAAACTGGGCAGCGCCGAAAAGGCGCAGACCATGGCCAGGTTCAAAGGCGGTGAGCTGCAGCTGCTGGTCGCGACCACCGTCATCGAAGTCGGCGTGGACGTGCCCAACGCCAGCCTGATGGTGATCGACCACGCCGAGCGCATGGGACTGGCGCAACTGCACCAGTTGCGCGGCCGCGTCGGGCGCGGTGCGGCGGAAAGCATGTGCGCGCTGCTGTTCCAGCAACCGCTGTCCGAACTGGCCCGTGCGCGATTGAAAATCATCTACGAGAACACCGACGGCTTCGAGATCGCGCAACAGGACCTGTGCCTGCGCGGCCCCGGGGAACTGCTCGGGGCAAAACAGAGCGGCGTGCCCATGCTGCGCTTCGCGGATCTGGCCGAGGACGACAAACTGCTGGATCGCGCGCGTGACATCGCCGACGAGATGCTGCGGGATTTTCCCGAGGCGGCGCAGGCGCACCTGCAGCGCTGGATGGCGAACGAGCCGGATTATTTGCGCACCTAAGCACGCAGGTACGGAGATGAGTTTGCAAGTTCTGGCGTATAACCTGCGACGAGTCATGAATATCCTGGGGATTGAAGGAACAATGAAAGCGATCAGGCGGGTGAGGACTTGAGTAACCGTGTTTTTATGTGAAAATACGGCGCTGATCAGCTTCATGTATTTGAAGAAGTAGCCATGAATATCACTGAACGTCTTTACCTCTATCTCCAGCTCACCCGCCTGCACCGGCCCATCGGCATCCTGCTCCTGCTGTGGCCGACCCTGTGGGGCGTGTGGATCGCGGGCGACGGCCACCCACCGTGGCTCATTGTGTTCGTTTTCATTCTGGGCACCGTGCTCATGCGCTCGTCCGGCTGCGCCGTGAATGACTATGCCGACCGGCATATCGACAAGCACGTGGAGCGAACCCGGGACCGCCCGCTCACCAGCGGCAAAATCAGCGAGCGCGAAGCGCTGTGGCTGGCGGTCGTGCTGGCGCTGGTCTCGTTCGCGCTCATCCTGCCGCTGAACCCGCTTACCTGGCTGATGTCTTTCCCCGCCGTTTTCCTTGCGGCCAGTTACCCGTTCACCAAGCGTTTCTTCGCGATTCCGCAAGCCTATCTGGGCATCGCGTTCGGATTCGGCATCCCCATGGCATTTGCCGCTGTACAAGCAACTGTCCCACCGGTGGCGTGGGTGCTGCTGCTCGCCAACATTTTCTGGTCCATCGCGTACGACACCGAATACGCCATGGTGGACCGCGACGACGACATTCACCTCGGCATTCATTCTTCCGCTTTGTTCTTCGGCAAGTACGACGTGAGGGTGGTGATGGTCTGCTACGGCATTACGCTGTTGTTGCTGGCGTTGGCAGGCATGCTGTCAGGACTGGGATTGGTATTTTTTGCCGGGCTGATCGTCGCGGGAGGCGTTGCGCTTTATCACTACCGTCTCATCAAGGGCCGCGGCCGCGAAAAATGTTTCGCGGCTTTCCTGCATAACAACTGGTTCGGGGCGGCAGTGTTTGCGGGATTGGCGGGAGACTACTGGGCGCGGTGAAAACGCGTCATCAATTCAGGGACAACAGACATCAAGTCAACGGTCGGCACGGGCGCGGGTGACGCCCCGCGCGCAATCACGGGCTTCCCGGCCCGAGAATGCACATCTGCATCGATTTCCCGATATTTCCGCTATACCGCGAGCCGCTTCGCCAGCTCGTTTCGTTCAGCCGCATATTCTCCCGTGAGCGCGAACCCGGTCAGTTTGTTCAGCGCATCGACGAATTCCATCCTCACGCCCTGCCCCGACGCCAACTCCAGCCACACACCGACTGCGTCACGGGCCACCGGCGAGACCGCAACGGGATGCGCCGGAGTTTTCACCACTACCGGCATGGCGGGAAACACTACTTTCGCGTTTTCCCCGTTCAGCACGCGCGCCAGCGCCCTGCCCGCGTGCATGATGGGGAGCACAAAGGGCAACACCTTTCCTTCGATCTCCGCACAGTCGCCCAAGGCGTGAATGGAGGCATCGCTGCTGCATAAACTTTCATTCACCACGATGCCGCGATTAACGGCGATGCCGGCATCGCGAGCAAGCTGGGTACGGGGACGCAGGCCGACTGCGGAGAGCACGAGATCGGCCTGCATGGTGCTGCCATCCGCAAGAGTCAGTACGTAGCCGGATTTTGCGTGATCTACACTCTGCACGGACGTGCCGAAGCGCCAGGTCACGCCCAGTTTCGACAACGGCGCCAGCAATTGCGAGCCCGCCTTTTCCGGCATCAGGCTGGCGAGCGGATAGGCGCCGGGATCGATGACGCTGACGCCATATCCCGCAGCCGCAAGATCGTTGGCAAATTCGCAGCCGATCAGTCCGCCCCCCATGATGGCGACAGATTTTGCCGCACCCAGTGCGGCGCGCAGCAGTGCGTAATCGGCGAGGTCGTTTACCGACTGCACCTGATCCGCCGCATCGCCCATCAATGCGATGCGGATCGGGTCCGCTCCCAGCGCGAGCACCAGCTTGTCATATTCCAACATCCCGGATGTGGTATCGAGTTGTTTGCGGTCGCGGTGAATGGCGTGCACGTTTGTTTCCGTCAGCAGCCTGAAATCAAGCTGCTTCGCCATGTCGGCGGCCCTGGTCAGGACCAGGCCGGTCGCATCCTTGTGCTGCGCAAAGGCGTTCGACAGCATGGGCTTGGAGTAGTAGTCGCCGTTGTCTCGGGTCACCAGCGTAACGGGGATATCGCGGTTCAGCTTGCGCAGTTCGCGGACAACGGTGTAGCCGGCCAGGCCGCTGCCCAGCACGATAATGGGATTCATGGTTTGCTCCTAAACAGACTTGACTACAAAATTAGCCGCAGAGAAAACAGCCCGCCTGATTCGTTGTTCATGTTCAAGCTCTGAAAGGCGGAAATCCGGATGCCTCTCTCTGTGTCCTCTGAGGCCGGTGCTTTTTCCTGCTCTTCCAGAAGGCTTCCGGGCATCCAGGCGTTCTTGTAGTTCCGACATCACGCGGCAACAACCGCCGCATGGGTCTCCGCCGAAAAAACGCTGGCCCAGCCGGACGCAACGTTCATTTACTCTTCCAGAAGGCTTCTGAGCATCCAGGCGTTCTTTTCATGAACCTCCATGCGTGCGGAGAGCAGGTCGACGGTCGGCTGGTCTCCCGCCTTCTCGGCGATGGGCAACACTTCGCGCGCTGTACGTACCACCGTTTCCTGTCCATCCACCAGTTGCCGGATCATTTCCCTGGCATTCGGTACGCCACTGCTTTCCTTGATGCTGGTCAGCGCGGCGAACTGCTTGTAGCTGCCGGGAGCAGGGTGACCCAGGGAACGGATGCGCTCGGCCAGCAAGTCCACAGCCAGCCAGGCTTCGTTGTACTGGGTCATGAACATCAGGTGCAAGGTCTGGAACATCGGGCCGGTGACGTTCCAGTGAAAGTTGTGCGTTTTCAGATACAGGGTGTAGGTATCCGCCAGCATGCGCGACAAACCCTCGGCGACGTTGCCACGGTCTTTCTCCGAAAGTCCGATGTTGATGCTGGATGCCTTTCCTTTGACTTTGCTCATGATGTCCTCCTTGTTGACGTCCGACGCTGCTAGACCTCGACCATTTCGAAATCCGCCTTCGCCACTCCGCAATCCGGGCATGCCCAGTTATCCGGGATGTCCACCCACGCCGTGCCGGGCTTGATCCCTTCTTCCGGCATACCGGCCTTTTCATCGTAGATAAAACCACACACTACACATTGCCAAACTTTCATTTCGTTCTCCTTGTCGATTTATTTTGTCTCAAGCCGCAAGTTTTGCCAATGTTGCACGGTACTGGTTGGCATGGCGTTCTTCCACCCTTGCCAATGCCGCGAAGCGCGTCGCGGCCTTGTCCAGTGTCGCCTTGAACAGCGCTGCATGCTCTTCCGATTCGGCGATCTGTTGCGTGATCTCCGAAACTGCGGCCGCCTCGCCTTCCTGCTGCGCGGTCTCCAGAAAACCGGGATACATCTCGGTGTACTCGTAGGTCTCTCCCTCTATCGCCATCTGCAGGCAGCGTGCCGTGCTCATCTCGGTTTTCGGATAGAGCAGGTCGAGGTGCCCCAGCGCGTGCTGCACTTCCTGGTTTGCCGTCTCCTCGAAGACCCTGGCGGTTTCCTCATCGCCCTCCGCCCGTGCTATCCTGGCAAAGTAACGGTACTTGATATGTGCCATCGATTCTCCGGCAAATGCCGCTTCGAGATTGGCCATGGTTCTGATCTCCGGTCGTTTCATGTTGCTCTCCTGTCTGGTTGGTTGATAAGGTGGCGCGTTGCCCACGGACGCAATGTAGGCTTTGGCGTGCCATCAATCCAATTGATTGTTCAAACCAAACTGATTTATTATATAAATCGACTAGGAGGCTTCATGACACTCAACGAATTGCGCTTCATCGTCGCCGTGGCCCAGGAACGCAATTTCCGCCGCGCCGCAGAAAAGTCCTTCATCAGCCAGCCCGCCCTGTCTCTGGCGATACAGAAACTGGAGGAAGAACTGGGCCTGAAGATATTCGAACGCGGCAAGAGTGACTTCACCATCACGCCCGTCGGCATTTCCATCGTTGAACAGGCGCAGCGCGTGCTGGAAGAAGCCGAACGCATCCGCGAGATCGCGACGCAGGGCAGGAACCAGCTTGCCGCGCCATTGCGCATCGGCATCATTCACAGCGTCGGCCCCTACCTGTTGCCGGACCTGATTCCCGTATTGAAAAAAGTCGCACCGCACATGCCGCTGGAAGTGGAGGAAAACATCACCGCCAATCTGGACACCCTGCTGCGCAACGGCGCGCTGGACGTCATCATCATTGCGTTGCCGTTTGGCGATGCCGGCATTCTCACTCATCCCTTGTATGACGAACCGTTCGAGGTGGTCGTCAGCAACGAGCATCACTGGGCCGCCCGGCGCAGCATCAGGGCCGCCGAACTTGCCAATGAAAAGATGTTGTTGCTGGATTCGGGACACTGCTTTAGCAACCAGGTGGCCGAGGCCTGCCCCGATCTCAGTCGTAAACGCACGGACCCGCAACACGGCACTTCGCTGGAAACCATCCGCAACATGGTCGCCTCCGGCCTGGGTATCACCGTGCTGCCGGCCTCGGCGAACAGCGCGCGCTACCGCAGCCGCCTGCTTAAAGTCATCCCTTTCGCCAAGCCTGTGCCGGCACGGCGCATCGCGCTGGCCTGGCGCAAGAGCTACGCACGCACGCAAGCCGTCGAAGCGCTGGCACAAGCCGTCGCACACGCCAGAATCACCGGCATCACGCATCTGCCATGACCATGCACGAGCAACCTTACCGCCAGAACCCGCTGCTGCGCCTGAGCTACAGTCTCATTGCTCCGCTTTACGATGCCGTGATCGAACGCCCCATGCGCCACGCACGTCAACAATCCCTGCGTTCCTTGCCGAAAGACGCAGGCAAGCACGTGCTGATAAGCGGCGCGGGAACCGGCCTGGACCTGCCCTGGCTGCCGACGCAACACCATTACACCGCGCTCGATTTCAATCCGTCGATGCTGGCCCGTGCCAGACCTCGCAGCAGGGGCATCGATGTGCGGTTCATGCTGGGTGACAGCATGGCGCTTCCCTTTGCCGATGCCGTGTTCGACCACGTCATCCTGCACCTGATCGTCGCCGTGGTGCCAGAGCCACAGCGTTGCCTGAGCGAAGCCGCGCGCGTACTGAAGCCCGGTGGCACGATCATTCTTTTCGACAAATTCCTGCACCCGCACCAGCGCGCCCCGCTGCGGCGCCTGCTCAACGGCCTCACCCGCCGCTTCGCCACGCGCATGGATGTGGTCTTCGAAGACGTAGTGCGCGGCGTTCCGGAATTGAAAGTGGTCTGCGATACGCCCATGCTCGGCGGCGGATGGTTCCGGGCGATTCTGTTGGCAAAGCCGGTTAAGTGAATGCGCCGACCCTGTTGGGCAGCATTTGGGAAGCCCGATCGGAATATTCCGAGTCGTTTGCGAGGGCAAACTCCTGAACTTTTGCTCAGGTGACACTCATAACCGTTTGATAACAATTGAATGGCTGACGCAAACCCGCCCACACAGCCCCTGCGAAATGGCCCGTCGCAGAACTAAACCCCGGACCTCCTGTCGGAGAAACTCCCGGATTGCCCGGGTATGACTTGACGTTCTGTTTACAATGACGATAACTTAAAGGCGTTGCAGAATGAATGGAAAAACAGTTTGCTTATTATGGGAATATCCCGTATGCCGACGTGGGCCATGCAGGTGTTTGTTTGTTAGACTGTAGCAACTCGAAGCCCGGCGCAAGCCGCTTTCCATTGTTTGGATGAATCAATCACCGATATAGATAAAATGAACGAAATATTGCAGCTCCTGAAAACGCGTGGCGAACGCCTGGATTCCGAGATCGCCGAGGCCACCGGAATTTCACTCGCCAAAGTGCGCGCGCATTTGTCCGAACTCGCCGCCCGGGGCGAGGTGATGTCCTGCCATTCGACCCGCTATGAGAAGGGCAAGAAGATCGAGGGCATCCGCTGCCGGATAGCGGGATACATTCCGCCCTCGGCCCCCGGCAGGAAGTCCAAGGCCCAACTGAAATTGTCCTGATTCACGCCTGTCGCAGGATTGCATCCGGACAAGCATGGGACGCCGCAACCACTACCATGTTTACGTGATCGAGCTGTCGAAAGACGTGCTTTGCGAAGGTCGCTTCAGGAGATGCAATCCCGGCTATGTCGCGGGCAAGCCCTGCGTCTATGTCGGCATGACAGGCCTGGACCCCGACATCCGCTTCGACAAGCACAAGGCTGGCATCCAGTCGAATCGATACGTGATGAAATTCGGCTTGCGTTTATTGCCTGGGCTCTATGAAGCCTACAATCCCATGCCCTATGACGGCGCACGCGACATGGAGGTGGAACTTGCCATCGGTTTGCGCGAGGCTGGATACGGCGTCTGGCAGGCATGACCCGCTGCGCTTTGTTTCAATACCGGTTCAGATCCGGTAAATTTGCGGCATGAACTCACGTCGCAAGGCGGCGATTGCCTGCATGTTGCTGTTCGCAATTCCCTCCTCCGCGTGGACCGGGGAACTGGCGGGCCTGTGGCAGGAATTTGATGACCGCACGGGGAAGGTTGAAGCGCTGATACGCATCAGGAAGTTGAGCGACGATACTTACGAAGGCAACATAGAAAAAATATTTCCCGACAGGCCCGAAAACACAGCGATGCTGTGCACTGCCTGTACGGGCAATCTGTACAATCAGCCTCTCCTCGGCATGCGCATATTGTCCGGGATGAAACGCAAGGATAAACTGACCTTTGAAGGCGGCAGCGTCATCGACCCCGATGAGGGAAAAGCATATCAATGCCGCATTCGGCTCTCGGAAGACGGCAATACGATCGAAGTGACGGGTTACCTGGGTTTTGTCTGGATCGGCCAATCCGAGATATGGAAACGTGCGAATTAGACACTACAAGGACATCCCGTGAAATCAAGATTTGCAGTGCTGGTTTTGCTTGCGTTCGCCACATTTGAAGCTTGCGCAGGCGGCGCCCCCTGGTACAGATGGATCAACAAGTTCGACAGGACTATCATCTGCGCGCAAAACTCACCCGGCACCGCCTGGGTGAAATACCAGGGGCCCTTCATGGAGTCGCGTTGCAAGAAGCCCGGCAATCCGCAGTGATGCATTGACGCCAGCCGCGAATTCCCGAGCTGATGCGGACGCTTTCCGCTTGCCCGGAATGTTGCCGTATGGCGCGCTTTCGGCGATGATGCGCACCTCCACAATTATGATGATCGCCCGCAAATACCTGTACCTCATCGCCCTCGCCCGCGAAAAACATTTCGGTCGGGCGGCGCTTGCCTGCCATATCTCACCCTCTACCCTTTCTGCGGCGATCAGCGACCTTGAAGCCGAGCTCGGCGTCGCCGTGGTCGAACGCGGCAAGCAATTCACCGGGCTTACGCCGGAGGGACAATGCGTAGTCGACCATGCGCATCGCATGGTCGCCGGAGAAGAGGGTTTGCGGCAGGAATTGGCCAGCCTGCGCACCGGCCTTTCCGGACATCTGCGACTGGGCGTGATCCCGACCGCATTGACCGTGGTCGCCTCGCTCACTTCCGCATTCTCGCGTCGCCATCCGCTGGTATCGATAGAAGTGTGGTCGCTACCCACTAGCGGCATCTTTTCGCGACTGCAGGAATTCGAAATCGATGCCGGCATCGTCTACGTCGAATCCGGCCTGGCGGCGCGCCAACTGCTGACCATACCGCTATGGAACGAGAATCACGTGCTCCTGACCTCGTCACGCGGACCTTTCGAAGGTCGCGACAGCGTAACCTGGATAGAAGCAGCGCAGATCCCTCTGTGCCTGCTTACGCCCGACATGCAGAATCGCAAGACCATCGATGCCGTTTTTGCCCGGCTCAACTGTAAGGCCCGGCCCACGCTCGAATCCAATTCCATCATCAGCATGCTGGCACATGTGTGCTCCGGCTCCTGGTCGGCCATCCTGCCTCACAGCGTACTGGACCTGATCGGCACGCCCTCTGGCGTGCAAGTACTGCCGCTGGTGGAACCTGCGGTCGCATGGGCAACCGGTCTGGTCGTGCCGCAACGCGAACCGCGTTCCCCCATGATTGAAGCCCTACTCGCAGAAGCACGCAATCTTGACGATACGTTCGCCAAAGACGAATAGCCCTTCGGTATTTCCCGCTTCCATGTACATCCCGATTGTCGTAGCTTGCATCCGGCAGGCATAATCCAAGTCATTATTGTCACTACAAAATAAGGGGTTATCCGCATTTGAGTTACCGCGACATCTGAACCAAACACTGCACATACCATACTAAATCAGACGGCTGAACTGAATAACGAGAGGGGGAACATCCAATGGAATCCGTTGTTACATCAGGAGCACCAGGCGCACCGGGAATGCTGGATCGAGTACACACTATTGCCAAACCCGGCTTCAATCGCTGGCTGGTTCCGCCTGCCGCCTTGGCAATACATTTGTGCATCGGCATGGCTTACGGGTTTTCCGGTGTTCTGGCTGCCCATGACCAAGCTGCTCGCGAACACCTCGACCGAATGCGCGCAACAGTCCTGGATATCCGGGCTGTTCACGAGCCAGTGTAACTGGTCCGTACCCGAGGTGAGCGTCACCTTCACCCTGTTCATCTTCATGCTGGGCGTGTCGGCCGCGCTCTGGGGCGGCTGGCTGGAACATGCCGGTCCGCGCAAGTCCGGCTTCTATCGCGGCCCTGTGCTGGGGCGGCGGCATGGCGCTGGGCGGTGTCGGGGTGATGATCCACCAGCTCTGGCTGGTATGGCTGGGATGCGGCATCCTGGGCGGCATCGGACAGGGCCTAGGTTACATCACACCGGTTTCTTCCCTCATCAAGTGGTTCCCCGACCGCCGCGGCATGGCAACGGGATTTGCCATCATGGGCTACGGCGGCGGCGCAATGATAGGCGCTCCGATTGCGGTGGCGCTGATGAAATATTTTGGCGGCGGCAATGCGAGTGCAGGCGTGGCGGTCACGCTGATTGCAATGGGCTTGCTCTACTTCGTCGTAATGTCCGCGGGTGCTTTCGGCTTCCGCACTGCACCGGCAGGATGGTTGCCGACAGGCTGGTCGCCGAACGAGGCGCAGACCAAGGCCATGATCACCGATAATCACGTGCATCTGTCGAAAGCCTGGAGGACGCCTCAGTTCTGGCTGATCTGGGGCGTCCTGTGCTTGAACGTGAGCGCGGGCATCGGCGTCATCGGCATGGCCTCGCCCATGCTGCAGGACATCTTCGGCCCGCTGCTGGTCGGCGCGGCCAGCCACGAATCGGTGACGCTAGAACAAAAGGCCGCCATCGCGGCGGCGGCAGCCGGACTGGTGGGCCTGATCAGCCTGTTCAACAGCCTTGGACGCCTGTTCTGGGCCTCGGTGTCGGACTGGATCGGCCGCAAGGCGACCTACTACACGTTCTTTGTGCTGGGCATCCTGCTCTATTGCACCATGCCCACCTTGGGCCACATGGGTTCCGCCGGCTTGTTCGTGCTCGTGGTCTGCGTCATCCTGACCATGTACGGCGGCGGCTTTTCCACGATACCTGCCTATCTCGCCGATATTTTCGGCACGCAGATGGTGGGGGCGATCCACGGGCGCCTGCTGACGGCCTGGTCTGCGGCTGGCATCATCGGCCCGGTGCTGATCGCCAACCTGCGTGAAGCCCAGTTGAATGCCGGGGTACCGAAGAATCTGGTCTATGACAACACCCTGTACATCCTCGCCGGATTGCTGGTGGTGGGCTTCTTCTGCAACCTGATGATCAAGCCGGTGGACCAGAAACACTTCATGACGCCGGATGAACTGGCGGAAGAACAGGCATTGACGCAAAAAGCCAACATTCACCCCGCTTCTGCGCAGACCGCAGCGCGCGGCAGTTTCGGAATCGTCGGGGTGCTGGCTTGGCTTGCTGTCGGCATCCCGTTCCTGATCGGGGTGTCGATTGCTCTAGGCAAGGCATCGGTGTTGTTCTTCCATTGATATTGACGCAGCAAGCAGCAAATGCGGTTCAGGCAACGAGAAGGCAGTGCTTCCAAATTCCGGATCACCCGGGAACCACTCTGGTTGCTTGTGACTGCCAACCTGGAACAGGCCGATAGCCGCAACGCCGCACTGAAAGGTTGCCATCCCCGACACCGGTAGCTGGAGTTCTTCCCATGATTCCCACACTCAATGCCATTTTTGACGCACACCGGCAACAAGCGGGGTCGTTGCTGCCCATACTGCACGACATCCAGCATGCGCTGGGCTATGTCCCGGACGAAGCGGTGCCGCTGATTGCAAAGGAACTCAATCTGTCGCATGCCGAAGTGCATGGCGTCATCACCTATTACCACCACTTCCGGCGGACGAAGCCGCCCGCCCATGTGGTTCATGTGTGTTGTGCCGAAGCGTGCCAGGCGAACGGAAGCGTAGCGCTGGCGGAGCATGCGGTGGCCCGTTTGCAGCACGGCGATATTGCGATGGAGCCGGTGTATTGCCTGGGCCTGTGTTCCATCGGCCCCGCCGTCCAGGTCGACGAGAAGACGCTGCATGCGCGCATGACGCCGGAAAAGTTCGACAAGCTGGTGGCGGCGCTGGGAGAGCAATCATGAGCACAACCGTTTACGTTCCGGGCGATGCCGCCGCGCTGGCACTCGGTGCCGACGACGTTGCCACCGCCATCATGATCGCTGCAGCAAAACGCGGTGCGAAGATTCATATCGTGCGCAACGGCTCGCGCGGCCTGTTCTGGCTGGAACCGCTGGTCGAAATCGTCACCACGCGAGACCGTATTGCCTACGGCCCGGTGACGGCGGACGATGTGCCCGGCATGTTCGCTGCCGATTTCACCACAGGCGGCAAGCATCCGTTGCGCCTGGGGAACATCGAAACCGTTCCCTACCTCGCCCGGCAACAACGCGTCACCATGCGCCGTGTCGGTGTGATCGATCCTGTATCGCTGGATGATTACCTGGCGCACGGCGGCGGCAAGGGGCTCGCGCTCGCCCGCACGCTGGCGCCTGCTGCCATCGTGCAACAGGTTGCCGATTCCGGATTGAGGGGACGCGGCGGCGCCGCATTTCCCACGGGCATCAAATGGAAGACCGTGCTCGACACCAGGTCCGCGCAGAAATACATCGTGTGCAACGCCGACGAAGGCGACTCCGGCACCTTCTCCGACCGCATGCTGATGGAGGGCGACCCGTACTGCCTGATCGAGGGCATGGCGATCGCGGGTCTCGCAGTCGGCGCAAGCAAGGGCTACATCTACGTGCGTTCGGAATATCCACACGCCATCGCGGCGCTGAATGCCGCGCTGGACAATGTGGGAGACTGGCTAAGCGATTTCGACATCGAAGTGCGAGCGGGCGCGGGCGCCTACGTTTGCGGCGAGGAGACTGCGCTGCTGGAAAGCCTGGAAGGCAAGCGCGGCATCGTGCGCAGCAAGCCGCCGCTGCCCGCCATCTCCGGCTTGTTCGGACAGCCCACGGTCATCAACAACGTCATCACTTTCGCCAGCGTGCCGGACATGCTGGCGCACGGCGCTGCCTTTTATAGCGGCCTCGGCGTGGGCCGCTCGCGCGGCACGCTGCCGTTCCAGCTTGCGGGCAACATCAGGTTTGGCGGACTGGTCGAAGTGCCGTTCGGCTGCACCTTGCACGAGTTGCTGTACGACTACGGCGGTGGGTCGCGCTCGGGACGTCCATTTCGGGCCGTGCAGGTCGGCGGGCCGCTCGGCGCTTACTTGCCGGAATCGCAGTTCGACACGGTGCTCGACTATGAAGCCTTCGCCGCCATCGGCGCCGTGCTCGGCCACGGCGGCATCGTTGCCTTCGACGATACCGTGGACATGGCAAAACAGGCGCGCTACGCCATGAAATTCTGCGCACTTGAATCCTGCGGCAAGTGCACGCCGTGCCGCATCGGTTCCACGCGCGGCGTCGAAGTCATCGACCGCATACGCGCGGGCGCTTCGGAGCAGATCCCGCTGCTGCGCGACCTGTGCGAAACCATGGCGCTGGGCTCGTTGTGCGCCATGGGCGGCATGACGCCTTACCCGGTGCTGTCCGCGCTCAATCATTTCCCGGAGGACTTCCAATGAACGACCTCGATTACGGGACTCCTGCGGTTGTCGCCGACCGCGAAGTCGCCTTGAACATAGACGGCGTCGACGTCAGCGTACCCGCCGGCACTTCGATCATGCGTGCCGCTGTCCAGGCCGGCATGATGATCCCCAAGCTCTGCGCGACGGACACACTGGCACCCTTCGGCTCCTGCCGCCTGTGCCTGGTCGAGATCGAAGGCCGGCGCGGCTACCCGTCTTCGTGCACCACACCGGTCGAAGCCGGCATGAAAGTGCGCACCCAATCGGCGAAACTCGCAGAGCTGCGGCGCAATGTGATGGAGCTGTATATCTCCGACCACCCGCTTGACTGCCTGACCTGCGCTGCCAACGGCAACTGCGAACTGCAGACCGCCGCGGGCGAGGTCGGATTGCGCGAAGTGCGCTACGGCATGGCGGGAGCCAATCATTTTACCGATGCAAAAAAAGACGAATCCAATCCCTACTTCACCTTCGATCCGGGCAAGTGCATCGTGTGCAACCGCTGCGTGCGCGCGTGCGAGGAAACACAGGGCACCTTTGCGCTGACCATCTCCGGCCGCGGTTTTGAATCGCGCGTCTCGGCAAGCCAGAGCCAGACTTTCATGGATTCGGAATGCGTCTCCTGCGGCGCCTGTGTCAATGCGTGCCCCACGGCAACACTGATCGAAAAGACCGTGATCGAGAAGGGCCAGGCCGAACACTCGGTCATGACGACCTGCGCCTATTGCGGCGTCGGCTGCGGCTTCAAGGCGGAAATGCGGGGTAGCGAGGTCGTGCGCATGGTGCCGTGGAAAGACGGCCAGTCCAACGAGGGACATGCCTGCGTCAAGGGGCGTTTCGCTTGGGGCTATGCGACGCATCCCGATCGCATCACCAGACCGATGATACGCGCGAAGATCAGGGACCCGTGGCGCGAGGCGTCCTGGGAAGAGGCCATCGCCCATACGGCTAGGGAATTGCGCCGCGTACAGGAAAAGCACGGCAGGAATTCCATCGGTGCGCTGGTGTCCAGCCGCTGCACCAACGAGGAAGACTATCTGGTGCAAAAGCTGGTGCGCACCGCCTTCGGCAACAATAACGTGGATACCTGCGCCCGCGTGTGCCACTCGCCGACCGGCTACGGGCTGAAGCAAACACTGGGCGAATCGGCCGGCACGCAGACCTTCAAGTCGGTCGAGAAGGCCGACGTGATCCTGATCATCGGCGCCAACCCGACCGACGGACATCCGGTGTTTGCGTCCCGGCTCAAACGGCGCGTACGCGAAGGAGCGAAGCTGATCATCGTCGACCCGCGCAATATCGATCTGGTGAAAACGCCGCACATTCGCGCCAGCCACCACCTGAAACTCCGGCCCGGGACCAACGTCGCGGTACTGACCGCGCTGGCGCATGTGATCGTGAACGAAGGGCTGCTCAACGAAAGTTTTATCGCCGAACGCTGCGAATCGCAGCCTTTCGCCGACTGGAGAGAGTTTGTCGCGCGTCCGGCCAATTCGCCCGAAGCGCTGGAGGCCGACAGCGGTGTGCCCGCAGCCGAGGTGCGCGCCGCTGCGCGGCTTTATGCGACGGGCGGCAACGCGGCTATCTATTACGGCCTCGGCGTCACCGAACATTCGCAGGGTTCCACTGCCGTGATCGCCATCGCCAATCTTGCCATGGCTACCGGCAACGTGGGGCGCGAAGGCGTGGGTGTGAACCCGTTGCGCGGACAGAACAATGTGCAGGGCTCCTGCGACATGGGCAGCTTCCCGCATGAACTGCCCGGATACCGCCATGTCTCCGACAGCATCACGCGCGGACTGTTCGAGGACGCATGGAATGTCGCCATCCAGTCAGAACCCGGCTTGCGCATCCCGAATATGTTCGAAGCTGCGCTCGACGGCAGCTTCCTCGCACTCTACTGCCAGGGCGAGGATCCGGCGCAATCCGACCCGAATACGCAGCACGTGCAGGCGGCGCTTTCCGCCATGGAATTCGTCGTGGTACAGGACCTGTTCCTGAACGAGACTGCCAAGTTCGCGCATGTCTTCCTGCCCGGCGCATCCTTCCTGGAGAAAGACGGCACCTTCACCAACGCCGAGCGGCGCATTTCACGCGTGCGCAAGGTCATGCCGCCGCTGTCCGGCAAGGCCGACTGGGAAGTCACGGTGGCGCTGTCCAACGCGCTGGGTTATCCGCTGCACTACAATCACCCGTCGCAGATCATGGATGAGATCGCGCGCCTGACACCGACGTTTGCCGGGGTCAGCTACGACAAGCTCGATCGCCAAGGCAGCCTGCAGTGGCCTTGCAACGACGAGGCTCCGGATGGCACGCCCACCATGCACGTGGACCATTTCGTGCGCGGCAAGGGACGCTTCCTCATAACGCAGTACGTCCCGACCGACGAAAAGGTGACGCGCAAATACCCGTTGCTGTTGACGACGGGCCGCGTGCTCTCGCAATACAACGTCGGCGCGCAGACGCGGCGCACCAGGAACGTGCATTTCTATGACGAGGACAGGCTGGAGATTCATCCGCATGATGCCGAGGAACGCGGCATCACCGACGGCGACTGGGTAGGTATCCAGTCGCGCGCGGGCGATACGGTTTTGCGTGCCACGATCACCGAACGCGTGCAACCCGGTGTCGTTTATACGACCTTCCACTTCCCGGAATCCGGCGCTAACGTGATCACGACCGACAACTCGGACTGGGCCACCAACTGCCCCGAGTACAAGGTGACGGCGGTGGAGCTAGTACGCGTTGATCAGCCCTCGCAATGGCAATTGCGCAACGCACGCCAGGACAAGGAGCAGCGCCGGTTGCTGGCCGGCGCCACCGCAAAATGATCGTTCTTGAAAACATGCCGGCGAAAACTCAGCTGACGGTTCGGCGTGCCGGAAATGCATCTCCGGTCGATACCGTGGCGGAGGAAGTTCCGGTGGCGTTCGAGTACAACGGCATTTCCCACACGGTGATGCTGGCCACACCTGCCGACCTCGAGGATTTCGCGCTGGGCTTCAGCCTTACCGAAGGCATTGTGGAACGGCGCAGCGAAGTGTTCGACATCGAGATTGAGGAAAATCCCGCGGGCATCACCCTGCACCTGGAGATCGCCGGCGGCGCGTTTGCCCGCCTCAAGGAGCGCCGCCGCAGCCTGGCCGGACGCACGGGTTGCGGCCTGTGCGGCGCGGAAAGTCTGACCCAGGTCATGCGTGACCTGCCGCCGGTGGCTGAAGGCATGCCTTTTCCGCGTACCGCTTTGCACGAAGGCATGCGCCGTTTGCCTGCTCTGCAATCGCTGCAGCAGACAACCGGCGCCGTGCACGCCGCCTGCCATGTCTATGCCGACGGCAGCATCAGTCATGTGCGCGAGGATGTCGGTCGCCACAATGCCCTGGACAAGACGCTGGGCGCACGGGCCTTCGCCGATGCGTTGCCCGAAGGCGCTCTGATCATCACCAGCCGCGCTAGTTTCGAGATGGTGCAGAAGTCGGCAGCACGGGGTTACGGCATACTCGCTGCCGTGTCCGCACCGACCGCCGCCGCGATACGGCTGGCAGACAGACTCAACCTCACGCTGGTAGGATTTTTGCGCGGCGCGAACTGTTCCATCTATACTCACTCGGAGCGCCTGCAAGGAAGCACGCCATGAATATTCCCAACCTCATCAAGATGGCCAACCAGATCGGTACGTTTTTCGAAGCCATGCCCAATCACGAGCAGGCAGTAAAGGATATCGCCGCGCATATTCAGAGAAGCTGGGATCCGCGCATGCGTCTCGCACTGCTACAGCACATCGGCGATGCCGGTGACACGGAGCTGTCGCCGATGGTGCGCGAAGCATTCCAGTTGGTAAGGAAAACAGGCTGAACCCCGGCTCGATGGTGCAATACGCATGAACACGATACAGGATGCCTTCGGCAGGAAAGTGAAGTATCTGCGCTTGTCGGTCACGGACCGTTGCGACTTCCGTTGCACGTACTGCATGTCCGAGAAGATGGAATTCCTGCCGCGCAGCGAGATACTCTCGCTGGAGGAGTGCCTGCAAGTCGCCCGGACTTTTGTCGGCCTCGGCGTGGACAAGATCCGGCTCACCGGCGGCGAACCGCTGACGCGGAAAGACCTGCCCTGGCTCGCATCGCGCCTGCGCGAGCTTGCCGGTTTGCGCGAATTGACGATCACCACCAACGGCTCGCAGCTCACGAAGTTTGCGCAACCGTTGATGCAGGCCGGCGTTGATCGCGTCAATATCAGCCTGGACAGTCTCGATCCCGATACCTTCCACCGCATCACGCGCACCGGGAATCTCCCTTGGGTATTGGCAGGAATCGATGCGGCAATCGATGCGTGGGGACCGCGGCACATCAAATTGAACACGGTACTGATCCGCGACACCAATCACCTGCAGGCGAACGACCTGATCCGGTTCGCGCTTGCGCGCGGCATCGACATCAGCTTCATCGAACAGATGCCGCTGGGCGAGACCGGCCATCACCACGCGGATTCCTGGTACAGCAACACCGAGATGCTGGAACAGGTGAAACGGAATTTCGAGGTGGTCCCCAGCCTGGAGAGTACGGGCGGTCCCGCGCGCTACTGGCGCGTATCCGGTTGCGAATCGCGCATCGGCTTCATCTCGCCGCACTCGCACAATTTTTGCGCGGACTGCAACCGGATGCGCGTGACCGCCCGCGGGGAACTGTTTCCCTGCCTAGGCAACGAGGGCATGGTGGATTTGCTGCCTGCAATACGCTCGGGCGATGAAGCGGGATTGCTCGACTTGATTGCGCAAGCCGCCAGGCTCAAGCCTCAAGCCCATACCTTCGACATGACCCGGCCCGCGTCCGGTATCGTGCGCTTCATGTCGCGCACCGGTGGATAATGCCCAGGACAAGCGGCAAGCCGGTCAGGAACTGATGCGCCGGGAGTAGCAGTACACGAATTGCTGTACCTTGCCCGTCGGCGTGTGATGTTCTTCCTTCTGGTGTTTCAGCAGCACAAATGCGTCGCCGAATTCGTCGTGCAGCTCCTCCGGGCGATAGCGCATCACCGGCAGGCCGCTGCATTGCAACGGCCCGTCCTCGGCAAAGGTGGCGGCAATGACGTGCCCTCCGGGCTTGACCGCGTTGAACACGGTACGCACGTAGGCATCGCGCTGTTGCGTTGTCGTGAGGAAATGGAATACCGCGCGATCATGCCAGACGTCGTAGCGCTTTTGCGGCAGGGCGACCTTCGTGATGTCCGCCTCCATCCAGCGCACCATGCTTTCCTGCGCGCCGAGACGCCGGCGCGCGGCTTGCAGCGCCGTGGTGGAAAGATCGAGCACAGTCAGGTCGCGGTATCCCTCCGCCAGCAGGTCATCCACCAGCGTCGAGGCGCCGCCGCCGACATCGATGATGGCGGCATCCTTGCCGAAGACAGCCGCCTTGATCAGATCAAGCGATAGTTGCGCATGGAGCTGAAACCAGCTCACCGTGTCGGCGGGTTTCATCGTATAGATCGCGTCCCAATGCTCTTTGTCTGCCTGCATGGCGGACTCCTTCCTGTCCTTGCCCTACACCCAGTCCCTGGGGACGAGATACTTGTCGTACAGCTCGGCTTCCGGCGTGCCTTTTTCCGGGTGCCAGTCGTAGCGCCATTTCACCAGCGGCGGCATGGACAGCAGAATGGATTCGGTACGCCCGTTCGACTGCAGGCCGAAGATCGTCCCACGGTCGATGACCAGATTGAACTCGACATAGCGCCCGCGGCGATAGAGCTGAAAGTCGCGTTCGCGTTCACCGTAGGGCGTGTCCTTGCGCTTCTCCAGCAGCGGCACGTAAGCCGACAGGTAGTGGTCGCCCACGCTTTGCTGGATGGCAAAACAACTGTCGAAATCCGGTTCGCTCAGATCGTCGAAGAAGATGCCGCCCACGCCGCGCGGTTCGTTGCGGTGCTTGAGGAAGAAATACTCGTCGCACCATTTCTTGTAGCGTGCATACAGCAACGGATCGAACGGGGTGAGCGAGTTCTTGCAGATCTGATGAAAGTGTTTCGCGTCCTCCTCGAAGCCGTAGTAAGGCGTGAGGTCCATGCCGCCGCCGAACCAGAACACTTTCTCGCCGTCGGGCTTGTGCGCCATGAACATGCGCACATTGGCATGCGAAGTCGGCGCGTAGGGGTTGCGCGGATGCATTACCAGCGATACACCCATCGCCTCCCAACTGCATCCGGCCAGTTCAGGGCGATGCGCGGTGGCCGAAGTCGGCATCTTGTCGCCCTGCACATGTGAAAACGCCACGCCGCCGCGCTCCAGCACGTTGCCTTCCTCGATCAGGCAACTGATGCCCTCGCCCTTTCCGATGCCGCCGCTGCCGTTGGCTCGTTCCCACTTGTCGCGCAGGAATTTCCTGCCGTCCACCTGTTCCAGGCGTTCGACGATGAGCTCTTGCAGTTCGAGCAGGTATTCCTTGACGGCCGCGCTATTCATGTTCTCTCCGGTTTGATCTCAAAAAAACATAGCCACAGAGTACACAGAGGTCACAGAGAAAAACAAATTGAAGTAGCGTTGAATAAGCGTACCAATTTCGAATTGCTGCAGTTGAATGTGTTCCTCGTCATGCTCTGTGTTCTCTGTGACCTCTGTGGCTCAAGTTTCGGTTTATCGGCTGATGTCGTGTTATTTGCGGATGATTTTACCATCCGTCCATGCACGTATCGTGGAAGGTTGCTTGCGTTTCCCCACTCTCCCGCGCAATACCCACGCTGCTTTTCCGAACAATCGCTGGCACTCGGCGTAAGTCTTCGCCGGTCGCTGGCCGTTGCGGTTGGCGCTGGTGGAGACCAGCGCGCTGCCCGCGTTGCGACAGAGCTGTCTGGCAAAGGGGTGGGCGGTATGACGCACCGCCAGCGTGTCGTGTCTGCCGCGCAGCCAGCGCGGACAGGACGGCCTTGCCGGCAACAGGTAGGTGACGGCTTGCGCCTGGTCGTTTTGTAGCTTCGCCTGCTCCGTCGGCGTGAGCGACCAGACGTAGCGCGCAACTTGCCGGAAGCGTGACGCAATGAGAATGAGGCCTTTGCCTTGCGGGCGGCGTTTGAGCCTAAGCAGGCGCAATACCGCCTGTCGATTGGCAGGGTCGCAGCCCAGGCCGTAACAGGATTCGGTGGGATAAGCGATCAGGCCGCCGCGCTTGAGGTGGGCCGCCATCGAGCGCCTGGTTGCAGTCAAACGATGCACGCGCACCTCTCTTCAGGGCGTTCTCCCATGAGCGCGTTCCGGGAGAACAAAAACTACTTGCGTCCGATCGCGCGAAAACCAATGTCCCTGCGCATCTGCTGGCCATCGAAATGGATGGCGTCGGCGCAGTCATAGGCCCGCTTTTGCGCCTGCTTCACCGTATCACCCAGCGCCGCCACACACAGCACCCGCCCGCCGTTGGTGACAACCTTGCCGTCCTGCGTGGTCGTGCCCGCATGGAACACATGCGCATCTTCCAGCTTCTTCGGCAATCCCGTGATTGCATCACCCTTGCGCGGTGTGTCGGGATAATTGGCCGCGGCCATCACCACGCCCAGCGCGGTACGCCTGTCCCACTCCGCTTCGATTTTGTCGAGCGTGCCGTTGATCGCGTGTTCGACGATGGCGCAAAAATCGCTCTTCAGGCGCAGCATGATGGGCTGCGTTTCTGGATCGCCCATGCGGCAGTTGAATTCCAGCACCTTGATGCCACCGTCCGGCGAGATCATCAATCCCGCGTAGAGGAAGCCGGTGTACGTCATGCCTTCGCTTTCCATGCCGCGCACCACCGGCAGGATGACGTCGCGCAACACCCTGGCATGTATGGTCGGCGTGACCACCGGTGCGGGCGAGTAGGCACCCATGCCGCCGGTATTGGGGCCGTTGTCTCCATCCAGCAGGCGCTTGTGATCCTGGCTCGTGGCCATCGCCAGCACGTTCTTGCCGTCCACCATGACGATGAAGCTGGCTTCTTCTCCCTTGAGGAATTCCTCTATCACCACGCGTGCGCCCGCATCGCCCAGTTTGTTGTCGGACAGCATCATGTCGATGGCGTCGAAGGCCTCCTGCTTGCTCGTCGCCACGACCACGCCCTTGCCCGCCGCAAGGCCGTCCGCCTTAATGACGATGGGTGCGCCGTGTTTCTCGACGTAAGCCCTGGCCGCCGCGATGTCGCTGAAAGTCTCGAAAAACGCGGTGGGGATGCGGTGGCGCGTCATGAAGCGCTTGGCGAAATCCTTGGAGGATTCCAGTTGCGCGGCCGCCCTGGTCGGACCGAATATTCTCAGGCCTGCCGCACGGAACGCATCCACGACACCTGCCGCGAGCGGCGCCTCCGGGCCGACCACGGTGAACTCGACATGTTCGCGCTGCACGAAAGCGACGAGTTCGGGTATGGCGGTAATGGCCACATTCTCCACGCCGTCCTCCAGCTCTGTTCCCGCGTTACCCGGTGCAACGTACACCTTCTGCACCTTGGCGCCCTGCGCCAGGCGCCAGGCCATTGCGTGCTCGCGCCCGCCGGAACCGATGACCAATATTTTCATTTCAACCCTTTTTTTGCCACAGAGACCACAGAGAACGCAGAGACGCGAGCAAGTTTTCTCTGTGGCTGAATGTTTTTAGTGTCTGAAGTGCCTGTAGCCCGTGAACACCATCGCCAGCCCGTGCTCGTCGGCCGCCGCAATGACTTCCTCGTCACGCATCGATCCGCCCGGCTGGATGACGGCTTTTGCGCCCGCTTCCGCCAGCACGTCGATACCGTCGCGGAACGGGAAGAAGGCATCGGACGACACCACGGAGCCCTTGAGACTCAATCCCGCGTTCTGCGCCTTGATGCTGGCAATGCGCGTGGAATCCACGCGACTCATCTGGCCGGCACCCACGCCCAGCGTCTGGCCATCCTTGCAGAATACGATGGCGTTCGACTTCACATATTTGGCCACGCGCCACGCGAACAGAAGGTCCGCAGTTGTTCCCTGGTCGGTTGCAGCTTGCTCACCACTTTAAGTTGCGATGCCTGCACGTTCAGCGCATCCGGTGTCTGCACCAGCAGGCCGCCGCTAACGCGCTTGAAGTCGAACTGGTTATGCGCGTTGGAAAGCGGCACGGTCAGCACGCGCACGTTCTGCTTCGCGGCCGTGACTTTCAGCGCCGCTTCGGACGCGCAAGGCGCGATGATGAGCTCGACGAACTGGTTCGTGGTGATCTGTGCGGCGCTTTCGGCATCCAGCTCGCGGTTGAACGCGATGATGCCGCCGAAGGCGGAAGTGGTGTCGGTGGCGTAGGCCAGCTTGTAGGCCTTCAGCGCGGTTTCGGCGATCGGCCACGCCGCACGGGTTGGCGTGCTTGACGATGACGCAGGCAGGCTGGTCGAAAGTCTTGACCAGTTCCCACGCGGCATCGGCATCGCCGATGTTGTTGTAGGAAAGTTCCTTGCCCTGCAACTGGGTGTAGCCGGAGATGCCGCCCGCCACCGGAACGAGGTCGCGGTAGAACGCGGCGTTCTGGTGCGGATTTTCGCCGTAGCGCATCTCCTGCACCTTGGCGAAGTTGAAATTGATCTGTGCCGGAAACGTCGCCCTTGCTGCCGTCGCGTTGATCGCGGTGAGATAGTTGCTGATCATGCTGCATCGTAGGCGGCGGTATGCGAGAACGCCTTTTTCGCCAGGTCGAATGTTGGTCGTCGCTGGAAACTTCGCCGCGGTTGGTCTGCATCTCGGCCAGCACGTCGGCGTAGTCGGCCGGGTCGGTGACGATGGCGACATGCGCGTGGTTTTTGGCGGCGGAACGCACCATGGTCGGTCCGCCGATGTCGATGTTCTCGATCGCATCCTCCAGCGTGCAGCCGGGCTGGGTGATGGTCGCCGCGAACGGGTACAGGTTCACCACCACGAGGTCTATGGTAGGGATGTCATGCTTCTCCAGCGTGGCGACATGCTCGGGCAGGTCGCGCCGCGCCAGGATGCCCGCATGAACCTTCGGCTGCAGCGTCTTCACGCGTCCGTCCAGCATCTCGGGAAAGCCGGTGTAGTCGGCGACTTCCGTGACGGGGATGCCGTTGTCGGAGAACAGCTTGGCTGTCCCGCCGGTGGAAAGAATCTTTACCCCGAGTTGATGCAAGCCGCGTGCAAATTCAAGGACGCCGGACTTGTCCGATACGCTGATGAGTGCTTGTTTGATGGCCATCTGAGTCTTTCCTGGATTATTTGATACAGTGATCCTGCATTTTCTTGCGCAGGGTATTGCGGTTGATGCCGAGCAATTCGGCGGCACGCGTCTGGTTTCCGCCCGCATGATGCAGCACGGTCTCGATCAGCGGCTTTTCCGCACAGCAGATGACCATCGCGTATATCCCGCAGGAGGGCTCTTCGCCATCCAGGTCCTTGAAATAATCGTTTACCGCCTTGCGCACGTGCCTGGCGATGTCGTTCTCGTTGATCCCGCAATCTTCGCTCATGCTGCCAGCTCCCCTTCATACAGCAGCCGTTCGCTGCCTGCTTTTTGTTCTTCAAAGAAATCCGTAACTGCGCCCATCTGCTCGTCCACGCTTTCCAACTGGTTCATGCGGTGCCGGAATACGGCCGAGCCGGGCAAGCCCTTGGTGTACCAGGAGATATGCTTGCGTGCCACGCGCAGCCCCGTGTGCTCGCCGTAGAAATCATACAGATCGTCTAGGTGCGCCATCAGTACCGCCTGTATCTCGCCGACTTGCGGCGAAAGCAGGTGCGTGCCCGTGTGCAGAAAATGTTCGATCTCGCGGAACAGCCAGGGGCGGCCTTGTGCGGCACGCCCGATCATGACCGCGTCCGCGCCGGTGTGTTGCAGTACGATAGCTGGCCTTTTCCGGCGTCGTGATGTCGCCGTTGGCGATGAGCGGAATATGCACTCTGCCTTTACTGCGCGCGATGGTGTCGTACTCGGCATCGCCAGTGTAGGCGCAGGCGCGCGTACGGCCGTGTATGGCCAGCGCCTGGATGCCGCTGGATTCGGCGATGCGCGCGATGTTGACCGCATTGCGGTTCTGCCCTGTCCCAGCCAGTGCGTATCTTCAGCGTGACCGGCACATCCACCGCACCGACCACCGCTTCCAGTATCTCGGCAACCAGCATTTCATTCTGCATCAGTGCGGAACCGGCCATCACGTTGCATATCTTCTTGGCCGGGCAGCCCATGTTGATGTCGATGATTTGCGCGCCGTGATCCACGTTGTAACGCGCCGCCTGCGCCAGCATTGCTGGATCGGCCCCGACGATCTGCACCGAGATCGGATCCACCTCGCCTTCGTGGTTGGCGCGGCGCCTGGTCTTTTCCGAGCCGTACAGCAGGGAATTGGACGCCACCATCTCGGACACCGCCATGCCCGCGCCCATGCGCTTGCACAGCATGCGGAAAGGCCTGTCCGTCACGCCCGCCATGGGCGCGACGATGAGATTGTTCCTGAGCTTGTAGCGTCCGATCTGCATGATGATTTCCAAAGGGGGCGGCGATTATAAATTAATCAACCTGCCCGTGCTATGATGCCCAAAGATTTTTCTGCGGGAAATGAAGTTTCGGCATGGAATTCGATATCGTGATCATCGGCGGCGGGCTGGTAGGCGCCAGCCTTGCGTCCGCCCTCAAGGACAGCGCGTTGCGGTTGGCCCTGATAGAAGGTCAGCCCTTGCCCCGGATCGATGCGGGGTGGGACAGCCGCATATACGCATTCACTCCCGGCAATGCGGCTTTTCTGCAGGAATGCGGCGCCTGGCAGCGGCTGGACATGTCTCGCGTGCAACAGGTGGAAGAAATGCGCGTATTCGGCGATGCCGGTTCCAGGCTCAATTTCAGTGCCTACGAGATGGGCGCGCCGGAACTGGCCTTCATCATGGAAAGCCGGTTGCTGCAACATGCCTTGTGGGAAAACCTGCGGGACCAGGCCAACCTGACCCTGTTGCAGCCCGCCCATTGTGGGGAGCTGTCATTGCGGGAAGACTGCGCCCTGCTTAAATTGAAGGATGGGCGCGAGATTCGCGCCCGCCTCGTCGTCGGCGCGGACGGCCGCGATTCCTGGACACGCCATCAGGCTGTAATGCCCGAAGTCCCCACACCCTATCACCAGCACGGAGTGGTCGCCAACTTCAGCATCGGCAAAGCGCATCGCGGTATTGCCTACCAGTGGTTCCAGCCGGATGGGATACTGGCTCTGCTGCCATTGCCGGGCAAGCGCATCTCCATCGTCTGGTCAGTCAGCCCGGAGCCATCTGCCGAACTGTTGGCACTCACTCACGAAGCGTTCTGCGCGCGAGTGTCGGCCGCATCGAATTATACGTTGGGCGAGTTGCAAGTCATTACTCCGCCGGCGGCCTTTCCCCTGCGCGTCCTGAATCTCGCACACCTCACCAGATCGCGTCTGGCCCTAGTCGGCGATGCCGCGCATAATGTGCATCCGCTCTCCGGACAGGGTGTGAATCTCGGCCTGCGCGACGTACGCGAACTGGCGAAGGTATTGTCGCAACGCGGCGCCCTGGATTGCGGTGACCCGGTGCTGTTGCGCCGCTACGAAAGATCACGCCAGGGTGACATCATGTCCATGCAACTCACCACGGACACGCTGAAAAACCTGTTCGTCAACGCCAATCCGCTGCTGCGAGCCCTGCGCAATACCGGACTTGCCGCGACCAACAAGATCACACCCCTGAAAAAAATGCTGGTACGCCACGCCCTCAACTGATTATTTAGGATCATGAACATGTTCAAGACTCTGGCTTTATTATTGTTAACAGTCTCCCTGGCGCAAGCGGCCGAAACCGACAAGACCGCTGCGACGATCAAGGATAACCTGGAAAAAAACTATCAACAACTCATCGGTCCGGTCAGTGAGGTCAATAAATCGCCGATTCCGGGCCTGTATGAAGTGGTCACCGGGGATCACATCTTCTACACCGACAAAAGTACGCGCTACCTCATTGACGGCAGCGTGATCGACCTGAAGGCGCGGCGCAATCTGACCGAGGAGCGCGCACGCGTCCTGTTTGCGGTGGACTTCGATAAATTGCCGCTCGACCTTGCGGTGAAGAGGGTGAAAGGCAACGGCAGCCGCAAGATGGCGTATTTTGCCGATCCTAACTGTGGCTACTGCAAGAAGCTGGAGCATGAATTGCAGAGCGTAAGCGACGTCACGCTGTACCTGTTCCTCTATCCCATCTTCGATGGCTCTGCGGAAAAGGTGCAGAATATCTGGTGCAGCGCCGACCGCGCCAAGGCGTGGGAAAACCTGATGCTGAGCGGAGTACAGCCCCCTGCCGTGGCCAAGTGTGACACGCCCACCGCCAAGGTGATGGCATTGGGGAGAAACCTCAAAGTAAACGGCACCCCTGCCCTGATCTTTGCCAACGGCGTCGTAAATCCCGGCTATATGCCGGCTGCCGAGCTGGACAAGGCCCTGAACAGCAATAAATGATCGCGCATTATTTGCCCCGCTATCTCGCAGCACTCTGCATCGCAGTCTGGGTGGGCGGCATGCTGGTGCTGGGCTACGTGGTCGTGCCGACGCTCTTCAGGATACTGCCCGACCGCCAGCTCGCGGGCATGGCAGCGGGTCAGCTATTTACGCTGATGGCTTACGTCGGCATCGTCTGCGCGCTATACCTCCTCTTCCATCAACTCAGGGTATACGGCCGTTCGGCAATGCATCGTGCGACCTTTGGTATCGTTGGCGCAATGTTGCTGCTCGTTCTTGCCGGGCAATTTGTCCTGCAGCCCATTCTCGTCGACATCAAGGCCCGGGCCTTGCCGCTGGACGTGATGCACAGCGTGCTTGCATCCCGATTCACGGCCTGGCACGCCGTATCCGGCATTTTCTACCTGATCCAGAGTTTGCTCGGCACCGCGCTGGTACTTGTTTCAAGTCGTGACTAGTCTGGCGATCGGGCAACCCTGCCGTTTGAATATTGATGCAACCTTCATGCAGAATGGGCATGAGCGCAATGAATGGGGAGCAGCATGCTGAAAAATCTGCATCGTGAAACTTATCGCGCCGACGAGATCATCTTCAATGAGGGTGATGCAGGGAATGGCGCATATATCATCGAAGAAGGCTGCGTCGAACTCAGCGTCGGCGGTGCACAGCACTCGCGCATCGGCAAGGGCGAGCTGTTCGGCGAGATCGCGCTGATCCATCAGCAGTCGCGCATTGCGAGGGCGCGCGCCGTCGAACATACGGTGCTCATCTCCATTCCGCACGAACTGGTTCAGGAACTGCTGGGCAAGGCCGACCCCGTGTTGCGCCATTTGCTGCTGACCATCCTTGATCGCGACCGTTCTGCTCGCAGCCAGCCCGCGCTTGCCCCCTCGAACTCTTCTGTTTTCAAGGGCGATACAACGCGCGGCGCGGCGGCCCAGCCATTGCGACAAGCACCCGAAATCGCCCAGGCATTGAGAGAAAAGCAGTTCGAATTGCACTACCAGCCCATATGCGATCTCTCCAGCGGACGCATGGCGGGATTTGAAGCGCTGATACGCTGGCGCCATCCGGTGGACGGGCTGATCGCTCCTCTGGATTTTCTGCTGGTGGCGGAACAGACCGGGCACATACGCGAGATCGGCCTGTGGACCCTAGAACAGGCATGTGCCGACTGGCCCTCCCTGCGCCAGCGTATCAATCACCATTCTCCTTTTGTCAGCGTCAACCTGTCTCCCTCGCAACTGACCGGAGACGGATTCGTGGGGGAAGTGAAAGCCATCGTCAGCAAGCACCAGATGCCGGCGGCGGAACTCAAGCTGGAGTTGACCGAGACTGCCATCATCAACAATCCGGAGCTCGCGCTGCAACTGCTGTCCAAACTCACCGAGACTGGCAGCACGCTCGCTCTGGACGACTTTGGCACCGGGAATTCGGGGTTGGATGAGTTGCACCACTACCCCATCGGCACCATGAAGATCGACCGCACCTTCGTCAACCAGATGTTTGGCTCGCCGCAAAGCGCCAGGATCGTCGGGGCGTCTATCGAACTGGCGCACTCGCTCAGGATGGACGTGGTCGCGGAGGGGATAGAAAACGAAGATCAACGTCTCGCCCTGCTGGAACTAGGCTGTGATTATGGACAGGGATGGCTATTCGGCAAACCGGCTTCGTTGCAATACATCTAGCCAAAGGTGTGTGCGGTGTTTCTGACGCCAATGTCAATTCAGCGCCGGTTCTCCGCCTCGGGGAAATAACACCCATATTTTTCCCGACTGCCTCATGCTGCCTGCGCGCACCGCCGCGATCTCGCCAAAACCCCAGAAGAAGTCCGCGCGCACCGCACCCTTGATTGCACCGCCCGTATCCTGTGCAAACATCAGCCGGTTGAGCGGTTGCTGGCTGTCGGGTTGCGTGGTCGCAAGAAAGACGGGGACGCCGAGCGGGATGGTATGTGGATCGACCGCGACGCTGTATTCGCTGGTGAGCGGGACACCCAGTGCGCCAAGCGGGGCGGAAATCGTGTCCGGCAGTTCGCGGAAGAAGACGTAGCTTGGATTCTGCCCCAGCAAGGTGAACAGCCTTTCCGGGTTTTTTTCCGCCCAGTTCTTGATGCCCTGCATGGAGGCCTCTTCCGGTTTCAGTTCGCCCATCTGGATGAGTTTTTTGCCGATGGAAACGTAGCCGTGCCCATTCTGTTCCGCATAACCGATCTTCACGCGCGTACCGTCCTCCAGCTCGATGCGTCCGGACCCTTGTATCTGCAGGAAAAACAGGTCGACCGGATTCTCCACCCAGAACAGTTCGTGCCCCTCCAATGCCGGGTCGAGGCCCGCATCGATCTCCGCGCGGTTGAAATAGGGTATGACGCGCTTGCCTGTCACTCTTCCGCGCATGTGCAAGCCCCTGTACTGCGGCAAAAATTCGCCGATGTCCACTTCGAGCAGGTCATCCGGCGGCCCATAAATGGGGAAGGCAAAGCGCTTGCTGCGCGTGCGGCTGCCCTTCAGCAAGGGTTCGTAATAGCCTGTGATGAGTCCCGTGTCGGTTCCATCGGGATTGAACACCTGGTAAGGCGTGAACCACGTTTCATAGAATGCGCGCTGTGCCGCCGCATCGGCGTTGTCCACCTGCGCCGCCGCAGCGCAGATCGGCAGCCACACCGGCTTGAATTTGAGGGCACGGCAGCTCTGCTGCAGGGCAGGCCATGATGCGGACAGGTCCTGCGTGTTCCAGTTCGGCAACGCCTCCCATTTGCTTATCATGAAATCGGGCGCGACTTTGCCTACCAGAGGAGGAGGTACCGCGACGTGAGGTTGGGGCTGGGGAGGCGGCAGCGTCTTGCACGAAGCCAGCAATATACTCAATGACAGTATCAGTCGGACGGATTTGCTGTTTAACATTTTTCCCTAATGCAATACACGCGGCACGCTCAATACGAATTGCGGAATGGGTACCGTGAATTCACCGCCATCCACCACCTGCATCTGATAGCTGCCGGACATGGTGCCCACCTGCGTCGCCAGCGCTGTGCCGCTGGTATATTCAAAACTCTGACCCGGCTTGATGATCGGCTGTTCCCCAACTACGCCCTTGCCCCTCACTTCCTGCACATGGTTATTGGCATCGTTGATGATCCAGTGGCGGCTGAGCAACTGCACGGCGTGCTCACCTTCGTTGGCCAATGTGATGGTGTACGCAAAAACATGCCGGTTGTCGCCCTCATCGGACTGGTCGGCAAGGTAACGTACCTGCACGGAGATTTTGATGCGATAGTGTGAGGGATCTTCCATTGCAGCATTTCACCGTATTTTGTCCAAAGTGACAAGCGCTGTTCCGCCTGCCTGACTCATGACCGATCATCCGCGCAGCAATTCGAGCCCTTTCAGGATATTTTTGGCGAATCTGGAGGTGTGTACCTTTTCGGGTGCCTCGACTTTATGCGCATGGACCAGTTGGGGAGTTTGCTGGTACACGAGGAAGCGTTGCAATGCCGAATGCACTTGCGCTTTCAGGGTCGCAACGTTGATCGGCTTGTGGAGGATGCGAAACACCTGGGCCTGATTGATCAGATCGATCGCGAGATCCGCATCCTTGGCGTTGGTGGCGATGATGGACAGGATCTGCGGATATTTCTGCTTCAGCAACTTGAGCATCACCGTCAATTCTTCCAGCCTGGATTCCACATCGGCGAGCACGACTGCGATCTCGTGCATTTTCAGGATGTTCAACGCCGAATCGGCATCGTCGGCATAATATACCGGGCACAGGGTGCCTATCAGCTCCCTGACGACATTGAATATTTCCTTGTCATCGTCGATGACCACAATGCCGGCCTTCATTTCGTTCGGCAACGCGACGGCCGGGGCCTTGGTATCCGCAAGTTCCAGCCCGATGGTCGACGCCTCGGCCACCACCGACTGCAGCGCCTGATTGTCCCATGGCTTGCTGATGAATCGATACACCTCTCCGTCGTTGACCGAGCCCACGATGGCGGCCAGATCCGAATAGCCGGTCAGCAGGATGCGCACGCTGTGCGGAGAAATTTCGCGTGACCGCCGCAAAAGCTCCACGCCCAGCATAACGGGCATGCGCTGGTCGCTGATGATGACGTGCATGTGGTATCGGGTGATGAAATCGAGCGCCTTGTTGCCGTCTGTCGTAGTAAAAACATGGTAGCGCTGCCTGAAAATCGATTTCAGCGCAGCGAGGATTCGCTCATCGTCGTCAATGATCAGCAAACGGGCCTGCTTGATACCCGTATTGATCTGAATGGACCTGTCTTCTTCCGTTTTCGTCAGAGCGCTTTCGTTACTCTCGTCAAGCATATCCCGTTGCAGTATGCGTGCCGCATCCAGCAACTTAGCTGCGTCGGGCAGGGATGCCGTTGCCCGGCGATCGACCAGCCCAAGTGACACACTGACCGCCCTTTTCAGGGCATCCGAAAATTCGCTCGCCAACTGGTAACGCTCGGCGGGGGCTTTTGCCAGTGCCTTGAGCAGGACCCTGTCGAGTTCCGGCGAAAGTTGGGGATTCAATGATGAAGGTTTTTCGGGCATCTCATACTGCACCTTCTGCATGAGAGCCACCATGCTCCCGAAAAACGGCTGCCTGCCCGTGAATAGCTCATAGGCAATGACCCCGATCGAATACAGGTCGGTCGCCCCGCTGATTTCGCCGCCGGCAAATTGTTCCGGAGCCATGTACGGCGTGCCGATCAAATCATCGAGTTTCGTTAGTGTCGGGGTCTCTATGCGGGCAATCCCGAAAAAGTTGACCTTGATGCGTCCATCATTGTTGATGAGGATGTTCGCCAGTTTCATGTCGCGATGTACCACGCCCTGGGCATGCGCATAACCGATCCCATCCAGCACTTGGGTGATGATCTGGCCGACCTCCCACAAGCCGAACTTTTCCTCGCTTTCCAAGTATTTTGCCAGCGCCTTGCCATGCACCAGCTCCATGATGATGAAAGCGGACCGCTCGTCCTCATAAAAGTCGTATATCTGGACGATGCGCGGATGTACCAGCCGCCCGACCGCCTGGGCTTTCTGGCGGAATCGGTTGAGCAGGCTTTCCCTTTCGCCGACCGGATAACTTGTCTTGTCGATTCCCTTGATGGCGACTTCGCGCTTGATCGCGGGGTCCCAGCCCTTGTACACGACGCCCATGCTCCCGACGCCGAGTTCGCCCTGGATTTCGTATTTGCCGATTTTCTTGACGGGTGCATTCATGGACTAGCTCTCCAAATTAGCTTCAGCAGGAGGTGTCAGCGGGAGCCACACCATGAATTTTGTACCTTGTCCAGGCCTGGATTCAACACTGATTTTGCCGCCGTGCTCCTGGATGATTTTGTAGGAAATGGACAAACCCAGGCCGGTGCCCTTGCCGATCTCCTTGGTCGTGAAGAAAGGATCGAAAATCCTGGACAGGACATCGGGCGGAATGCCCGCCCCGTCATCCTCCACGTCGACGGCAACGCCCTCTCCCTCGGCACGCGACGTCAGGGTAATGGTTCCGCGCTGCTCCGGCATCGCCTGCACGGCGTTGGTAATGAGATTCAGGAAAACCTGATTGATCTGGGAAGGCGCGCAGGTGATGTCCGGGATGTCGCCAAAATGCCTAACTACGGTAACCTGCTTGAGCAGGTGCTTTGCCAGTAACAGCGTGTTGTTCAGGCTCTCGTTCAAACTGGAGTGCGCGACCTTGCTGCGGTCGAGTCGGCTGAAATTCTTCAGATTACCCACGATCTCGGAGACTTGCCCGGTACCGAACAGCCCGTCGTTTACCAGCGCGCCGAGTTCCTGGATGACATGCTGCTGTTTGAGCATGGCGAGCTTTTCCGCTGCCTTCTGGAATTCGCGGGACAATCCTTCCGGGTCATTCCCGGCCTGGAGGAACGCCAGCAATTTATCGCAGTGATCCAGCGCGGTGCCTATGCCGGGCAACTGCTCGGAAACCTGTCCCAGGCTGTTTTTCACATAGGCCAGCGGCGTGTTGATCTCGTGCGCAACCCCGGCGACCATCTGGCCCAGCGAGGACATCTTTTCCGACTGTATCAACTGCAGCTCTGATTCCTTGAGGTGCTTCAAGGCGGCCGACAATTCACTGGTGCGCTCGTCCACCCTGTGCTCCAGAGTCTGGTTGGCAGTTCTCAGCCTGACGCCGGCGTACATCAACAGGATCAACAGGGCTGATGCGTAGTAAACCAGATATACCCGATAGCGCTCTCTCTCCTGCAACATCTGCTCAAGCTCGTTGTTGAATGACAACGTCAGGTTGATCAGGCGCGGCCCGGTGCTCAGGCTCTCCAGTTGTGCAAACTGATCCAGTTCAACCGGCACCTGTTCCAGCAGGGTCTGCACATCTTTTTCGATCCCGGCCCGCTCCGTGCCGGTCATCTGCCACGAATCGAGTTGAGCAAGCGCGGCCTGCAGGCTGGCACGCTGGCCCGGCGTTCCGTGCAGGTAGTACTGCGATGCGGCATCGTTCAACTCACTCGGCGCCGGCATGCGATCCATCGCAGATATCCTTACCGGGTGCTGCGCATCAATTTCAGCCACTCCTTGCGCCAGCGCCTGCAGCGCAGCCTTGTTGGTGCGGTTCTCGGCGAAAAACAACTGGATCAGGTCGGACTTGCGCTGAATGGCGCCCCGGAGTTCGGGCAGGCCGGTTCTGAGTACTTTGCTTGAGGTCAGCCCCGCAAACCGGGTTATGTCGCGAAGCGCCTTGTCCCCCGAATCGGTACGGACGAATGGCGCTTCCCGGGAGTAAAGGTCGATGCGCGCACGCTGAACTTCCGTGTCCCAGCGGCTATCAATATCCTTCACCTGGTTCAGCAGGCTCATGACTTCGTTCTGTTCGCTCAGGTCGACAGCTTGCGTTTTTTCGTAAAGAACCCAAAGCGCTCCCAGCATGATCAAGACTACAAGTCCCATCAAAACGTTTTGCTGTATCTCGGACTTGGTCATTTCAATCATGTTGTTCTTGTTGGTTTTGCTGATTCAATAGTTATGCAACTTGCAATTCATGGTGCGGCAATTGTGCAGCCCGTCGCAACACCGCTTTCATATCCGCGCCCGGTCTCTTGCGCAAAACAGCGCGTGCGGAAATTGCTGCTCAAGAATCCCCTCTCGCATCCATGGCTATTCGGGCGTTCCCGCTCCGCTGTGACGGGCAGACATCTTATACCCAATGCCGGGCTAATCACATATCCCATACTGCCTATATAGGGTCCGGCACTTAACGATAATTTGACATTTTCATGTTGACGGTTTCATTTTATTGCATCCGATGGATGCATATTTGCCCCTCGTGGCACAACCCGCTAAATTGAACCCTGAGATACTTTGCCGCTTTGATGACAAACTCCCTAGCCGGAAATGAAACCGCACTGTTCCACGGGAACTGCCGAACACGTTGCCGCCGCGAGGTATCGGGTGTTCCCGGAACAGTTTCGGGTAAAATGACCGTCTTGAATTCAAATCATCCTGAGGACTAAAACATGTATCAGATCGCACCCAGCATTCTTTCCGCCAACTTCGCCAGGCTCGGCGAAGAAGTCGACAACGTGCTCGCCGCCGGCGCAGACATCGTGCATTTCGACGTGATGGATAACCACTACGTACCCAATCTGACCATCGGCCCCCTGGTGTGTGAGGCATTGCGCAAGCATGGCGTGACTGCCCCCATCGACGTGCACCTGATGGTCAAGCCGGTGGACCGCATCATCCCCGACTTCGCCAAGGCCGGCGCGACCTACATCACTTTTCATCCGGAAGCTTCCGAACACATCGACCGCACCATCGGCCTGATCAGGGAAAGCGGCTGCAAGGCTGGCCTGGTATTCAATCCGGCCACGCCGCTGGACGTGCTGGAATATACGCTGCCCAAGCTCGACATGGTGTTGCTGATGTCGGTCAACCCCGGCTTCGGCGGCCAGAAATTCATCCCCCACGTACTGGACAAGGCACGCGCAGCGCGCAGGATGATCGATGCGGGCAAATACAACTGCCGTCTGGAGATCGACGGCGGCGTCGGCCCGGCCAACATCAGGGAAGTGGCGGAAGCCGGCATCGATACCTTCGTGGCGGGCTCGGCCGTCTTCGGCAAACGCAACGAGCAGGACAAGAACCGCTACGACACCATCATCGGCGAATTGCGTGCCGAGCTGGCGAAAGCAAAGAAATAATGGGTTTCAGGAACTTCCCGCTGCCCATCTCGGCCATCGTCATCGATCTCGACGGAACGCTACTGCATACTGCACCGGAGCTGGCAGAAGCGGCCAACCGCATGCTGCGCGACATGAAGCGTCCGGCCGTGTCGCAGGATCTGCTAATGAGCTACATCGGCAACGGCATCTCGTGGCTGGTGAAGCGCGCACTGACCGGAGACATGCACGCGGAGCCGGAAACGGCCCTGTATGACCGCGCGCTGCCCATATTCGAGAAGCATTACACCGAACTGCTGCTGCAAAGCAAACCGTTCCCAGGCGTGGTGCAGGGGCTGGACGCGATGAAGGCCGCAGGTTTTGGGCTGGGCTGCATCACCAACAAGGTGGCACGCTACACCGAGCCGCTGCTGCAAGGGACCGGCCTCGCACATTACTTCGAGATCGTGCTGTCCGGTGATACGCTGGCGGAAAAGAAGCCACACCCGCTGCCATTGCTGCACAGTGCCGGATTCTTCGGGATACCGGTCGACAGGATGTTGCTGATCGGCGATTCGCTGAACGACGCCGTGGCCGCGCGCGCCGCGGGCTGCCCGGTGTTCTGCGTGCCTTACGGTTATAATCACGGCGAGCCGGTGGACGGACTGGATCTGGATGCCGTGATCGCGGACCTGCCCGCAGCATTGAAATTGATCGAACACGTTTGACCCATGACACATAAGCAACTCTCTGCGAAGACGACTGCCTGGCGATGGTGATTCCGCATCGCCGGATGCTGCGCTACCCGTCGTCTTCGAAATCCATTTAGAGAGGCTCTATATGCTGTCCCCCATTACCGAACAAGAATTCCACGCACTCGCCGTGCAGGGCTACAACCGCATCCCGCTGGCGGCGGAAACGTTCACCGACCTCGACACGCCGCTGTCGCTCTACCTCAAGCTCGCCAACCAACCCTATTCCTACCTGCTGGAATCGGTGCAGGGCGGCGAGCGCTTCGGTCGCTACTCCTTCATCGGCCTGCCTGCCGACACGCGCATCAGCGTGCACGGAAATCAGGTCACGCTGAGCACGCCCGCCGGGCAAACCACCGAGGAAGCCGCCAACCCGCTGGACTATATCGAGGCATACCGGGCACGCTTCAAGGTTGCGCCGCTGTCCGGCCTGCCACGCTTCACCGGCGGCCTAGCCGGCTACTTCGGCTACGACACGGTGCGTTATATCGAGCATAGGCTCGCCAACGCGCAAAAGCCGGACGTGCTGGGCACTCCCGACATCCTGTTGATGCTCACCGAGCAACTCGCGGTGATCGACAACCTGTCGAGCAAGCTCACGTTCATCGTATATGCCGACCCCGCGCAAGCCGACGCCTATCACGGCGCAGTGAAGCGCCTGGGCGATCTGCAGCGCGCGCTGCGCCAGCCGGTGCAGATTCCCGACGCGCCGCAGATGCGCCGCCACGAGGCGAAATCCGAGTTCGGCGAAGCGGCGTTCAAGGCCGCGGTGGAAAAATCGAAGCAGTACATCTTCGATGGCGACATCATGCAGGTAGTGCTGTCGCAGCGCATGTCTCAGCCCTTTCCGGCCGCGCCGTTGTCGCTGTACCGTGCGCTTCGCAGCATAAACCCGTCGCCCTACATGTTCTATTACGACATGGGCGACCACCATGTGGTCGGTTCCTCGCCCGAAATCCTGGCGCGACTGGAAGGCGATACCGTCACCGTGCGCCCCATTGCCGGAACGCGCCCGCGCGGCAAGACGCCGCAAAAGGATGCGGAACTGGCGAAAGAATTGCTGGCCGACCCGAAGGAACTTGCCGAACACCTGATGCTGATCGACCTCGGCCGCAACGACATCGGTAGGGTAGCGAAGAACGGCACGGTGAAACTCACCGACAAGATGGTAATCGAACGTTATTCACACGTGATGCACATCGTCTCCAACGTCGAAGCGAAACTCAGGCAGGGACTGGGCGCAATGGATGTGCTCAAGGCCACGTTCCCGGCAGGCACGGTATCCGGGGCCGCCAAGGTGCGCGCGATGGAGATCATCGACGAACTGGAACCCAGCAAGCGCGGCATTTATGCCGGTGCCGTCGGCTACCTTGCATTCAACGGCGACATGGATGTCGCCATCGCACTGCGCACCGCCGTGGTGAAGAACGACACGCTTTATGTGCAGGCCGGGGCCGGCATCGTTGCCGACTCGGTGCCGGAAAGCGAATGGCTGGAAACTCAGAACAAGGCGCGCGCGGTGCTGCGCGCGGCCGAGATGGTGCTGGACGGGCTCGACGCTCCGACCCACCGCTAGGGAGACGCAGACATGCTGCTGATGATAGACAACTATGACTCCTTCACCTATAACCTGGTGCAGTATTTCGCCGAGCTCGGCGCGGACGTGCTGGTATATCGCAACGACGAAATCACGGTGGAGCAGATCGAGAAGCTGAACCCGCAGCACCTCGTCGTGTCGCCCGGTCCGTGCACGCCGAACGAGGCAGGCATTTCGGTCGCCGCGATCAGGCATTTCGCCGGCAGGATTCCGCTGCTCGGCGTCTGCCTCGGCCACCAGAGCATAGGCCAGGCCTTCGGCGGCAGGATCATCCACGCCAGGACGCTGATGCATGGCAAGACCTCGCTGATCCGCCACAACGGCAACAGCGTATTTACCGGATTGCCCAGCCCGTTCACCGCGACGCGCTACCATTCGCTGGTGATCGAGCGCGACACGCTGCCGGAGTGCCTGGAAATCACCGCCTGGACCGACGATGGCGAGATCATGGGCGTGCGCCACAAAACGCTGGCGGTGCACGGTGTGCAGTTCCACCCCGAGTCCATCCTGACCGAACACGGGCATGACATGCTGAGGAATTTTCTGGAAGGAAAGCGATAGCCATGATCACTCCACAACAAGCGCTGGTGCGCCTGATCGAGCAGCGCGAGATCTTCTACGACGAGATGCTGTCGCTGATGCGGCAGATCATGCGCGGCGAAGTCTCGCCGGTGCAGATCGCCGGCATCCTGATCGGCCTGCGCGTCAAGAAGGAAACCATAGGCGAAATCTCCGCCGCGGCCTTCGTGATGCGCGAATTCGCCACCCATGTCCCGGTCACGCAGCGCGAACACCTTGTGGATACCTGCGGCACCGGCGGCGACGCGGCGCACACTTTCAACATCTCGACAGCCAGCGCGTTCGTCGCGGCGGCAGCTGGTGCCCGGGTCGCCAAGCATGGCGGACGTTCGGTCTCTTCCACCTGCGGCTCCGCGGACGTGTTGGAAGCGCTGGGCGTCAACCTCGACTTGACCCCGGAACAGGTGGGACGCAGCATAGACCAGATCGGCATCGGATTCATGTTCGCGCCCAATTTCCATGGCGCAATGAAGCATGCGGCTCCGGTGCGGAAAGAACTGGGCGTGCGCACGCTGTTCAACGTCCTCGGACCGCTGACCAATCCTGCCGGTGCGGAAAACCAGGTACTGGGCGTGTTCCATACCGATCTCGTCGGCATCCAGGCGCGGGTGCTGCAACGGCTGGGCAGCCGTCATGTGCTGGTGGTGAACGGCGCGGATGGCCTGGATGAGATCACGCTAAGCGGGCAGACGTATATCGCGGAGCTGAAGGCGGGCCAGGTGAGCGAATATACCGTCACCCCCGAGGCCTTCGGTTTGAAGTCTGCCCCACTGGAAGACATTCGCGTCACCAACATCGACCAGGCCAAGGCGATGTTGCTGGGCGTGCTGGATAACCGTCCGGGCGCAGCGCGTGACATCGTCCTGCTTAACGCTGGGGCCGCGATCTACGCTGCCGGCCTGAGCGTCACGCTTGCCGAGGGCGTAAAGCAGGCTGCAGGCGCGATTGCTTCCGGTGCGGCAAAGAACAAGCTGGCGCAACTGATCCAGATCAGCAACAACTGATCGTTTTATCCCAGTCGTGGTCTCGATCCAGCACCAGTTTCCTCCGCTCGCCGGACAGGACAGCGCCGACATCCAGGAATGGCTGAATGCGTTGTCCGGGGTCTACGCGCCCGCCGAGATTGAGTTGATCCGCCGCGCCTGCGAATTTGCCGCACCGCTCTATCACGATAAGCATGAGATGACCGGCGCGCCGTTGTTGCAACACGCACTCGGATCCGCCTCCATCCTGATCGGCCTGCACATGGATCATGAAACCATTGCGGCAACCGCATTGCATGCGGTGCCGGCGTATCTCGACGACTGGAGCGAAGTGCTGAAAGCGCGCTTCGGGCGCAACATCGCCATGCTGGTCGACGGCATCTCCAGAATGGAGCATATCCGCCAGTTCAGCGAAATGCGCAACCCGAACGACAGGGACAAGGGCGGCGCGGGAGAACAGATCGAAAGCCTGCGCAAGATGCTGCTGGCCATGGTCGAAGACATCCGCGTGGTGCTGATCAAGCTGGCCGAACGTACGCAGACGCTGCGCAATCTTTCTGGTGCGTCACCGGAACAGCAACAACGGATTGCGCATGAGACGCAAAGCATTTTTGCTCCCTTGGCCAACCGCCTTGGTGTGTGGCAGATCAAATGGGAACTGGAAGACCTGTCGACACGCTACTTGGAACCCGCGCTCTACAAGCGGATCGCCAGCCTGCTCGACGAACGGCGCATGGACCGGGAGCGCTACATTGCCGATGTCATTGAACGGTTACAGCTCGCGCTCGCGCAGGCCGACATCAAGGCCGAAGTGAGCGGACGCCCGAAACACATCTACAGCATCATCAACAAGATGAAGCGCAAACATCTCGATTTCGACCAGTTGTACGATGTGCGTGCGGTACGCGTACTGGTGGATGACCTTGAGCAATGCTACGCCACCCTGTCCATCGTCCACGAATTGTGGCGGCCGATACAGAGCGAGTTCGACGACTATATCGCACGCCCCAAACCCAACGGCTACCGCTCGCTGCATACCGCCGTGTTCGGCCCGCGCGACCTCTCGGTCGAAGTGCAGATACGCACCCGGCAGATGCATCATGATTCCGAACTTGGCGTGGCGGCGCACTGGCGCTACAAGGAGAACAGGAAATCCGATAGCGGCGTGGACGAGAAAATATCCTGGTTGCGCCAGATCCTAGCCTGGAAAGAAGAGCTGGCCGACAGCGATGAACTGCAGGCCCAGTTCAGGAACGAACTGCTGCAAGACCGCGTGTATGTGCTGACTCCGCAAGGCAAAGTGATCGATTTACCCAAAGGATCGACGCCGGTGGATTTCGCCTATGTGGTGCATACCGACCTCGGCCATCGCACGCGCGGCGCGAAGATCGATGGCAGCATCGTGCCGCTCAACACCAAGTTACAGACAGGTCAGCGCGTGGAAATCCTTGCCACCAAACAGGGCGGGCCCAGCCGCGACTGGCTCAGTCTCAAGCTGGGCTTTCTGCAAAGCGCGCGGTCGCGCGCCAAGGTACGCCACTGGTTCTCCGAACAGAACATAGACGACAGCATCGCGCAGGGACGAAGCCTCCTTGACCGCGAATTGCACCGCATTGGCGTCACCGACGTCAACCAAGAAAAGCTCGCACAGAAATTGCGCTTCAACAAGCTGGACGACCTGCTCGCCGCGTTGGGGCGCGGCGACATTACCCCACGCCGCGTCAGCCTCGCCATCGCGCAGGATACGCCGCCGCCACCGCGCAACACGGTCAGCCAGACACTACCCACTGCAAGCGGCAAAGTGCTGATCGAAGGCGTAGGCAATCTGATGATCCGGACCGCCCGCTGCTGCCATCCGGTCAAGCCGGACGCCATCATCGGCTACGTCACGCGCGACCGCGGCATCACCATCCACCGCCACGATTGCCCATTCATGCAGCGAGTGCCGGAAGAACGCGAGGACAGGCTGCTGGAGGCGCGCTGGGCACCGTGACCAGACGACCCATGCGGTGTAGCGAGTGAATGTGGCTTGAAGTACGGCGCGATGCTTCGCTTGCCATCTTCCCGGCAGGTCTCTGATTTGAAATCTCAGACCAGCTCCGGCACGTGTGGCGTCGATTCCAACGCAAAGTCAACCCGTGCTGCTGTACTGGGATGACAACCGGATGATCGCCCGATTGGAAAATGCGCAGGCCCACGAAGAAACTGAGCGCGGCGATGAACAGGGTCTGCCTGTTGCTGAACGAGATGCCGTGAAATATGAAACTGGCAATCCAGAGCGATCGTGCCGTCATTCCCCAATGAAGCAGAAATTCAGGGATGTTGTTAGTCATGGCTCACACGTCCGCAAGGTTCCGGAGTGGTGAGCGTAGCCTGCACGGGGGGGTCCGTATTCTCGGGCGTACTCGACTCGATGATAGCGAGCGGAAAGAGGGCTGGCTAAGGCTTGACGAAACGCAGCGCAAAGCTATCGGTCGGCATGCTCATATGGAAGAAAGCCTGCTCTCGCGGGTCGGCGGGGTTATGCAGGAAATCTCCTTCCTGCTCAAGCTGAAACCCGGCCTGTTGCAACTCGTTCAGAACGACTGTCTCGTCTATGCGGTGAAGCGTCTTGGCGACCGTAATGCCCTCGCCCTTTTTGGCGGAGTGATCGATAACGACCAAGTGCCCGCCAGGCTTTAGGGCATCGAACAATCGCCGGTTCATCCTGGCACGATCAACCGGCATATAGGCAATATCGTGGTAGTTCAGGATGATGGTGATCAAATCCAATTTGGGCGCATCATCCGGTACTGGATCATCATATGGCCGGACCACGGGAACGATATTCGGTTGCATATGGTCCGCCAGCCGTTTGCTCAATTCTGTACGCGGCTTGTCCGCCTGTGCCCATACGGTTCCACTTCCTCCCACCACCAGCGCAAGCAACTGCGTGGTATAGCCCCTGCCGGTCGCAACGTCCAGCACCTGCATGCCGGGGCGGACATGCGTGAAACGCAGGAACTCTACCGGCTTGCGCGCCGCATCCGCCTGTCGATCTGTATCCGTACGGATCGGATTCGCAGCCGCCCGCCGGTACAGCGAATCCAGATCTTGTATTTCACCCGATTGCGCCGCGGCGTTTCCGTTCACGCTCCAGACCAGGCCGACGAACGCCAGCAAGACAGGCAGTTTAATCAGGTTCAATACATATCTTGCGCGCATGAATCACTCCTTCACTCTGATGAATGGCCACCTGGATCATGCGGGTGAAACCCGCTGGCGCGACGGCCTGGCGAACTCCTGTTATTCCGATACGAGAACCAGCCCTCTTGCCTTGTTGCTGGTGGAATCTATCGTGGCGATCGCCTTTTGCAGGGTGCCGATCTCCACCCATGCCGGCGCATACATATACTTGGCCACGTCGAGAATCAGCACGCGATCGGATGGCGCGTCATAGGCTGCCAGCACCGACCAGTGACCACCCCCTTCCTGCCCGACAGCGGTACGCAAATAATTGACCAGCACGAACTGCCCATCGTCGCCCAGTACCTTTTGCAGCAGCGTGCGCAGCGCCTTGTCGTCCATGGAATCGCCGGCAATGGATACGGCTTTGACACCCTGGCGCAACAGGGTCTGCACCATCTCCTCCCTGGTCATGCCTTGAGACAATACCTTCTGGGGACTGATCACCCTGGCAACCTCCGGCGTGAAATAGTCGCTTTGGGTGAAATAGCCATTGGGAGCATAGATCGGATCGACCGGCTTCTTGATCGGCAGCGCGTTGAGTACGGTGATGGCGCTGGCGACGGAACAATAAGTCTGGTTGATCTGCTCGGCAAACCAGGGGCTCAGTTGCCAGTAATCTGCATCTGCGGGAATGCGCGCCCGCAATATCTTGCCTGCGTCTGAATTCCAGTAAATTAGCGCCGGCTCTGCTGCCTGCAAGGAAAGCGACGCCGAAATAAGGATGGCCAGGCAGATCAAGCGCGCAAGTTTGGTCATGATGAACTTTCCCTCCGAGTGATCGTGATGGCGACGCGCGCTCGTCCGCAGCGCATCGTGGCACAGGGCGTCGTTTCGCCATTGTTGCATTCATTTACCGCCGTGCAATCCGTGTTGAATGGATGCAGGCGGTTCTCGATACAAAAGACATTCAATCAATATACTCCAGAGCGACTCCAATACTTGACTGTAATAGTATGCCAAGTATAATGAAATTGCACTTTGTGATGCAGATTGAACACACCTGCAACAGCAAATCGCTCAGGTTCGCTGTTTCCATTGATCTGCAGGAGGTTGAATCATGAACTCCCATATTCTGGAACACCTTGCCGGCGAAAAAATCGTCGAAGTCCTGCGCAGCGTCGAGCTTTTCATCTTGTTGGCTGCCATTATTTGCACGCTGGGCATAGCCTTCATCGCTGTAGCTTGAGAAGGTCGTTGTTTTCAATGCCGGACTTCCGCAGCGCCCCTGCGGTCCGAACTCTTGCGTAATTTTCCTAGTCCGGTTCTGAATGAATTCATCGCGCTGATTCGCGCAGGAATCAGCATCTATATCCGGCTCTGACGGATGTAGTCTTTCATCTGGTTGTCTGCGTACTGGATATGCGCAAGCACCCTGGCGAACGGCCAGTGGTTGAACCAGTCGGTGAACATCTCTTCGCCGACATAGTCCAGCTTTTCCTTGAGATGACGCGCTTCCTGAACGAGTTGCCGGTGCTTGTCCTTGTGCGCTTCGATCTCGGGATACCCGGTCTCGGCCATCAGTTGTTCCTCGGTCTCGAAATGCGTGCCGGTAAATGCAATCACATCATCAATGATCCGGTAGATGTCCTCCCTTGACTGCCGGTTTTTCACGGCCTCGTTCAGTTCGTTCAGCATGCCAACCAGTTTCTTGTGCTGCTGGTCAATCTCAGGCACATCATGCATTTTGCTTCCCCCGTCCTTGCTGGTTTGCCCTCTTGTTAATTGCGTGATGCCTAGACATTCTACTGCGCCTGCACGTGTCGGGGCACAAACTGCATTGCCTCATTCCGTTCGCCGGTCAGGCCTGAGCTGCCATTTTAAGAAGGCTGCCGCGCGACACCCGTCTTGCCACCCTCGCGCTTCTCCACCGCCCTGAGTGCCAGGAGGATCAATGTGCCCGCAAACATTGCCGCGCCCGCCAGGTAGAGTCCTTGGGCATAGCTGCCCGCGCGGGTCGCGAGCCAGCCGGTAATGGCGGGCGCGATTATCTGGGCGGCTCCGTATGAAAGCGTCATCTTGCCCATCATCTTGGCAGGGCGGGTCGGGTAATATTGGCCAGCCATAGTCAGCACCAAGCTCACGATCCCCATGACGGTACCGCCGAAGAGGATCGCCCCCGCGAGCGCAGAAAACAACCCCCCCGAAACAACCGGCAACATGATTCCGGCGATCTGCAATACGGACGCGGCGATCAGCGCATTCAGCTTTCCGATGCGGCGCGCAATCAGGTCCCAGGCAATGCACGATGGCGCCGCCGCTATCCCGATGACGAAGAATACGAGTGTCCCATTTCCGGCCATGCCGGGCATATGGTCGATGATGGCGACGATGAATGTTGCACTGACCACGTAACCGATGCCCGCACAGAAATAAGCGGACATCAACAGACGCATGAAGAAATCACTGGGAGGAGCATCTTCCATCTTCCGACCGGTCCTGGTCACAGCGCTCCGGTCCGGCGGAGGCAGCCAGCCGAGTGCGGGGACCAGGAGCACACATCCCAGCGCCGTCAGCGCGAACCATTGCTGATCCCAGGTCATCCACTGGTTCATCAGGAATACCGCGGCGGCGGCACTGGCTATGCCCAGGCCGATACCCGAAAAATGGATGCCGAGTTCGCTGTGGTGGTTGTGGCGTATCAGCCAATTCAGGATCAGCCCGCTGCCCAACAGCAGGCCCGCGGCACTGCTCAGGCCTGCGACAAAGCGGGATATCGCCCAGACGGTGAAATCCGTGGTCATGCCCATCATGGCCGTACTCGCGATGGCAACAATCATGCCGATGCGGTACAGGCGATCCTTGAGCACCATGTCGCTGATCATGGACGCGGTGAGCGCGCCGCTCAGGTACCCGGCATAGTTGATCGCCGCCAGCCATCCGGCGGCCGCAACACCCAGTCCGGCCTGGTGCTGCATCAGCGGCAGCAACGGCGTATAGGCAAAGCGCGCCACGCCCATTGCAAGAATCAGACTGCAAATGCCCGCACTTAATACCTTGATCCTTTCCTTTTGTTCACTCATGCAGGCAAGCTCTCATATATTCATCTCAAGTGCGGAAAGGAACGACGCGTCCCGGCGTATGTTACCGAACAGGCTCAGGGATAATCCTGCCGCGTCGGGCGGACCATGATGTCGCTGATATGGACATGCGGCGGTTGCGTCACGATGTAGTGAACCGCATTGGCCACGTCCCCCCCTTGCAACAGGGGGCCGAATCTGTCTTCAAAATGTTGCACCATGTCTTCCGAGTAGCCCGCGGCATCCTGGAACCCGCTGACCACGATCCCCGGCTCAACCAGCGAGACTCGCACCCCCTTGGGTCCCACCTCGCGTCGTAGTCCTTCCGCGAGTGCATGAACGGCAAACTTGCTGGCACCATAAACCGCGCTGAATGGGGATATGTGCCGCCCCACCACCGAACCGATGACCACGATATCTGCCGCACTTCCCGGAAAGGCCGGTTGCCTTCCGTCCAGCATTTTCCTGGCCGCCTTTTGCAGCAGGGCCAGCGTGCCCGTGACGTTGATCTTGAGCATGTCTTCAAACTTCGACAGGTCGGCATCCGTGACCGATCCTCCCAAACCCCGACCGGCGTTAGCTACAACGATGTCGGCCACTTTGCCGAGGCGCTGTTGCGCCGATACGAACAGGCGATCAAGCACGGCGCCGTCAGCCACATCGCCTGCCAGGCCGACAAATGGAACGCCCAATTCCTGTTCCAGCGTGCGAAGTTTCGCGGCATTGCGACCATTGCCGACCACGCCATAACCACTGGCAACAAATTTCCTGGCGATTGCTTCCCCTATGCCGGAGGTTGCGCCGGTGACGATTGCGACACGTGGATACTGTTCAGGCATGATTTCCTCCCATTGGCGATGCCGCATTTCCGGTGATACGGCTTATTGCGCGATCAACCATGCAAGCCTCAGCCCCCGGCCCGAGGCCGACTTGTTCAATGCATTCTCCTGGGTGGCATTGCCGTCAAAGATCGTTCCTGATGCGCTCAAGAAATTTTCCGATCAATGCCTCGTCGCGTGAGTAAAAAATCCACTGCCCGACCTTCCGCGGGGTGATCAGTCCCGCCCGCTGCAATGTGGCCAGATGGGCCGAGATGGTCGACTGGGAGAGATTCGCCTTTTCAAAAATCTTGCCCGCGCAGACGCCCAGCTCAAACGAATGCTCCTGGGCGGGAAAGGATTTCTGCGGATCCTTCAGCCAGCCGAGAATTTCCCTGCGCACGGGATGGGCCAATGCCTTGATGATGTCGTCAATGTCAGGCGCCGCTTTTTTGTCCATGGCAGTAATGTTTTTCGATTTTCAAGGAGTCCTATTTCGTATTAATACGAAATATATATCGGCCAATATAGAAATACAAGAAAAAATACAGGGGTGCAGGCCGCAGATGCTTGGGCAGGACACCGCTGCGCGCGCAAGGGTTGCCGGGCAGGGATTCATTCGCACCCGATTTGTCCGATCAAGTCCGCCAGATTGCTCGCCGTCAAAGTCGGCTCTATTCCCCACGGGTCAAAAATCGCGTCGGGGGAGCGTTTGAGCCATGCTGCCCGCATTCCGGAGGAAATGGCGCCGATCACATCGAAGGGGTTGCTCGATACCAGCCAGGCTTCGGCACCGACGGCGCCGGCCCTCCTCAAAAAATGGCTGTATACGCCCGGGTTTGGCTTGAAAGACCTGATTTCATCGACGCTCACGATGTCAAGAAAGCAGTCCGCAATACCCGCGTTCCGCAGCAACCGCCCCACCGCTTCCGAACTGCCGTTGGAGAAAGCGAACATTCTGAACCCGGATTGCCTGGCCCGCGCCAATCCTGGCGTCACGTCCTCATACGTGGGCAGGGTTTTGTAGACGCCCAGCAATGCTTCCTTTTCGGTGGCGCTCAGCGTCAATTTGAAATATGCACAGGTGTAGTCAAGCGCATTGGCGGTGCATACCGCGAAGTCCGCATAGTTCTGCATCAGCCCGCGACGAAATGAATACTCGAGCTGCTTCTCGCGCCAGACTCGGGAAAATTCGGCTGCCCCGTCTCCCACATGCCGTTCCAATGCAGAAATGACGCCATGTGTATCGATCAGCGTTCCGTAGACATCGAATGCAAGCGTTAGGGTCATGGCGCTCCTGTGGCAAACCTGAAATGTTGACGGGCTGAACTTGCATGGCCTTATGCAAGTCCGCAGGCTACTATACGTTGTCTGCTTTCAATTTCTGCAATGCATTTATACCATAGTATTCAGCTTGGTTATTGTGCCCCGCTTGCAGATACGGAAGCCCTCCGGGGCGATAACACAGTGTATTCTCGGGGGTGTCACATCTTCACCATCACACAATTACAAGAACATCATGATTTCCATGCGCGCCAGCGGTATCCTGCTTCATCCCACGTCTCTTCCTGGCCAATTTGGCTCCGGCGATCTTGGTTCCGGCGCGTACAAATTCGTGGACTGGCTGATCAGTGCCGGTCAAACCTACTGGCAAATGCTCCCGCTAGGAGAAGCGGGCGCAGGGAATTCGCCCTACACAAGCAAATCAGCCTTCGCCGGCAACCAACTGATGATCGATCTGGAAGAGTTGGCGAAACAGGGCTGGCTCGATGCGAACGATCTGCTCCCGGATCCGGAATTCAAGGCTGAACGTGCACATTTCGACCTGGTCAAGCCATACCGGATGGAGCGACTCCAGCGCGCGGCACACCGGTTCTTTTCCGCACCCGACAACGGCACGCGCGCGGATTACCAGGAATTCTGCGAATCGGAAAAACACTGGCTGGACGACTTCGCCCTGTTCAGTGCCATTGAACACCAGGAGCAGTTCCGGGAATGGAACCAATGGCCGGAGGAACTCGTGAGGCGCGAGCCGAGAGCGCTCGCGAAAGTCAGGCTGCGCTATGTGGACGAGATCGAATTCGGAAAATTCTGCCAGTGGTGTTTCTATCGGCAGTGGGCCTCGCTGAAGAAGTATGCCAATGACCGGGGCGTCCGCATTGTTGGCGATGTCCCGATTTTCGTTTCCTATCAAAGCGCCGACGTATGGGAACACCAGGCTCTTTTCGAACTTGATGCAGGAGGCAACCCCGTCATTGTCGCCGGCGTCCCGCCCGACTATTTCAGCGCGACCGGCCAACTGTGGGGCAATCCCCTGTACCGCTGGGATGTTCACGAACGCACGGCCTATGCCTGGTGGATAAGAAGGCTGGAACATGCCTTCCGCTTGTTCGACCTGGTGCGGATCGACCATTTCCGCGGATTCGCAGGTTACTGGGCGACTCCCGCCGGCGCCCCCAACGCCATCGGCGGAGCATGGCTGCCGGGGCCTGGAGAGAAATTGTTTGCAGCCTTCCAGCAAGCCTTTGGCGAACTGCCCATCATCGCTGAAGACCTCGGCTTGATTACGCCGGATGTCGTTGAACTGCGCGACAAGTTCAACCTTCCGGGCATGCGCATCCTGCAATTTGCATTCGGGGAAAACGACAGCAATTATTTCCTGCCCCATCACTACATCACCAATACCGTCGCCTATACCGGCACGCACGACAATGACACCAGCCTGGGATGGTGGAATTCGGCGACGGAACACGAGAAGCAGTTTGCCCTGTCCTATCTGGGCAGTGATGGCAAGGAAATGAACTGGGACATGATCAATGCGCTTTCCGGGTCAGCGGCGAATACCGTCATTTTCCCGTTGCAGGATGTGATGGGCCTGAACAGCGAGCATCGGATGAATCTCCCGGGGACGGCGTGGGGTAACTGGGAGTGGCGCTTCTCCTGGGACTGGTTACAGGCCTGGCAGACTGAAAGACTGAAGGGTTTGACCGCCACGCATGACCGCAGCCCGACGGTACCCTGATTTTCCAGGCATCCGGAACCGGAACCATCGGCGGAATGGCCAGGGGCGGCTACCCCCTACTGCCACAGCCCGCCCGCATATCAGGCGTCAGGAAAAGCTGACGATGCCGATGATGCTCGCAATGGCTGTGGCAATTGCCGCGAGCCAACTGAGGACTACACTGAATGTGACCGCTTCCTGCCTGTTGTGGTCGTCTCTGCACACCATTTGAATCTCCTTTTTTGTCATTGTCGAATATTGCGCGACGATCCGCCCTTTCGTTCATTTCTGCCACTTCAGGCAAAGCGTGCGAATCATCTGCTCTTCGTCCGCGGCCACCACGCAGACCGGTTTTGAACCCGCACCTTCAAGCCGTGCTGCATTGGTCCGGTTCGCGGCGGGATCGAGGTCGATCCCCATGAATTTCAGCGTGCGGCAAATATCGGCGCGCACGATCGCCGCGTTTTCCCCGATGCCCCCGGTAAAGACCAGCGCATCAATGCCGCCCGCCCTGGCGGCAAGACCTCCGATCGCTCCGCTGACCTGCCGACAGAAATATGCTACGGCAAAGCGGGCGGCGTCGCTATCGCTCCTCAGCAGGTCGCTCATTTCGCTGCTTTCGCCATCGGACAATGCCAGCAGCCCCATGCGATGGAACACGATATCGCGCAGCGCCAGCGGATCGTGGTGCTGCGCCAGCTCCAGCATCACGCCGGGGTCAAGGTCGCCGCTGCGCGTGCCCATCGTAATGCCACCGGCCGGGGTAAAGCCCATTGTCGTGTCCTGCGAACGCAATTCGCGCATCAGGCACAGGCTGGCGCCGCTGCCCAGGTGCGCCACAATCACGTTCCCGTAAGCTTTTTCGCCCAGCATGTCCGGCAGCCGCGATGCGACATGCGCGTAATTCAGGCCGTGGAATCCGTAACGGCGCAGACCGTACTCCGCGGGGATCGGCAGGCGCCTGGAAAGTTCGGGCATGGTGGCGTGAAAGGCGGTGTCGAAACAGGCGACCTGCGGCACCGCGAAACGTTCGCGGCACAACGCCAGCCCCAGCAGATTGCCCGGCAGGTGGAGCGGCGCCAGATGCACGATTCCCTTCAACCGCTCCAGCTCGGGCTCATCCACCACGCGCACCGCATCGGCGATGTCGCCGCCGTGCACGAAACGGTGACCAACGATATCGGGCGCATGCCCGGTGAGATCGCGCAGCATCTGATCGAACCCGAAAGCCGGATCGCGCAGATGGCCGTAACGAAAATCTCGGCGTGAGCCATCCGCATCGAACAGGCTGGCCTTGACTGAAGAAGAGCCGCTATTGATGGTGAGGATGGTTTTCATAGACAGGATTCAGGATTTAGAAACTGGGAGTTTGGATTTGGAAAGGCGGGGTCGGTTAAATCCCGACTCCCGGTTCCCAAATCCTAGCAAGGCCACGTCCATCCATCCGCCTTCGGCAGGTCGACACCATTTTCATATGCATAGTTGCGACATTCAATCTGCCTGTTCAACATCTGCTCCTTCACGTGCGCGCCCGCCACATGCAGCGCGGGCAGGCGGTCGATGATGTCGATCACCAGACTGAAGCGGTCTATCTGGTTGCGGATCGCCAGTTCCAGCGGCGTGTTGATGCTGCCCTTTTCCTTGTAGCCACGCACGTGGAAATTCCTGTGATTGGTACGACGATAGGCAAGACGATGGATCAGCCACGGATAGCCGTGGAAATTGAACATCACCAGTTTGTCCAGTGTGAACAGGCTGTCGAAATCGCGGTCGCTCATGCCATGCGGATGTTCGCTGGAGGGCGTGAGCTTATACAGGTCGACCACGTTGATGAAGCGTATCTTGAGTGCGGGAAAATGCTCGCGCAGCAACACCACGGCCGCGAGCGCCTCCTTGGTGGGCACGTCGCCCGCACTCGCCATCACCACATCCGGCTCGCCATCCTGATCGTTGCTTGCCCAATCCCAGATGCCTATGCCCTTGGCGCAATGCTTGTCGGCGGCATCCATGTCCAGAAATTGCAAGTGCTTCTGTTTGTCGCAAACGATCACATTGATGTAGTTGGTGCTCTTCAGGCAATGATCGGCGACGGACAGGAGGCAATTCACATCGGGCGGCAGGTAGATACGCGTCACCTCCGGGCTCTTGTTCACCACCACGTCGAGGAAGCCGGGGTCCTGGTGGGTGAAGCCGTTGTGATCCTGCCGCCACACGGTGGACGTGATGAGCAGATTCAGCGACGACACCGGCGCGCGCCAGGGCACGTCCTTGGACATGGCCAGCCACTTCGCGTGCTGGTTGAACATCGAATCGATGACATGCACGAATGCTTCGTAGGTGGAAAAGAAGCCGTGGCGCCCGGTGAGCAGGTAGCCTTCCAGCCAGCCTTCCAGCGTGTGCTCGGAAAGCATTTCCATCACGCGTCCATCCGGCGACAATTCGCCGCCGCCCGCGTCTTCCGGCAGATAATCCGCGAGCCAGGTTTTCTTGCTCACTTCGTAGATATCGTCTAGCTTGTTCGAGCTGTTCTCATCCGGGCCGAACACGCGGAAGTTGTGCATGTTGTCGCGCATGATGTCGCGCAGGAACTTGCCCAGCGGGCGCGTGTTCTCCGCGGTGATGGTACCCGGCCTCGTTACCACGATGGCGTAGTCCTTGCGATCCGGCATGCGCAGCGCCTTGCGCAACAACCCCCCATTAGCATGGGGATTCGCGCTCATGCGGCGTTCGCCCTTCGGCGCCAGCGCTTTCAGCTCGGGCAGCAATGCACCGTTCGCATCAAACAACTCGGATGTCCTGTAGCTTTCCAGCCATTCCTTCAGCTTCGCGAAATGTTCCGGCGTGTTCAGGTCTCCTATCGGCACCTGATGTGCGCGCCAGAAACCTTCGACTTTCTTGCCGTCGACCTCTTTCGGTCCGGTCCAGCCTTTGGGGGAACGCAGCACGATCATCGGCCAGCGCGGACGCACCAGCTTGTAGCCGCTGCGCGCCTCCTGCTGGATGCGGCGGATCTCAAGCACGCATTGCTCCAGCGTTGCGGCCATCGCCTGATGCATCGCTTCCGGATCACTGCCCTCGACGAAATGCGGCGTCCAGCCGTATCCCCTGAACAGGTTTTCCAGTTCCTCGTGCGAGATGCGCGACAGGATGGTCGGGTTGTTGATCTTGTAGCCGTTGAGATGCAGGATGGGCAACACCGCACCGTCGCGGACCGGATTCAGGAATTTGTTGGAATGCCATGAGGTCGCCAGTGGTGCGGTTTCGGATTCGCCGTCGCCCACCATCACCGTCACGATCAGATCGGGGTTGTCATACGCCGCACCGAAGGCGTGCGACACACTGTAACCAAGCTCGCCGCCCTCGTGGATCGACCCCGGCGTTTCCGGCGTGCAATGACTGCCGATACCACCCGGAAAGGAGAATTCCTTGAAGAACTGGCGCATGCCTTCTTCATTCTCGCTCTTGTTGGGATACACCTCGCTGTACCTGCCTTCCAGATACACGGGCCCGAGAATGCCGGGTGCGCCGTGCCCGGGGCCCGCAAGAAAGATCGCATTCAAGTCGTACTTGTTGATCAGCCGGTTCATGTGGATATAGGCAAACGCCAAGCCCGGGCTGGAGCCCCAGTGACCAAGCAGGCGGCTCTTGATGTGTGCAAGCGTGAACGGCTCCCTGAGCAGCGGGTTGGCGCGCAGATAGATCATGCCCGCGGCGAGGTAGTTGCAGGCACGCCAGTATGCGTGGATGCGTTGAATTTCGTCAGGAGACAAAGGTGTCGCAGTGTCATTCATAATTTCATTCCTCGTAGCCAGTATCGTTGGGATGATAATTCAGCCACATTAAGTTCTGTTTAATCGAGTCGATGCCCGGTTCGAAATTTATCCCGGTGCATCGCCGAGCTGATCCGCAAGGGCATTTCTCACCGCCGGATAATTGAGCCTGACCTGCAACTCCCGTTTCATCCTCGAATTCGTCAGGCGCCGCGATTCGTTCATGAACGACAGCATCGATTCCGGTATGGCGTGCTGTGCTTCGGCACGGCTGATACGTTGTGGACGCGGCAAATGATACGCATCGGCAACGGCATCGAAGTAGTCTCCCATCTTCATCACATCGTCGTCTCCGGCATGATATACGCGGTTTGATCGGCCGCGACGCAAGGCAGCGACGATGATGCGCGCAAGATCGTCGGCATGGATGTGATTGGTGTAACTGTCTTCTGCGGCCGCGAGGGCGGGCATGCCGGCCCGCAGCCGTTCCAGCGGCAGGCGATCCTTCGCATAAATCCCGGGAACCCGCAGGATGCTGGCCTTCACTCCATTCGCCCGCGCCCAACGGCGTATCTGCAATTCCGCGTCCACCCGTCGTTGCGCACGCGCCGACTGCGGATTCACCTTGCGCGTTTCTCCCACCCGGGCGCCTCCGCAATCTCCGTAGACCCCGCTGGTGCTGACATAGATGAGCTGCCTGGGCAAATCACCTGCCCCCAACGCCGCAAGAAGATGCCGAGTGCGAACATCCGTCTCGCCCGAGGTCTGGGGCGGCGCCAGGTGCAGCACGATGTCCGCCAACCCCGCTATTCTGGGCAGGCTCGTCCGCCGATCCAGATCGCCCATGATCGTAAAGACTCCTTGGGCACGCAGCACATCGCGCTGTGTTCCATTTCGCATCAGCGCGTAGAGGCGATATTTCGTTTTGAGAAGCCGGATGGTGCGCCGCGCGATGTCGCCGCAACCTATGATGAGCATGCGTTCCATGCGCTCATTATGCGTTAAAATCGCGGCCTTTATTCAACCGGACAGTCCCATGAGTTTCAAGACCACGATTCTGCCTAGCAACCATTCGTTCCCCGTGGATGAAAATGAAACCATACTGGAAGCTGCCCTGGAACAGGGTTATGCGCTACCGTATAGCTGCCGCAATGGCGCATGCGGCGTGTGCAAAAGCAAAATCCTTCAGGGATCGGTGGATTACGGCAACGCGCAGGCTTTTGTGCTGAGCGAAGAGGAAAAGGGCGCCGGGTTCGCGCTGATCTGCTGTGCCAGGCCACTTTCAAATCTGGTGATCGAAAGCCACGAAGTGACGACCGCGCAGGAAATCCTGGTAAAAACCCTGCCCTGCCGCGTCGAAAGGATGGAAAAACTGACCGATGATGTGATGGCGCTTTACCTGAAGCTGCCGACCAACGAGCGCCTGCAATTCCTTTCGGGGCAGTACATCGACATCCTGCAGAAGGAAGGCAAGCCGCGCAGTTTCTCGCTGGCAAACGCACCGCACGCGGACGAGCTGCTCGAGCTGCATGTGCGCAACATCACCGGGGGTGCCTTCACGCACCACGTGTTCAACACCATGAAAGTGCGCGACATCCTGCGCATCAAAGGCCCGCTCGGCAGTTTCTTTCTGCATGAAGACTCGCCCAGACCCATCATCTTTGTTGCCAGCGGCACCGGCTTCGCGCCGGTCAAGGCAATCATCGAACATGCGCTGCATATCGGCTTCAAGCGCGAGATGCACTTCTACTGGGGGGTGCGCAAACAGTCCGATTTCTACATGCTGGACAAGGCGCGCGAATGGGAAGCGCAAGGCATCAGATTCACGCCCGTCGTTTCCGACGAACCCTGGAACGGTCGCACGGGATTCGTGCATCAGGCGGTGCTGGACGATTTCAGCGATCTGTCGGGCTTTGCGGTATACGCCTGCGGCGCGCCGGTTGTGGTGGAAACGGCGCACCGCGAATTCACGTCGCAGCGCGGCCTGCCTGACGATGCGTTTTATTCGGATGCGTTTACTTTCGTGCCGAAGACCTGATCCGGACAGTCGGGCTGCCTTTCGTGATTGCAGTCTTGACGGCTGAATCGCGCCGCTAGGCCGCTTTCTGGAAATAGGCGATTGCTTCTTCGTGCTTGCCCAGTCTTTCGGCGAGCTGTCCAAGCGCCGTATAGGCGGCCCGGCTGGACTCCAGGCTGAGGCTGGCATCCAGATAGCTCTGTGCTTTTCCCCACAATTGCTGGTGCATGCAGAGCTTGCCCAATGCAAGCAACAGCCCCGCATCGTCGTTATGCTGTTTCAGCCAGCCTTCCGCCTGCTCGATCTGCGCGACATTGTTGTCGTTGCGGCATTCGCCGTACAGGGCAACCAGTTCGCTGTCCCATTGCGCATTCAGGCTGTCCGTCAGCAGTTGCACCGCACTCCTGCACTCGCCCAGGCGGTTGAAGGCTTCAGCGGCAGCGGCGGCGATGCGCGCGCGATGCTTGAATTCGACGGGGATGGATTTCCATATCGTGCGCAGGGACGTAAGGTCCGTTCCCTGGCTGCGCAGCTTTTCCAGCCAGGCTTGTTGCCGCAATTGGGCAGCGATGACCTTGTCGATCGCATTGCGTTTCTCCAATTGCGCCACCACTTCCAGCACGGCATCCCAGTTATGTGCCTGCTGCTGCGCTTTCAGCTCCAGGCTCAAGGCGCCGATATGCCTGTGCATGCCAGTATCATTCAATTCCTTCAGCGAACTCAGCGCCGATTGGGGCTGCTTCTGATCGAGCATGAATTCGGTCTTCGCGATCAGGCGCATGGTTGCTTCACCCACGGTCTTGCCTTCGCCGCTGGCGAGATAGGCATCGCGACGTTCAAATTCGCGCAACTCGTGCGCCGCACGGGCGGCGACAATGGAATTGAGTCCTGATTTTTCGCCCAGCTCCATGGCCCGCACGGCAGCCTTCTCCGCAGCCGCGAAGCGCCCTTCGAAATAGGCCTTGAGCGATTCCATCATGGCAGTCCGTCCCTTGCTGGCAGCGCGTTCTTCCCGGAAGACGCGTACCTGTGTCGGCAATCTCATCGCCACGGTCGCTAGGCGCACGAGCAAATATCCCAGGACAAAGGCAGCAAGCAAGGCGAACACGAACAGGGTCAGCGAAATCTCCATCCGGTAGGGCGGATATACCAGTTGCACATAACCCGGATTGTGCGCGGCCAGCGTGACCGCAACTGCCGCAGCAAACAACCCGAGCAACCATAGCAGGCCTTTCATCGCACATTGCCCTCATGCGAAATCCGATAATTGCGCACCGCTTCCAGGCTGCCGCTGACATCCGGGAGATCGATGACGATGCTGGAAGCGGCCAGTTTCTGCAATGTGCCGAGCGCTTGGGCGCCATCACCTGACTTGACATCAAAATAGCGTCTGAGCCAATCCTGCGAAACCTTGAGGTCGCGGCGGAAGCTGACCTGGTCGTGCGCCAGCAAGGCCATGTGGGCTGACAGCAATCGCAGCTTCAGATTTTCGCGCAGGAAGAAGGTCTGTGTCGGCGCCAGCAAAGGCAGTTCCTGACGCTCGGTATTCTCGATGCGCACCATGCTCCTGGCCTCTTGCCACATTTCATCCCAGAACCGCCTCCACACCCCCTCGTTGGGAGTGACGTCTGCTACCGGCTTTGTCGGATGGATATGCGTATCCTGTAGCATCGGCAAGCTGTCCACTACACCCGCCACTCCGTCCAGGCGCAGATTGATATCCGGGACGTCGACATTCGGAAGTGCGCGCAGCTTTTCGATATCCTGTCCGATGCGCTTCTTCAGTGTGGCGAACGCCGGCCGTTGCAAGCGACTCTCGGCCTGTTGCATGGCGATCAGGGCCGCCTTCACGTTGGCAGACAGTTGCAGTTGCTGCCCCGCAATCAGCACCATCTGCTCGGCTTCCGCCAGTGCGGTCTGGTCGCGGCTGCTCGACATTTCCTGGTACAGGGATTCGAGTGCCGCACGCTGGCTCTGGGTCTCCGCGTATTTGCTTTCAAGCAGGCTGAGCTTGCCACCGAGTTCGCGTACCACTTCCTGATTCTGTGCCACCAGCATCTGGTTGGCCTTGTTGGCTGCTTCCACCTCGGCCAGACGTTGCGCGACTTCCTGCTGCATCTGGTTGAGCCTGGAATGTGCGTCCAGCCACTGCCAGACAAAGATCACCACCAGCACTGCCAGGGTCAACTGCGTCAGCGTCACCCGAGCAAGGAAATCCCCGGTTCGGTTGCCGCGCGGGGCATGCGGCGCGCCGACGCTTGTTGCCGGGGCCGGTGTTGGTCCGGAATTGTCGGCAGAGGCGCTTTGCTGTGGGTCGTTCATCGCGTTATTTCCGTTTTGTGTCTGCCCATGCTACCAAACCCGACAACAGTCCGTCATCCCCGGATCCCGTCACGACAACATTGTGCCAACCCTGCTGCACTGCCAATGTTGCGATCCGCTGGTGCGGCACGAACAGCGGCATGCCTGCAAGTGCCGTCCTCTCCGTATCGCCCGGCATGTCCCACAAATGATTCAATGCTTCGCTGCTGGTCACGCTGATCGCGGAGGGTGCCGCAGCAATCATCCGGCTGACGTTCATGTCCGGTTTTCGGCGGAGATAGCAGGCGACATATTCCACCCGTGCGCCGCGCGCCGTGAGCGTGTCGCCCAGCAGCTCGCGTCCGCCGTCGCCGCGAAAGATCATCACGCGCTTTCCCGCGACGGATTGCATTTCCGCCAGCGCCAGCACGGCTTCACTGTCAAAGCGCTGTGTCGGGGCAATAACGCCAGCCATGCTCAACGTGCTCAGCGCCTGCGCACTGGCCTGACCGACGGCGGCAACCCGCACCGCAGAGGGGATTCCGCCCGCGGCCTCTATGGCGGCCATGCCGTGGCGCACCGCGTTCGGGCTGATGAAAATCGCAATATCGGCCTGCTTCAAGCGGGAAATTTGTTCGCGCAACCGTTGCTCATCGCGGACTGGTTCTATTTCCAGCAACGGAAACAGCAGCGCATTGGCGCCGAGCTGTTCGATACGCAGCGCCAGTTCAACCGCCTGTTCACGCGGACGCGTGATGACGATGTTGAGTCCGGCGAGTGGCAGGCTGGAAGCCATAAATTCATATGCCACGGTGAACACGGAGACAACCTGCATCGGTTGAATATTTCCCCTGTGCACGCTGTGACCTCTGTAGCATGAAGTCCCTTGTCGTTTACAAAGACAGCGCTGCAAGAATTTCGCCTGCGCCTTGCCTGAGCAAATCTTGTGCGACGATTTCGCCCAGCGCCTCGGGATCAGCCATGTCGCCGCTATGTTCGGCACGCAGCAAGCGGGAGCCGTCCGGAGTTGCGACGAAACCGCGCATACGCAGCCTGCCGGCTTGCACTTCGGCAAACCCGCCCAGCGGCACCTGGCAACTGCCCGCCAGCGCGCGGCTCATGGCACGCTCCGCCAGCACGCAGGCAGCGGTATCCGCATGGTGCAGCGGCGCCAGCACGGCGGCCAGATCAGCACGACCGGCGAGCGTCTCGATGCCCAGCGCACCCTGGCCCACGGCCGGCAGGCTGTCGTCGCTGGAAATCACGGTACGGATGCGCTCGCCCAGACCCAGGCGTTTCAGTCCGGCGGCGGCAAGAATGATAGCGGCGTACTGGCCTTCGTCCAGCTTGCGCAAGCGGGTCTGCACATTGCCGCGCAGGGGCTCGATCTTCAAGTGCGGGAAACGTGTGCGCAATTGGCTTTCGCGGCGCAGGCTGGAAGTTCCCACCACACTGCCCGCAGGCAACGCAGCGAGGTTGTCATACTTGTTGGAAACGAACGCGTCGCGCGGGTCTTCGCGCTCCCCGATGCATGCCAGTACAAAGCCCTCCGGCAAATTCATCGGGACGTCCTTCAGCGAATGCACCGCGATATCTGCACTGCCGTTTTCCAGCGCAGTCTCCAGTTCCTTCACGAACAGGCCCTTGCCGCCGATCTTGGACAGCGTCACATCCAGTATCTGGTCGCCCTGCGTGGTCATGCCCAAGATACTGACGGAAGTTTGCGGGTATAATGCGCGCAACCTGTCGCGTATGTGTTCCGCTTGCCACATGGCCAACGCGCTTTCGCGCGAAGCGATCACCAGACGGGTTGGAGGAATGAGCGAAGCCTGAGTCATCTTGGTTTCCTGAAATTCGTGGCTAAATTTATGCGGTTAACGAGCGGCGCATTCTAACAGGTGCGCCGTCCTTTTGCGCCGTCGACACACCCTGAAAAAATGAACCTGATCTCCGCACCAGCCGACATCTCCAGCAAAGACCTGCCCCTGCGCGACGACGTGCGCCTCCTGGGCCGCATCCTTGGCGACACCCTGCGCGAACAAGAGGGCGAAGAAACCTTTCAGTTGGTCGAGAACGTGCGCCGTGCCGCAGTACGTTTCCGCAAGACCCGGGACGAGCGCGACGGCGAGACCCTCGAACAGATGCTGGACGCGCTCGCGCCCGGCGAAACACTGGCCGTGGTGCGCGCCTTCAGCTATTTTTCGCAGCTTTCCAACATTGCCGAGGATCTGCATCACAATCGCCGCCACCGCGCCCACCTGAAGGCAGGTAGCCCGCCCAAGGACGGCACGCTGCAATTGGCGCTGGATCGCCTCCAGGAAAGGAATTTCGACAAGAAAACACTGCAGGCTTTTCTGGACAACGCGCTGGTTTCGCCGGTATTGACCGCGCATCCCACCGAGGTGCAACGCAAGAGCATCCTCGATTGCCAGCTCATCATCTCCAGTTTGCTTTCCAGTCGCGACCGCGTGGACATGACGCCGGACGACCTCGCCGAGAACGAGGAAGCATTGCATCGCTTTATTCTGATCTTGTGGCAAACGCGTATGTTGCGCACCGCCAAGCTGAACGTGCGCGACGAAATTCGCAACGGTCTTGAGTACTACCGCTACACCTTTCTGTCCGAGCTGCCCAAGCTTTATGCAAACCTTGAGAAGCAACTCGAATCGCGCTTCGACAAGGACATCAAGGTACCGCCGTTGTTGCGGGTCGGTAGCTGGATCGGCGGCGATCGCGACGGCAACCCGTTCGTCACGCACGATGTAATGACGGACGCCGTGCAGGAGCACTCCGCGCTGGCCTTCGAATTTTACCTGAAGGAAGCACACCTCCTTGGCACGCGCCTGAGCCTGACCGACCGCCTGGTCGAGATCACGCCCGAGATGCGCAAGCTGTCGGACGCTTCTCCAGACAAGGCTTCTGCGCGCGACGACGAACCCTACCGCCGTGCACTGATACTGATCTACTCGCGCCTGTCGGCCACCGCCATCGGGCTCGGCCACAATCTTTCCTACCTGTCGCCCGTGGACAAACACGCGCGACCTTATGCCAGTTCGCAGGAATTCATTGCCGATCTCGATGTAATGATCGATTCGCTATTCAGGCATGGTGCGGTCTATCTTGCTCGCGGTCGGCTTGCCAACCTGCGTCGTGCCGCCGAACTGTTCGGTTTCTATCTTGCTCCGCTGGACATGCGCCAGCACAGTGCCATCCTCGAACAGACCGTGGGTGAGCTGTTTTCCCACAGCTCCGGGAAGGCGGACTACGCCGACCTCGACGAAATGGCGAAGCGCCAGGTCCTGCTGGATGCGTTGCAGGCCAACAAGATTCTGCTCGGCGACATCGCACGCTATTCCGACATTCCCCAGAGCGAGCTGCGCATCATGCAAGCCGCCGCAACCATCCACAAGCGCTTTGGCCATAACGCGCTGCCCAACCACATCATTTCCAAGGCCGATGCGGTCAGCGACATACTGGAAGTCGCGCTGATGTTGCAGCAGGTGGGTTTGCTTGAAGGTGGTGAGACGCTGCACGTCAACATCATCCCGCTGTTCGAAACCATAGAAGACCTGCGCGGCGGCGCGGCCATCATGGACGAGCTGTTTTCCATCCCCTGGTATCGCACGGTGCTGGCGAGCCGCAAGGACACGCAGGAAGTGATGCTGGGCTACTCGGACAGCAACAAGGACGGCGGCTACCTCACCGCCAACTGGGAGTTGTACAAGGCCGAAGTCGAACTGGTAAAGGTATTCGACAAGCACGGCATCGAGCTGCGCCTGTTCCATGGTCGCGGCGGCACCGTGGGTCGCGGCGGCGGCCCCAGCTACGACGCCATCCTGGCCCAGCCGCCGGGCAGCGTTAACGGACAGATACGCATCACCGAACAGGGCGAAGTGATCGCCAGCAAATACTCCAATCCGGAGATCGGGCGGCGCAACCTGGAAACGCTGGTCGCCGCGACCATGGAGGCCACGCTGCTGCATCATCACGGGGCCGACAGCACCATGCCGGAATATCACCGCATCATGGAAGCCCTGAGCCTGGACGCGTTCGTTGCCTATCGCAAGCTGGTATATGAGACACCCGGCTTCACCGAATTCTTCTTCGCCGCAACGCCGATCCGCGAGATCGCGGAACTCAACATCGGCAGCCGTCCTTCCTCGCGCAAGGCCTCCGACCGCATCGAAGACCTGCGCGCGATTCCCTGGGTATTCAGTTGGGGCCTGAGTCGCATGATGTTGCCGGGCTGGTTCGGCTTCGGCAGCGCGGTGAAGCAATTTATCGAGCGCGAAGGCGATGGCGGGCTCAAGCAACTGCAGGCGATGTACCGGAATTGGCCCTTCTTCCGCGGCATGATGTCGAACATGGACATGGTGTTGTCCAAGAGCGACATGGGTATTGCCCGGCGCTATGCGGAACTGGTACAGGATGTCGCTTTGCGCGATCGTATCTACGGTGCGGTCAACAGCGAATGGGAAACCACCATCGAGATGCTATTCGCCGTGACCGGCAACACCACCCTGCTCCAAGACAACCACACCTTCGCGCGCAGCCTGCTGACGCGCACTCCGTACATCGATCCGCTCAATCACCTGCAGGTCGCGCTGCTGCACCGCCATCGCGCCGGCGAGAAGGACGAAAAAGTGAAGCGCGCGATCCATCTCACCATCAACGGCATCGCAACCGGTCTGCGCAACAGCGGCTGATCATCCTATTGCCTTGCCCGCACAAAAAAAGAATCGAGCCTGACTTCAAGCGGGAATTTTGGAAGCCAGGGCAAAAAAATGGGGAGACCAAAGTCTCCCCAATCTGGGTTCCACTACTTGCCCTTGTGCAATAAGCCGAGTGCCCGCCCTCTCTGGTGCAATCTCCTGCGCTCCCCTGTCACAGAAAACCGCGAACCGGCATCAACTCACCCACGTAGCTTGGTAGTTGTTTGATTTGTGCTGGAACGCCAATCCTTCAATCTTGATTCAACTGACCTGCATCATCCGTTGCACACTCACGCTTGCAACGGATGAATAGCCAATCAGAACAGGGCCTATTAGAAGCCAAATGCCAAGTCTGCGATCACAGCATTCGTGCCGTAGACATTAGTATTGTTTCCAGAGTAGTTGTACACATCACCCGAGTTGTGGATGTAGGTCAGTTCTGCACGCACGTTCAGAGCGAAGGCATAAGTAGCACCCAGCATGAATGCATTGTCGGAAGCGTTCGCACCGTTGGCTGTACCCGTTGTCATCATTCCGGCATCCAGACCACTCTTGGCAACACGCATGCCGACCTGAACGGTTGCGGTATTCGGAACGATACCCAATTCAGCACCAACCGTGAATGCGCTCGCGGAGAATTGAGCCACACCACCGGCGTTGTTGTACATGTTGCCCATACCATTGGCTCCCACCGGGGCATTCGCATACGACGCAATGAATGTCAGAGGCATGGTGCCGAGCTGACCCAGCAACTGCGCGTCAATTGCCCAAGCCTTGGTGTCTACCATTGTACCCGCACCAATGAGATCACTTACACTGGTGCCACCCCAGTATTGACCCCCGATCGCGAAGTCATAATTCGGAATCAGATCGCCGGTCATCCAGGCTGCACGCGCATAGCTTGACGACGGCGCGCCGAAGCTGCCCGTACCGGTGTTTGCGCCGTATTTCGCCAAGTTTGCAAAGAAAGAGTCGTTGTTTACAACAAATGCAACGCCGTTCGCGTTCGACGCTCCAGTACCGATGTACTGCGCGGCTGAAACGACAGTCATCGCATTTTGCGTGAACGTGTGTACGTTAACAGCGCCGGTATCCAGAATTTCAAAGCTGTCGGCAACGCCGTTGGCGGTGCTGAACGGAATTTCCAGGGTCTTCACGGTATCCCAGTTTTGCACGAACGGAACTTTCAGCCTGATCAGCGCTGAATTAGCTACCCCTGTACCAGCACCGGACATGCTGTACTCAGCCTCAAAGCCGATATTTTCGCCTACGCGTCCGCCCGCGAACAAGCTCACTTGTTGAGGAATCTGCAACTGACCGCTATTGGATGTTCTAGCAGTCTGTGGATTCGCATCAGCCGGACCGTTGGTCTTTGAATACTGCATGTAGCCAACGATGGCTGCATTCAAAGTGGAAGGAATGGACAGTCCGGGCGATGTGTCGCCTTTCGGATCCTCAATCTTCTCTTCGGAACCTACCATCGTGTAGCCAGCCGACTTGAAAGCGCGACCGAACGAGTTGATTGCCGGGAAGTGTTGCTGGTGACAGGCGCTACATGCCATGCCGGTTTGACGTGCAAAGGCCGGAACAGCAGATGCTTCAGGTGCAAATGCGGCTGCTGCAAACACGCCTGCCAGAGACAGTACTATTTTCTTCATTGCGATTCTCCTCCAGAGATTGATCAACATTCAGGAAAAAGCTCCCAAACGCCAAGTAAAACAGATACGCCTTGTACGGTATGAATCCCCTACTTCATGCACAAGCTGCGGGCCATACTAGCAATGACTTAGTAAAAGACTCGTCATTTGAACGTTAAAAAATGGTTAATTTGCGTTTATTGCAACACAACTTTATCCGGAATCTGGTCACGCGAGGGAATCGATAAAAATTCCGATTCGATCGAAAATCCGGCGCATTCAATCGACCGAACCCTGGTCTTCGCAGGCGGGACGAATAGCCGCAGACGGCTTGGCCCATCCGTCAATGCTTGCCTGGTGTAAATTCGATCAGCGCAGACGTGCCTTCGCCTTCTGCACTCTCCAGGACAATCCGCCAGCCGTAACGGTCGCAGATGCGTTTCACCAGGGACAGTCCTACGCCTGATCCCGCACTTGATGCCCCCTTGTAGTAACGCTCCATTGCACGCTCCAGTTCTGCCGGTTGCATTCCGACCCCGGTGTCCTGTACGGTGACCTTGCCTTCGTCCACCTTGACCAGCACCGAGCCCGCCTTGGTGTGGAACAAGGCATTGCGTATCAGGTTGCCGATAACGATCTCCAGCAACGGGCGCTCGACGATCACGACTGTCCTGACTATCGTTTCCACCTCCAGGCGTATCGGCCGGTCGCCAATCAAGTGCCGGTGCTTTTCGACACAGGCGAGCGACACGTCGGATACGTCGCAGGGCTGTTCGTCGGTCGAGTCCAGATGCTCGCGCGCCATCAGCAGCAGTGCGGAAGTCAGGTCGATCATGTCCTGCGTGGCACGGTGGATGCGCGTGATGCGCTCCTTCTGCTTGGGTGTCAGCGAACCATCCTGCTCCAGCACCTCGACGGCGCTCAGCATGATGGCGAGTGGCGTGCGCAACTCATGGCTCACATCCGCGGTGAAAAAATTTTCCCTTTCGATGAATTCACGCAGGCGGCGCAGGTAGCGGTCAAATGCCCGTGCCAGCTCCCCCACTTCATCGTTGCTGGTCTGCTTGATCCAGGACAGGGATAGATCGGTATCGCTCGGGTCGGCCTGCCCGACTTGCCTGGCCAATCGGGTGACAGATGACGTAACGCGGCTCGCCAGCCAGTAGCCGCCTGCGGCCGAACTGAAGATCATGAACAGCGCAAAGGTCTCCACGTAACGGAAATACACCACTTCATGGAAATGCTGGAGCTGGGTGTCGAACATCATGAAGTAGCGCGCGCCATATTTGTCGACAACCAGGACGCGGTAGTCAATGTTGCCGACCGTCATGTTGTATTTGCCCGGCGTCAGCGACGATATCTCGTAGGGAATATCCGGGCTGCGCCTGGTGTCCGAGACGATGTAACCCTTGATGGATACGGTATTCGGCTCGACAAATATCGACTCGCTGGCATGCTTGTTCAGCTCTTCCAGCAAGGCCTCGTCCATGAGCTGATGCCCGATGTGCTCCACGGTCAGGTAGGCTCCGGCGGCAAGCAGGACGCTGAGGCCCGCACCGAAGATCGCATAAAAGAATGCGACCCTGAAACGCAGGCTATTGGTCTGGAACATCCGGGCTGACCAACTGATAACCGAAACCGCGCATCGTCCGCAACAGCTTCCGTTCAAAGGGCTTGTCGATCAGCTCCCTGAGCAAATGCACATGCGCCCGCAGCGAATCGCTATCTGGGCGCCCTTCGCCCCATACGACATGTTCGATGTCCTCGCGATTCACCACCTGGGGAGAACGCGACATCAGTATCTCAAGTATGCGGTAGGGAATCGGCGGCAGGTCGATCCCCTTGGTGCCGCGGCGTACCGAGCAGGTGAAGGGGTCAAGAGTCAGGTCCTCTACCGTCAGTTTCTTCTGTTTCTGGGTGTGATCTCCGCCTCGCCTGAACAGGACGCGCAGCCTCAGTTCGACCTCGCGCAGTTCGGCTGGCTTGACCAGGTAATCGTCCGCGCCCGCTTCTAGGCCCGCGATCTTGTCGTCCAGCGAATCGCGCGCGGTGATCATCAGTACCGGCGTGTCCTTGCCGCCTTCTTCGCGCAATTTGCGGCACAGTGTGATGCCATCCATGCCCGGCAGCATCAGGTCGAGCACGATCGCATCATATTCATTGACCAGCGCCAGATGCATCCCGGTGATGCCGTCCCCGGCCGCATCCACAACATGGCCTTTTGCTTCAAGGAAGTCGAACATGTTGGAAGCAAGATCCCGATTGTCTTCGATAATAAGTACACGCATAGTTTATTTCCCGTAGTCCTTAACAATTCCCATTTGTCGACGGCTGATCGGCAATTTTTCTTCCAGCCCCTTCACTCTCATGAGCCAGCCACTTTCACCCTCGTCGCCGCCTTTTTCAAACCCTATGATAGCGTCTCTTGCCACCAGGCAGTTGCGATGGATGCGCACGAAGCGCGCGGCATATTCCTTTTCCAGCGCGGTGAGCGATTCTTCGATCAGGTATTCCCGTTCTGCAGTCCGCACTGTAACGTATTTCAGTTCCGCCCGCAGGTATAGCACCTGGTCGATGGGGATCAGCAATACTTTGCCGCGCTCGTGGACGGAAAGGTTGCTGCGCGGCTCCGGGGTGAGCTCACGCAGCACTTCCGTGCGTATCGGAACCAGTTCGCGCGCCCTGGAAAGCGCGTCAAACAGGCGCCCCAAGCGGATCGGCTTGAGCAGGTAGTCGATGGCGCGCTGCTCGAACGCCTGGATTGCATAGGCATCATAGGCCGTGGTGAAGATGATCAGCGGCGGATGCTCGAATTTGTTCACGTGGCAGGCCAGTTCGATCCCGTCCATCTGCGGCATGCGTATGTCCATCAGCACGACCTCGGCGGGCACCTCCGCCAACTTGTCCAGCGCGTCCTGCCCATTGGCAGCTTCACCCACCAGTTGCAACGGGAACTGCGCGGCACAGTCGGCAAGCTTCTCCTTGAGCCGGTTGCGCGCAGGCGCCTCGTCATCCACGATGAAGACGGTGAGCGGCAAAGCGATCATGTCGGTCATGTTGTCGGCCCTTTCACGTAGGGGATCAGTATACGGACGCGATATCGTTCCGCATCGGCCTCCACCCGGTATGCCGCTTCGACGTCAAACAGCAGCTCCAGGCGCTCACGGATGTTGGACAACGCCATTTTGTTGCCGGTGTTTCGCGTTCCCGCCAGAGATCGGGCTGGATTGCTCACTTCCACGCGCAAACCGTCATTGTCTCGATACAGTTTAACGTCGATGACGCCCCCTTCGGCCAACGGCTCAATGCCGTGGTAGACGGCATTTTCCAGCAAGGGCTGCAGGATCAGCGGCGGAATAAGCGCGTCCGGCGGCATGTGCTGCGTATCCCAGCGTACCTGCAGGCGTTCGCCCAGGCGCAGCGTTTCAATGGCCAGGTATTGCTGCGCAAGCTCCACTTCCTTGCTCAATGCAACCAGTTCATGCTGGTCGGCCATCGCCGTGCGGAACAGGTCCGCCATGTCCTCCAACGCAATTTCGGCGCGCTTGGGATCGGAGCGCATGATGCTCAGCACGGCATTGATGGTATTGAACAGGAAATGCGGCCGTATCCGCGCCTGCAAAGCCTGCAGCCGGGCTTCATGCCGCGCCGGCGAAAGCGCTTCCGCCCTCAATCTGAAGTAGTAGAGCAGCATCAGTGCAAAGGTGACTCCGATCAGGGCATGGCGCAGGTAGCGAAATGCGCCCGTCCCCGCACCGATAAACAGGTCGCCGCCCAGCACGTCGATCAATACGGCCACCGCAGCAACGACTGCAGATACGACGGCGACGCCCTGCCAATAAGCAATCCTGCCGAGCACCGGATTCAGCGCGTACAACACCAGCAGGCTGGACAGCAACACGGGCTGGAGCAGTGCGGAGCCCTGGAGCAGGCTGTTCAGCAGATTGCCCGGCGACGCTGTCTGCAATGCCAGTCCGAGCAGCGCCATGCCATTGACCAGCAGCACAATGCGCAAGACCGTACCCAGATTTACGAAGTTGGGTAACAGCTTGGGTGGAATGTTTTGATTTATACTGCGCGTCTCCGGCATTTTGGCCTTTCAAGTGCCGCTCATTCTGGACAAGACATGGCAACGATGCAAGACAATCAAACATGGTCGGGACGTTTCAACGAACCCGTGGCAGACTTGGTGAAGCGCTATACCGCGTCCGTGGATTTTGACAAGCGCCTCGCATTGTTCGATATCCAGGGCTCCCTGGCGCATGCACAGATGCTCGCCAGTTGCGGCATCATCTCAGCACAGGACCTGCAGGATATCCAGCGCGGCCTTGGACAGATCGAGAACGACGTCGTCAGCGGCGATTTCGACTGGCAGCTTGATCTGGAAGACGTGCACCTGAACATCGAAAAGCGCCTTACTGCACTGGTCGGTGACGCGGGCAAGCGCCTTCACACCGGGCGTTCGCGCAATGACCAGGTGGCGACCGACATCCGCCTGTATCTGCGCAGCGCGATAGACGACATCACACTGCTGCTCCGGAATTTGCAGACCGCCCTGCTGGATCTGGCACAACATCATACGCACACCATCATGCCGGGGTTCACCCACCTGCAAGTTGCACAGCCGGTGAGCTTTGCGCATCACCTGATGGCGTATTTCGAGATGTGCCAGCGCGACGTGGAACGTTTCAGCGACGCACGCCGCCGCGTCAACCGTCTTCCGCTGGGGGCCGCCGCGCTGGCGGGCACCAGTTATCCAATCAAGCGTGAACTGGTGGCGGAATTACTGGGCTTCGAAGCGGTATGCCAGAATTCGCTGGATGCCGTGTCCGACCGCGACTTCGCCATCGAATTCACCGCGGCCGCAGCGCTGGCGATGACACATCTGTCGCGACTGTCCGAAGAACTCATCCTGTGGATGAACCCGCGCTTCGGCTTCATAGACATCGCCGATCGCTTCTGTACCGGCTCTTCGATCATGCCGCAAAAGAAGAACCCGGACGTGCCTGAGCTGGTGCGGGGCAAGACCGGGCGCGTAAACGGAAATCTGGTTGCCTTGCTCACCCTGATGAAAGGACAGCCGCTCGCGTACAACAAGGACAACCAGGAAGACAAGGAACCGCTGTTCGACACGGTGGACACGCTCACTCAGACTTTGCGCATCTACGCCGACATGATGCGCGGCATTACCGTCAAGCCGGAAGCCATGCGCCGTGCGGCATTGCAGGGCTATGCCACGGCTACCGACCTGGCCGATTATCTGGTGAAAAAGGGTTTGCCGTTCCGCGATGCGCACGAGGCCGTGGCCCTGGCGGTGCGTTTTGCGGAGCAGCGCGGCATGGATCTGGCCGAACTCAAGCTGGAGGAATTGCAAGAATTTTCCGACCGCGTCACTGAGGACGTCTTTGGCGTGCTGACCCTGGAAGGTTCGCTCGCTGCGCGCAACCACACCGGCGGCACGGCGCCACAACAAGTGGAAGCCGCCATCGGGCGGGCGCGCAAGCAACTCTCCGCCTGACCTCCGGGCAAAAAAACGGGCCACCTTGCGATGGCCCAGAATAGGAGGAGAGTATGAAAGATTGAGTTGGTTGCAACTCAAGGCTCTAACAACTCGGCATGGATTCTAGGTGTCCGCTCCCATATTGCATATATGCCAAACGGTCTATATACCGGTCTATATCTTTTGTTCGGCAAAGGGCATGCAAAATCAATATATTGATTAGTAATACTATTTTTTCATCCGCCCGCCGCTAACCCGCTCTATACCTGCGATATCGCTTGCCGACATCACTTCGGCAAACCCCTGCCCCCGCAATATTGACCTCACCTTTACTGCCTGGTCATAACCGTGTTCCAGCAAAATCCATGCATCGCGTTCGAGAAAATCACCCGCCCGTGTGGCGATGCGCCGGATGTCGTCCAATCCATCCATGCCGGACGCCAAAGCGGATAGCGGCTCGAAACGCACGTCACCAACGGAGAGATGCGAATCTCCCGCGGCGACATAGGGCGGATTGGAGACAATGAGGTTGTAGCGCTGCCCCGCCAAGGCGGAAAACCAGTCGCTGTGCAGGAATGTAGTATTTGCAACGCCGAGCTGCCGGGCGTTTTCCGTTGCCATCTCCAGTGCCGCTTGCGAAGCGTCCACCGCCATCACGTCGGCGCCAGGCCTGCCATGCGCGATTGAGATCGCGATCGCGCCGCTGCCCGTGCCCAAGTCCAGTACGCGAAACTGCCTGCCCACCGGTATGCGCTCTAACGCCAGTTCGACCAGCAATTCGGTTTCCGGACGGGGGATGAGCGTGTCCGGACTGACCCTGAAGTGCAAACCGAAGAACTCCCGTTCGCCCAGAATGTACGCGACGGGCTCGCCCTGCATGCGGCGTTGCAACAAGGTGTCGTAGGCCAGCAGCCGGGATACGTCCAGTGTCTGTTCGGAGTGCGCCAGCAAATAGGAACGCGGGACTTTCAGGATATGTTGCAACAGGCATTGCACTTCGATGCGGGCAGTCGCCGCGCCGAGATCGAGCGCCTTGTTCAGCCGCGCTGCGTCGGCATGCAGGATATCCTGTATGGTGCGCAAGGCATCAGCCTTCTTCTGCCAGCGCGGACAACAATTCGGCCTGGTGCTCGGCCATCAGGGCATTGGTCAGTTCGCTGATGTCGCCATCCATGATCTGGTCCATCTTGTACAGTGTCAGGTTGATGCGATGGTCGGTGACGCGCCCTTGCGGGAAGTTGTAAGTGCGGATGCGCTCCGAGCGATCACCGCTGCCGACCAGCGATTTGCGTTCTGCGGCAATCTTGCTGTGCGCGGCCTGTTCCTGTTTGTCCTTGATGCGCGCCGCCAGCACGCGCATGGCTTGTGCCTTGTTCTGGTGTTGCGACCGTCCGTCCTGGCATTCGACCACCGTCCCGGTGGGAAGGTGCGTGATGCGCACAGCGGAATCGGTCTTGTTGATATGCTGGCCGCCGGCACCCGAGGCGCGGAAAGTGTCGATGCGCAAGTCAGCGGGATTGAGTTCCACTTCACCCACTTCATCCGCTTCCGGCAGGATGGCGACAGTGCAGGCGGAGGTATGGACACGGCCTTGCGTCTCGGTCGCGGGCACGCGTTGTACACGATGCACGCCAGACTCGAACTTCAGCACGGAGTAGGCGCCCTGGCCGATGATCCTTGCGATGACTTCCTTGTAGCCGCCCATCTCGCCGGGACTCTCGGAGATGATCTCCACCTGCCAGCGCCGTCGCTCGGCAAAGCGCACATACATGCGGAAGATGTCACCCGCAAATATCGCCGCCTCGTCGCCGCCCGTTCCGGCCCGCACCTCAAGGAAAACGTTGCGCTCGTCGTTGGGATCCTTGGGCAACAACTGCTTCTGCAACTCGACTTCCAGTTGCTCCAGGCGCTCGCGGCCCGCCTTGATCTCGGCATCGGCAAATTCCCGCATGTCCGGGTCGCCCGCCATTTCCTGTGCAGTGGCGATATCCGCCTCGCATGCCTGGTAGGCATGATAAAGCTCGACCACCGGCTCGATTTCGGCACGTTCGCGGTTGAGCCTCCTGAAGGCGTCCATGTCGCGCGTAGCCTCCTCGCTGCTCAACAGGCGGGTGACCTCGTCCAACCGCTCGCCGAGTTGGGCAAGTTTGGATGAAATGCTCGGATTCATTCTGGAGAGTGCAGGTGATAGATGCGGTGTACCGCGTCCAGGATCGCTTCCCGTTCGTCTGCCTGTGCCTGGTTCAATGCATGGGTCGGTGCGTGGAGGAATTTATTGGTCAGGGATGCGCTCAGCAATTCCATCACCCTTTCCGGGTTCTCTCCTTTGGCCAGCAGGCGTAGCGCTTTTTCCATTTCGGCGCGGCGCTGGCGCTCCGCATGATCGCGCAAGGCGCGGATGGTCGGCACCATTTCGCGCGAACGCATCCAGTGCATGAAGTCATGAACACCCGAGTCGATGATGACTTCGGCTTCCTTCACCGCGCCCTGGCGCGCATCTAGGCCATCGCGCACCACGTCGGAAAGGTCATCAACGGTATACAGGAAAACGTCGTTCAATTCTGCGACTTCCTTTTCCACATCGCGCGGCACCGCTAGGTCCACGATGAACAAGGGGCGATGCTTGCGCGCCTTGAGTGCACGTTCGACCAGCCCCTTGCCCAGGATAGGCAAGGGGCTGGCTGTGCAGGTGACGATGATGTCGTGATGCGCGAGCTGTTCCGGCAACTCGTTCAGCGTGATGGCGTGGCCGTTGATGCGCCGCGCCAGGACTTGCGCACGCTCCAGGGTGCGGTTGGCCACGGTGATGCGTTTGGGGGTACGGGCGGCGAAATGCACTGCGTTGAGCTCGATCATCTCGCCCGCACCGATGAACAGGATGCTTTGCTCGGAAACGCTGGGATAAATGCGTTCCGCAAGCTTGACCGCAGCCGCTGCCATGGAAACCAGATTGGTGCCAATCTCGGTTTGGGTTCGCACGTCCTTGGCGACCGAGAAGGTGCGCTGAAACAGCTTGTGCAACAGGAATCCCAATGTGCCCGCCTGTTCGGCCTGGCGCACCGCCTGTTTCATCTGTCCCAGTATCTGCGGCTCACCCAGCACCATGGAATCCAGACCGCTCGCCACACGGAAGGCATGCTTTATCGCTTCTTCCTGCGGAAGACGATAGATATAGGGCTCGATCTCGTTGGCTGGCAAATGATGGTAGGCAGCCAGCCAGTCGACCGCCTGCGCTGGCGCACTGGTACTGCAATAGATTTCGGTACGATTGCAGGTGGAAAGGATGGTCGCTTCCTTGGCGGCGCCATTGTCCACGAGGTCGCGCAGCGCGCTGTCCAGCGTTTCGACATTGAACGCAATCTGCTCGCGCACGGCGAGCGGCGCGGTCTGATGGTTTATGCCGAAAGTGAATAACTGCATGGGGATGAACGACTATCCGGGTTCGCAAGGATGCGGATTATAGTTGCTGGGCGGACTGAACACCAGCCGACCCAGCTCCTGCGAAGCCCCTGCTACTTCTTGGGTTGCAACTGCGCCAGGGCCATTTCGGCATCCGGGCGCAAACGGCTGTCAGGGTGTTTTTTCAGGAAGTCGGAGAACCCGGCCTGGGCGCCCACCATATCGCCTTTGTCAGCCGATGCCATGGCCTTCTTGAAATCCGTCAGCTCGTCTGCATCAATCTGGGGATTGGCTTCGCCCTTCCAGTACACCTCCTCAGCATCGGCCTGGGCACCGCGCACGCCGCCGACTGCGGTCGTCGTGCTGATCTTCTTTTTGGGAGTGAACATTTCAATCTTTCTGCGCAGGCGTTCCCAGAACGAAAGGCCTTGGTTGTCGTCCGCGCTATATGCCGGAGCGGCGCAAACAGCGCCCACCAGTGCCAGCATTGCGATCCATTTTTTCATGCGAGTCTCCTTGGTTTGGGTTGCCACCATCTGCTACGGTACATCCGAATCACAGCGTATTCAATAGTTCGAGTGCCAGCGCACGATGCCCTTCCTTGACCGATGGATCCAGAGATTGCGCTTTGACGAAGGCCGCTTTTGCCTTCTTGATTTCCCTGGTCGCCTTATAGGCGCGCGCCAGGTTTACCCATATGTTGGCATCGCCGGGAGATATCTGCGTGGCAGCCAGATACGCCTTTTGTGCGTCCTGATATTTATCTTCGATCATGAAGATATTACCGCGATTGTTCATTGCGGCAGAACTCCTGGCGTCCAGCGCGAGCACCTTGTCAAAATATTTCATCGCCTCCTCGCGATCCCCGGCCTTCGCCAGAATGATGCCCATCTGCAAGTGAGCATCCACGTCGGACGGATTTTTCTGGATGGCGTTCAGATAGCGCCGCGTCTTGGTCTGGGAACTGATCTTCAGCACCGACATGTAATCGGAAGGGAACTTCTTTTCGATCTCGGCACGGGATATGTCAGCCTGCTTCAGATTCACATCAGGCAGGGTTGCAGGTTTATACTTATCCCACGATGTATGTATGTCGAGTATCGTCAGGCCCTTGTCCTTCCACTTGTAATAGGTCGCCGCACCCTTCTCCCAGGCAGGAACGAAGGCGCTGCCCAGCAGCGTGGTTTCCACCGGGATCCACAAACGGCCGTCGTAGATCACGTACATATTGTCCATGGTGTAGCCGTCATCATCCGCCGAGACGCCCACGGCGAACATCATGAACATATGGCCCGGCACCTCCAGCACGCGTGTTTCGAACCCCAAACTTTCCAGCGCCGCCGAATAGAGCGCTACGAGGTCGTCGCAGTCGCCTGACTTGCGCTCCAGCGTTTCGCGCGGGAACTGCACGTAATCGACGGTATCCACCTTGCCCGACGTGATCTGGTAGGGATTGGTCGGGTCCGGAATGTAAGTCATGCCATAAACTCCAAGCATGTCGAACACAACGGCAGCCAACTGGGTCGGGTCCTTGGTTTCCTTGAACTGGGTCACCGCCGAACGCACGAGATTCATCACCGGCGGGTCCTTGGGCGTAATGAATGCAGCATAGCGATCCTGATCGTCCCAGGTCAGCCGATGTTTTTCATAGACGTTTATCGTTGGCGTCTTGCTGAATGACACACGTTTGCCGTCATCGAAATAGCTCGCTTCTATCATTGCCTGGACAGCGCTATCCTCGGTGATCGTCAGGATGCTGTTATTGAACACCGCCTTGAGCGGCACCTCCGCGCTTTCGCCGGGCGGCAGCTTGTCCAGTTTGGTTTCGGTCGGGAAGTCCATGAAATCCCGCAACTGGAACGTCACCTTGAGGCGCTCCATGGGCTTGTTCGTATTGTTGGTCAGCTTGATCCGGCCTATCCCGTCGCGTTCGTAAATCTTGTACGAGTTGGAAAATACGTCGCGCAACTGGACCATCTCAATTTCCAGCGGCGGGCGGTTGAATATCTGCGTTGTGGCCACTACCGGGACTTTTTCCGACTCGGCACCGTCGCTGCTCAGGATCGAGACATAGTAGGTATATTGGGTCTGCGGAGTCAGGCCATCCTTGATGAATTCCGGCTGCGTAACCTCACCGATCCTGGTGAAATTCTCACCGTCTTTCTGGTAAATCCGGTAAGAACGGAAATACTTCGAGTCGATCGCAGACCAGCTTATTTTCACTTGCCACGGGGTGGTCTGCACCTGCACGGTCGACAGCGCCGACGGCACAAACTTGGTCGGTATGCCGTCCACGACAACGCTGGTCGCCCCTTCATGGCCGAAATACGTTTCCGCGCCGACGCAGTAGTAGTAATGAACATCGGCATCCAAGTCCTTATCCACAAACTGGTTGTTCGAGCTCGTGCCGACCTGCACGAAATCTTCGTCCTCGCTCCTAGAACGGTAGATGCGGTACTGCTTGATATAGGATGAGGATGCAGGTGCCCAGTGCAGTTCGACCGAGTGTACCTTGCCCTGCGCGACCAGTTCCTGTGCCGCTTCCGGCTTCAGAAGGGAACTGAACACCTCGACACGCTTGTGCTCGATATCGGAAATCGCGAAAGTAGTCCCGCCGCCGTACGCGATGGCAACGGGGTCATCGAATGCACCTGCGCCGGTTCCCTTTGCGCCAAAGCTGCGCAGCAACTGTCCCTTGGGCGAAAACACCTTGACCTGATTGCCGTCCAGAACCAGCACTTCGTCGTTCGCCGCGATCAGGGAAATCGGGGATGACAGCAAACTCCCGTCTTTTGTCCTGCCAAATTCCCCGAGCGATTTCCCGGCGGAAGAATAAGCCAGTACGCTTTTGCGGGAGGAATCGAGGATATAGAGGTTGTCGTCGCGGTCAAACGCCAACGCGATGGGCGAACTCAAGCCGGCAGAATTGTCGCCATTCAGGGTATTCAGGAACACTCCGTCCTGGCGAAATATTTGCACGTTATGATTGGACCGGTCGGCCACAAACACCATGCCGGAGCTCGATATCGCGATTGCCGAAGGGTTGTCGAGTTGACCGGCGCCGCTACCCTCTTTACCCACACTGGCGAGCACTTTGCCGCTCTCATCCAGTTTCACGGCGCGATCGCCCTTCTTGTCCACAACCCATATTGCACCCGAGCTGTCCACTGCCACTGAGGCGAGTTGCATGTCGTTCAGTGCGATCACACCGGCAACCGCGCCATTGCGGATGGTTACCAGGCTTTTTCTGCCTTTGCCTATGGCGTAAAAGCCTTCCTTGCCATCCCATGCCAGTTGACCCACCTCTGCCGGAATAGTCTCCAGCCACTTGACCGACGCTCTTCCGGCAATCCTGGGCAACCGATCCTGCAATTGCCCTGCCTCGACGACGAAGGCCTCGATCAATGCCTTCCTCGAATCGCCGACGTACACTTGCTGTGCCTTGTCCACTGCCAGGCCGGACACGCTCTTGAATTGCGCCTTGCCATCTCCTTTGGAGCCGAAACTGTATGCTTCATTGCCATCGAAGTCGTATTTCAGGATGCTGTAACCGGCTTCGTCCGCGATGTAGATCCCGTCTTCCGTCACACACATCGCAACGGGCTTTCCCTTCCTGGGCAGCGAACGCAGATACAGGCCATCCGGGTCATATATCTTGATCGACTTGTCATCTGCATCGCGCACGTAAATCCGGCCCTGGGTATCCAGGGCGATGTCCGCCGGTTCTCCCAGTTTGTAGGTCTTTTCCTTTTCCGCTGCGCTGCCCGGCGTTGCGCTCAGCGCCAGCGTGGACAGGAAGACACCATTGATGCCGTACATTTGTATGCGCCCGTTGCCGCTATCCGCGACATACACCACGCCTTCGTATACCGCGACGCCCTGCGGCTCATCAAGGGCATAATCGCTCGCAAGATTGCCGCCCGATTTGCTGCCGAAACGGCCCGTATACTTGCCTGTGGACAAGTCGTACATGACGATCTGGTTTGTCTTGCTGTCCGCCACGTAGATGGTGGCATTGGCAACCGAGACGGCTTCTGGCTTTCTGAGCAACTCCGTATCGCCGTTCTTTGCTGGCAGGACCATCACGGTCTTGCCTTCCTGATCCACCACGGTCACGGAACTGTCCTGGCCGGTGATGTAAAGGTTGCCGCCATATACGCCCAGCAACTTGCGCAATTTTGGCGCCGGAATCTCGCTACGGAAGTCGGCTCTGGAAAATCCGCTGGTCACCGCCGGGCTGTTTCCTTCCGCGCATGCGCCGCCAGAAACGAATATCAACATTGAAATTACGAAAAGTATGTTTCGCATATCCCTGACCTGTCCGAGGTTGTAATCGTATTATCTTGCCCCTGCATGGCTGGGCTATTATTCCAAAGCCACTATTTCTCTGCGCGATTGAACACGCCGTCCCAATTTTCAGGCGGTGGATTCTGCATGAAATATCCACACCGCTCCAAGTATATTCTACTGGGTTTGTCTTCCGGCACGGTGTCCAATACGGCGCTAAATGCAGCCTGCGCCTTTTCCCATTCCCTGGCACGGTACAGGGCCAACGCCGCCCCGAACCGGTCCGCTGTCGGAATATTCAGGGCAGACACGCCATCCAGCGGCTCGTAAATCGTGACAGGGAGCTGTTTTCCCATTACGCGTATCTTGTCCAGTTCCCTATATCGGCATGTTTCCCGCGTCCTTTGATAGGTCGCTTCCCCGACCAGATAGGTAACCCCGTAGTACTTTGCCGTTCCCTCAAGGCGCGCCGCCTGGTTCACCGTGTCGCCGATGACGGTGTATTCCATTTTTTTGCCTGCAAGGCCGATATTGCCCGCCACCACCTCTCCAGACTGGATTCCGCCGCGGATATGGAACGGCTCCACGCCGTTCGCCGTCCATCTCGTGCGCAGCACTTTCATCCGTTCGTTTATCGCCCTGATGCATTCGATGGCCAGTTTCGCGTGGTCAGGCTGCGCCAGGGGTGCCCCCCAGTAGGCCATGATGCCGTCGCCGATGAATTTGTCTATGGTGCCGTCATGCTGTTCGATCACCTGCACCATCGCTCCCAGATATTCGTTGAGACGCGACACCACTTCACCTGGCGGATATGCCTCGCTGAAAGAGGTGAATCCCTTGATATCGGTGAACAAAACCGTCACCTCCTTGTTGTCGCCACCTATCTTCGCCGCTTCAGGATCCTTTTCCAGCCGCGCAACCAGCTTGGGAGACATATAGCTGGAAAACATGGAACGCATTTCGCGCGCACTGCGTTCCAGTACAAGATAGCGAAAGCCGCCCCCCACCAATACCGCGGTGACCGCCGAAATCACCGGGTAGACCATGTTGATCCAGTGCCCCGCATTGAACATGTAATAGGTGAACCAGATGTACCCTGCTATCAATATGGCCGTCGCTGGAATCGCGCCATACAGGCGCAGCCGGGTGGTCAGGAAGAATGCGGTGGCGCCCATCGCGGCAATGAACAGCATATCGACCAGTGCCTCCAGCCCCCCCTGGCGTATGTAGCGCTCGCTGAGGATGTTGTCGGCGACGGCGGCATGCAGTTCCACCCCAGGAGTATTTCCGCTGAACGGCGTGACGCGCATGTCGTAGACGCCCAGCGCAGTCGCGCCGAGGAATAGTATCTTGCCCTGCAGTCTCTCCGCGGGAACCCGGCCTTTCATCACATCCACAAAGGAATAACGGGGGTAAATGCCCGGGCCGCCCACATAGTTGATCCACATCCGGTATCCGGCGTCTACCGGGATATGATGGTTTCCCAGCGCGATATCGAATTCACCGGCGGTGAATTTCGGCTCTCCCAGCGCCAGCATCGCCGCCGCCAATCCCAGGGAGGGAACCAGTTTCCCGTCCGTCTCGATCAGCAAAGGATTGCGGCGAATCACTCCGTCGTCGTCGGGCATCTGGTTGATATGCCCGATCCCGATCGCGCCGCGCTCGATCTCCGGCAGGCTACGGGTAACAGTGGTGACGCGGCCGCTCCCGTCAAAATCGAAAGTCATGGCCAGCACGACATTGCCCGCACGCCCGATTGCGTCGGCAAGAAGTCTGTCATTCGCAGCAGTGTCGTGCTCGGGGAAGAACGCGTCGAACATAACAGCCTTCGCTTTTGCAGCGGCCAGTTTATCCAGAAGCGGTGCATAACGGTCGCGGCTCCAGGGATAGCGGCCCAGCTCGGCGATACTTTTATCGTCGATGGCAACGATGGCGATGTCCGGATTCGGCTGAATCGCGCCCCGCAAATCCTTGAAGCGCAGATCGTAGGTTTTGGCTTCGAATGCTTCGAGGAACGGGTTCTGCGTGTAGTAAAGCATTAATACACTGAATATGGAAAGCGTCGCCAGCGCGAAGGAAAACACGGTAGTGTTTCCATGCATTAACATTTTTTTCCAGAACGGCGTATTGCCCATACCTGATCCATCCCCTGAATAGAAGCTACGATCCGCCCCCTCACTCCTTGCATGGTCATAATGCCATAGGCTGTAGCTGAAAGCGCATTCGCATGAATTCGCCAAATTCATGATCCAGGGGGAATCTTTTTCCAGATGACCTGCCAGTGTTCCGCAGAAAGAAAAACGACCGAGAGGATCATCTCCAGGCCGTTGATTTTACTGGTGGCCCGGGGCGGAATCGAACCACCGACACAAGGATTTTCAATCCTCTGCTCTACCGACTGAGCTACCAGGCCATGTTTGCACCCTTCCCTGACGGGTTGGGTAAAACAAAGGCGCGCATTGTAGCGGCAAGCCGCATTACGGGCAATATAAAAAAAACGAACCCCGCTTTTGGCGGGGTTCGTCGGGTACAACTTGATGCCTTGGAGGCGATTACATCATGCCGCCCATGCCACCCATGCCGCCCATATCTCCGCCACCCATGCCGCCACCGGCCGGTTTGTCTTCCGGCAGTTCAGCCACCATGCAGGCAGTCGTCAACATCAGGCCAGCAATGGACGCAGCATTTTGCAGTGCCACGCGCGTTACCTTGGTCGGATCGACCACGCCCATGACCAGCATGTCGCCATACTCGCTGGTGGACGCGTTGTAACCGAAGCTGCCCTTGCTTTCCAGAACCTTGTTCACAACAACGCTAGGCTCATCGCCTGCGTTTTGAACAATGGCGCGGATAGGCGATTCCATCGCGCGCAACACGATGGTGATGCCGGCGTCCTGGTCGTGGTTCACGCCCTTGAGTCCGGCAACCGCTGCCTTGGCACGCAGCAACGCCACGCCGCCTCCGGGCACGATGCCTTCTTCAACAGCAGCGCGGGTCGCGTGCAATGCATCCTCCACGCGCGCCTTCTTTTCCTTCATTTCGACTTCGGTCGCAGCGCCGACCTTGATCACTGCCACGCCGCCGGCCAGCTTGGCTTTGCGTTCCTGCAGTTTTTCCTTGTCGTAATCGCTGGTGGACTCTTCGACTTGCTTGTTGATCTGGCCGATGCGCGACTTGATCGCATCTTCCTTGCCTGCGCCGTCGATAATCGTGGTGTTTTCCTTGCCCACTTCGATGCGCTTGGCTTGGCCCATGTCAGCCAGAGTGGCTTTTTCCAGGGTCAGGCCAACTTCCTCGGCGATCACGGTGCCGCCGGTCAGGATGGCGATATCTTCCAGCATCGCCTTGCGACGATCACCGAAACCTGGTGCCTTGACTGCGACAGTCTTCAGGATGCCGCGGATGTTGTTCACGACCAGGGTTGCCAGCGCTTCGCCGTCCACATCTTCAGCGACGATCAGCAGCGGGCGTCCAGCCTTGGCGACTTGTTCCAGTACGGGCAGCAGGTCGCGGATGTTGGAGATCTTCTTGTCGTGCAACAGGATGAAGGGATTTTCCATCGCCGCGATTTGCTTGTCGGCATTGTTGATGAAGTAGGGAGACAGGTAGCCTCGGTCGAACTGCATACCTTCCACGATGTCCAGTTCGTCTTCCAGACCTTGTCCGTCCTCGATGGTGATAACGCCTTCCTTGCCAACTTTTTCCATCGCAGCCGCGATCTTCTCGCCGATCACGGTATCGGAGTTGGCGGAGATGCTGCCCACTTGTGCGATTTCCTTGCTGGTGGTGCAAGGCTTGGAGATTTTCTTCAGTTCAGCAACGGCGGCGATAACGGCCTGATCGATGCCGCGCTTCAGGTCCATCGGGTTCATGCCGGCGGCAACAAACTTCATGCCTTCCTGCACGATGGACTGCGCCAGCACAGTTGCTGTAGTGGTACCGTCACCGGCCACGTCGGAAGTCTTGGAAGCAACTTCCTTGACCATTTGCGCGCCCATGTTTTCGAACTTGTCCTTCAGTTCGATTTCCTTGGCGACGGACACGCCGTCCTTGGTGATGGTGGGGGAGCCGTAGGAACGGTCCAGCACCACGTTGCGGCCTTTCGGGCCCAGAGTGACCTTGACCGCGTCGGCCAGGATGTTGACGCCCACGACCATCTTGGCACGTGCTGCATCATGGAATTTCACGTCTTTAGCTGCCATGTTTTTATCTCCTGATTCATTTAGTATTTCTAGTTCCGGCATAACATCGGGCTTCGCCCGATATTAGCCTGCACTGAAAGAATTTTTCGTGAAGCGAAAAATTACTTTTCAATCACGCCGATGATGTCGTCTTCACGCATGGTCAGCAGTTCCTCGCCATCCATCTTGAAAGCCTGGCCGGAATACTTGCCGAACAACACGCGGTCGCCGACCTTGACGGTCATGGCTTGCAGCTTGCCGTCATCGCCGATCTTGCCGTTGCCTACGGCAACGATTTCCCCCTGGTCGGGCTTCTCGGTGGCCGCATCGGGAATCACGATGCCAGACGCTGTCTTGCGCTCTTCTTCCATGCGCTTGACGATGACACGGTCGTTCAAGGGACGAATCTTCATGCTTTATCTCCTAAAAACAATGGGTTGATTAATTACGAGAGCGGGATATCCGGCGTTGCCCGATATTCTGACCGGCTGACCATACTACCGGTTAGCACTCCCCGCCTGCGATTGCTAATAATAGGGGCTAGTGCTTGCCATTTCAAGGGCGGCGAAGAAATTTATCTGGGATAAGCAAGATGCTGGTGTCGCAACAACGCGTCCAATGCCCCGCCTAAATTCGGGTATTTGAATTGGTAGCCCGCATTGGCCAAATTTGACGGCAGCGCACGCTGCCCTTCCAGCATCAGGACGGCGCGCTCGCCCATGACCCGCCGCAGCACAAAATCCGGAGCAACAAGCACGGCCGGGCGATGCAACGCGCACGCCAGCACCCGGGTGAATTCGGCATTGCGTACCGGATTGGGCGCCGTCATGTTGAACGGACCGGACATTTTTTCGTCCCGCAACAAGCGTAACACCATCGCCACATAATCCTCGACATGCACCCAGCTCATCCATTGCCTGCCGTTGCCCAGGCGCGCGCCCATCCCGAGTTTGAATGGCAACAGCATTTTTCCGAGCAGCCCGCCGTTATTGCTCAACACCAGACCCGTGCGCAGCAGGCAGACGCGCACACCCGCCGCTTTTGCCGCAAAGGCTGCGTTTTCCCAATCCCTGCACAGTGTCGCAGCAAAGTCATTGCCCGCAACCGCGTCTTCGTACAGTTCCGCATCGCCACGGTTGCCGTAATACCCGACCGCAGAGCCGCTCAGCAGCACTTTCGGCTTTTGTTCAGCCGCAGCGATGCGTTGCACCAGCTTTTCGGTCAGGGTGACCCGGCTTTCCCGCAACGCCCGTTTGCGCCGCGCCGACCAGAATGCGTCCACAATGGGTTCGCCAGCCAGATTGATGACCGCATCAAAAATACGCTCCGGTTGCCACTCATCCAGCGATGCCATCGCCGCCGCCCCACATTTGACAGCGACCGTTTCCGGATGTCGGCTCAACACGGTCAAGTGATGTCCCTCCCCCAACAACGCAGCGCACAAAGGCCTGCCGATCAATCCCGTTCCACCCGTGATCAATATGCGCATCTCAGCCTCCCATGAACGATTTCAACACGGCCATCTTACGCCATGATCAAACTCCGTTATCATTCCGCGCATGTCAGCCAACTCCAGCCTCCTAACCCGCAGCCTTTCCGCCGTATGGCATCCCTGCACCCAGATGAAACGGCACGAAACACTGCCGCTGGTTCCGATCGCACGCGGCGAAGGCGTATGGCTGTATGATCTGGATGGCAAGCGCTATCTGGACACGGTGAGCTCCTGGTGGGTGAACCTGTTCGGGCATTGCAATCCGCGCATCAATGCCGCCATCGCTGACCAGTTGGGCAGGCTGGAGCATGTCATGCTGGCCGGGTTCACCCACGAACCGGTGGTGCAACTGTCGGAAAGGTTGCGCGAATTCGCCCCCACCGGATTGGGGCATTGCTTCTACGGCTCGGACGGCGCCTCGGCCACCGAGATCGCCCTCAAGATGAGCGCGCACTATTGGCGCAACACCGGAAAACCGCGAAAGTCACAATTCCTCAGTCTGCAAAACAGTTACCACGGCGAAACCTTGGGCGCGTTGTCCGTCACCGATGTCGCACTGTTCCGCGACGCCTACGGTGCGCTGATCAAACAGAATGCCACCATTCCCTGCCCAGACTGGCGCAATGCGGAAGCAGGCGAAAGCGCCGAGGACTACGCACTGCGTTGCGCCGCTGCGCTCGAAACTCATCTGCAGGAACATCACGGGAATATTGCGGCATTCATCGTCGAGCCGCTGGTCCAGGGTGCGGCGGGCATGGCGATGTACCATCCGGCCTATCTGGAAGAGGCGCGCGCGCTCTGCAACCGCTTCAACGTGCATCTGATCGCCGACGAAATCGCCGTAGGCATGGGGCGGACCGGCTCCCTGTTCGCCTGCGAACAGGCAAACATCAGACCGGATTTCCTGTTGCTCTCCAAGGGCATCACCGGCGGCTATCTGCCCTTGTCCGTAGTCATGACGACGGACGACATCTACGGCGCTTTTTACGCCGACGAAACCGCGCTCGGCTTCCTGCATTCCCATTCCTATACTGGCAACCCCCTCGCCTGCCGCGCCGCGCTTGCCACGCTGGATATCTTTGCGGAAGACGATGTGCTCAAGACCAACCGCGACAAGGCAGCTTTCTTCAACCGCATCGCACAGCCATTGCGCGACCACCCCGGAGTTAGGAATTTCCGCAATACCGGCATGATCTGGGCGTTCGAGGTGGATACGCCACATGCCGATTTCGCCCAGCGTTGCTTCAGTCTCGGCTTGCAACATGAGCTGCTGTTGCGCCCGATGGGCAACACGGTGTATTTCATGCCGCCCTATGTCATACGCGAAGACGAGATGCAATTTCTCGTCGCGCATACGCTGAAAGTGGTCGAGCTCCTGATATGAAGCATCTGTACTCCGCGCTCCTGCTGTGCCTTGCAACCTGCGTTCAAGCCGATTCGCTCCCGGCTACAGTTACCCAGGAGCTGCAAAGAGCCCGCATCCCGCAATCCGGCGTTGCAGTCATCGTGAAGGAAGTCGGCAAACATGGCCGGCTCATCAGCATCAACGCGCAGCAGCCGATGAGCCCGGCCTCGACCATGAAGTTGCTCACCACAATTGCCGCACTCGACCTGCTCGGCCCCGCCTATACCTGGAAGACCGAGGCGTATATCGACGGCGACCTGAAGGACGGCGTGCTCAACGGCAACCTGGTCCTCAAGGGCTACGGCGACCCGAAATTCACCGTCGAGCAGTTCTGGTTGTGGCTGAGCGAACTGCGCGCGCGCGGCTTGCGCGAGATCCGCGGCGACCTGATCCTCGACCGCAGTTATTTCGACCTGCCACCGTACAACCCGGGCGATTTCGATGGCGATCCGATGCGCGCCTACAATGTGGGCCCCGATGCGCTATTGATCAATTTCAACGCGCTCCGCCTGCGCTACATGCCGGAAGGCACCGGCCTGAAAGTCGTCACCGAACCTCCGCTTGACGGCGTGACGCTGGACAACCAACTGACGCCGACCAGTGCTCAGATCAATTGCGACAACTGGGACGACCAGTTCTCCGTGCAGCCGAATGGGGGCAGCGTCGTGTTGCAAGGAAGCTATCCCCTGGGTTGCGGCGAACGCGAACAAAACCTCAACGTAATGCCGCACACCCGTTATGTAGGCGCCTTGTTCAGCGCCTTATGGAAGGAACTCGGCGGTACCCTGCGGGGAAAGGAACGCGACGGGGTTGTCGGCGGCCATGCCAGACTTTTTTCCGTGCATCAGTCCGAACCGTTGAGTGCGGTCATTCGCGACATCAACAAATACAGCAACAACGTCATGGCGCGCCAATTGTTCCTGACCCTGGGCGAGGCCGGGCCTCTTCTTGACGAAACGGGCACCCCGACCACAGGCGACGTGAATGAAAATTTCAACTCGCACCCGCTCAGCATCGGGCGCAGTTTGTTCGTCATGCAGACATGGCTTGCGCGCAACGGGCTCGATTTCAGGGAGGTGGTACTGGATAACGGCGCCGGGCTGTCGCGCAAGGCGCGCATCAGCGCCGCCCATATGGCGCAACTGTTGCAACACTCCTTTGATGATCCGCTGAGCGCCGAACTGCAAGCCTCGTTGCCCATTCTCGGTGTGGATGGTTCAGCGAGGAAGCGCCTGAGGGAAAGTCCCGCAGCCAGCCATGCCCATCTCAAGACCGGCACGCTGGAAGGCGTGAAAACCATTGCGGGCTACGTGAAATCCCAAAGCGGCAGGGAATGGATCGTCGTGTTCTTCATCAACCATCCCTACTCCAAAGCAGGACAGGCTGCGCAGGATGCATTGCTGGAATGGGTACAAAAGCGGTAAGCCTACAGCCCCAGCTCGCCCCACATCGCATCCACCCTGGCCTTCACCGCCGCATCCATCACGATGGGCGTACCCCATTCGCGCTGCGTCTCGCCCGGCCATTTGTTGGTGGCGTCCAGCCCCATCTTGCCGCCCAGACCCGACACCGGGCTGGCGAAATCGAGGTAATCGATGGGCGTGTTCTCCACCAGCAACGTATCGCGCACCGGATCCACGCGCGTGGTGATGGCCCAGATGACTTCCTTCCAGTCGCGCACGTCGATGTCCTCGTCCACCACGACGATGAATTTGGTGTACATGAACTGGCGCAGAAAACTCCAGATGCCGAACATCACGCGCTTGGCGTGCCCGGCGTATTGCTTCCTGATGCTCACAATCGCCATGCGATACGAACAGCCTTCTGGCGGCAGGTAAAAATCGGCGATCTCGGGGAATTGCTTTTGCAGCAACGGCACAAACACTTCGTTCAGTGCCACACCCAGCATCGCCGGTTCATCGGGCGGCTTGCCGGTATAAGTGGAGTGATAGATCGCATTGCGGCGCGTGGTGATGCGTTCTATCGTGAACACGGGAAACTTGTCTTGCTCGTTGTAGTAACCGGTGTGGTCGCCATACGGCCCTTCCAGCGCGGTCTCGCCAGGACGAATCACGCCTTCCAGCACGATCTCGGCGGAAGCCGGCACTTGCAGATCGCTGCCCAGGCATTTCACCAGTTCGGTCTTGCTGCCGCGCAACAGGCCGGCAAATTGATATTCGCTCAGGCTGTCCGGTACCGGCGTCACCGCTCCCAATATGGTCGCGGGATCGGCGCCGATGACTACCGCGACCGGGAAGGGCTGGCCCGGGTTCTTCTCGCAATGGTCGCGGAAATCCAGCGCGCCGCCGCGATGTGCCAGCCAGCGCATGATGACCTTGTTCGGGGCGATCACCTGCTGGCGGTAGATGCCGAGGTTCTGGCGCGGTTTGTTCGGCCCGCGTGTGACCACCAGCCCCCAGGTGATCAGCGGCGCGACATCGCCGGGCCAGCAATGCTGGATGGGCAGCTTGCCCAGATCAACATCCTTGCCCTCCCACACCACGTCCTGGCACGGCGCGGAAGACAGCACCTTGGGCGACATGGTGATGACCTGCTTCAATATCGGCCACTTGTCCCAGGCATCCTTCAGTCCCTTGGGCGGCTCGGGTTCTTTCAGGTAGGCGAGCAGCTTGCCGACTTCGCGTAGCGCGCCGGTCGACTCTTCGCCCATGCCCAGCGCCACGCGGCGCGGCGTTCCGAACAGATTGGCGAGGACCGGCAGCTTGTGGCCAACCACGTTCTCGAACAGCAGGGCCGGGCCTTGTGCCCGCAGCACGCGATCGCAAATTTCCGTCATCTCCAGATGGGTGGAGACCGGCGCCGTCACGCGCTTGAGTTCCCCGATTTTCTCCAGTTGTGCGATGAAATCGCGCAGGTCGTGGTATTTCATCAGTAAAACCTTTCCTCGCCTTCGGGGCGCGTCTTGAAGCGCTTGTGCAGCCAGAAATATTGTTCCGGCATCTCACACACCCGGTCTTCGATGAAAGCGTTCATGCGGCGCGCATCGGCGACGTCGTCGCCGCTGGGGAAATCGTCCCACGCGGGATAGAAAGTCAGCACGTACCCCGCTGCACCCGGCAACACGCGCACGATGGCGGGCACCACTTTCGCCCCGGTCATCTGAGCGATGCGCGACACCGAGGTCATGGTCGCGGCAGGCACGCCGAAGAAAGGAACGAAGGCCCCGTCCTTGATGCCCTGGTCCTGATCCGGCAAATAGAAGAACGGCTTGCATTCGCGGATGGCCTTGATGATCGGACGCAGCCCTTGCTGGCGCGAATAAAGTCCCTGCTTGCCGAACCTGGCGCGTTTTTCCAGCAGCAGGTCGGTCAGGTACTGGTTCTTCTGCCTTGCGTACATGCTGACCGAGTCGATGCGCTGCGCGATCCATTGCCCGGCCGTATCCATCCCCACGAAATGCGGCGCCAGGAAGATCGTCGGCTTGCCCTTGATCGCATCGAAATGTTCAAGCCCCTCAATGCGGATCAGCCCGTTGATGCGCTCTGCGCTGCCCCACCACAGGACGCTTCGCTCGACCAGGCTGCGGCAAAACATCTTGAAGTGTTCGTGCACGAGCTTCTTGCGTGCCGCATCGCTCATTTCGGGAAAGCACAGCTTCAGGTTGATCATGCCGACGCGGCGGCGTTCGCCGGCGAAAGGGTAGAGCAATATCCCGAGCCCGTTGCCGATGGCGACGATCACGCGGAAAGGCAAAAAATGAATCAGCCAGAATCCGAAAACTCCAAGGCGCGTCACCATCGTCAGTCTCCGCCCGCTTCCGGCGGCAGCGCGCCACGCGGAACCTTGTAACGGTTGTAACTCCACAGGTATTGCTCCGGGTACGTGCGTATCACCTTTTCCAGCGCGGCGTTGATCTGTCCCGGAATGGAAAGGGTTGTATCAATAGCCAGGGGCACGAAATGCAGGGCATAGCCTTTGCCATGCGGCAGACGTTCGCTGTTGCACATCACTACCGCTGCGCCGCTGGACCGGATGAGCCGCGCGATCAGCGTCATGGTATAGGCAGGGCGCCCGAAAAACGGCACCCACTCGCCTTCGCCATTGCCCGGCACCTGGTCCGGCAGCACGCCAATGATGCCGCCCTGCTTGAGTGTCTTGAGCATCTGGCGCACGCCCCCGAGATCGGTCGGCGCGAGTTTTGTCTGGCCGCGCGCGCGGCCATCGTGCATGAGCTTGTCCAGGAATGCCCAGCGCGGCGGGCGATACATGGTGGTGATCGGCAGGCGCGAGGCGATGAACAGGCTGATGATTTCGAAGCAGCCGAGATGCGGTGTCAGGGCGATCACGCCCTTGCCCTGTGCATACGCCGCTTCGACGTGTTCCCATCCTTCGCATTGCGTGACGCCGGTGAGCACTTTTTCCAGCGGACGACGCCACACCCAGGGCAGTTCCATCACGCCCTTGCCCGCTTCCTGCACGTTGGCCCGCAACAATTTGCGGAACTCGCCTTCCGAATGCGCGACGTCCGCATGCCGCAGGTTTTCACGCAAACGCGCTGCATAACGCCCCGAGGACAGATAAGTCACCCAGCCCAGCAGCGCGCCGATCCGGTGCAGTACCGACAAGGGCAGGCGCGCTAATACATCAAACAGAATAACCATTCAAGAAAAATCCATTAATTCGAACAAGGCGGGGATTTGGTATACTGCGCGCCCACTAAATATTGAATCAGCAATCGGAGAGCCATGAGCGAATACTTCTTCACATCCGAATCCGTGTCCGAGGGCCATCCGGACAAGGTAGCAGACCAGATTTCCGATGCCATCGTGGACGCGATTCTAGCGCAGGACAAACATTCACGCATCGCCGCCGAGACTTTGGTCACCACGGGATTGGTCGTGCTTGCGGGCGAAATCACCACCAGTGCGCAGGTGAATTTCGCCAAAGTCGCGCGCGAAACGATACGCCGCATCGGCTATGACGATCCCGGCTTGCGCTTTGATGCCGACGGTTGTTCGGTTCATATCTGCTACGGCACGCAAAGCCCGGACATCGCGCAGGGCGTGGACAAGGCCTACGACGACACGCTGGACCAAGGCGCGGGCGACCAGGGCCTGATGTTCGGTTATGCCTGCCGCGAGACCGACACCTTGATGCCGCTGCCCATCTATCTGTCGCACCGCCTGGTTGAACGCCAAGCACAGATGCGTCGTGACGGTCGCCTGCCATGGCTACGCCCGGATGCGAAATCGCAAGTCACCATCAAGTATGCGGATGACAAGCCTTTCAGCATAGACACCGTGGTGCTGTCCACCCAGCATTCGCCCGAAATGACGCTGGAGCAGATTCGCGAAGCAGTTATTGAAGAGGTCATCAAGCCCGTATTGCCCAAGGAACTCATCAAGGGCGACATTAAATACTTGGTGAACCCGACCGGACGTTTTGTCATCGGCGGACCGCACGGCGATGCCGGCCTGACCGGACGCAAGATCATTGTCGACACCTACGGCGGCGCGGCCCCGCACGGCGGCGGCGCATTTTCGGGTAAGGACCCGTCGAAGGTTGACCGCTCCGCGGCCTATGCCGGCCGTTATGTAGCAAAGAACATCGTTGCCGCCGGCCTGGCGGACAAATGCCTGGTACAGATCAGCTACGCCATCGGCGTGGCACAGCCCACCAGCATCATGGTCACCACTTACGGCACGGGCAAGATATCCGACGAAAAAATCACCGAACTGGTCAAGCGCCATTTCGACCTGCGTCCCAAGGGCATCGTGCTGATGCTCGACCTGCTGCGCCCGATTTACCAGAAGACGGCCGCCTACGGCCACTTCGGTCGCGAGGAACCGGAGTTCAAGTGGGAAAACACTGACAAAGCAGCCGCGCTCCGCGCGGATGCAGGGCTGTAAGCCCGTCACCCCGCAGGGGTTTGTCAGCGTTTCGGCGAAGGCTGACATCGCTGCGATGTTAAGGTGCGAAGCACCGGCCGAAGCCAAAGAACGGACAAGGCTGCTGCATTGAAAGCCGACGCCGGACTGTAATTCGTATCACCCACCCTCCGAGGGGTGCTGCAGCGGGTCTGGACAACCAGTCCCCCGTCAGGCTCGGAGTACGTGGCTCACCTGAAGCAACTGCACCCATTCATTAACTTTTCAGATGAATGGAGCAATTCATGAACGCAACCGCAAAAGGTTTCACCGACTATATCGTCGCCGACATGTCCCTCTCCGACTGGGGGCGCAAGGAACTGGCCATCGCCGAGATCGAAATGCCCGGCCTGATGGCCATCCGCAAGGAATTCTCCGCCACGCAGCCGCTCAAGGGCGCACGCATCACCGGCTCGCTGCACATGACCATCCAGAGCGGCGTGCTGATCGAAACGTTGAAAGCGCTGGGCGCTGAAGTACGCTGGGCGTCCTGCAACATCTATTCGACACAGGACCATGCTGCCGCCGCCATTGCCGCGACGGGCACACCGGTTTTCGCAGTCAAGGGCGAAACACTCGCTCAGTACTGGGACTACACGCACCGCATTTTCGAATGGGCGGACGGCGGCTTGTCCAACATGATCCTGGATGACGGCGGCGACGCCACGCTATTGCTGCATCTGGGCGCACGCGCCGAAAAGGATGCATCGCTGATCAGCAAACCCTCCTCGGAAGAAGAGACTTGCCTGTTCGCGTCGATCAAGGCGAAGCTTGCGATCGACAAGACCTGGTATTCCACGCGCCTCGCCGCCATCAAGGGCGTGACCGAGGAGACCACCACCGGTGTGCACCGTTTGTACCAGATGCACGAGCGCGGCGAACTGAAATTCCCCGCCATCAATGTGAACGATTCCGTCACCAAGTCCAAGTTCGACAACCTGTACGGCTGCCGCGAATCGCTGGTGGACGGCATCAAGCGCGCCACCGATGTGATGATCGCAGGCAAGATTGCCGTCATCGCCGGCTATGGCGATGTGGGCAAGGGCTCCGCGCAGGCCATGCGTGCGCTATCCGCCCAGGTCTGGGTCACCGAGATTGACCCGATCTGTGCACTGCAGGCCGCGATGGAAGGCTATCGCGTGGTAACCATGGATTACGCGTGCGAACACGGCGACATCTTCGTCACCACCACCGGCAACTTCCACGTGATCACGCATGATCACATGAAGAAGATGAAGAACCAGGCCATCGTGTGCAACATCGGCCACTTCGACAACGAGATCGACGTTGCATCGCTCAAGCAATACAAGTGGGAAAACATCAAGCCGCAGGTCGATCACGTGATCTTCCCGGACGGCAAGCGCATCCTGCTGCTGGCCGAAGGCCGACTCGTGAACCTGGGTTGCGGCACCGGCCATCCGTCCTACGTGATGTCGTCGTCGTTCGCAAACCAGACTCTGGCACAGATCGAGTTATACACACGCACCGGGGATTATCCTGTCGGCGTGTACACCTTGCCCAAGCATCTGGACGAGAAAGTCGCACGCCTGCAATTGACCACCTTGAACGCGCAGTTGAGCACCCTGACCGACCAGCAGGCGGCCTACATCGGCGTACCGAAGGAAGGCCCGTACAAGGCAGATCACTACCGCTACTGACCTGCCTGTTGCGGGTATGATAGTCGGGGGCGGACGTCAGGTTCGCCCCTCTTAACTTGAAGAATGGAAATATGCTGTTACGGCTACTCTTGATATGGACCTTGAACGCCCTCGCGCTGGTGGCGGTGGCGAACTTCGTGCCGGGCATCCACGTCGACGGATTCAGGGAAGCGTTCATTGCCGCCTTTATCCTCGGTCTCGTCAACACGCTGATCCGCCCGATCTTCCTGGTATTGACCTTACCGGTCACCCTGCTCACGCTTGGCCTGTTCATTTTTGTCGTCAACGGGCTGATGTTCTGGTTCGCGGGCTCCATCCTGCGCGGCTTCATGGTTGACAACTTCTGGGCGGGCGTAATCGGCGCGGTCCTGTACAGCATCTTTTCCTGGGCGCTGAGTTCAGCCGCCGCACAACTGCTTGCGAGAGAAAATGGACAACATCACTAAAACGCCGATCAGTTTTGAATTTTTTCCTCCACAAACGCCTGAAGGCACCGCAAAGCTGACCACCGCACGCCAACGCCTCGCGGCAATGAAGCCGGAATTCTTTTCCGTCACTTTCGGCGCGGGCGGCTCCACGCAAGACCGCACCATGGAAACGATCAGGCAGATATATGCCGAAGGCCACAACGCAACCCCGCATCTGTCCTGTGTCGGCTCAACTCGCGACAACGTCCGCGCCCTGCTGTTCGCATACAAGGATATGGGCATCAGGCGCATCGTCGCGTTGCGCGGCGACCTGCCTTCCGGCATGGCGAGCATCGGCGAGTTTCAGTACGCCAACGAGCTGGTATCGTTCATCCGCGCGCAGACCGGCGAGCATTTCCATATCGAGGTCGCCGCTTACCCCGAGTTCCATCCGCAAGCCAACTCGGCACGCGAAGACATGCTCAACTTCAAGCGCAAGATGAATGCTGGTGCGAATTCGGCCATCACGCAATACTTTTACAATGCCGATGGCTATTTCCGCTTTGTTGACGAATGCCGCAAGCTGGGCGTCACGGCACCGATTGTGCCGGGCATCATGCCAATCACCCGCTTCTCGCAACTGGCGCGCTTCTCCGATGCGTGCGGAGCTGAGATACCGCGCTGGATGCGCAAGACGATGGAAGGTTACGGCGACGATGTGGAGTCGGTGCGGAATTTCGGGCTGGATATCGTCACGCAGCTATGCGAAAAACTCATTGCGGGCGGCGCACCCGCGCTGCATTTCTACACGCTGAACCAGGCTGACGCCTCGCTGGATATCCTGAAGCGCCTGGGCTACCGATGACTACTTTGCGCGCACCCGAACTGCTGTTGCCCGCCGGCACGCTCGACAAGATGCGCGCCGCCTACGCCTTCGGCGCGGACGCGGTGTACGCAGGGCAGCCTCGATATTCCCTGCGTGCGCGCAACAACGAATTCAAGCTGGAAGAACTCGGCATCGGTATCCGCGAAGCCCGTGCGCTGGGCAGGAAACTGTTCGTCGCCAGCAACCTGATGCCGCACAATGCCAAGGTGAAGACCTACATGGCGGACATGCAGCCGGTGATCGAGATGCAGCCGGATGCGCTGATCATGGCCGATCCCGGACTGATCGCGATGGTGCGCGAGCGCTGGCCGGAGATGCCTGTCCACCTGTCCGTGCAGGCCAATACCGTCAACTATGCCGCGGTGAAATTCTGGAAATCGCTCGGCCTGTCGCGCGTGATTCTGTCGCGCGAACTGTCGCTGGACGAGATCGAGGAAATTCGCCAGCAATGCCCGGACATCGAACTTGAAGTATTCATACACGGCGCGCTGTGCATCGCCTATTCCGGACGCTGCCTGCTTTCCGGCTATTTCAATCACCGCGACGCAAACCAGGGCACCTGCACCAACTCCTGCCGCTGGGATTACAAAGTTGACAGTGCCATCGAAGACGGTACCGGCGACATCCGGAAAATCGACTTCGATTTTGACCAGACGCTGAACGCAAGCCCCCTGTCCGACTGCGGCTCGCAGCCGCGCCATCCGCTGGCCGACAAGGTCTATGTCATTTCGCGCAAGGATCATCCGGGCGAACTGATGCCGGTGCTGGAAGACGAGCACGGCACGTACATCATGAATTCGAAGGACCTGCGCGCAGTGGAGCACGTCGAACGGCTGGTCCGGATCGGCATCGATTCGCTCAAGGTGGAGGGACGCACCAAGTCCATCTACTACGTGGCGCGCACGGCGCAGGTCTACCGGCAAGCCCTAGACGATGCAATCAAGGGGCGACCGTTCAACCTGGAACTGCTGGGCGCGCTGGACGCGCTCGCCAGCCGGGGCTATACCGACGGCTTCTACGAGCGCCACCACACCCATGAGCAGCAGAACTACCTGCGCGGCCACTCCGAAAGTTTCCGCCAGCAATATGTCGGCGACATCGTGGCATGCGCGAACGGCATGGCCGAGATCGACGTGAAGAACAAGTTCCAGGTCGGCGACAGACTTGAGATCATTCATCCTTCGGGAAACAGCATCATTGAGCTGAAGGAGATGAAAACGCCTGAGGGCGAAGCTGTCACCACGGCTCCCGGCAGCGGGCATCGCGTGCAGATACCGTTAAACGGGAATCTGGAAAAAGGAATGGTGGCACGTTTCATCTAAGCCGACACAAGGAATCCAGCCATGATCTTCTCTGCCCTTTCCCAGTCTGACCGCTACGCTGCGCTACATCCCCTGTTTCCCTGTGCCTTCGACTACATGCGCAACACCGACCTGTTCAATCTCGCGCCGGGGCGGTATCCCATTCTTGGCGAGGACCTAGTTGCCATCGTCGAACACCTGCCGGGCAAGACACGCGAGATGGCAAAGCTGGAGGCGCACCGCCATTACATCGACATCCAGTTGGTACTGGACGGGGCAGAGGAGATGGGATGGAAGCCGCTGGCCGATTGCCATAATCCGGTGAGCGAGCACAGCATGGAGAGGGACATCCGTTTCTTCCACGATGCAGCAGTGTCGTGGATCGCTGTGCCGCCGGATCATTTCTGCATCTTCTTCCCGGAGGATGCTCATGCACCACTGGTCCGCAAAGACAGTTGCGACGGGTTACCGGCGAAGCCAGCCGATCGCGAGAGCAACCGCCAAGCCATTCCTCCCGCGCCGGAGGGCTCCGCCCCACCGCGTCAGAGTGGAGATATCCGCAAAGTGATCTTCAAGGTTGCGGTGAACCTGGCACAATCCTGATTGTTCCTCAACCTGTTCGTTTTTCCGGTTTTGCAGCGTGACGGCATGCAGGGATTCACAGCAGTTTCATGGCTTGCAGCTTCTTCTTCAGCATTTTGATCTGCGCGTCTTTCTCGGTCATCTGTTTGTTCTGGTCTGCCAATTGCTGGTCTCTTCTGGACAACTGATCATCTCTCTCAGCCAATTGCCGGTCTCTCCTGGACAACTGATCATCTTTCTCTGCCAATTGCCGGTCTTTCTGCTCCAGTTCGGCCACGCCCTGCTGTATTCCGTTATTGGCGGCTTTCAGCCGTTCTTCGTAATCCCGGATTGCCGCCGCGCCATTCGGCTGGTTCACGGCGTCGGCAGCGGCGCGCTTGATTTCCTCCACCTGTTTTTCCATTGGCAAGTCGCGCAGGTCCCCGAGTTTCAACGCAGAAGAAATGTTTCGCAGCCTATCCTCTTCCTGCAGCACGATCTTTTCAACGGTAACCCGCTCCGTGCCTGACGCCTTGCCATCGGGTTGCACGTTTTCCTGATCGCCGTCGCTCAGCGCGGTGCCCATCGAAGCAATGCCGGCCGCGCCAATCTTCAACTGAACCTGCAACAAGGCTACGCGTTCATTGACTTGTTGCGCGTGGCGCGCAGCAAAGGTGGCTTCTGCACCCAGACGCCGGACCAGCTCCTGGTCATCCGGCGCAGCGGCGATCCGGCTTCTGGCGTCCTGGTACACGCGCAGCGCCTGGGCATAAGTCACCGGCGCCTGTTTGTCGGCATTCTTTGTCCTGCTGTCTGCGTTGATGACCTCGCTTTCATGCAGTGCGCCTTCCTGGACGGACTTGATCACCAGATCCACCATCGACTGGAGCAAAGCTGCTTTTTCCCTGTCGATGCTCTCAGGCTGTTCGCGCTCCACTTTTCCGATCAGGCCGGAAAGATCGCTGATCTCCTTTTCGTATTCCCTAGGCAGAAGTCTGGGCGCGTCGTGTTCTTCCAGTTGCGCTTTGTATTCCAGTTCCTTGCCGAAGCGATACTGCACGATGGCCATCACGGCCCGCCCCTTTTCCAGGATGGCATCGCCCTTGGCCGCATTGCTCACCAGTACGTCCCTGGATTGATTGCCCAGCGCGCTCTGGCTTTCGCTCAGGATCTGCGAAGCCTCGCGAAAATAACTCGGCGCCAGGAATGGCATGCTGGCTTTCCTGGCGTCGTTCACGTTCTTTTCCAGGGTGGCTACTACGTCAAGGTCGGACAGTTCGCTGTATTTGGCGACATGCTCTGCAGAAGGTTTGATATTGGTACTGACCGGGGTGGTGCACCCTGCAAGGAATATGGCGCACAAGATGCACAGCATACGAATCCACCTGAAATGCATGATTGCTCCAGTTCAAGGTTTGCGCAGAAAGGCCCGTTCTTCAAGTTGCATATTCTAAGTCAGGTTTCCTGATCGAAGACAATGTCGCCTTCATCCATCGCTGCCCCCAACTGGATTCCCTTGAAGTCGTACAGGCTGGCATCGAGCAGGTGTGAAGGTTTGATGTTCTGCATCGCGGTAAAAATAGTCTGGGTGCGTCCCGGATACTGATGTTCCCACTGCCCAAGCATTTCCTTAATGTTCTGGCGTTGCAGGTTCTCCTGCGAGCCGCACAGGTTGCACGGGATGATGGGAAATTCCATGCCTCGTGCATAGCGGGCGATATCTTTTTCGGCGCAGTAGGCCAGCGGACGGATGACGATATGGTCACCCTTGTCGGTGACCAGCTTGGGCGGCATGGCCTTGAGTTTGCCGCCGAAGAACATGTTGAGGAACAGCGTCTCCACCATGTCGTCGCGGTGGTGGCCCAGTGCGATCTTGTTCGCGCCCAGTTCACCCGCCACCTTGTAGATGATGCCGCGGCGCAAACGAGAGCAGAGCGAGCACGTCGTTTTGCCTTCTGGTATCTTCGCCTTGACGATGGAATACGTGTCCTGCTTCTCGATGTGGAAATCCACACCCAGCTTTTTCAGGTAATTCGGCAACACGTCGGCCGGGAAGCCCGGCTGCTTCTGGTCGAGGTTCATCGCCACGATCCTGAAGTCGATCGGCGCGCGCTTGCGCAAGGTAAGCAGGATATCCAGCAGGGTATAGGAATCCTTGCCGCCGCTCAGGCACACCATCACGGTGTCGCCATCCTCGATCATGTTGAAATCGCCGATGGCCTTGCCCACCATATGCTCCAGCCGTCCCTTCAGGCGATTGAAGTTGGTGGAATGGTGCTCGAAGTGGATGGGTTTAGTGATGTCGTTCATGTAATTTTCAAAGGTTGAGACTGCGCCCCCCGTCGACCGCCAGTATCTGGCCCGTGACATAAGGCGCATCGGCGATCAGAAATTGCACCGTCCTGGCGATATCGTCCGGCTCGCCTCCGCGTTTGAGCAGGGTGTGCGCCACCAGCCTGCGCCGCTGTTTTTCGTCCTGCCAGTCTGCACTTTCCGGCCAGAGGTTGATGCCCGGCGCGACCCCGTTCACCCTTATCTGCGGCGCAAGTTCCTGCGCCAATGCACGGGTGAGGCCCGCCAGACCCGCCTTGGCCACGTTATACAGCAAGTGCCCGTGCATCGGAAAGTCGGCATGGATATCGACGATATTGACGATGCATCCGTGGTTGCGGCGCAACTCGCCTGCGGCGGCCTGCGCCAGAAATAAAGGTGCTTTCAGGTTAGTGCCGAGCAGGTCGTTCCATTGCTGTTCGGTCAATTTGTCCAGCGGCGTGGGGTAAAAGCTGGACGCGTTGTTGACCAGCGCATGCAGATGCCCGAATTGTTTGACCGTCTCGTCAATCACGCGCGGCAGTGCTGAGATATCCAGCAGGTCCGCCTGCACGGCACAGGTCGAATCGGAGCGCTTGTCGTTCAATTCGGCACACAGGGCCTGTGCCTCATGCAAAGAGGTGCGGTAATGGATTGCGACATTCGCACCTGCCGCGTGCAAACGGCGTACGATAGCTGCACCGACGCGCTTTGCCCCTCCTGTCACCAATACTGTTTTGCCTTGCATCCCATTCCCCACTAAACTCTCGCTACCGCTGAATTATACCTGACCATGTCCATCAACCTGCCTGCCCCCGGCCCCGACGCTCTTGTTCACAGCGCCAAATTGTGCGAGCTGATACGCACCGACATCTCTGCGCAGGGCGGGTGGATTCCTTTTTCGCGCTTCATGGAGCTGGCGCTGTATGCGCCCGGTTTCGGTTATTACACTGCCGGTTCGCGAAAACTTGGCGCGGAAGGCGATTTCATCACCGCACCGGAACTCTCCACGCTGTTCGGCAGGACCGTGGCACGGCAATTGATCGAAGTGATGCAGGCCAGCGCGCCGCACATCCTCGAGCTCGGGGCGGGCAGCGGGAAACTCGCACTGGATATTCTTGGTGAACTTGAAAAGCGGGGCCAATTGCCGGAAAGTTATTCGATACTGGAGGTAAGCGCCGACCTGCGCGAGCGCCAGCAGACGCTGTTGTGCGAAAAACTGCCGCATCTTGCCGAACGCATGCGCTGGCTGGATGCATTGCCCGAAAGCATCTCCGGCGCGGTCATCGGCAACGAGGTGCTGGACGCGTTTCCGGTACATCTGCTGCATTGGTCCAATCACCGCATCCTGGAACGTGGCGTGATAAACGTTGCCAATCATTTCAACTGGCAAGACAGATTGCCGGAGGCCCCCGCGCTGCTCGACATTGCCGGGAAGATCAAAGTGCCCGACGATTACCTGAGCGAGATCTCGCTCACCGCGCGCGGTCTGGTCGCGAGTCTGTGCGAGCGCATGGATACCGGAGCCATGCTGTTCATGGACTACGGATTTGGCGCCGGCGAGTATTACCATCCGCAACGGAGTCGCGGCACCCTGATGTGCCATTACCGCCACCACGCGCATGATGACCCGTTCTACCTCCCCGGCCTGCAGGACATCACCGCGCATGTGGATTTCACCGCCGTCGCCGAATCCGCGATCGATCACGGTGCGCATTTTCTGGGCTACACCTCGCAGGCGCACTTCCTGATCAACAACGGGATGACGGAGCTACTCGCCGAAGTGCCGGCTGAAGATGTGAAGTCCTATGCGCCTCTTTCCGCCCAACTGCAGAAGCTTACCAGTCCGGCGGAGATGGGTGAATTGTTCAAGGTGATCGCACTCGGCAAAGGCATGGACCAGCCTCTTGCGGGATTCCTTCGCGGCGACCAGTCGCGCCACTTGTGACCCAATCGGCTTTCCCGTTCGCGGCATGTTCCCCATCCACAGTTTCAAACCTGTCAGCAATGCGGACGCACACATACTGATCCTGGGCAGCATGCCCGGCAGGAAATCGCTGGAGCAAAACCAGTACTATGCCCATCCGTCGAATGTCTTCTGGAAAATCATGGGGGAACTGGTCGGCGCATATCCGGAAATGCCTTATGAGGAAAGACTCGCCATACTGCAAGCTTCGGGGATCGCATTGTGGGACGTGCTTGATTCCTGTGTACGCGAAACCAGCATGGATTCCGATATCAGACATGAATCGGCAAACGATTTCTCGTCATTCTTCGCTCGGCATCCGCATATCACGCAGGTATTCTTCAACGGCAACAAAGCCGAACAATGCTTCAGGAAATTCGTGCAGGGCAAACAAATTCTGCCGCCGCTCAAACTCCAGCGACTGCCCTCGACCAGCCCGGCCCACGCAGGAATGTGTTATGCAGACAAACTACGCGCATGGCGGGCGGCCATGGATTTGCGCAATTGACTCGTGTTGTGCGTCAAGTGACGCGCACGTTTTACTGCAAAGCGGCAACCCGTTTGCGCAGCAGCGGCAACACTTCTTTCTCGAACCACGGGCTGCGCCTGACCCACAATCATGAGTTCGCAGTCTTGCCCGCTTTCAACAGCAGTTTGGGTGGAAATGGCAGAAACTCCGCGCACACCTTGCACGCGGACCTTTTTTGTAATGTCGTCTGCGATTCGGCCATGGTTGACATCTCCATCGCATTTTTAATTACGTCCCCGCTTTTGCCGTTGGCACAGCCAAAGAGCCCGACAATCGTATCGGCCCGCAGTTCGCGTCCGCACCAACAAGTGCGGACCGAGGATACGGTGATGTCAGATAAGTCAGGCTGCGTTAACGCTTGCGTGCCCGGAGTGCTCTACGACACGGGTATTTTCGGCTCAGAATATTTGGACGATTGTTCGATACGCAAATCGAAACGGCGTGCCAGCTTGAAGTGCTTGGCCCAATAGCCGGTCAAATCCGAAATTCTGACGCCGCCGGTGCGATTGCTGGCGTCATGGATGAACTGATTATTGCCGATATATATCCCGACATGGGAAATGGTGTGATGCCTGATGTGAAAGAAAACCAGATCGCCCGGTTGCAAGTCCGTTAGCCGCACGAATTTTCCAACCTCACTGATGGCCCGCGCGCTGTGAGGCAACACCACCCCCACGGCCTGGTCAAAAATGTAACGCACGAATCCGCTGCAATCAAAGCCGGTTTCGGGATTAAGGCCGCCTCTGCGGTACGACACCCCAATCTGATCGAGGGCTAGCTGTAGCAGGCTTTGCATGGCTTCCGGCACGCCTGCCAGTTCAGATTGTTGCACGCTTTCCATACCCTGCGGTTGCGCAGAACCCGCCGGTTCTGCGGCAAAAATGCTGCAGCTCGAAAACAGCAGGCAAACAAATAAAATAAGTCTCGCAGGCATTTGACAGTATTTAAGTAATTTTCAGCTTATCTGACGGACTGCTTCCAGCTCCCGAAACCGTCTCCACCGCCAGGATACGCGCCTCGCGCACCTTGTCGGCGATCAGGTTCTTGTCCGGGCACGCGCGTGCGATATCTCCCGCGTTCACCGCCAGCGCCACCTGTGCGCATCGCAACAGATACGCGGACTGCGGATAAGTGTCCTGCTCATGACCGGTACGCCCGCGCGCATCCGACTCGCAAGCCTGCAATACCTGCGTGAAGCGCTCCGGCTTGCGCCACAGATCGCAACTATCGAACAGCTTCACGATTGTGTCCGCGCGCAGCTCCCCGGCACGATGGACGTTGCCATGGTGTCTTGCCACCAGCATTGCCAGATCGCGGTAATCGCCGGGCACACGCAGACGCCCGCACACGTCTTTCAGATGTTCGACGCTGCGCATCTCGTGGCCTATGTGGCGCGGCAGGATATTTTCGGGCGTGCTGCCTTTGCCAAGATCATGCCCGAGCGCCGCAAAGCGCACTTCCAGCGGGTAGCCGTGCTGCGCCGTATCGTCAAGCACCAGCATGGCGTGAATGCCGCAGTCTATCTCGGGATGGTACCGGGGCGGTTGCGGCACGCCGAACAGCGCATCCAGTTCCGGCAATATTTTTTTCAGCGCGCCGCACTCGCGCAGCGTCGTAAAAAAGCGCGACGGATGTTTTTCCATCAGGCCGCGTGCCAGTTCCTGCCACACACGTTCCGCCACCAGCGCATCGACTTCTCCGTCATCTACCATCGTCCGCATCAGCACCAGCGTTTCCGGCGCGAAGGTGAATCCGAAGCGCGCCGCAAAGCGCGCACCGCGCAGAATGCGCACCGGATCTTCGGCAAACGCCGCGCTCACATGGCGCAAGAGGCCCGCACCCAGATCTGCCTGTCCGCCAAGTGGATCGATCAGCTTGCCGTCAGCATCCAGTGCGATGGCGTTGATGGTGAAGTCGCGGCGAAGCAAATCCTGCTCCAGCGTCACCTCCGGTGACGCGTACACCTTGAAACCTTTGTAGCCCTGAGCCACTTTGCGTTCCGTACGCGCCAGCGCATATTCCTCATGCGTTTCGGGATGCAGAAACACCGGGAAGTCCGCACCCACCGGCTTGAAGCCACGCGCCACCATTTCCTCCACCGTGCTGCCCACCACCACCCAGTCGCGATCCCGTACTGGCAAGCCGAGCAACTGGTCGCGCACTGCGCCGCCGACGCAATAGACCTTGAATTGACTCAGGTTCAAATTTCCCCCTCACTTCGGCGGGCCTTTTCCGGCCCGGCGTTCATCGTGTCAGGATTTAGGATTCTTCGCATTTTGTGCATCGATGGTACCGAGCCTCTGCTTGAGCGACAAGGAGGTTTGGCCGAACAACTTGGAATAATACATGGTATTGCTCATGACCTTCTTTACGTACTCCCGCGTCTCGTCGAATGGAATGGTCTCTATATAGATCGCGCCTTCCATCGGCCGAGTACCGCGCCACTGTTGCGCCCTGGTCGGACCTGCGTTGTACGCGGCGGACGCCAGCACCGGATTGTCGTCAAATCGATGCGATACCGTTTTCATGTAATACGTCCCGAGCTGGATGTTCACATCCAGCTGATGAATGAGCCCCCTGCGGTAGCCTTTCATGCCGATCTGCCGCGCCACCCAGCGAGCAGTGCCGGGCATGATCTGCATCAGGCCTGCCGCGCCAACTGCGGATTTTGCGCTCGTCGCAAAACGGCTTTCCTGCCGCATCAGACCGTAGACCCACGCCTCTTCCAGACCGTGCTTGTGCAATGTCTCCTGCATATTTTCACGGTAGGGCGCGGGATAGCGCAGATTGAAGTCATGCAACTGCACCGTACGATCTGCCGCGTTGATTGAACGGTCGTACATTTCATGGCGGCGCGCAACCTCAGCCGCCACCAGCAATTGCCGGTCGCTGAAATTTCGCGTTGCCCAGGCCCATTCCTTTGCGGCCTCGGCACGCATGTCCATGCGGTACAACAACAGCGTGCGCTGTATGCCCGGCATGGCCTGTATGGCATCGTACTCGGCATCGCTCGGCTGATAGTGCACCGACCCCATGCCCGCCCCCGGCGCCCCTCCCAGTTCTTCGGACGCGAGCTGCCCGTAGAAATTGTATTCGCGGCTCAGGCCCACGAACAGCGCTTCGGCTTCCTCTGGCCGACCCAGGGCCATCAGCGCACGGCCTTTCCAGTATCGCCACGCACCCTCGTTCTGCTGCTGCTGCGACATCGCACCGATGCTTTCCCACACCTCATGCCAGTTGTTCGCACGCAATGCCGCTCGCGCGCGCCACGCCAGTTGTTTGGGGTTCAAAGCCGCGTCACCCGCCACGGAGTACCAGAGCAGCGCCCTTTCGTCATGTGCTTGCGCGCCCGCGTATCCCTGCCAACCGAAGAAATAACGCTGCTCGTCCTCGGAAAAATAATTGGCCATATGTTCCCAGCGCGCATAAGCGATCTGCGGCGACTGCTTGGCCAGGCGTTGCAAGGCGAACAACGCCACGACCCGCCGCCCCATGCCTGCATGCTCGAATTTCGTCCTTTCCAAGTAACGTAGCGGATTCATGGCGGCCACGTTCAGCTCGGCTACGGGAAAGGCTTGTGCCTTGGGCAATCTTTTGATCAGGTCTCTGGCCAGGGACGTATTGTTGCTTTCCAGCGCCAGGCGCATGCGTTGCCACACGTCCGCCTCACTGATGACGCCCCGCTCGATCGCCTCCGCGAACAAGGGTGTACAGCTATCCGGCATTTCTTCGCTGTTGAACCAGAGCGTGCGTGCACCCGCCAGCGCACCCGTGACGTCGGTCTTCTTGCGCAATTGCAGTGCGTAGCAGGCAAGCTCGTTGTCAGTGTTCACCAGGTGCGGGTATTCTTTCGCGAATTCGTCCCAGCTGTCGTGCGCGCCGAGATATTTGAGCCATTCCCCGCGAAATTGATCGACCACGGGGGATTCGTCGGTGCGCGCAAGGAATGCCGTGATGGCCGGCATCGCCGGCACCCCCCAATGCAGGCGCAACTGGTAATACGTCACGTAGGGCTCCAAGGGGGTATGCCGGAGATTCTCAGCTACTTTGTCTAGGCGCGGCGCGTTGCCGGTGCGAAATGCGTCGCGCGCACTGCGAAAATCGCTTTCTTGGTCGGCCAGCGCACACACGGGCAATGCCAGCAACAGGAACAATACGAATCTCATGGAATGGCTCGGGATCAACTGTGATGGAGAATATCACATGCGCCTGGAGGCCCGGCGCCGAAATGCCCGAACGGCGCACAGCATAAGGCTTTCGGAGAGAACGGCCTCAGTGCCGAGGCCGCCCGTGAGGAAGCAGTATCAGCGCTGATACGCGTACATCTTCTGCAGGAATGTATCGATATCCGCCGTCGCCAATTCTCCCGGAAACGCAGGAAATTTGTTCGCCCTGATCTTCTGGGCAGCTGCCGACGCAAGCTGCGGATTCCACCCCGCGTACACTACTTCGTCACCATAACCCTCTTCTGCAACTGCGTCACGCCCGATCTCGTATTCATTCACTGTGGTTGCCATATCACACCTCCGCATCCGGGGCACTTTCTTCCACCCCCTTATTCAGGATATCGGCCCGATAGACAGGAAGTTTAATCAAGGGAAACTGGACGTGAGTCGGCAAACCGGGCAGGCATGTCTGTTGCACTCAATCACCACCGATACGCCCTGAGTGCAGACATGAGTTCGGTCACGGCGAGTTCCAGGTCCAGTGCGGCCTGGTGGCAGTCCGGCGCCCCCGCCCGGGTCTCCAGCCGCTCGGCGGCCTGGCGCGCCTTTTCCGCAGCGAAGACGCCGACCATGCCCTTCAACGTATGTGCGCTGTGCCGCACCGCTTCGCTATCGCCCTGCGCCATCCCTTCCTTGATACTTTGCAGGTGGGGCGGGGCATCCGCCAGAAATATCGTGACGATTTCTTCAAAAAGTTCACGGCTGTCATCCATCAACTGCCTGGCCTTGCCGAAGTCGGCCACGGGCAACTGCGGAGCGGGCGCGGCCTCGTCTTCGCCCGCCGCGGGTATGCCCTGCTCTATGGCGCTCAGTTCACGCCACAGCGCCTCGGTGTCGATCGGCTTGGACAGATAGCCGTCCATGCCCGCCGCCAGGCAGTCTTCACGGCTGCCCTGCATGACGTGTGCGGTCAGTCCGATGATGGGGGTATGGCCGCCGCGCTGTTGCTCGAATTGCCGTATGCGCGCGGTCGCTTCATAGCCGTTGAGTTCGGGCATGTCCACGTCCATCAGGATCAGGTCGTGGTGCCCGACCTGCCACTTGTCCACCGCGATCAGGCCGTTGCCGGCCACATCCACCGCATGGCCGAATTTTTGCAGCAGCCGGGTGACCAGTGTCTGGTTGACACTGTTGTCCTCCGCCAGCAACACGTTCAGCTTGCGCTTGCTCTCGCGCAGGGAATGTCGCGTGATCAGCGGTGCTTTTTCCGCCTGCGCCACCCCGAATGTGTTCATGATCGCGTCGAACAGATCGGATTGGGAATAGGGTTTGAGCAGATACGCGGAAATGCCAAGCTCGCGGCAGCGCTGCGCATCGCCGCGCTGTCCTTCCGAGGTCAGCATCATGATGGGCGTCACGTCATTTCCATGGTGCGCGCGCAGATGCTCAACGACCGCAAATCCGTCCATGCCGGGCATGCGTCCGTCAATGAGCAGCAGTTGGTAGCCTTCTCCCTTCTGCCGGGCTCGATCCAGTTCGGCGATCGCCAGATGACCATCCGCCACCGCGGTGGGCAGCATTCCCCAGCGCTGCGCCAGTTCAACGGCAAGCAGGCGATTGGTTGCGTTGTCGTCCACCACCAGCACCCGCATGTCCTTCAGGCGCAGCGCATCGTGATGCGGCTGCAATTCGGCTGCCGCTTTCCCGAGGACAACTTCGATGAAGAAAGTGCTGCCTTTGCCCACCTCGCTCTCCAGCCAGATGACCCCGTCCATCAGTTCCACCAGCCGCGCCGAGATCGACAGCCCAAGGCCCGTGCCGCCATATTTGCGCGTCGTCGACGTGTCGGCCTGCGAAAAGGAGTCAAATATCTTGCGAAACTTTTCCCGGGGTATGCCAATGCCGGTATCGCGCACGCTGATGTGCAGCACGAGTTTGTCCGGTTCGGGTTGCAGGGAGCCCATGGCCGCCTTGACCACGATTTCGCCGCGCTCGGTGAATTTGACCGCGTTGCCAATCAGATTGACGATGACCTGACGCAACCGTCCCGGGTCGCCAATCAGCACCTCGGGTATGTCCGCGTCGATGTCCAGCAACAATTCCAGGCCTTTCTGGTGGGCGCGCAGGGCCATGGAACGGGTCGTCTGCGACAGTACATCGGGCAGGTTGAACTCGATTGCGTCAATGCTCAGTTTGCCGGCTTCGATCTTGGAAAAATCCAGGATGTCATTCACGATGACGAGCAGCGCATCCGCAGACGATTTGACCAGCCCGATATACTCCGCCTGTTCGGCATTCAATTCCGTATCGAGTGCCAGCTCGGTCATGCCGATGATGCCGTTCATCGGCGTCCGGATTTCATGGCTCATATTGGCCAGAAAATCGCTCTTGGCCCGGCTCGCCTCCTCTGCCGCCTCTTTTGCCAGTTGCAACTGCGCTACGGCAAGCTTGCGCTCGGTGATGTCGCGGGACGAATTGATCAGTGCCTGCTGCCCGTCAATTTCATGCGCCATTCCGCTTATTTCGACGTCGATGATGCTCCCATCCTTGCGGCGGTGACGGGATACGAATTGGGACCTACCGCTAAATTCGAATTGTCGCCTGAGCGCCAGCGCAAGTTCATCATCGGTAAATTGTGCATCCCACAAGCGAACGTTGCGTCCGATTATTTCATCACGTTGGTAGCCCAGCATGGTACAGAACGAGTCGCTTGCTTCCATGAGATTGCCATCCGTGTTGAGGATGTGTATGCCGTCGCTGGCATTGCGCAATATGGCGAGATTTTTGTCGTTTTGTCTTTGCAGCTTCTGTTTGGATTCCTTCAACTGCCTGGTTCTTTCATCCACCTCATCCTTGATTCTTGCGGTGTAGCCGGTACCAAGCAATAACAGGGCGCCCAGCAACCCGGTTCCAAACGTACCCGCGGCGAGCAGGCCCCAGCTTTGCCAGCCATGGTGCTGAATGAAATAGCGGGAGGTCGGTGCAGTTTCGAGTTTGTAATGGCGCGACCCGAAATCAAAAGCATGATCGAGCAACGCCGGTTGCCCTCCCGGCTCGAAGTTGTCATAGATGACTTTTCCACTGTCAAGGTCCACCAAACGGGTATAAAGCTTCTGGCGCGTACCTTGCAGCAGCTTGTCCATGAAGTCGCCCATTCGCAACACCGTCAGAACAACACCCGATCTAGGGTCACGCGGATCGACAGCCAGCAGCAGCAGCACTCCCGTTTGTTGCTGGCGCTCTTGCACCAGCTTAACCGGCGCAGAGATAACCGCTTTGTTCGACGTTTTTGCCTTTTCTATCGCTTGCAGGCGTACCTGGTTGGAGGCGAGATCAAACCCCAGTGCAGCTTCGTTACCTGCGAGTGGTTCGACATGGGTTACCGGATAGTAAGAGCTGCGGTCTCCGGCATGCTGCAACTTGCCGTCGGCGTCGCGCTCCCTGATGTCAAAGATCGGCAGTTCCCTGCGCTGCGCTGCCTCAAAACTCTTGCGCTGCCTGGCTTCGACTTCGGGGGCCCATTCCAGCGCCTGTATCATGGGAAAGCGGACCAGCGATCTTTCCACAAACCTGTGGAATCCATCCCGCGTGACCTTCCTGCCCTTGTCGTGGATGTACAAACCGGCCATTTGTTCGAGCAGTGATTCCTGTTCATCAAACCTGGACTGAACCTGGCCATCAACTTGTTGGGAAAGCTGGCGGAAATCATCCAGTGAATCGTCATATTCCCAATGATTCGCCTTCAGAAAAATCACCACAAACAGCATGAATATCGCAATCACGGGCAGTGCAACCGTGCTCAGGCGACCTCTCCAGAGCGCGCGCGGCTCTCCCGCAAGGATCATAATCAGCGGGAACATCACGACGACGCCCAGCGTATCGCCAAGCCACCAGGTCGCAAGATTTGTGATGATGCCGCCACCATCAAGGATGCCCAGGGTGAACAGGCTGCTCACGGAAATGCCCGCGCTGATCACGCATATGCACGGCGCCAAGAGCAGAAAGCGCAATATTGCGCCGACATGATCGAGGGAGACCGGGTAGCCGATCACCTGCCGCAGGGCCCAGCCACCCACCGCCGCCTGCACTACCGATGCCATGGCGATGGCCGAGGCGACCATCATGGCTGTCATGCCAAAATGCGGATTGACCGAATTACCAAGCCAGATATTGAGCAACAGCGACCCGAGAAAGACGCCTGGCAACAACCTTCTGCCACCTATGAATATCGCTGCGACGGCGATACCGGCGGGGGGAAATATAGGAGACGCGTAGCCCGGAGGCAGTGCCAGCATCATCCCCAACCTGCCGCTGACCACATAAGCGGTCGTTAGCAGGAAATAGACGGCCAGCGCGCTCTTCCAGCCGACCGTCGTTTTTGGAGTTGCCGCAATAACAGTCATTTGGTCGCTTACCCCATATTAGCCGTGCAGCCGGGCGTTCCGACATTCAATCCCATTCAGTCGGATTATTCAATCCCCGAAGATTCCCCCTCATCGAATGAACTACGGTGTGCTGGCGCCATCTCCGCCCTTACGAAGATGTCCCGTCCGGTGAAAGACGCGAAAAGGACGATTCGGCGAGTTTGGTGTGGGGCTTGAGCGGAATTTCCGAGAATGATGCGAATTCCGCAACTGCTGTTTCGCGCGGTTCTGCTCGAAAATAAATAGTGGAATGAAGTACAACTATCTGAGTTGCCCCCTTCGATTAAAACAGACGGGGTAACACATGAAATTAACAGATTAATATGGTCTATAGAAGATTATTATGATCAAGTGTCACCTATCCCGCCTAATGGGGGAGCGCAAACTTAAAATTTCAGATTTATCAAGGGATACGGGAATTAATCGGGGTACTGCTACACGTCTTTATCATGAGACTGCAGAAAGAATAGATATTGAAGTTATCAATTCACTCTGCATTTATTTGAAATGCTCAGTAGGCGAAATATTTGAATACATCCCAGATGGGCACGGGGAGCAACACTCAAAATAGATACCCTATTTTTCTAATGAAAAAAAATTGGGCACATAATGGGCAAATTTTAGGCACGGAATAGGCACGAGATCTTTATCTAGCAAAAATCTCGACCCGAAGTCACATGACCATAAGTCTGAATTTGGTGCGCTCGGCGGGAGTCGAACCCACGACCCTTGGCTTCGGAAACCAATACTCTATCCAGCTGAGCTACGAGCGCATATTTGAAAAAGGCACGGAAACTGCAATTTGAACCTACGGTCATTTTATCCCACAACGCCCGAATGACCATGCTTCGGAAACCGATACTCTATCCAGCTGAGCTACGAGCGCTTTGAAACGGCGCGCAGTATAGCTTTTTTTTGCGTGCCCTGCCCGCGCCGCGTGGCGCAAAAAATGCTATCGTACACGCCATGACGTTCTCCAATCCTGCCCCCCGTGACATCTGCAAATTGCTGCGCGAAGCTCGCAGTGTGGCCGTGGTCGGCCTTTCGCCCAATTCCGACCGCCCCAGTTTTCGCGTGGCGCAGGCGCTGCAGAGCTTTGGATACCGTATCATTCCGGTGCGACCAAAAGTGACGGATGTCCTCGGCGAGAAGGCCTATCCTGACCTGGAGAGCCTGCCCGAGGTGCCTGACATCGTCGATGTATTCCGCGCACCTGAGCATGTTCCCGCTATCGTGGATAGCTGTATCAAGCTTGGAGTAAAGAATCTGTGGTTGCAGGATGGCGTTGTGCATGATGCAGCAGCATTGCGCGCAAGGCAGGCGGGCATCAATGTCGTGATGGACCGCTGCATGTTCCGCGACCACACCCAGTTGTGCGGGACCGGGTCTTGAACACGCCCCGTTGCGTCTGGTGCAGCAACGATCAGTTGTATCAGGCCTATCATGATACTGAATGGGGCGTTCCCGTGCACGATGACCGGGCGCTTTTCGAGTTCCTGATCCTGGAAGGTGCGCAGGCCGGATTGAGCTGGCTCACCATCCTGAAAAAGCGGGAAAATTACCGCGTCGCATTTGATGGTTTCGATGCAACACGGATTGCCCGCTATGGTGCGAATAAAATAGAATCGTTGTTGCGGAATCCGGGTATCGTTCGCAACCGGCTGAAAGTGGCTGCAGCCGTAACCAATGCCCAAAGCTTCCTCGACGTGCAATCCGAATTCGGCAGTTTTGACAAATTCATCTGGCAATTCGTCGACGGCAAGCCGAAGCAGAACGCAAGGCACAGCGGTGCCGACATACCGGCGAGCACGCCGGAATCGGACGCGATGAGCAAGGAACTCAAACGGCGCGGGTTCAAATTCGTCGGCAGCACCATCTGCTACGCACACATGCAGGCGACCGGTATGGTGAACGATCACACGATGGACTGCTTCAGATATAAAGAGCTGATGAAATGACGCTGAAATTCACCAAAATGCACGGCGCGGGCAACGATTTTGTAGTGCTCGATGGTGTGCGCCAGGCGATTGCATTGCTGCCCGAGCAGATCCGCTTTATCGCCGACCGCCACTTCGGCATCGGGTGCGACCAGCTCTTGCTGGTGGAAAAGTCGCCGCGCGAAGACGCCGACTTCCGTTACCGCATTTTCAATGCTGACGGCGGCGAGGTCGAGCAATGCGGGAACGGTGCCCGCTGTTTCGTCCGCTTTGTGCACGAACACAAACTTACCGGCAAGCGCGAGATCGTGGTGGAAACCAAGAGCGGACTGATCTCGCCGCGCCTGGAAGATGATGGGCGCGTCACGGTGAACATGGGGGCTCCCATCTTCGACCCTTTGCAAATTCCGTTCGCAAGCGATAGCCAGGATGTGATTCAGCCGCTGGAGATCGGAAATAAGGTGGTGCAGATCACAGCCGTATCCATGGGTAATCCGCACGCTGTACAGGTGGTAAACGACGTCGAAACTGCGCCGGTCGCCACGCAAGGGCCACTCATCGAACATCACGCGCGTTTTCCGAAGCGCGTAAATGCCGGTTACATGCAGATCGTGGACAGAACGCATATCAGGCTGCGTGTGTTCGAGCGCGGTGCAGGTGAAACCCTGTCCTGCGGCACTGGCGCCTGCGCCGCCGTTGTAACCGGCATCCGGCGCAAGCTGCTGGACAACACGGTGCATGTCGCCACGCGCGGCGGTACGCTCAGCATCACATGGGCCGGCGAGCATTCGCCGGTACTGATGACCGGCCCGGCCATCACGGTGTTTGAGGGCGAGATCAACTTGTAAAAGGTCAAACTAATGAAAGCAGATGACGTAGCGCAATACTTGCTGGACAACCCCCGGTTCTTCGAAGACCGCGCGGAGATGCTGTCCCAGATCAACCTGCCGCATCCGCACGGAGGACGCACCATTTCACTCAGCGAACGCCAACTGCTCACGCTGCGTGAGCGCGTGAAGGAGCTGGAGAAAAAGCTGCACGATTTGCTGGAATTCGCCCGGGAAAACGATGCGCTGCAACTCAAGGTGCACCAATTCAATAGCGCTTTGTTCGGCCCGCATGACCGCGCGACACTGCAGAGCTTGATCATGCGCAACCTGCGCGACATCTTCGCCATTCCTCATGTCGCCATGCATCTGTGGAAAGACGAGCCGCCCAGCGCCGAAGTATTGGCCTTTGCCGATGAACACAGGCAACCTGTTTGCACTCACCACGCAATACACGACACTTTGGGCTGGTTCGGCGAGACCGGCGAACACCTGCGCTCTTTTGCCTACCTGCCTTTGCGCGCGCACGATCAAACCATCGGCCTGCTTATATTGGCCAGCGAAGACAAGGAGCGTTTCTATCCGGAAATGGGCACGCTGTTCCTGCAACGCATTGCGGAGACACTAGGCAGTGCCTTCACCCTGCATGTGTGAGCCCACCACTGAACAAGTTCCTGAAACATTGCGAGGCTACCTCGCCTATCTGCACAACGAGCGCAACTATTCCCCGCTGACTGCCGAAAACTACGCACGCGACATCCTCCGCCTGCTGGCGCTCGCCGGGTCGACGCCGCTATCCGACCTGAAGAGTCACCACATCCGCCGCTATATTGCCCAGTTGCACGGAAGCGGCCTCGGAGGCCGTTCGCTGGCGCGCGTACTTTCAGCCTGGAGAGGTTTCTATGGTTACCTGATGCGCGACCACGGCTGCGAGACCAATCCCTGCGTCGGCCTGCGTGCGCCGAAGGCTCCGAAGACACTTCCGCATGCGCTTTCGCCAGACGAGGCTGTGAAGCTGGTGGAGATGTCCGTGGCAACACCGCTGGATGCGCGCGACAAGGCAATATTCGAATTGCTCTATTCTTCCGGCCTGCGCCTCGCCGAACTGGTGAGCTTGGACCCCATCGACATGGATTTTGCCGACGCCTCGGTACGCGTCACCGGCAAGGGCAACAAGACGCGCATCGTGCCGCTTGGCAGCCACGCCATTGATGCACTGAAGGCATGGCTGGCGGTGCGCAGCCAGATCGCCGCGCCAGACGAATGCGCGTTGTTTGTCGGCAGGAACGGCGCGCGCATCAGCCCCAGAACGGTACAACAGCAGCTGCGCAAACGCGGCATCACCCAGGGCATTGCCAGCGGCGTACACCCGCACCTGCTGCGCCATTCCTTTGCCACGCATGTGCTGCAATCCTCCGGCGATCTGCGGGCGGTACAGGAGATGCTGGGCCACGCCAGCATTTCCACCACACAGGTCTACACCCATCTCGATTTTCAGTACCTCGCCAAGATATATGACGGTGCGCATCCGCGTGCCAGGAAAAAACATGAGCCCAGCAAAGCCTAGATCCCCCTCCACGCCACACCGCCAATCGCAGGGCGGCAGGGATTTCCGCAAGCGCGCGCAACGCAGCAAACAGCAGGTTGATGCCGCTGAACCACCTGCGGCCGCACGGCCCCGCGCGGGTAATCCATCAGCAAAATCCGGCCTCGTCCTCAAGGATGGCCGCGATAAATCCCTGCTGCGCCGCCACCCCTGGATATTTTCCGGCGCGGTCGAGTGCGTTGATGGCGCCCCGGGCGGTGGCGACACGGTAGCAGTGCGCGATGCCGCTGGAAATTTCCTCGCTTGGGCAGCCTACAACGCCGCATCGCAGATCACCGCGCGCGTCTGGTCATGGCGTGAAACGGATATAATCGATGCCGACTTTTTTCGCGTCGGATCTCAATCGCGTTGGCGGCACGCCATGAACTGGATCTTGGGAAAAACAGCAACGGCTTGCGCCTTATCCATGCCGAATCCGACGGCCTGCCGGGACTGATCGTCGACCGCTACGGCGATGTGCTGGTGATGCAGATCGGCAGCGCGGGACGGAACGCTGGCGCGACACCCTTGCCGACATCCTGCAGGAATTGTGTTCGCCCGCTTGCATCTACGAACGCTCCGACTCCGACGGGCGCGAACTGGAAGGTTTGCCCAAGCGCTGCGGCGTGCTGCGCGGCGTTTTGCCGGAGAGGGTCGAGGTGACCGAACACGGCATTCGCTTTGCAATAGATGTGGCTGCCGGGCAAAAAACCGGCTTCTACCTCGACCAGCGCGACAACCGCGCCCTGACCGGCACGCTCGCCGCGGACACGGACGTGCTCAACTGCTTCTGCTACACCGGCGGTTTTTCACTCTATGCCCTGCGCGGTGAAGCAAAGTCCGTACTCTCGATCGACTCGTCGCAGGAAGCGCTGCAACTGGCGCAATCCAATGCAGAGTTGAATGGGTTGGACCCATCGCACGCCGTATGGCAATGCGCCGACGTGTTCGAAGCCCTGCGCAAACTGCGCGACCAGAACCGCAAGTTCGACCTCATCGTGCTCGACCCGCCGAAGTTCGCCCCCACTGCAGCCTTCGCAGAGAAAGCCTCGCGCGCCTACAAGGACATCAATCTGCTAGGCTTTAAATTGCTACGGCCGGGTGGTTTGCTGTTTACCTATTCCTGTTCCGGCGGCATCAGTGACGACCTGTTCCAGAAGATCATCGCAGGCGCAGCTCTGGATGCGGGGGTGGATGCGCAAATCGTGAGGAAACTGCATGCGGCGGCGGATCATCCGGTGTTGTTGAGTTTTCCGGAGGGGGCGTATCTGAAGGGATTGGTGTTGAGGGTCGCTTAGTCGGAAGTCGTCTGACGGCTAAGGCCCTTCGGAGTTGATACCCTGTCCCACCGGGGGAGGAGACTAACCCCGGGTGATTTTCCATTCTCAATAAGTCGGCACAAACCCCAACAACACCAACCCCACCGCTGCCGGTGCCGCCTGTATCCACAGTATCCTGGCATTGGCAGTCAACGCCCCATACACTCCAGCCGTCAGTACGCATCCGAGAAAGAATCTCTGCACGTGAATGTCCCCGGCGAACAATCCCCAGAACAATCCCGCCGCCAGGAAGCCGTTATACAAACCCAGGTTCGCCGCGAGTATCCGGGTGGCAGCGGCAAAGTTTTCGTCCATGCCGAAAGCCTTCAGCGCAGCAGGCTGTTCCCACAGGAACATCTCGAGCACGAGGATGTAGACATGGACGAGGGCAACGACGCCGACAACGATGTTGGCGGCGGCATGCATCAGTGCATGCTCACGAGAGGTTTGAAGCCCAGCTTCGCGGCGATGCTGCTCGCGGCGTCGTGCGCTTCGTTTGCACTCGCGTAGGGGCCGAGATGCACGCGAGTCAGTCCGTTCTTTTCATACAGTTTCAGTTCCTTGCCGCTGTCACCCAGTTCTGCGCTCATTTTGGAAAGGAAGCTTTCCGCACCTTGCGCCGACTTGAAAGCGCCGAGTTGCAAGAACACCTTGCCGACGGAACTGCTTACGGTATCGACCGGTATGGTGGTTGCGGCAGGCGCGATCGGTGTCACTGTGACCGGTTCGGCTTTAACGACAGCCGTTTCGACGGCGCCAGGCGTGTTGTCACCTGCTGCGATGCTCTCCACTTCGACTTCGGCGCTTCCGGTATTGATGAAACCGAGCTTGTAGGCAGCGACGTAGGACAGATCCATGATGCGCTCATGCAGGAACGGGCCGCGATCGTTGATGCGCACGATGACGGACTTGCCGTTTGCCACGTTGGTGACGCGCGCGTAGCTGGGGATGGGAAGCGTCGGGTGCGCAGCGGTCATCTCGTACATGTTGTAAGTCTCGCCGATGGAAGTGCGTTGCCCGTTGAATTTCTTGCCGTACCAGGAAGCGATGCCTCGCTCCTTGTAGTTGCCGGTGACCTGCAGCGGTTTATAGGTTTTGCCCAGCGCAGTATAGGGGCGATTGGCATAGCGATGCAGGGGTTCGGCCTTGGGCACCGCATCCGGAATGTTGTCCAGATTCGGCACATCGGCACCCGGGCCGTCGCCGGGCAGGTAACCGCCGCTCGCTGTCGGGGGCGTGCCGGCTGATTTGGAGCCGGGGCCGGTGTTCGCTTCCACGACCGGCGCCGCGCTTTGCTGCTTTTCCGCCACGTTCGGCGCGGTAGCACAGGCGCTCAGGACTAGCGCGATAGACAACACCAGCAGCGATTCTGTTTTCATCTTAGTCCTCCTCATGTTTTTACGAGTTTCTTGTTCGTCTGGATGCCCATCAGGATACCAAATCCCAGCATCAGCGTGAGCATGGACGTGCCGCCGTAGCTGATCAGCGGCAGCGGCACGCCCACCACCGGCAGGATGCCGCTGACCATGCCCATGTTGACGAAGGCATAGGTGAAGAAGGTGAGCGTGATGCTGCCCGCCATCAGACGTGTGAAGTAAGTGGAGGCGTTGGCGGTAATGATGAAACCCCGCCCGATAACGAAAACATAGAGCGCCAGCAACAGCAGGTTGCCGATCAGCCCGAACTCTTCCGACCAGACCGCAAAGATGAAGTCTGTGGTGCGCTCGGGCAGAAAATCCAGGTGCGTCTGCGTACCGTTCAGGTAACCCTTGCCGAGGATGCCGCCGGAGCCTACCGCAATCATGCCCTGGATGGTGTGATAGCCCTTGCCCAACGCATCCTGAGACGGGTCGAACAGCATCATGATGCGGTGGCGCTGGTAGTCGTGCAGCGCAGACCACAGGAACGGAGCGCTGGCTGCCGCCGCCAGCGCGGCACCTATCATGAGCCGCCAGGACAGGCCGGCAAGGAACAGCACATAGAATCCGCTTGCCCCGATCAGGATGGCGGTGCCCAGGTCGGGTTGCTTCGCAATCAGCGCCACGGGCAACAGCAGCAGGATGGCCGCGACGAGATAGTTCCTCAGCTTCAGGGTCGCCTCGTTTTTCTCGAAATACCAGGCCATCATCAGCGGCACGGCAATCTTCATCAGCTCGGAAGGCTGGATGGTCGCCACGCCGATGTTGAGCCAGCGTGTCGCGCCGTGGCTGTTCACGCCCAACGGCGTCATCACCAGCAGCAGCAATACCATGCCCAGCACGTATATCGGCAAGGCGGCGCGCATGAGGTAATGCAGCGGCATGTTGGCGACGATCCACATTGCGGCGAAAGCCACCACGATATTGCCGAGTTGGGCCAGCACGCGCACCAGGTTGCCGTCGCTGGCGCTGTACAGCAATACGAGGCTGACCAGTGCGAATCCCCCTAGGGCGGCCAGCAGCACAGGGTCGAGGTTCATCATCAATCGTTGCTTGAGTTGTCTTGCGTTCATGCTCAGTCGCTCAGATCCCCGGATTTCCCGGTCGCTGTCTGCGGCGGCAGGGGGGCTTTGCCGAGCAGGTAATAATCCATTACTTTGCGCGCGATCGGTGCTGCGGTGGTACCGCCGTGGCCGCCATTCTCAACCAGCACGGCCATGGCGATACGCGGCTTGTCGGCCGGCGCAAAGGCGATGAACCATGCGTGATCGCGATTGTATTCAGAGACTTTTTTCGCATCGTATTTTTCGCCCTGCTTGATGGCGATCACCTGTGCGGTACCGGTCTTGCCCGCTATCCGGTAGGTCGCGCCGTAGCTCGCAACTGCTGCCGTACCGCCAGGCTTGGTGACGGCCTCCATCGCGCTTTTCACCAGCTTGAGATGCTCCGGATCGATCTTGAGGTCGAACAGTTGCCTGCTCCCGGTCATCACAGCACTCCCGTCGGCGTGGCGCACCTCCCTGACCAGGTGTGGCTGGAAGGCCACGCCGTCATTGGCCAGAATTGCCGTGGCATAGGCCAGTTGCAGCGGCGTGACTAGATTGTAGCCCTGGCCGATGCCGGCCGAGACCGTGTCCCCCGGGTACCATATTTGCTGGTAACGCTTGGCTTTCCATTCGGGGGAGGGCAGCAATCCGGATGCTTCGCCTTCCATGTCCAGACCGGTTTTCTGGCCGAAGCCGAAACGGGTGAGGTAGCTGTGCATGTTGTCTATGCCCAGTTCGGTCGCCAGTCCATAGTAATAAGTGTCACAGGAAATGACGATGGACTTGAACATGTCGACGGCCCCGTGTCCGCCGACCTTCCAGTCGCGGTATTGGTGCCGACTGCCGGGCAGCATGTAGTAGCCGGGGTCGTTGATGGCATGCGTGGGAGAGCGTGTGCCGTAGAACAGGCCCGCCAGCGCCATGAAAGGCTTGATGGTAGAGCCGGGCGGATATTGTCCGCGCAAGGCGCGATTGTTGAGCGGCGTGTCGGGCGAGTTGTTGAGCGCGTCCCAGTTATCGGTGTCGATGCCGTCGATGAACAGGCTCGGGTCATAGCCGGGCTTGCTGATGAAAGCCAGTACCTCGCCGTTGGTTGGGTCGAGGGCCACCAGCGCGCCGCGGTAATCGCCGAATGCGTTCTCTGCCACCTCCTGCAACTTTGCATCCAGCGTCAGCATCAGGTTGCTGCCCGATTGGGGTGCGGTGCGTGACAGCACGCGCACCGCACGCCCGCTGGCATCCACTTCGACCTGCTCGAATCCAGTCTTGCCGTGCATATCCTTTTCATACTTCTGTTCGATACCCGTCTTGCCGATGTAGTCTGAGCCCAGGTAATTGGAAGCGACATCGTCTTCATCCAGTTGGTCGATGTCACTCTGGTTGATGCGCCCGACATAGCCGATCAGATGCGAGGTCATGTCGGAAAAAGGATATTCGCGAAACAATCTGGCCTTGACCTCCACGCCAGGGAACCGGTAAAGCTGGGCGGAAACGCGCGCCACTTCTGCGTCGCTCAGTTGACTCCGTATCGGCATGGTTTCCAGCGTCTGTCGCTCGGTCAACAATTTCTGGAAGCGCTTGATGTCCTTGGGAGTGATTTCGACCAGCTTGGACAGTTCGGCAATCAGCGCCCCCATGTCGGCAACCTTGCTCGGCGCGATCTCGAGCGTGTAGCCGGAATAGTTCTGTGCCATCACCACACCGTTGCGGTCCAGGATCAGGCCGCGATTCGGCACAATCGGGACAACATAGATGCGATTGCTTTCCGCCATTGTATGAAAGTACTCATGGCGGATAACCTGCAGGTAGAAGAAGCGCAGCAGCAGGATGAGCAGCAGCACCACAACGAAGCCCAGACTCAACACCAGCCGCAATCGGAAATAATAGATTTCGCGCTGATGATTCTTCAGCTCGACATAGCGCTTCATAGTTCGTTGGGGTCGCGACGAGGGCGGCGCAAGGCTTGCAACAGGATGGTCATCGGCGTCCACAGCAGTGCCGATACGGCGCTGCCGAGGAAATATTCCCACGCCACATAACCGCGCACCTGCCAGTGCACGGCGGCGTAAGTGGCATAACTGAGCAGTAGCAGCGGAAACACGTGCATGGATTGTTGGCGCAGGTTGAACATCTGCACACGTCGATGCAGCACGATACCGCCGAAGGCCAGTACTGTATATGCCAGCGCGTGCTGGCCGAACAGGCTGGCGTCCGCCACGTCGGCGAAGATACCGACCAGCCAGGCGATGCCAATGCCAATGCGGTGCGGCTTGTGCGTGCACCAGTACAACAGCACCAGCGCCACAAAGTCCGGACGCAGCACCAGCGCCCAGCCATGCCACGGCAACCAGTTAAGCATCACCGCCACGAACAGGCTGAATACTATGAAACCTGTGCTGGCGGGCAGCAGGAATTCCTGGTCTTTGGTGCTGCCGGTATTCATGGCTTCCTCCGCCGCAGACGCTTGTTCGCACGCTCGGACTCGGAACCTGTATCGGCTGTGGGCGGGCGTTCCGGCAAATTGGGCAAACCGGAAACGATCAGCAATGCACGGTGCCTGTCGACCCCGGCCAGCGGCGTGCAGATGATGCGCGCGAATGGATATGCCGGATCGCGCTCGATCTTGAGTACCTTCGCCACCGGCAGGTTGGGTGGATAGGTACCATCAATGCCGGACGTCACCAGCACGTCGCCCTCCGCGATATCTGCACTGATCGGCATATAGCGAAGCGACATTTCGCTGATATCACCCGAGCCGAATACCACCGCACGCAACCCATTGCGCAACACTTGTATCGGCACCGGATGATCCTTGTCGGTAACCAGTGTCACCTCGGAAAGCCACGGATATACGCGTGTGACCTGGCCCACCACACCCAGGTCATCCATGACCACCTCGCCCGGCAAGACGCCGGATTGCGATCCTTTGTCCACAAACAGCTTGCGTTTAAAGATGTCGCGCTCGACATATGCGATTTCGGCTAGTTGCATAGGATATTCGGCCCGCTGCTTAAGTTCCAGCAAGGTGCGCAACTGGCTGTCTTCGCTCTGGATCGCACGCAACTGGGCAAGTTGTGCTGCATCCGCATCATGTTGCTGGCGCAACTGCGCGTTGTCGTCCAGCAGTCTGCTTTGTGTCTCGAAATAGACGGCAACCGCCCCCAGTGCTTCGCCTGGCAAGGCCGTCAGGCGCTGAAAGGGATAAATTACCACGGCCAGTACCTTGCGCGCGGATTCCAGGTACTGATAGCGTGCATCCACGAATAGCAGCAGCAGGGAAAGAACGCAAAAGAAAACGAGACGGGCGGCCGGGCTGGGGCCGCGATTAAAAAACCGTAGGGTGCGGGTGTCGTCCAATGTATTGCCGTACGATCAATCGCTGGTGAAAATGCTGTTGAATTTGTCCATGCGCTCGAGCGCTTTTCCGGACCCGCGAACCACGCAAGTCAAAGGATCGTCGGCGATCACCACCGGCAACCCGGTCTCTTCCATCAGCAGCCGATCCAGGTCGCGCAGCAATGCGCCGCCGCCCGTCAGCACCATGCCCTTGCTGGCGATGTCCGCGCCCAGTTCCGGCGGAGTCTGCTCCAGTGCTGTTTTCACCGCACTGACGATGTTGTTGAGCGGATCGGTCAGGGCCTCGAGGATTTCGTTGCTGGAAATGGTGAAGCTGCGCGGCACGCCCTCGGCGAGGTTGCGTCCGTTCACTTCCATTTCGCGTACTTCGCTGCCGGGGAAGGCAGAACCGATTTCCTTCTTGATGTTTTCGGCCGTACTCTCGCCGATCAGCATGCCGTAATTGCGGCGGATGTAATTGATGATGGCTTCGTCGAACTTGTCGCCGCCGACGCGCACCGAACCGGAATACACGGCACCACCCAGCGAGATCACGCCCACTTCGGTCGTGCCGCCGCCGATGTCCACCACCATGGAGCCGGTCGCATCCTCGATTGGCAGGTCGGCGCCGATTGCGGCAGCCATCGGCTCCTCGATCAGTTCCACGCGACGCGCACCGGCACCATAGGCGGATTCGCGAATGGCGCGGCGCTCGACCTGGGTGGAACCGCACGGCACGCAGATCACAATGCGCGGGCTGGGCGTGAAGATGCTGGATTTGTGCACGCGGCGGATGAACTGCTTAAGCATCTGCTCGGTCACGGTGAAGTCGGCGATCACGCCGTCCTTCATCGGGCGGATGGCGGTGATGTTGCCGGGCGTGCGACCCAGCATCTGCTTCGCAGCAAGGCCGACCTGCTGGATGACTTTCTTGCCGTTGGGACCGCCTTCCTGGCGGATCGCAACCACGGACGGCTCATCCAGCACGATCCCCTGCCCGCGCAGCCAGATCAGTGTGTTTGCCGTACCCAGATCGATAGCGAGGTCGTTGGAAAAATAGCCGTTGAAATAACTTAACATGTCAGGTCCTGGAGAAGGTAGAAGGTGTGCGCCCAAAGAAGAGGTTTATGATACCCTATTGCGCCTTATTTGATAAAGCCTTAAACCCGTTTATGTCCTTAAGTTCAGCCGATGTCGAAAAAGTCGCCCGCCTTGCACGGCTGGCGATGAACGAGCAGGAACTCCAAACCGCCCGGGATCAACTGAATAATATTTTCGGCTTGATCGCCGAAATGCAGGCCGTCGATACCTCGGGGATAGAGCCGATGTCCCACGCTCAAGATGTCGCCCAGCGCCTGCGCGAAGATAAAGTTACCGAAACCGACCAGCGCACGGCTTTCCAGGCCATCGCCCCGCAGGTCGAAAATGGCCTTTATCTGGTCCCGCAGGTCATCGAGTAGGCCACCATGATTCATTCCTCCCTTGCACAACTGGGTGCCGCCTTGCGCGCCAGGAAAATTTCCAGCGTCGAGCTCACGCAAATTTATCTCGACAGGATTTCCCGGCTGAATCCGCAGCTTAACGCCTATATCACACTGAATCCGGACATGTCCCTAGCGCAGGCGCGTGCAGCGGACGCCCGTCTTGCCGCCGGAAACGCCGATGCGCTGACCGGTATCCCTGTCGCGCAAAAGGATATTTTCTGCGCTAAGGGCTGGCTCACCACGTGCGGGTCGAAGATGCTGCACAATTTCGTGTCCCCCTATGATGCCCACGTCATTTCCCGGTTCAACAACGCCGGTGCCGTGAATCTTGGCAAAACCAACATGGACGAATTCGCCATGGGGTCGTCCAACGAGACTTCGCATTATGGAGCGGTGAAAAACCCCTGGGATACGGCGCGCGTACCGGGTGGATCATCCGGCGGAACCGCCGCAGCCGTGGCAGCCCGCCTGTGCGCAGCAGCCACCGGCACCGATACCGGCGGTTCCATCCGCCAACCGGCGGCGCTGTGCGGCATTTCCGGACTGAAACCGACCTACGGCGTGATTTCGCGCTACGGCATGATCGCCTTCGCTTCCAGCCTCGACCAGGCAGGGCCGATGGGACGCAATGCGGAAGATCTGGCGCTGCTGCTCAACACCATGGCTGGTTTCGACGAACGCGATTCCACGTCGCTGCAACGCGACAAGGAAGATTACGCGCGCGAAATCAATAAACCGGTGAGAGGCGACAAGCCGCTGCAAGGCCTGCGCATCGGCCTGCCGAAGGAATTCTTTGCTGAGGGCATGGGCAGCGACGTAGCCAGGGCGGTTGAAGCCGCGATTGCAGAATACAAGAAACTCGGCGCGACCGTCGTCGATATAAGTCTTCCCAATACCAAACTGTCCATACCTGTGTATTACGTGCTGGCGCCTGCGGAAGCATCGAGCAACCTGTCGCGCTTCGACGGGGTGCGCTACGGCTACCGGGCACCGGAATACACCGACCTCGCCGACATGTACGAAAAGAGCCGGGCGCAGGGGTTCGGCGCGGAAGTCAAACGCCGCATCATGATAGGCACGTATGTGCTGAGCCACGGGTACTACGACGCCTACTACCTGCAGGCGCAGAAGATACGCCGCCTAATCGCGCAGGATTTCACCGAGGCCTACAAGCAGTGCGATGTGATTATGGGCCCGACCTCACCGTCCACCGCGTTCAAGCTGGGCGAGAAGGGCGACGATCCGGTGCAGATGTATCTTTCGGACATCTACACCATCGCCGTGAACCTAGCCGGATTGCCCGGCATGTCCATCCCCTGCGGCTTCGGCGAAAGCAACATGCCGGTGGGATTGCAGATCATCGGCAACTATTTCGACGAAGCGCGCATGCTGAACGTGGCGCACCGGTATCAACAGGCAACGGATTGGCACATTCGACAGCCAAATGGAATTTGAAATTCATTGGCCGCAAAGATCACAGGGCGCACAAAGAAAGCCCTCTGCGCTTTCTCTGTGGGCTCTGTGGCAAACAGGGGTTTGAAATATGACTTGGGAAATCGTCATCGGGCTGGAAGTGCATACCCAGCTCTCCACCAACACCAAGATATTCTCCGGTGCGTCGACCGCATTCGGCGCAGAACCGAACACACAGGCTGATGCCGTCAGCATCGCGCTGCCCGGCGTACTGCCGGTGCTGAACAAAGGCGCGGTGGAACGCGCGATCAAGTTCGGCCTCGCCACGGGCGCGCACATTTCGCAACGCTCGGTGTTTGCACGCAAGAATTATTTCTACCCCGACTTGCCCAAGGGCTACCAGATCAGCCAGTTCGATCTGCCCGTGGTGGGCCAGGGTGCGCTGACCATCCAGGTCCAGCCGCTCTCGGGAAATGCGAAACCCTATGAGAAGACGGTGCGCATCACGCGCGCCCACCTAGAAGAGGACGCGGGCAAATCGGTGCATGGCGACTCGCAGGGAGTGACCGGCATCGACCTGAACCGCGCCGGCACGCCGTTGCTGGAAATCGTGTCAGAGCCGGACATGGCGTCTGCCGCCGAAGCCGTAGCCTACGCCAAGGCGCTGCATACGCTGGTGCGCTGGATAGGTATCTGCGACGGCAACATGCAGGAAGGTTCGTTCCGCTGCGATGTGAATGTGTCGGTGCGCCGCCCCGGCGGCCCGCTTGGCACGCGCCGCGAGATCAAGAACCTGAACTCGTTCAAGTTCATGCAGCAGGCCATCGACTATGAAGTGCAATGGCAGATCGACACCATTGAGAGCGGCGGCAAGGTGCAGCAAGCCACGGTGTTGTTCAACCCCGACACGGGCGAGACCCGCTCCATGCGCAGCAAGGAAGACGCGCACGATTACCGCTATTTCCCCGATCCCGACCTGTTGCCGCTGGAGATTTCACCGGAATGGATAGAGCAGGTGTGCGGCACCTTGCCCGAGCTGCCGAATGCAAAGCAGGCACGTTATGTGAGCAAGCTTGGCCTTTCTGCTTACGACGCCAGCATCCTGACAAGCTCGCGCGAGATGTCCGAATTCTTTGAGACCGTACTGGCTGCGGTCCCCAATGATGCAAAAGTCTGTGCCAACTGGATCATGGGCGAAATCAGTGCGCAACTGAATCGCGACGGACTGGATATGTCGCAATGCCCGATAAGCGCTCGGCAGCTCGGCGGTATGCTGAAGCGCATCGTCGAAGGCACCATTTCCAACTCGGGAGCCAAGGAAGTCTTCCGTACCATGTGGGCGGAAGGCGGCGAAGCGGATGCGATCATCGAGGCCAAGGGTTTGAAGCAGGTCTCCGACAGCGGTGCCATCGAGGCCCTGGTGGACGAGATCATCGCCGGCAATGCGAGCAAGGTTGCCGAATACCGCAGCGGCAAGGACAAACTGTTCGGCTTCTTCGTCGGTATCGCCATGAAGGCGAGCAAGGGCAAGGCCAATCCCGCGCAATTGAATGACATCCTGAAAAAGAAACTGGCGGGCTGATCGCCCGCCAGTTTTTCTCTGCATTTGAACAAACCCGGCTTGTATCCTGCCGGGCTACGTAAATCTCCACGAAGCCCGGCAAAGTCGTTTATTTTAGCTTTGACCAGACCCGCTTCTTGACCAGATACAGGAGTATCGTCAGCACGAACAGATAGGCGATCACGTAGTAGCCAAGGCGGATGCGCTCCTGTGCATGCGGATCGGCCGCCCAGGACAGGAAGGACGTGATCAGGCGCGCCTTCTCAGCGATCGCGGCACGTTGCGCCGGGTCGGTTGCGCTGCTGATGCCGAGGATGTCCGGCATCTTGGTCACGGGATAGATGTGGTTGCCCGAACCCTCGGGGCCGGCGTAATAGCCCAGCAGATAGGAGTACACATAGTTCACCCCGCCGTCGCGCGCTTCGGCCATGAGGCTCAGGTCCGGAGGCGCAACGCCAAATGCCTGCGCTGCATCCTCGGACGACATCTGCGACATGATGGCGGTATTCATGGGTTTGTCGCCGCGCAATGCGTCAACCTTGGCCTTGTCCATGCCGGCCGCCACCAAGTTGCGGTACTTGATGTACTTCAGGCTGTGGCAGGAATTGCAGTTTGTCATGAATGTATCGAGACCCTGCTCCACTGTCGGCCAATCCGTGCCCACTTTCACTGTTTCCAGTTTTGCTTCCGAGGCCATTACCGACGTGGCGATAAGGCACGAAGCCAATATTGTCATGAGCTTGTTCACTGCTTGTCTCCTTTTTTGCTCTTCGCGTTTTTCTCTTCCTCGATCAGGTGCATCACCTCTTGTGGCAAGCCGCGCTTGATCAGCCAGCGTTCTTCAGCCTTGGAAATGAAAGGTATGAGAAAGAAGGACGCGAAATAACACAGTGTCGCAATCTGCCCGACCATGATGGTCTGGTCGGTCGGCGGCACATAGCCAACCCAGCCCAGAATCAGCATGTCGATGATGAAGAGGTAGAACTGCACGCGGTAAATCGGGCGGTAGCGGGCGCCGCCGGGTATGCGCGACCGGTCCAAGTAGGGCATGAAGGCAAAGATCATCACCGACAATCCCATGGCCACCACGCCGCCAACCAGGTTGGGGACGGAGCGCAGAATCGCGTAGAAGGGCCAGAGATTATCAGCGCCCGAAGCGCAGCATACCGCGCAAGTGGAGACGCGCGATGCGCAGCCGGTTACGATGGCCGGAGAGCAGGATGTGACTGGCGCAGACCCGGAGAGCGTCGCTGAGCAGATTGCCCGCGAGCAAAGCGAACACGCTACGAGTCAGGTAGACGGCCAGCAAGGTGAACGCGAGGCCGGTTAGCTGAACGCCAACCTCGATCATGGTCAGGCGGCGTAGCGCCAGCTGCCGGCTCGCCGTAAACCATTTGGTCGACTGCAGCGAGCTGATCAGAGCCGAGAGACTTGCGCCGACGAGCAGGGGGAAGAGCTGAGCCTCGTGGTAATAGCGGGAAAACGGGTAGGCGACCAGCAAACCGGCGAGGCAGAGCAGGGTGCCGCGGATAACCTGCACCGTGAAAGCCGTGTCGAGGAACTCGGGATCGTCGCCGTGCGGGCTTTGCATGACGCTGGGACCGATGCCCACGTCGGTGAAGAGGTGCAGGCCCACCATGACCGCGGTAACCAGCTGCATGAGGCCGAAGGCCTCGGCAAAGAGCAGCCTGGTGAGAACGATGTTGCTGGCCACGCGCAGCACCTGCATGGTGCCCAGACCGACCAGGATCCACGCGCCGGCACTGACCGCTACCGAGCCGAGGCGACGCGGCTTCTCTTCGGCAGCAGCCGCGCCCACAGGTGTCGCTGTCATATTGGGGAGCGCAAACGGAACGCTGCCGTGCTCGCGCGCGAGGTTTGGCCGGCAGGCCAAGCCGCTTGCCGCCTCGCTGCTGCCGCTGATGAATATAGGCTTATGCGCGTGCGCCGGACCGACATGCTAGGGCTTAGCTTGCCAGATGGTGTCCCATCCGGCACGTGACATTATCGCGTTCTCGTGCAGATTCGATCAAGTCACGGTGAATTGGGAGGCGGGCGATACATCCGGGCCACGAGCCGGGCGACCACGGCCACGGTTATTCGAGACTGGCTGGCCGACGGGCTGGGGTGGGTCCCGGTGAGGCCCAACCCCAGGATCGGATCCGCGTTACGCTACTGCTGGCAGGTGCGCACCACCTCGCCGGCGCCGGCATCTATGCCGGTGGCGCGACGGCAGGTGAGGCCGGTTCGAGCAGGTGCGGGCAAGACCGCAGCAGGGCTCGTTGACGTCGCCGCAGACCTCGCAGGTGCCCGAGGTAGTACCGTCGGCGTTGAGGACGACGTTGCACGCGGTCCCAGCGGCGGTGCAGGTCTCGCCCGCACAGCAGGGCTCACCCGATGCTCCGCAGGCCGAGCACGTTCCGGCGCCCGGCGTAGTCCCGGCCACGCAGGCTGTGCCGGATGCAGTGCAGCGGCTGCCGGTGCAGCAGGCCTGGCCACTGCCACCGCATGGCGTTCCCGTGGTGCTCGTGCACGAGCCACTTGTGCAAGTGAGGGCGGAGCCGGCGCCACAGGCGTTGCCTGCGGCGATGCAGGTTCCACCCGCGGCAAGAAGACCGCCCCCGCTCCAGCAGCATCCGCCACCCGTGCAGGTGTTGCTGGGACAGCAGGCCTGGTTCGCGCCGCCACAGGCCTGGCAAGTGCCCGCGTTGGCACCTGCCGTGATGCACTCGGTGCTCGTGTCGGTGCAGGTCTCGTTAGCGCAGCACGGCTGCCCCGCGGCGCCACAGGCCTGGCAGACGTCGACGCCGCCGGCACCCGCCACGCAGCCTAGGCCGGTGCCGCAGGCTCGGTTGGCGCAGCACGGCTGATTGGCGCTTCCGCAGGACAGGCAGTTGCCAGCCGAGCACACGGTCCCGGCGGCGCTGCAAGTTCTATCGGCACAGCAGACGGCTCCGGCGGTGCCGCAGGGCTGGCACGTCGCAGCCGTCCCGCCCGCTCCCGCCGCGCAAACCGTGCCGGCAGCGGTGCAAGCTGTGCCGGCGCAGCAGGGCTGGCCGCTGCCACCACAGGCGGTGCAGGTTCCCCCGGCCGAACAGTTGGTGTTGGCGCTGGTGCAGGTATCGCCGGCGCAGCAGGCGTCGCCCGATCCACCGCAAGTGCCGCAGGCTCCACTGGTGCAGGTCGAGCCCAGGCCGGGGCAAGTGCCACCCGCCGCGGTGCAGGTACCATTCACGCAGCAGCCAGTGCCGCAATTGGACCCAGGACAGCAGGCCAGCCCGGCCGTGCCGCAAGGCTGGCAAGTGGCCGTCGTGCCGGTGCCCGAGCAGGCGGTCCCGGTATCGGTGCAGGTAGAATTCTCGCAGCAGGCATCGCCCGCGCTACCGCAGGGAACGCAAACGTTATTCCGGCAGATGGCGGATGCCGCGGTGCAGGTGCCCCCGGTTACTCCGGGCTGGGTGCAGCAGGCATCGCCCAAGGCGCCGCAAGCTGTGGCCGTCTGAGTGCCGGTCCCGGTGCTGGTCGTGGTATTGGTACCAGTCTTGGTGGCGGTGCTGGTACCAGTGTTGGTGGCGGTGCTGGTCGCGGTGCTGGTCGTTGTGCTGGTGGCGGTGCTGGTGCCGGTATTGGTGGCGGTGCTCGTACCGGTGCTGGTCCCGGTGCTGGATGGGCCATCCACTTGGGCATCGCTGGGCGGCGGCGGAGCCAGTGGTGCGTCCTCTTTGGTTTGCAAGGGGACGTCGAGGCTAGTGTCTTCGCCGCCAGAGACGACATCCTTGCTCTGCCCTGCAGAGTCAAGAGCGCTGTCTTTGGCGCTGTCTCTGGGCTCGGGGGCGCCGTCCTGGCCCACGATGGGAGAGGTTACGTCCGGGCTGGCGTCGTGGCCGCCGGTGAGGCCTGAGCCGTTGCTGCTGCAACCGACCCCCAGGGCAAGCGAGCAGGCCAGCCACAGGCCGGGAAGGGCCGTGCCGATAATTAATCGTTGCGTCATGAATGGAAGTTTGGTCATAGGTCGTTCTCTCCGTTTATCCACTGATCCACTGATCCACGTCGATTTAGTAGCCGGGCGGCGAAGATTTCTTCAACAAAAGTGACTCTAGACCAAGAACAGGCCGTAGAGCAGGTACGCGAGGCCGAGTATGCCGAGGAATCCGGCGGCGGCCCATAGCGATTTGCGCTTGGTGATCATGCACACCGCGGCCAGGGCGATGGCGATTTGCAGGGCGGCTATGCCGGTGCCAAGAGGTGCTCCGTGCTTGGCCGCCTGGTCACGCTGCGCCTCGTAGTCTCTGGCCTGCTTCTGAATTTCGTCTTGTTCCTGCTGGAAGCGCTCGACTCGCTGCGCGGCTGCGGGCTGGCTGTCGCTCGTGCCAACGCGCAGCTCCATCTCCGCCAGCGAGCGCTTGATGCTCTTGGCCTGGAAGAAAGCCCAGGCGTCGGATGCCTTGGCCTGGCTGAGCAGCACTCTGCCGCTGTACCCCCCTGCCTTCAGACTCCCATACGCCGTGATCACGGCCAGCGCCACCACCATGAGCGAGACGTACTTCGTCCAGGCCTCTCGGCGTTCTTTGTCTTTGGCCGCCTGACGATCCTCGTGAATCGCCTTGACCAGGGAGGTTATGTTCTCTTGCTCGGTCTGCTCTGGCACGCGTGAAGCTCCAATCGCTGAGAGGCCGTTCTCGGGGCCGTTGCTTTGACGGTGCCGGATGCTATCAGACTGTGGGCGGCCAAGCTAAGCCATCGCCAGCGCGAAGAAGACATGATCACGCATGCAGTATTGCTTCATGACCCGGAAGGGGCAGCTTGGCTGGCCTTCCGCAACCCGCTGGAGGTGATCGAGGTCTTCGATCCGGACGAGGTGGCCCCCGCCCTGGCGCGGGTGCAAGCGGCCGTCGACCAGCATGGCCTTCATGCTGCGGGAGCGCTGGCCTATGAGGCTGCCCCGGCCTTCGACCGGGCTTGTGTGACCAAGGCTCCGGCGGGCGGCATGCCTCTGCTCTGGTTCGGCCTCTACCGAGGCTGGGAGCCGTTCGCGCTACCGCCAGTGCCCACGGATGAGCAAGACCTGCGCTGGCAGGAGGCGAACCGCGCCGAGCACGGCAGCGCGATCGCGGTCATCAAGGAGCGGATCGCGGCGGGTGACAGCTACCAAGTCAACTACTCAATGCGGCTCATGGCACCCTTCTCTGGAGACGCCTGGCGCTTGTTCTTGCAGATGCTGGCCCGGGATGCGCCGGGGTATTCCGCTTACCTCGACCTGGGCCGCTTCGCCATCTGCTCGGTCTCGCCCGAGCTCTTCTTCAAGCTAGACGGCAGTCGGCTGCTGTGTCGCCCTATGAAAGGCACGGTCCGCCGCGGACGCTACCGGGAGGAGGATGAGGAGCGGGCCCGCTGGCTCGCGCAGTCGGCTAAGAACCGCGCCGAAAACGCCATGATCGTCGATATGATACGAAGCGACCTCGGCCGCATCGCCGAAGTGGGCAGCGTGGCGGTCGACCGCCTGTGCGCCCTCGAGCGCTACCCCACGGTCTGGCAGATGACCTCGACGGTAACGGCCCGGACCCCGGCCAAGCTAACCGAGATCATGGCAGCGCTCTTCCCCTGTGCCTCGATCACCGGGGCACCCAAGATCAAGACCATGGCCATCATCGCGGAGCTCGAAGGCACTCCGCGCGGCATCTACACCGGCGCTATCGGGTACCTGGCCCCCGGGCGAAAGGCGCAATTCAGCGTGGCGATCCGCACCGTCTGTGTCGACCGAGATGCATCCAGGGTTGACTACGGAGTCGGCGGGGGCATCCTGTTCGAGTCCGACGCCGAGGAGGAGTACGAAGAGTGCCTAGCCAAGAGCTCGGCCGCCACCCACCCCTGGCCGCCTTTTTCCCTGCTCGAAACCCTGCGCTGGACGGCCGGGGAGGGCTACTTCTTGCTCGATCTGCACCTTGCCCGCCTGGCGGAATCGGCGGCCTATTTTGGCTTTCCCTTCCGCGAGGGCCAGATCCACGATCGCTTGCATGAAGCGGTGGCCGCACTTGCGACGCCGCGGCAACGGGTGCGCTTGCTCCTCGATCGGAGTGGGACTCTGGAGATCTCGGCGAGTGAATTGGCACTGAACCCCGATGCCGTCGTAATGCTCGGCCGGGCGCCTGCCGCCATTGATAGCCAGGACGTGTTCCGCTTCCACAAGTCCACCCACCGACAGATGTACGACCGAGCCCGCGCTGCTCAGCCCGGCCTCGACGATGTTGTCCTCTGGAACGAACGTGGCGAGGTTACCGAGACCACCTCTTGCAATATCATCGCCGAGCTCGGCGGCCGAATGATCACCCCGGCCCGCACCTGCGGCCTCCTCGCGGGCACCTACCGTCGCATGCTGCTCGAGCGGGGAGAGATCGAGGAGGCGGTCATAACCCTCGAGGAGTTGTCCGCAGCCTCCCGCCTGTGGGTGATCAATTCCGTGCGCGGCCAGCGGGAGGCTAAAGTGAGGTAGGCCGTGGGTGCCGGGGCCGCGGGCCATCCGCGCGCTGCTCGGGCCAGGTTCAGAGCTGGGCGATGCCGTCGCCCTGGGTGTGCTAGTCGGACGCGTTGGGGTTGCGGATGGTGACTCGTACGAAGTCGTCGAAGATGTCGACTTGGGGTGGGGTGGGGGCGTCGAGCTTCAGGCGCAGCTTGGTGCCGTCCTTGGGGTTGGCATTGCTCTCGTCTTGAAAAGTCCAGAGGGCGCGGAAGCCGTCGTGGGCCAGACGATAGTAATGCATCGTGTTCAAGGAGGCGGCATGGGGGAGGACGATGGCAACCACTTTGGTCTTGGGGAAGAAGCGGTAGAAGGAGCCGGCGGCCGATCCCTTGAGGGGAATGACAATGCTGGCGCGGGGGCCTGAGACCTGAACTTCTGGCCAATTGGCGCGCCACGCTGCCCGAGCTATGTCCTTGTCGGTGAGCGCGTCAGGGGCGGGGCGGGCCTGAGCCGGGCTGTCGGTCTTGGGCGGAGCGGGGGCAACGGCCAGGGCGGGTCCGTTCGCCCCCGCATCGGAAGCATCTGTTCCCAGCGCTCCCAGGTCTCCTGACGTTTCGGGCGCGGACTCGGCCAAGTCTCGTCCCCAGCATTCTCCGCCTTCGGTGGCGGCGGCGTCAGGGGACGGCGGAGGGGTAGGTGGTGGCGGGGTCTGGCTCGCCGGCCCGGGAGCTTCACGGGTTGGCCCGGATGACGTGTTTGGCCCGCCAGACATCGGCAGCAGGGCTCGGCCGGCGAGGAAGACCAGTGCGGCGGTCACGGCCGCGATACTAATGCCCGCGACACGACCGACGCCCGCGTCCGGCGTTCTCGCGTCGGGCGATGTTACGGGACCCGGGTGCCTCTGGGTGCTGGCCACGTTCACGACACTGTCCGATGTATCCTTCCACGTCAATAGTCGTGTGAGCGCAGGCGGGCTTTGCCCGACTGCGCTCTTCCGCGGGAGATGTAAAGGACCCTCCCAGGGTCCTTTTCAGGATAGTCGTGTGAGCGCAGGCGGGCTTTGCCCGACTGCGCTCTTCCGCGGGAGATGTAAAGGACCCTCCCAGGGTCCTTTTCAGGATAGTCGTGTGAGCGCAGGCGGGCTTTGCCCGACTGCGCTCTGCCGCGGGAGATGTAAAGGACCCTCCCAGGGTCCTTTACAGGATAGTCGTGTGAGCGCAGGCGGGCTTTGCCCGACTGCGCTCTGCCGCGGGAGATGTAAAGGACCCTCCCAGGGTCCTTTACATAATACTCGTGTGAGCCAACCCGCCGGGCCGACCTGCGCTTCTCTGCGCTCGGGTGTTACGGTAGCTGGGTCGCTTGGGAATATGCGGCGACGATGTTGGCCTGCACGGCGGTGTCGGCCGCATCCGACGAGTACTGCGCGGTCATGATACCCTCGAAGAAGTAGCCCTCGTCACCGTCGCTGTTATCACCGCCGGTTCCGAGGCCGATGGCGCCCTCCTTCTTCATCGTCCAGTACCTCCCGCTGGAACCGCCGGGACGGCCACCGTCGAACACCGTGTTGAGGGCGCCCGATTGGGCATTGCCTTCCTTGATGGTCCAGTGGTGAGTGCCAGCGTTGCCGCCCTTGACCATCCCGGTTACCAGGCTCCAGCTCGAGGGAATAGTGGGGTTGGCGTTGTAGGGGGTGCTGTCCCCGGCCCACAGACCGTTTTCGAGAATCGCCCATGACCCACGGACCGCTGCCGCCGCCCTCGTTCCAGATGGTGCAGTTGCCGAAGTAAACCGCCTCCATGGTGCCCTCGCCGTCGTCGTGGATGCTGGTCTCCATGTTGCCGTAGTCGAAGCAGCATGATCCGTTGAAGAAAGTTCCCGAGACGACCGCGTACTCGGTTTCGGGGTTGTCGCCGGTGGCGGTTTGGGAAGCCGTGGTGTTGCGATAGCCCACCCCCGCGACGATCTTCACTCCGTAGAGGCTCTGACCGTTGACCGTGATAGCGGCGCCCTTGGCGTTGGCCTCGTTGTCGGCACCGGGCTTTTGCCCGCCGCCCGCAGGCGTGTGCACGAGATCGTTGCCCTGACCCGATTGGTCATAAATCGTCGATATGGTGCAGGCGGAGCTGCCGCAAGCCGTGTCTTGGGCGGATGAGTCAGCGAAGCCATTCGGGCCGGCCAATATGTCCTGGAGCGAGCCGCCGGTGCCGCTGTTCGAGCCTCCCACCCGAACCTGGTACAGCTTTTTCCCAGCCCAGGCACTGCTCAGGATGCGTATCGTGCTGTGCGCGGCGACGCAGGGGCCACCGTCCTCGGCGTAGGTGTCGCAAGGAGGCTTGGTGGGGTCGAAGGTGAGGGCGCTGCTGCTCCCCCCGGCGGCGCTGAGGGTGCTGCTGCTCCCTCCGGTGCCGCCGCCCCCCGACGAGCCACCTGACGAGCTGCCGCCTGCGCTGGTCGTGCCACTCGAGCTGCTAAGCTGGCAGCCCCAAGCGGCAAAGGCGAGGCCGAAGGTGGCGGCCAACATGAATTGATTCGAGAGGGAAATTGTTCTCATCGAGGCATGCCTCCTTGCATGCGGGCGTCCTAGGTTCGCTCATGTGACATTGCCTGAAGTTCGAAATATTGTCACGGCAATTGCCGGATTTGTGGTTGCTCGTTAGCGCGTGAGCGCGGGCGGGCTTTGCCCGACCGCGCTCGCCCGCGGGGGGTCTAAGGGACCCTCCCAGGGTCCTTTTCCTAATAGTCGCGTGAGCGCGGGCGGGCTTTGCCCGACCGCGCTCGCCCGCGGGGGGTCTAAGGGACCCTCCCAGGGTCCTTTTCCTAATAGTCGCGTGAGCGCGGGCGGGCTTTGCCCGACCGCGCTCGCCCGCGGGGGGTCTAAGGGACCCTCCCAGGGTCCTTTTCATGGAAGGACTCGGTGCGGCATGATCGGCGCGCAACCGACACTGGCGCCTCCGGGAGAGACACTTGTGGGCGGAGAAATGCCGGGCCTCGGCCCTGGCCGGGATAGGGGACGATTGTCAGATGCGGGCGTGGACGTCGCGAGGCCGCTCGGACCGCTGGCCTACTTCTTGAGGGTGCGCAGGTACTTGACCAGTTCTTGCGCTTCGGGCTCGGTAATCTTCGCGGGCGGCATCACGGCCTTGCCGCCGCCGCCCTTCACGCCCTCGAGGATCACCCTTTGCCACTGCGCGTCCGTCGCCATCTCCTGCACCTTGGGATCGGCCAGATTCCTCATGTTGAGCTTCCTGCCCATGGGGGTGTCGCCCTTGCCGTCCTTGCCGTGGCAGGTGGCGCACTTGCTGGCGAAGGTAGCGGCGGTGTCGGCACTGGCCGAGGCGCTCACGCCCATTGCGGTCATGCCCATAGCAATCGGGACCAACATCAACAACGAAAACACCGTTTTCATGTGCCAGGTCCTCCTCTGTTGGTTGCACTTTCAGCAAGGACTCCCCGACTCCTGGCGGAGCCCGTTCATGCGATTTTCGTGTGACCTCCTCCCCGGGAAGGGGCGGTTTGCTCAGCCCGGCGGGTGGTCGACCAGCTTAATCAGGGCCTTAATCTTGCGGATGCGCTCGGCATCCGGGCGAACCAACTTCTGCTCTTCGAACAGCGCTTCCTGCAGGAACCAGGCTGTCTCTCGCCGGCCAATCTTGGAAAGGCTAGCAGCTCCTTCATTGCTACACCTGCGGTGCAAGGCGTCCAAGGTCGAGGGTAGCCACCTAGTAGCCATGCTGTCGTGATATCGCCGTCCGATTTGCGTGTCAACAGGGAGGCGAAAGGCGAGGGCGGCTCCGCGCGCGCCGGGCCCGGGTCATCGCGCGGGTAAAACCTCGGGCGTCCGGCGACACGGGAAGGGTCAGAGGGGCTCGAGGGCGCCGATCGCGGGCTTGTCAGGGCGCGGCTTGCCGGCGAGGTCGCGCTGGGGGCCATCCGCAAGCTTGCCGGCCCCGATCAGGGGTGACCCGGGCGCGGGAACGAAATCCGTGGGAGGATTGCGGAACCTCGGCTCCGCCTGCCGGGAATGCCGATCGAATCCGGTTTCCTGCCAGGCGGCGAGGGCGAGGACCCGACCCTGGTGTTGGTATGCCACCCAGTCATCATCGCTCACCGAACAGAGGTTATAGTCGGCGCTGACCAGACTCAGTCCGAGTGGGTCATCGCTCCGGGGGGCAACGGGCAGGCGGTAACAGGTGTGCTCAGAGCGCTTGCCGGAAGGCCCGGCAAAAGCGATGGCATTGTTCTCTATGACGTGAGCGATCCCGGACTCTAGCGTGACCCCGGTGGCGGCGGTAGCCGCCGTGCCGAAGTATATGGTGTTGTTGCGGATGACGACGGCCTGCGCGGATTGGTCGGGTGAGCCGTCCCATTGGGTGTAGTCCGGGTCCCCGGCCGGTCTCGCCTGACCGCTGCCTACGCTGATGGCCGTTCCGTCGCGGTTCATGAGAAAGAGGTTGTTCTCGATGGTGCAGCCGTTGCAGTTGCTGTCGTCGCTGCCGACATTGCCGAGGTTCTTCACGACATTGTTGCGGATGATGACGTTGCGGAACCAGCAGCCATAGCCGTAGCCACCACAGCCGACGCCCAGTCCCCAGCACGCGTCGGTGGCCTGCACGGCATCGACGAGGTTGTCCTCCATGATCACGTCTTGCTGCCGGCCGTGCACTACCACGGGAGCGCCGCGACATAATTTCCGCGAATGGTGGATCGCGTTGCGACTGAGGCGCATACCCTGGGTAGTGTGGACGACAAATTGTCCATCCACTTTGAAGACGTGGGAAGCAAAGTAGACACTGTGAGTGAAGACATCGCTCACACCATTGTTGTCGAAAATGTTGTCTTCCACCGAACAGTTGTCGCAGACGCCAAGGTAAGCGATGTTGCTGTTGTTGGTTATGACGGATTGGCGCAGGACGATGTTGGAGCACACTCCGTATTCGGGCTTATCGCTGCCCGCGACCTGGACGGAGATGCCGAATCCGTCGGCGTCGAGGTTGCAGAGATCGACATTGGTGGTCTCGTTGTAGAAGAAAATGCCGGTGTCGGAGGGGCTGCCGTGCAGGTCGAGATTGAGCACGCGGTAGCCTTCGTAGTGCTGGGGCTCATGCATGAAGGATATGAGGCTACTGCCCTCGCGACCGCCGTCGATCCACAAGGAGGGCTTGGCCTCGTTGCCTTTGCCCCAGGGTGGCGGGTAGTCACGGATGTCGCAGGTCTTGTTCTTGCGGCAGCCGCGGTTGCTCCATTCCGCGCCGTGGGTGACCTGCCAGCGTCCGCCCCGGCAGAAGGCGACGGTGTCACCGGCGGCGAGCTCGGCAAAAGTCGCGGCCGCCTTGGGGTAGGAACGCAGGGGGCGACGGCTGGAACGGCCGTCGTTGTCGTCGCTGCCGGGCGTGCAGCCGGGGGCGGCGCCTGGCTGGCAATCGCAGACGTAGTGGATGCGCCCGCTCTGGCGCAAGGGCTCGGCCGCGCACGAGCTGGCGTTCGGCGGGTGGGGCCCCACCGGGAGGGTCGGGCTGGTCGGCGGAGCGTCGCCGGTGCGGGCCGCTTCGGGAGGGGAGGAGGGCAGGGCGGACGGGGTGGGGGAGGAGGTGGGCGACGCAATGGACGCGGGGGTGGGTCGTGACCGCGCGCACGCGACAGTCAGCACCACCACCAGCAAGAAGCAGGGAGAACGACCCATCATCTTGAGCGAGCATCATAGCTGAAAGCCGGCGCCGTGGTCGCACGAAGGCGCAGTAGCGGGAGGATGGCGAAGTAGCCGAAGGAGGCAGAGGCCGAAGTCTGGCGCAGTGGCCGAAGGGTAGCGCATGGGGTGACGGGGTAACCGAAGGGTTACGCTTTACGGCCGAGGCCAACTCGACGGCGAGGCGGCGCCGACGGGCGGGCGGCGACGGGACTGATGGCCGCTCCCCTCGAGCCCGGGGCGCTCGCCGAGTGTGGTCCAGCGCTTGCATCGCTCGCGTCACTTGCATGGAGAGAAATCACGGTGGTGGGGAACTGGTCCCAAGGGAGGTTGCCATGGCTAAATTTGATCGACTGCATGTGATAGTTTTGGCGGGGGATGAGGATACCGGACTGGATTCGCTCACCCGGGTACTGACCGGCAGCGCGGTGCCGAAGCAGTTCGCCTTCATTGCCGGAGCATCTTTGCTCCAGCAGACGGTGGCGGGATATGCGCGACTGGTGCCGGCGGACAATATCGTGGCGGTGGTGAGCGCGCGCCACGAACGTCTAGCGCGGAGGCAACTGCAGCGCTGGCCGGGGGTGGGCGTCTTGCCCCGCACCTTGAACCGCGGGCCGGCTCTCGACACCTTGCTGGCTCTGGGGCGATTGGAGGCGCACCATCCCGATGCTGCGGTGATTGTCGCTCCCTCGCACAATTTCTTGCTCGAACCGCGCCTTCTGACCTCCGCTTTGGCCGCGGCCACCCTGGTACCCCATGCTGCCCCGGCCATTCTGGCGGGAGCGGCCTGCTCGTCGATGGCTTCGCTCGCGGGCGAGGAGGTCGGTCTGATCCTGCCGGGGGGCCGCCTCGATGGGCAGCTCTGGGCGGTGAGACGTATAGTCGACCGGCCGACGCCGGCCCTCGCGCGCAAGCTGAGGACGGCGGGTGCCCTTTGGAACACGGGCACCTTCGGTGGCCGTGTGTCGGATCTGTGGCGGCTAGCCCGGCAGACCTTGCCCGGTGAAGCGGCGACGATCGGCGGTCTGTGGTCGGGCCGGACGGCTGGTCTAGAGGTTATCGACGCTGCGCTTGGGCACCTGCCGGCCAAGCCGACGGCGGCGCTGTGGCGGGAACCGAAAGAGCTGGCGCTTTTGCCGGTACGCGACGCGGGCTGGAGCGCCTGGCGCTCGCCCGAGGAGGTGGTGGATTCGATGAGCGACTCCGAGCAGCTCGAGAATCTTGCTGGCACGAATTTTCCATCGCCAAAAGGCCGCCGTCATCCGCGCCGCGCCCGTCCTGTAGTGAAGCCGCGCAGGGGCGGCCACGGCGTGCGACTCCGGGGCGGTCGTGGCATCTCAAGCTGGGCGCTGGCGCGGGCCTCCCGAGGACAATAGGCTGGCCGCCCTGGCGCACGCGCCATCATGCCCACTCGCAATTCTCCCCTCGATCGGGATCCGCAGTCGCGGGGAGCGAAGAGATGGTTGGTGGCGCTGTCCGGCTATATGATTCTGGCGGCCAGCATCGCGCTATTTGTCCGGCACGTCGACGAGCGGGAGCTGTTGCGCTTGCTCGCGCACACCCGTCCGGTCGGTATGGCGGCGGCGTGCCTGCTGGCTCTTCTGCAATTGCTTTGCCGGGCCAGCGTATTTCGCACCCTGCTGGCGCCTCTGGTCTGGCTACCCTGGCTGCGCGCCCAGCGTTGCATGCTGGCCAGCTCGGCCGCCACCGCTCTCGTGCCAGGCCGGGCGGGAGAATTCATGCGCGCCTATCTGCTCAAGCGCGATGACCGGATCGCGCTGGCGTCGACCGCCGCGGTAACGGCGGTGGAGAAATCGGTGGAGGTGTTGGCGCTCCTGCTGATCCTCCTACCGGTTCCGCTGCTCCTGCCCCATCTGCCGGGCTGGGTGGGCAAATATGTCCTGCTGACAGCAGCCATCGCCGTGACCTTGCTCTCACTCGCCACCTTCCTGGCCAGTCGCGCGCGGCCACCCGGTTGGCTGGTCGCTTTCACGGCCGGGCTGGCCACGGTCAAGCGGCCCGCGCTACTCGTCAAGGCCGTGCTGGTGTCGGTGGGGAGCTGGCTTGTCGACGTGGCCTGTCTGCTCTCCGTGATGCATGCGGTGGGGGTCGTGGCGCCGGCCGCCTCGGCGTTGCTGGTCATACTCGCCGTGAATGCGGCCATCGCCTTTCCTGTGGTGCCCGGAAATCTGGGTACCTTCGAGCTGGGAGCAATCGCCGGCCTTCAGCCCTTCGGGGTTCGCTACGATCTGGGCCTGGCGGTGGGGCTGCTCTACCACGCGGCGCAGGTCATGCCCATCGCCCTCCTGGCCTTGCTCGACAGCCGCTTCGTGGCGCGCAGGTAGCCCACAGGGCAGCACCTACGGTCGGGCGGCTGTCTGGTCTTTGACCCGAGTCGCGGTGGCTGCGAATTCTTGCCAGGAGACTAGATGGTCGATGCGGGCGACGATGGCGCCATCCGGCCGGGCGAAGCGGATGGCGGGCAAGGTCGCGACCCGGTACCTCGCCTTGAGCGCACCGAGGTCAGCATCCTCGTCTTCGCGGCTGAGGTCGACCCGCAAGAGAACGAAGTCGGCCAGGGTCGCGGCCAGGTCGGGCCGGCCGAAAACCTTGGCGTCCATCTCTTGGCAGGGCAGGCACCAGTCGGCCATGAAATCGACGAGCATGAGCTTGTGAGTGGCTCGGGCCGCTGCGAGCGCCTCCGGCTCCGAATGGAGCCATTCGATCGGGGTGGCCGGAGTCAGCAGGCTGTCGAGCAAGGCCAGCAGCCCGCCCAGTGTGAGCAGAATCCCCAGCGACTTGCGTACGGCGATGCGAGCGCCGCCGGAAAAGCCAAGGTGTACCGCGCCCAGGGCAAGGCCGAGTAGCACCGCGCCCGCGGCGGCGGCCAGAAATGCTCGGGAATGGCCGGCCAGGGCGGCCAGCGGCGGCAGGATGGGGCGGAGATAGTAGAGCCCAGCCAGCAGCAGCACGATGCCGAATATGCTCTTGACCGCGTTCATCCATGGCCCCGATTTCGGTAGCTGCATGGCAAAGCCCGCGATGGCCCAAAAGGGGATGCCGATGCCGGCGGCGTAGGTGGCGAGGAGGAGGAAGCCCAGGCCCGCGTTGCGAGTGGTGGCGACGTAGGCCAGGATGCCCGCCAAGGGCGGTCCGGTGCAGGGCGCGGCGATGAGGCCGGCGACCAGCCCCATCAGAAAGGCCCCCGACCCACCCCGGCCGCCCACTCGGGCCAGGCGATCTTGCCATGACAGTGGGAGCGCGAGATCGAAGGCCCCGAACATGGCCGCAGCCATGGCGAAGAAGAACAGAGCCAGGGGTACCACCACCCACGGATTGGCCAGGAAGGTTCCGAAGGCTTTGCCGAGCAAGGCAAACGTGGTGCCCAGGGTGCCAAACATGAACGCCATGCCCGCCACATATAGGGTAGCCAAGAGGAGCGAGCGGGCGCGGGAAACTCCAACCCGGCCGCCGAAGATGCTGATTGTGATCGGTATCATCGGATAAACGCATGGAGTCAGCGAGGTGAGGAAGCCGGCGCTGAGCGCGAAGAGGAGCTGATGTCCGGTGCCACGGCTGACCGCCTGGGTGAAATCACCGGCTCGCGCCACGCCGGTCGAGAGGAGCAGGAGCAAGCCGGCCAGGGCAGAGCAAGGACGGAAGAGGCGGAGCAACCCGGGCCGGGAGGGTCGCGTGCTGCGATGTGCTATGTGGCGCAAGCGAGAACGAGGCACACTTCACGGTTTAGCATAGTGGCCGGGTCATGGGTCGGGTCCAGGGCAGGGTACGGGTGGGGCCGGCCGGCGAGTGAGCCTGGCGATTGAGCCGAGGGAGTAAGCCGGGTAAGTGACAAGCTCTGCCCGAATGTCTTTTTACGTTGTTGGCCAACTTCATGGCATACTCGCGCCACCATGCGGATCATCAGACGCTACTCGAACCGAAAGCTGTACGACACCCAGGAAAGCCACTATGTGACTCTCAGCCAGGTTGCCGGCCTTGTCCGCAACGGCGAAGAAATTCGTGTGATAGCCAAGGACACCAACAGTGATCTTACCGCTGCGACCTTGGCGCTCATCATCTTCGAAGAAGAGAAGCGCGGGCCGCGCCTGCCAGTGGCGGGGTTGCGCCGGATCATCCAGACCGGCGTGATCTAGTCCTTGGTTCCCCACTTTGCGCACCGAACGGAGCAAGGCTAACCGTTCGGTGCCTTCGCGCGCCCCGGTCCCCGCTCGGTCGGCAAGTCGGGGGCGAAGCCTTGCAGGGACAACCAAGCTCGGTGTTCTCGCGTGTCTGGCGCGGGTTCTGGCGGTGACAGGGATTGAGGGTGGCCCGGGCGCGCTGGCCCGCCGGGCGGAAGAGATGGCTGGGCAGGTGGCGGGTGGCAGGTGGGCGGATAGGTAGGCGCCAGTTTTCTAAGCATTCTCGCTGGGTTATGATAGTGTGGCAAGGATGAGCTTCGAGGAAGAAGACAAGCGAGTCGAGGCCAGCCAGCCAGGGAGCCCGCAGATTCCGGAAGTGCTTCCTCTCCTGCCGGTGCGCGATCTGGTGGTGTTCCCCTACATGATCGCTCCCCTGCGGGTTGCGCGTCCGTTTTCTCTTGCTGCGGTGAATCAGGCGCTCGAGACCGAGGAGCGCATGTGCTTCATCGTGGCCCAGCGCGAGTCGACCGAGGAAGACCCCAAGCCCGCCTCGCTCTACCGCACCGGGACGGTCGGCATCGTGATGCGCATGCGCAAGCTCTCCGACGGGGGCATCAAGATTCTGGTACAGGGCCTCTGTCGGGCGCGCGTGCAACGCTTCCTCACCGATGTGCCCAACTACCGTGTTCGTCTCGACGTTCTGGAAGAGTTGCCCGCGCTCGGGGGCGTGGAGGTCGAGGCGTTGGTCAGAACGGTCAAGCAGAACGTGGAGCGGGTGGCTGAGCTGGGGCGAACCGTCCAGCCCGAGCTGGCGTTGGTCCTACAAAATGTCGACGAGCCCGGGCGCATGTCAGACCTGGTGGCCTCCAATTTGACCCTGAAGCTGGCCGAGGCGCAGGCGATTCTGGAGACCGAGGATCCGGTGGCTCGTCTCACTCAGGTGAACCAGGCTCTTGAGAACGAGATCGGTATCTTGGAGATGCAGAACCGCATCCAGAGCCGCGCCAAAGAGGAGATGTCGAAGACCCAGCGCGACTACTACCTGCGCGAGCAACTGCGCCAGATCCGGCACGAGCTGGGCGACGACAACTCCATGCGCGACGAGTTGGAAGACGTGCGCCACAAGATCGAAGCGGCAGGTTTGCCGGCCGAGGCGCGCGCCGAGGCGGACAAGCAGCTCCGCCGCCTCGAACAGATGAGCTCGGAGAGCGCGGAGGCCGCGGTGATTCGCGGTTACCTCGACCTGGTGGTCGAATTGCCCTGGAAGGACGCCGATGTTCCACCCGTGGATCTCATCGCGGCGCGCCGAGTGCTCGATGAGGACCACTATGACCTCGAGCACGTCAAGGAGCGCATTCTGGACTACCTGGCGGTGCACAAGCTGCGCAAGGACGGTCGCGGCCCCATCCTATGCTTCTTGGGCCCGCCCGGGGTGGGCAAGACCTCGCTCGGGCGCTCCATTGCCCGGGCGCTCGGGCGGAAATTCGCGCGCATTTCGCTGGGTGGGGTCCGCGACGAGGCCGAGATCCGGGGTCACCGGCGCACCTACGTGGGAGCGCTGCCCGGACGCATTCTCCAGGGTCTCAAGACCTCGGGCAGCAAGAACCCGGTGTTCATGCTCGATGAGATAGACAAGCTGGGCGCCGATTATCGGGGTGACCCATCGGCGGCACTGCTGGAAGTGCTCGATCCCGAGCAGAATTTTGCTTTTCGTGATCACTACCTCGGGGTGCCTTTCGATCTTTCGCGCGTCATGTTCATCGCCACCGCTAATCTGGCGGACACTATCCCGCCGCCCTTGCGCGACCGCATGGAGACCCTGCACTTGTCGGGCTACAGCGAGGACGAGAAGCTCGTGATCGCCGAGCGCTTTCTCCTGCCCAAGCAGATCAAAGAATCCGGGCTGACCGACAAGGATCTGCAAGTGAGCAAGGCGGTGCTGCGCAAGGTGGTGTCGGAGTACACCCGCGAGGCCGGGCTGCGCGAGCTGGAACGCCAGATTGCCCGGCTGGCCCGTAAGGTGGCGCGGCGAATCGTGGAAGGAGAGGGTGCAGGCGCGGCGCGGAACAAAGCCCGGCGCGTGCCCATGACCCTGGACGAGGTGACCAGGTTGCTCGGGGCCCCCCGCTACATTCCCGACGAGCGCCAGCGCACCGACGAGGTAGGCATTGCCAATGGGTTGGCCTGGACGCAGGCCGGCGGCGAAGTCTTGCACGTCGAGGCCCAGGTCATGCCAGGCAAGGGCGCGCTGATCCTGACCGGCCAGCTTGGCGATGTCATGAAGGAGTCGGCGCAGGCCGCGCTGTCGTTTGCACGGGTACAGGTGGGCAATCCGGTCGCCGCCGGGGATTACTTCGCCGACCATCAGATCCACATTCACGTGCCCGCCGGGGCAGTGCCCAAGGACGGCCCCTCCGCCGGGATCACCATGGCAACGGTGCTGGTGTCGCTGGTCACCGGGATTGCCATTCGTCGCGATGTCGCCATGACGGGCGAGCTGACCCTGCGCGGACGGGTCTTGCCCGTGGGCGGGCTCAAGGAAAAGCTCCTGGCCGCCGTCAGGGCCGGCTTGCGCACCGCCATAGTGCCGGCCGGGAACATGGCCGAGATTGACGAGCTACCGCCGCACGTGCGGGAAAAGATCAGGATCGAGCCGGTGTCCACGATGGCGGAGGTGCTGGCGGCCGCGCTCGCCCGTCCCCTGCCCGAGGCGCGCCCGGGCAGCGCTGCGGGACGCCGGGCGCAGGGCAAGGCCACGGGGCCACGCGCCGGCGCGGCCTGAGGGCGGCGGGTGTGGGTGCTGCGCTCGGCAGGCGCGATCCCGCGTCCAGCTGATGCAACCGTGCGCCGGTGGCTCTAAAGGACCCGTCCATCCTTTTCGGTCCGCGTGAGCGCAGGCGGGCTTTGCCCGACTGAGCTCTCCCGCGGCCGCGGAGATTACGAGCCATACGGTCTGCTTTTCCGAATGGCCGGATGAGCTAAGTGACGTGGTCGCGGTAAAGATTCCCCAAGCGAGGCCGTTCGTGCTACAGATAAGGGGTGGTCGTAGCGACCAGAAGGAAGAACGCTGGCTATGTCTGCCGTGCTGCAACAGTCTGATTATGCGATTCGCTGCCTCCTTTTTCTGGTGGAGCATCGGGGGCGCTTGGCTACCAAGACGGAGATCGCCCGGGCGGTAGGCGCTCCCGATCTCTTCGTAGCCAAGATTCTGCAGCGCCTGGTGAAAGCCAACGTCTTGGTCTCGGTGCGCGGCATTCACGGCGGCTTTTCTTTGGCGCGCGAGCCGTCGGCGATTTCTTTGCTGGATGTTGTCGTGGCGTCGCAGCAGTCTTTGGCCTTGCGGCCGTGTGTGCTCAACCCGAAGTGCTGCTCGCAATCGGAAGTCTGTCCGTCGCGGCCAGTTTGGTCGAAGATTTACGAGGGCACGGTGCGGGAGCTGCGTCAGTCGACTTTCGATAGCTTGGTCCGTGTGCACAAGGCGAAGCAGCAGGCGCGCGCGCGCCGCTTGGCCGCTGTGCGCTAGAAGAGCGAACCGGTTCCGGAAAGGGGAAATGGCAGGCGGAGGAAGCCCGGGCCGGCCCGGCCGGGGGCACGGGTCGAGCCTGGCGTGCTAGATCCGCATGCGCGGCGATAGGGCCACCCGCGACTCTTCTTCACGCGGCAAGCATCAAAAGCGCCTCGGGCGGCATCAAAGGCAGGAGAAACGGAGCCAGCCCGCGCGATGATGATCCACGAGTACCAGGCCAAGAGCTTGCTCGCGCAGTACGGATTGCCGGTACCCATCGGCTCGGTCGCTCTCGAACCGGGGGCAGTGGCGCGCGCCGCCCAGGAGGTGATGGCCGCGTCTCGCGAGGAGACTCTGGTGGTGAAGGCCCAGATTCACGCCGGCGGGCGCGGGAAGGCGGGCGGAGTGAAGGTGGTGCAGGGGGGGAGCGCGGCCAGCGCGGCCGGGCTGGCCTTGCTCGGGCGCACCCTGGTCACCGCCCAGACCGGGTCCCGGGGCCGGGTGGTGAGGCGCCTGCTGGTCGAGCAAGCCGTGCCGGTGGCGCGCGAGCTCTACGCCTCGGTGCTGGTCGATCGCGCCCGGGGCGGGGTAGTGCTCATGGCCAAGGAGGCGGGCGGGATGGAGGTCGAGGACGAGGCACGCTCTCCGGCCAAGATCATGCTCGAGGCGGTGGACTCGGCGGTGGGGCTTCTGGGGTATCAGACCCGCAACCTCGCCCGTGCTCTCGGGCTGGCCGGAGAAGCTGCGAAGACCGCCCAGTCCTTCTTGCGCAAGCTCTACCAGGCCTTCGTCGAGCTGGATGCCTCGCTCATAGAGATCAACCCTCTGGTCATCACCACCGATGGCCGGATGCTCGCGCTCGACTGTAAGATGATCCTCGATGACAACGCCCTCGACCGTCATCCCGCGCTGGCCGAGATGCGCGACCTCGAGGAAGAGGAGCCGAGCGAGCGCGAGGCGCGCGCTTTCGACCTCAGTTTCGTCAAGCTCGACGGCGCGGTCGGGTGCATGGTTAACGGTGCCGGGCTGGCCATGGCGACCATGGATATCATCAAAGCCCACGGCGGCAATCCCGCCAATTTCCTCGACGTGGGCGGCGGCGCCAGCCAGGCCAAGGTGACGGCGGCCTTCAAGATCTTGACCCGGGATCCAGCCGTCAGAGGGATATTCGTCAACATCTTCGGCGGGATCATGAAATGCGACGTGATCGCGGCCGGCATTGTCGCGGCGGTGGCCGAGATCGGGCTCGCCTGCCCGCTGGTGGTCCGGCTGGCCGGCACCAATTTCGAGCAGGGCAGCGCCCTGCTGGCAAGCTCGGGCCTGCCCATCACCACGGCGACCGACATGGCCGACGGGGCCCGCCGTATTGTCGAGCTGACCCGGAGAGCGAGCTAGCCATGGCCATCCTGGTGGACGAGAGCACCAAGGTCGTGGTGCAGGGCTTGACCGGGGCCGCGGGCTCCTTCCATGCCCAGCAGATGCGCGAGTACGGCACCCAGGTGGTAGCCGGGGTCACGCCGGGCAAAGGCGGGGGTAGCCACGAAGGTATCCCGCTCTTCGACAGCGTGGCCGAGGCGGTGGGTGAGACCGGAGCCAACGCCAGCGTTATCTTCGTTCCAGCGCTGGGGGCGGCCGACGCCATCGTGGAGGCGGCGGCCGCCGGAGTCGCCCTGGTCGTGTGCATCACCGAGGGCATCCCCGTGCTCGACATGGTGCGGACCAGGCGGGCGCTCGCTGGTCGTGCCTGCCGCTTGCTGGGTCCCAACTGTCCCGGGGTGATTGCGCCCGGGGTAGCCAAGCTGGGCATCATGCCGGGCTACATCCACCGTCCGGGCAGAGTGGGCATCGTTTCGCGCTCGGGCACCCTGACCTACGAGGCGGCCTATCAAATCTCCCAGCTCGGCCTCGGTCAGAGCACGGCGGTGGGCATCGGTGGCGATCCGGTGAAGGGCCTCGACTTCGTCGACTGTCTCGCCCTGTTCGAGCGCGACCCGGAGACCCTAGCGGTGCTCCTGATTGGCGAAATTGGCGGAAGCTCCGAAGAAGAGGCGGCCGCCTTCATCAAAGCCAACATCAAGAAGCCAGTGGCCGCCTTCGTGGCCGGTCTGACTGCTCCGCCGGGTCGACGCATGGGCCACGCCGGGGCCATTATCAGCGGCGGCGCGGGGCGGGCCGAGGGCAAGATTGCGGCGTTGCGGGAGGCGGGGGTGGCCCTCGCCCCCGGTCCGGCCGATTTGGGCCAAACCGTGGCAGCGCTGGTGAGGTAGGGCAAGGAGAGCGCTGCGCTAGCTAGGTGAACCATGGGAGCGTTGCTGTCATTTTGCAGATCCACCATCGGGCTCAAAGTACTGATGGCCGTCTCCGGCTTCGTGCTCTTCGGGTTTTGCATCGAGCACCTGGTAGGCATGATGCTCTTTTTCAAGGGACCGGCGATTATCAACGGGTATGCCCACCTCTTGCGCCTTTCGCCGGCGGCACTGTGGACGGCGCGGAGTGTGGTGTTGCTGGGGGTGACCATCCACATATGGAGCGCGAGCGTGCTGGCTCTGCGGCAGTGGGCGGCGCGTCCGGTGGGCTACGGGCGCAAGCGCTGGCGAACCGTGTCCTATGCCGCTCGCACCATGAAGTACTCCGGTGTTCTGGTCCTGGCTTTCGTCCTGTTCCATCTCGCGCACTTCACCTGGGGCATCCAGGTCACGCCGGCCCCTTACCTCGAGGATGACGTGTACGCCAATATCTGGAACAGCTTTCAATACGGCTGGGTGGTGTGGCTCTATGTGCTGGGGACGAGCTTGGTCGGCCTGCACTTGCTGCACGGCGGGTACAGCATGTTCCAGTCCATCGGCGTGCGCGGCCCATTGAGCGAGGGACTGATCCGTGTCGTGGTGGGCGGGGCGACATTAGTGCTGGTGGCGGGGTTCATCTTCTTGCCCTGCGCTATATTTTTCAGGTTAATCGGGAGCTAGGCCATGCAGCTTGCCGCCCATATTCCATCGGGTCCCCTCGAGACATCCTGGGAACGGCACAAGCTCGAGATGAAGCTGGTCAACCCAGCCAACAAGCGTCGCTTCAATCTCATCGTGGTCGGCTCGGGTCTGGCGGGCGCCGCAGCCTCGGCCACGCTGGCCGAGCTCGGCTACAACGTGCGCTGCTACTGCTATCAGGACAGCCCCCGGCGCGCACACAGCATCGCCGCCCAGGGTGGCATAAACGCCGCCAAGAACTACCAGAACGACGGCGACAGTGTGTTGCGCCTGTTCAATGACACCATCAAGGGCGGCGATTTTCGCGCGCGTGAGGCCAATGTCTATCGTCTGGCCCAGCTGTCGCTGGCCATTATCGACCAGTGCGTGGCCCAGGGCGTGCCGTTCGCGCGCGAGTATAGCGGTCTTTTGGCCAACCGCTCGTTCGGCGGCGCGCAGGTGTCGCGCACCTTCTATGCGCGGGGCCAGACCGGCCAGCAGTTGCTCTTGGGTGCCTACCAGGCGCTCGAGCGCCAGGTGGCGGCTGGGCAGGTCACCATGTATCCCCGCACCGAGATGCTCGATCTGGTGCTCGCGGGCGGGCGGGCGTGCGGCATCGTGACCCGCGACCTGGTGAGCGGCCGGATCGAGTCGCACGCCGCCGACGCGGTCATCCTCGCGACGGGCGGCTACGGCAACGCCTACTTCCTGTCTACCAACGCGAAGGGCTGTAACGTGACGGCAGTCTTCCGCGCGTATCGTCACGGCGCCGGGTTCGCCAATCCCTGCTTCGCCCAGATACACCCCACCTGCATTCCCGTCTCGGGCGAGCACCAAGCGAAGCTTACCCTCATGAGCGAGTCGCTGCGCAACGACGGCCGGGTGTGGGTGCCCAAGGCGAGCGGCGACCAGCGCCGGCCGGCCGACATTCCGGAGCGGGAACGCGACTATTTCCTCGAGCGGCGCTATCCGGCCTTCGGCAATCTGGTGCCGCGCGACGTTGCCAGCCGCGCGGCCAAGGCGGTGTGCGACGACGGCCGGGGGGTGGGGCCGGGTGGTCGGGGTGTCTTCCTGGATTTTGCCGATGCCATTGCCCGCCTGGGCGAGCCGGCGATGCGCGAACGCTACGGCAATCTGTTCGAGATGTACCAGCGGATCACCGACGAGGACCCCTACCGCGTCCCCATGCGTATCTACCCGGCCGTCCACTACACGATGGGCGGCTTGTGGGTCGACTACAACCTGATGAGCACGATTCCGGGGCTCTTCGTGCTGGGGGAGGCTAACTTCTCCGATCATGGCGCCAACCGGTTGGGCGCCTCGGCCCTGATGCAGGGCTTGGCCGATGGCTACTTCATCATCCCGAATACGGTGGGAAACTACCTCGGCCAGGCCAGCCCGCCCAAGGTGGCCAAGGACGCGGCGGAATTCCGCCGGGCCGAGGCCGCGGTCGGGGAGCGCATGGCCAGGCTCATGGGGGGGCGCGGTAAGCGCACGGCGCTCTCTTTTCATCGCGAGCTGGGCAAGCTGCTCTGGGATAGTTGTGGCATGACGCGCAGCGCGTCTGGGTTGCGCGCGGCTCTCGCTCGCATACCCAGCTTGCGCGAGGAGTTCTGGAGCATGGTGGCGGTCCCGGGCAGCGGCAGCGAGCTCAACCAGGCTCTCGAATACGCGGGCCGCGTGGGCGACTTCATGGAATTTGCCGAGCTCATGTGCCGAGACGCCCTGGAGCGTAGCGAGTCTTGCGGCTGCCATTTCCGCGAAGAGTTTCAGACCGCCGACGGTGAGGCCAGACGGGACGATGCGGGCTTCTCCCACGTGGCGGTCTGGGAATATCAGGGGGAGGCGCCGGCGGTGCTGCACAAGGAGCCGCTCAGCTTTGCCACGGCGCACCTGGCGCAGCGTAGCTACAAATGAGCGAAAGCGTGACGCGATGAAGGTGATCCTCAAAGTTTGGCGGCAACCCGGGCCAGATGTGCCGGGGGCCTGGCAGTGGCTCACCGCCGACGACATATCGCCGGACATGTCCTTCCTGGAGATGCTCGACGTGGTGAACGAGAACCTGATCCTGTCCGGGCAGCGGCCGATCGCCTTTGACCACGATTGCCGCGAGGGCATCTGCGGAACCTGCGGCATGATGATAAACGGCATCCCGCACGGGCCGCGCCGGCAGACCACGACCTGCCAGCTCCATATGCGCCACTTTCGCGACGGCGAGACCATCGTCATCGAACCCTTCCGGGCCAAGCCGTTCAAGGTGCTGTGCGACCTGGTGGTGGATCGCAGCGCGCTAGACCGCATCATAGCGGCCGGCGGCTTTGTGAGCGCGCGCACCGGATCGGCCCCGGATGGCAATGCCGTGCCCGTCGCCAAGGCCAAGGCCGATGCTGCCATGGACGCAGCGGCGTGCATCGGATGCGGGGCGTGCGTCGCCGCTTGCCCTAATGCGTCGGCCGTGCTCTTCGTGGGCGCCAAGGTGGCCCACCTTGCCCTCTTGCCCCAGGGTCAGCCCGAGCGCTGGCAGCGGGTGACGACCATGGTGGATGCCATGGACCAGGAAGGTTTTGGGCCGTGCTCGGTCGTGGCCGAGTGCGAGGCGGTGTGCCCGAAGGGCATCGAGCTCAAAGTCATATCTCAGCTAAATCGGGATAGAATTGGTACGATTTTTAGGCTGGCGCGCCGAGCGCGAGAAGTGGATAATTCTTAAGGGTAGCCCGGTCGGGCCTAAAATCCGACCGCAGTCACTCCGCCGCTACGATTGGAGGGCAAGCGATGGTTTCATGCAGGATGTGCACCAAGGATTTTCCAGACCAGTACAAGTACTGCCCCCTGTGCGGGAGCCCGTTCAGCGGTGAAGATGACCCGCAGAGCTGGGCACGCAAGGCGCTGAGCTCGCGCCTTGCCGGCAGCGATCTGGCGACCTCCATTGCGGCTATCAAGAGGGCGAGTGAGCTGGCGCCCGGCAATGCTCATCTGTGGTCGGGGTTGGGCAATCTCTACTACCGCGCGGGTGAGCTAGAGCAGGCCGTGGTGGCCTTCAAGAAGGCCATCGAAGTAAAACCGGACTACCCGGATGCTCATTACGATATCGCGCTCGCCTACTATCGCGCAGGTCACATTCACCTGGCCATCGCCGCGCTCGAGCGCTGCGTGCAGCTGAGCCGTGAATACCTGAGCGCCTACTACTGGCTGGGCATCTCCTACTACCATGTGGGCAAGCAGTCCGAGGCCATCGCGGCCTTTCGCCACCTCTTGGCCTTGAATCCGGCCTCGGTGATCGCGAACTACCACCTGGGGGTAAACTACGCCTCGCTGGGCGACTACGAGCAAGCCATCGCCAACTTCAAGCGGGTGCTCGAGGTCTGCCCGGAGGACCAGGCGGCGAAGTATCACCTGGGCATGGCCTACTATCACGCCAACAAGGTCTTCGAAGCGACTCACGTCTTCCGTGACGCCTTGGCACATGATCCGGAGGACCAGCGCGTGCAGCAGATGTACGAGATGCTGACCGAGGTGCCCAGCGTTTGAAAGTCGGCGGGTCGGGCAGGTAGGGGAGGAGGTAGCTTGGAGATCGCCGCGGGGGGCTGCTATGGTCGCGGGGCATGGCGAGCGATAGGCTAACCCTGGGCTCGGGCCCGACCCGGCCCGAGGGCAAGGTTTTGGCTCAAGATACGGGCGGGGGGCCTGCCCAGCCGGGGGTCCGACTGGCGCGGGGCCGCGAAACGCTGAGCGAGTTGCGGCGGCGGTTTCCGAGGTCGATCGTCGACAGCTATCAGGGTCTGGTGCCGCAGCTGGCGGAGCGAGTTTTTCTGGCGCCGGGGGCGGCTTTGGCCGGTGACGTGCGTCTGGGCAAGGACGTCTCCTTCTGGTACGGCGCGGTGGCGCGCGGCGACTTGGCGCCGATCATCGTGGGGGAGCGCACGAACATTCAAGATGGCAGCGTCATGCACGTGGGCGATGAGGTGCCATGTATCGTAGGTGCCGAGGTAGTAGTCGGCCATCGGGTGATGCTGCACGCCTGCCGAGTAGACGATGCCTGCCTCATAGGTATGCAAGCGACCATACTCGATGATTGCGTGATCGGAGAGGGGTCGATAGTGGGCGCTTGTGCCCTGGTCACGGCGCGCACGGTCATTCCGCCGCACAGCCTGGTCTTGGGTGCTCCGGCCAAGGTGGTGCGCACTATCTCCGCCAGCCTGGCCGACGAGCACCGGGCCATGGCGGCCCGCTACGTGCGCACGAAGGACAATTACCTGCGGGACGGCGAGGGGGGCGAGCTGAATGCCGGCTAGGCTGGCAGCGAAGCATCGCGGGAGGGATTGGGAACCCCACGGGTAATGGTCGCGTGGCCGAGGCTGCGCTCGGCGAGGGCGTCGATGAGGGTATAGGCGACCGGCACTACCACCAGGGTGAGCAGAGTCGAGGTGGTGAGACCGCCGATGACGGCAATGGCCATGGGCGCGCGCAGCTCGCCCCCTTCCGAGATGCCTAGAGCGACGGGGGCCATGCCGAAGATCATGGCTCCGGTGGTCATCAGGATGGGACGCAAGCGGACGGCCCCAGCTTTGAGCAAGGCTTCGTGGCGGGCCAGGCCAGTGCGACGCAGGGTGTTGGTATAGTCGACCAGCAGGATGGCGTTCTTGGTCACTAAGCCCATGAGCAAGATGATGCCAATCATGGTCATGATATTGAGCATGCTATGGGCGAGGGCGATGGCGCCCAGGGCGCCGACCATGGAGAGCGGCAGCGACAGCATGATGGTCAGCGGCTGGAGGAAGCTCTCGAACTGAGCGGCCAGCACCAGGTAGACGATGATGATGGCGAGGAGCAACGCCTGTATCAGGTAGCCCATCGATTCGCGCATGAGGTCGGCCTGGCCCTCCCAGTCGGTGGTCATGTTGGCGGGCACCACCTTGCGGGCGGCGGCTTCGACCTCTTGGGTGGCCTGGCCGAGGGCAATGCCGCTGAGATTGGCGAACACCGTGATCTGGCGCTGGCGGTTCTGCCGGTCGATCTTGGCCGGGCCAGCATCAGGGGCGATCGACACCACGTTGGCCAGGTCGACCAGCTGGCCGCTGGTCGATCGCACCTTGAGCGCGAGCAAGTCTTGTCCCCTCTGGCGAAAACCCGCGTCCAGCTTCATGCGGATGTCGTAGCGCTGTCCGTCAGCAGTCATTTCCGACACCTTGTCGTCCGCCATCAGGCTGCGCATGGTCATGGCGATGGCGGCCATGGGCACGCCGAGGTCGGCGGCCCGATCGCGGTCGATGTTGACGGCCAGCTCGGGTTTGCCGCCACGGAACGAGACGTCGAGATCGACGTAGGGGGACCGCTGCTTGCCCTCGACCACGACCTCCTTCTGGCTAAGGGTCTTTAGGATCTCGCCCGTGGCCTTGCTGATCTCACCGTAGTCCTTGCCGCGCACGTTGAACTGGACCATGGAGCTGCGGAAGGCTCCGGCGCTGCTGCCACCTCCCACCATGTTGACCGGCTCGACGGCGCTGCTCACGTCCGCGCGTCCGAGCCAGACGGGGAGGCTATTGCGGGTGTAGGCGATCATGTCGGCCTGGGAAAAGGCGCGCTCTTTCTTGCCTACCAGATTGACCTGAATCTCTGCGCGATTGACCTCGGCCAGGGCGGAGCCGCCGATGGTGACCAGGGTGTCGGCCACGCCAGGGACGGCGCGCAGCTTGGCCGCCACTCCCTCGGCCATGGTCTCGGTGGCCGTGAGCGACGCGCCGGTGGGCATCTCCAGCTTGACCAGAAACTGGCTGCGGTCCTCGACCGGCATGAATTCCTTGGGCACGATGGCAACGAGGAAGATGCTGGCGAGGAAGACGGCGGTTGCCAGCAGCACGCTGAGGGCGCGCTGGCGAAGCGCCGCGCCCAGCAGCTTGCCGTAGCCGCGCTCGATCAGGTCGAGGCCGCGCTCGATGGCCTTGCCCAGCCGGCCTTTGCCCGTGTGGGAACGCAGAAAGCGCGAGGAAAGCATGGGGGTCAGGGTGAAGGCCACGAAGAGCGACACCGCGACCGCGAACGCCACGGTGAGCCCGAACTGGACGAAGAAGCGGCCGACCAGGCCCTTCATGGTGGCGACCGGTATGAACACGGCCAGAATCGAGGCGGTGGTCGCCATGACCGCGAGGCCGATCTCGGCGGTGGCGTCGGCCGCGGCACGCAGGGGGGGCTTGCCCATCTCGAGGTGGCGGTGGATGTTCTCGATGACCACGATGGCGTCGTCGATCAGGATGCCGATGGAGAGGGAAAGCGCCATCATGGTCATCATGTTGAGGGTGAAGCCCATGAAATGGAGGAAGGCGAAGGTCGAGATGACCGAGACGGGTAGGGCGGTGGCGCTGATGAGGGTGGCCCGCCAGTCGTGCAAGAAGAACATGATGATCAGGATCGCGAGCCCCGCTCCGAAGAGCAGGTCGAACTTGACGTCGTTGATGGCGCGCTCGGTGAACACGGAGTTGTCAGAGGCCACGCGCATGCTGAGGCTCGGGAACTGGGGCGCCAGCTTGTCCATGACCGCCCTGATTCTTGTGGGCGACATCGACGGTATTGGCGCCCGACTGCTTGCGCACGAGCATGGTGACGGCGGACTTGCCGCTGAAGGTGGCGTACGAGCGTCGTTCCGCGGCGCCGTCTTCGACGCGGGCCACGTCGCGGATGCGCACCGGAGCGCCGGCCACCGCGGTGATGATGATGTTGCCGAGCTCCTCGGCGCTGTGCACTTGGCCGCGAGTTTTGATCGACCACTCCAGGGCCGGCTGGTCGAGGCGGCCCCCCGGGATCTCGACGTTTTGCGCGGCCACGGCCTGGGCGACGTCGCTCGGCGCCAGGCCGAAGGAGTCGAGCCTGTGGGGATCGATCCACAGGTGGAACTCCCGCTCTTGGCCTCCGATAATGTCGATGCTGCCGACGCCGTTTATGGCCTGCAGGCGCTGCTTGATGGTGTCCTTGGCCACGGCGGTGATCTCGCGCTTGGGCACGTCGCCCGCCAGGGCGATGGCCATGACCGGGGCGGCGCCGATGTCGAGGCGCTCGACCAGGGGTGGCTCGAGGTCGGCAGGCAGATCCTTGAGCGCGGCCGAGACCTTGTCGCGCACGTCTTGCACGGCCTGGTCGGCCTTGCGCTCCAGCTCGAACTGGACGAAGACCAGCCCCACGTTCTCCATCGAGGTCGAGCGCAGGGTCTTGATGCCGCTCACGGCGCTGATGGCCTCCTCCAGCTTATCGACCACCCGCGATTCGATGGTCTCGGGATCGGCGCCGGGATAGATGGCGGTCACCGTGCAGATGGGGAACTCGACCTCGGGGAACATGTCGACCGAGAGCTGGCGATAGCCCCACACGCCGAAGACCGCCAGCATGCTCACCATCACGGTGGCGAAGACCGGACGCTTGATGGAAAGGTCGGCCAGCCTCATCGGGCCGCCTTGCTGGCGAGGGCGGACTTGGTCAGCCGGGGCGGGGCGGGCTTATCGGAGCGGGCCGCGAGGCTGGTGCCCGGCGAGGCGGGTGGTGGGCTGGCCAGCACGACCTCGGCGTAAAGCCCCGAGCGCAGGGCATGGTCGTGGTTGGCCAGCTCGGCTACGGCAGAGAAGGTTCGGCTGTGGGGATTGAGCGCGGCCACCACCCGGGTGAGGGCTACTTCGATGGTCTGTCCGGTGGCCGGGAAGCGCACTTTCACCCGGTCTCCCGTCCTGACCATGGCCGCCAGGGGAGCAGGAAGCTGGATGCGCAGGTCGAGGGGATCGACTTCCTCGATGATGACCAGGGGGGTGGCGGGCATGACCGAGGCGTATTCCCCCTCGTTCACCAGGCGCTTGACCACGATGCCGCTGAACGGGGCATAGATGGTGGCATCGCGCAGGGCTTTGCGGGCCATGGCCAGGGCAACGTCGGCTTGGGCTAGGCCGGCCTGGGCGCCCTTTAGTCGTGCATCCATCGCGTCGTACTGAGCCTGTGGCACCGCCTTGTCGGCGAGCAGGGTCTTGCTGCGATTCCAGTCGAGCTTGGCCGAATCGAGTTGCACCTGGGCAGCGCGCCGGGCGGCCTCGGCCTGCTCCACCCGCAAGCGGAAGTCCTGGGTATCGAGGGTGACCAGGGCTTGCCCGGCCTTGACCACGTCGCCGTCGCGCACGTGAACCGCGGTTACCGTGCTCGACACCTTGGGCGTCAGGGTGCTGCGCCGATGGGCCTCGGTCTGGCCGGAAAGGAAGGAGCCGTCAGGGGGAGGGGCTACCTGGGTGGCGGACGGGATGCTCTTCTCCGCGGGCGCACTGGCGCTGGCCGGCCCTTGGGCCGGCTGGGCCCTGCTCGCGCCAGGCGCGCCTTGGGCGGCTGGGGCTGGTGGGGAGGCGGGCAAGCGGGCCACTGCGCTCTCGTTGCTGCACGACACAGCCGCGAGCAAGGGCAGAGTGAGGCTGAAGGCGGCTCGGGCAGCTGTCCTAGGGGAAGGGGGGCAAGTCATGGTTTCTCCGCGGGAAAGAATCACGGTGTGGCCTTGAGGGTAGGGTGCTCCTCTCCCATGGCGCGGGCGAGGTTCGACTGGGCGATGACAAGGTCGTAGATGGCAGCCTGATGCTGGCCCCGTGCGGTGGTAAGCTGGGTTTCGGCGTCGAGGACGTCGAACGAGGTGTTGCTGGCGCTCTGGTAGCGCTTCTGTTCGATGCGGAAGTTCTCTTCCGCCTGCTCGACCGCGTGGCGGGCGACCTGCAGGGCCTCTGCCGCGGTAGTCACGCCCACCTGGGCGCCCTGCAAGTCGAGGCGGATCAAGTCCTCGGTCTTGCGGCGGGTCTCCCGAGCTTGCGCCAGCTGAGCCTTGGCTTCGTCGATGCCGTAGTAGGTGCTGCCGCCCTCCCAGATGTCCCACGAGGCGGTGGCGCCCACGAACCAGGTCTTGGGCAGGCCGAAGAGCGAAGAAGTCTGGCGGGTGTAGTTGGCCACCGCGTTCACCTGCGGCAGCATCTTGGACTTGGCCAGGTTGGCCCCGGTCTCGGCTTGCTCGATATGGGCGGCGATCTCGCGCAGCTCCAAGCGTCGCTCGACGGCCAGTTGCTCGGCTTGACCGGCGGGGAGGGGCGCAGGGACAGTGGGCTCGCCCCTCAGATCGACCACGTCGATGTCGGCCGTGGGCTCGCGGCCCATCACGGTGGCGAGACGACCACGCGCCAGGGTGACGCCGCCCTTGGCCTGGATGAGCCGTTGCTCGGCGGCGGCGAGCCCGAGCTCGGCGCGCAGGACATCGTTGCGCGCGACGGTTCCGCTCTCGTAGAAGATGCGGGCCTGGCTCACCTGGGCGGTGACCTGCTCGACCGACTTTTGCGCAACCTCGGCCAGGCGTTTGGCTTCGAGCACGCGGTAGTAGGCTTCGACCACCTGGTAGGAGATGTCGCGACGTGCTGTCCGGCGCCTGATCTCGGCCACGTCGATGCCAAGCTGGGCGAGCAGGTTGGCCTCGCGCACGGTCCACAGGGCGCCGATGGGCTGGGCGACGGTGGCCGCGGCCGACCAAGTCCACTGCGGCCGCAGCACCAGGGCTTCGGTCTCGATCTCGGGGATGACACTGCCATCCGGAGCTGTCTGCTGAGGGACTGACGGGTTCCACGGACAGCTCGTGCAATATTGCTTCAGCGAGCCAAAAAGTGGCAGGGCATAGGTGCTGTCCCAGCGCTGAAACCCGGCGTCGATATGCAGACGGGGTCCGTAGCCACCGAAGGCCTCCTTCTTCCTGAAAGAGGCGGCCTCGACCTCGTAGCTGGCGGAGGCCGCGTCCGGACTCTCATTGAGGGCGATGGCGATACACTGCTCCAGGGTCAGGTTGGCCGCGCTTGCGCCTGGGGCCGCAAGGGCCGCGGCGAGGAAGAGAGCGAGGGGCGTTCTGGTCATTTCTTGCGAGCTCCGGGCTTGCTGCTGATGCCGTGGAAGAGGAACTCCGTGATGATGGGTGCGCAAGACAGGAAGCTGTCCCCACCCTGGTCGCTGAACTGATGGAAGAGTCCGAAGGCCATGCCGAAGACCAGGCGAGCCACGATCTTGGCGTCATAGCCGGCCAGATCCTGGGGTTTGGCGTTACGCCCGAGCCAGTCGGCCAAGCCCGCGATGCGGCGCTCGAAGTTGGCGTGGAAGAGCTGGTCTTGGGGCGAGCGCGGGCACGGGTCGTCGCTGGAGAGGAGGGGAAAGAGGTTGCGGCGCTTGTCCGCCACCTTCAGATGGCGATGCAGCAGTAGCTCGAACCGTTGGCGAAAGCTGAGCCCGCTCGGCATGGGATCTTCGAAGACCTGCAGGTACTCATCGGTGAGGTGATTCGACATCGCCTCGACGATCTCCTGCTTGCTCTTGAAGTAGGTGTAGAGCGAGGCCGCCGTGTAGCCGGCTTCGCACGCGATGTCATGCATGGTGGTGCCGTGCAGCCCGGAACGAGCGAAGGCGCGCATGGCAGCCTCCACGATGCCCTCGCGGGCACGGGCAACCTCGCGCTCTCGTCTCTGCTCGGCCCTCATTGATCGAATCCCGCTTTCTCCATCTCAAATAAGTATTTATCCTGCCGAATACCAATTCGGCTGTCAATGGGGCCCTCTTAAGAGCGGAGTTATGGCCCCCGCGGATGTAGCTCCGCGCCGGTCCAGCGGCCGGGTTTCACTCCGCCCAGGAAGGGGAGCGGCATTGCCGGGCGGCTACTTCCGCGTCCAGGTTTCCGTGCGCCCGAACAAGGAAATGCCCACATAGCCCCGCAGCTGCAGTACGTGGTCAGATACCAGGACGGCCTTGCCGGAGTAGGTCTTGCCATGCGCGGGGTCGTACAGCTGGCCGTCCGTGTACTCGCCGTCGCCCTTGCTCCTCATGCCCCAGAGAATCTGCAGGCCCATGAGCGGGCGCTGGCGGAGGCTAACATCGGGGTTGTGGTCGTCGCGCACCGGCTGTCCGTCCGCCCCGTGCTGACGCTTGAGCCAGGATACGTGGCCCACATAGCTGTCGCCCGAGCGTGTGATGGTGATCGTCGCGTCCTGGGCGGAGGTGAGCCAGACGCCGAGGATGGCATCCGGGTCGGCGGGTCGGCCAGCCGTGGCTCTGACCGGGCTCGAGCACACGGCGGCGACACCGACGATGGCGAGGGAGCAACAAAAGCGGAAAGGGACGGTGGGCATGACCAGGCTCCAATCTTTTACTAGCAGGGATGCGATGGCCGAGGGAAGGGCTCCGCCGGCGCCCCGCGGCTTGGCTGCCTTGCCGCGGGATTACGGGTGCGGGAACCTCTTGAACCGTTCGCGCCGAATGTATAGTCTCCCAAGATGCTGCTTGATGCTCCCTTGCGCGAGGCTCTTACCTTCGACGACGTCTTGCTCGTTCCGGCGGAGAGCGAGGTTATTCCCAGGGATGTCGATGTTCGTTCCCGCTTGACGGCCAGCATTACCCTGGCCATCCCCATCCTCTCCTCGGCCATGGACACCGTGACCGAGGCTCCCACCGCCATCTGCATGGCGCGCGAAGGCGGGCTGGGCGTGATCCACAAGAACATGACCATCGACGAGCAGGTGCTCGAGGTCACCAAGGTCAAGAAGGCCGAGACCGGGGTGGTCATCGACCCGGTCACCATCGAGCCGGACCACAAGCTCTTTTCCGCCCTGGAGCTGATGCGCCGTCACGAGATCTCGGGGCTGCCCGTGGTCGGACGCGATGGCCGGCCGGTCGGCATCCTCACCAATCGCGATGTGCGCTTCGAGCGCAATCTCGACCAGGCCGTGCGCGATGTCATGACCACGCGCCTCATAACCGCTCCCGAGGGCGTGACGCTGGAGGCGGCCAAAGAGCTCTTGCACAGAAACCGCATCGAAAAGCTCCTGGTGGTGGATGGAGGGGGCAAACTGCGCGGGCTCATAACGATCAAGGACATAGAAAAGGCGCAGCAGCATCCCCATGCCGCCAAGGACGAGCTCGGCCGCCTGCGGGTGGGTGCCGCGGTTTCCACGGGCGCGGATGTGCAGGCGCGGGTGGCGGCTTTGCTCCACGTCGGCTGCGACGTGATCTGCATCGATACCGCCCATGGTCACTCCCGGGCGGTGCTCGAGTCGGTGGCCGAGGTGCGTCGGTCATTCCCGAAGGCTCAAATCGTCGCTGGCAACGTGGCCACGGCCGAGGGGGCGCTGGCCCTGGCCAAGGCGGGTGTGGACGCGGTCAAGGTGGGCATGGGACCGGGCTCGATCTGTACGACGCGGGTAGTGGCTGGGATCGGCGTTCCTCAGGTGACGGCGGTGTCCGACTGCGCAAGGGCGCTGGCCAAGACCGAGGTACGCATCATCTCCGACGGCGGGATAAAGTACTCGGGCGACCTGGTGAAGGCCATCGCGGCCGGGGCCCACACCGTCATGATCGGCAGCCTGTTCGCCGGCACCGACGAGGCCCCCGGGGAGATCATCCTTTACCAGGGCCGGAGCTACAAGCTCTACCGAGGCATGGGCTCGGTCGCGGCCATGCGTGCGGGCAGCAAGGATCGCTACTTCCAGGCCGACGTGGCGAGCGAGGCCAAGCTGGTGCCCGAAGGCATCGAGGGCCGGGTGCCCTACCGGGGCAGCCTGTCGCAGTCCATCTACCAGATGATCGGTGGCCTGCGCTCGGGCATGGGTTATTGCGGCTGTCGCGACCTGGATGAGCTGCGCAGCAAGACCCGCTTCATCAAGATTACCAGCTCGGGTCTGCGTGAGTCGCACGTGCACGACGTCATCATCACCAAGGAAGCACCCAACTACCGGGTCGAGCAGTGAGCTGAGGCATGGCCGCGCAACAAGTTATCCTCATACTCGACTTCGGCTCGCAGTACACCCAGCTCATCGCCCGCCGGGTGCGCGAGCAGAAGGTCTATTCGGAGATACAGCCCTTCAGCCTGCCCCTCGATCGCATCCGGGCCATGCGACCTGCGGGTATCATCCTGTCGGGGGGACCCTCCTCGGTCTACGACCAGGGGGCGCCGCGCATCTCGGCCGACATTTTTGCGCTGGGCGTGCCCATTTTGGGGATTTGTTACGGCGTGCAGCTCACCAGCCTGCTCCTGGGCGGCCAGGTGACAGCGGCCGATCGGCGGGAGTATGGGCGGGCTACCGTTCGTATCGAGCAGAGCTCTGAGCTCTTCCACGGCTTCGCTACCGGCGAAGAAGTGGCGGTGTGGATGAGCCATGGCGATCGGGTGGAGTCCTTGCCCACGGGCCTGCGTGCCATCGCCACCAGTGCCAACTGCCCCTTGGCCGCGATCGAGGGGGTGGAGCGCAAGTTCTGGGGCGTCCAGTTCCACCCCGAGGTGGTGCACACGCCGCGGGGCACGGAAATCCTGGGTAATTTCCTCTTTCGCATTTGCGGGTGCGACCCCTCTTGGACCATGGCTAGCTTCGTGGACGAGGCGGTGGCCAGCGTCCAGCGCCGGGCAGCTCGTGGACGGGTGATCTGCGGGCTGTCGGGCGGAGTGGATTCCTCGGTGGCGGCGTCCCTGGTGCATCGGGCGGTCGGCGATCGCCTGACTTGCATCTTCGTGGACAACGGCTTATTGCGCGCGCGCGAGGCGGCCCAGGTCGAGGCCCTGTTCCGCGGCACTTTCAAGATGAATCTGGTGGTGGTCGACGCGGCTGAGCGCTTCTTGGCCAAGCTGGCCGGGATTGCGGATCCGGAGGAGAAGCGCAAGATCATCGGTCGGGAGTTCATCGCCGTGTTCGAGGACGAGGCGCGCAAGCTGGGCGGCGCGGATTTCCTGGTGCAGGGCACGCTCTATCCCGACGTGATCGAGTCGGTGTCGCACAAGGGGCCCTCGGCCACCATCAAGTCGCACCACAACGTGGGTGGTCTGCCCGAGCGCATGAGCCTCAAGCTCATCGAGCCTTTGCGCGAGCTCTTCAAGGATGAGGTGCGAGCTCTGGGTGCCGAGTGCGGGCTGCCGCGCGATATGTTGTGGCGCCAGCCGTTTCCCGGACCCGGCCTGGCGGTGCGCGTGGTGGGACCGGTCACCAAGGTGGCATGCGATATTCTCCGCTCGGCCGACCTAATCATCGACGAGGAGATCCGCGCCGCCGGTCTGTACGAGAGCATATGGCAGTCGTTTGGCGTGCTCCTGCCGGTACGCAGTGTGGGGGTGATGGGCGACGAGCGCACCTATGCCAACGTGCTGGCGATTAGGGCCGTGCACTCGCGCGACGGCATGACGGCAGACTGGGTGCCCTTGCCCCACGACCTGCTGGCCACGCTCTCCTCGCGCATCGTCAACGAGGTGCGCGGGATCAATCGCGTGGTCTACGACATCTCCTCCAAGCCGCCTGCCACCATCGAATGGGAATGACGCCGTGGTCTTGCGGGGTGCTCTTGCTTGCGCTGGCCGCGCCAGCGGGCGGGCAGGGCAAGGACCGGGATCCCTTGCTGGCGCGGATAGGGGGCGCCGAGGTCGATTGGTCGACCGGAACCATCACTGTGCAGGCGGGCTCGCCCGCGGATCTCCATATGCCCGGGCCGAACGCCGCGCGTCCGGGGGCGCAGCGGCGTGCGCGCGCGGCTGCCGAGGAGAAGCTGGCGGCGGCCGTTGCCGCGCTGGTCAAGGGCGGTGCGAGCGTAGGCAAGGACGTGGGCAGCCTGGCCAAGGTCAGCCGGACGGAGTATCAGTCCGACGGTGGCGTGGTGCTGTGGCTCACCCTTGGCTTCTCCGACCTGGTACCGGCCCACGGCGCGCCGGTTGCGCTGCGAGTCGCCAAGATGCCGTTGGAATTTGCTCCGGTGATCAGGTTAGCGGGGCAAGCGGTTCGCCTCGGCTTTGCCACCTACCGCCTGGCGGCTCATGGGCCAGGCGACGCTATCTTGGCTGAGCTGGACGCTCGCGGTGAGCTGGCGCTTTCGGCGGCGGCCGGCCCGGCCGAGGCATTCGCCGGCAGAGCTGCAGTGATCTACCTCGATGAGCAGCCATGAATAGCCCGGGCATGGCCGCGCTGGGCTTGCTGTGGGCAGCGGGAGTCGCGGCCCAGACGACCGAGCCGGATGGCCGGGTAGTGCGAGCCGAGGCGCCCATCGTGGCGGGCAACGCGGTGTCGGCCAAGAAGCTGGCCATGGCCGCCGCGTTCAGGCAGGCGGTGGAGAGTGCTCTCGAGCAAGTCTTGCAGGAGGGGGAACCGGTCAGCCAGCCCTGGCCGCCCGCCCTGGCCCAGCTCAAGGCATCGCTGGGCAATGCGGCGCAGAGGTTCGTGCGCAGTTATCGCCTAATCGAGCAGGCGACCGCGGGCGGTATGCTCACGGTCATGGTTGAGGCCGAAGTGGACACGGCGGCCCTGCGCCGCGAGGTCGACCGGGCACGTGGCACGGGCGCTGGCGCCAAGGTGGGTAAACCGGCTGGCGCGTTGCTGGTGGCTGGCTCCGCAGTGGCCACGCCTGCGGTTATGCGGGCGCTCGGCCAGATTGGCCTGGTGGCGCAACTCGACCGTGCCCCGGCCGAATCTGCTCTTGTGGCCGATGCTGCCCGCACGGGCGCTCGTGCCCTGTTCGTGGGCGAAACCGACAGCGCGGAAGGGCCGGTCCTCGGCACGGCCCAAGTGGCGGTCAAGTGCAGCCTGGCTCTGCATTTTTTCGCCGCCGGTGCACCGGGAGGCAAGCCCGCGCTCGCCCAAGCACAGGAAGAGCACGGTTTCGCAGACGACGCGGTCACGGCGCGGGAGGACTGCCTGGACCGGGTGGCGGGGCAGCTAGTCCGAGTGGTGGCGGCGCAGCTGCGCGCTCCCCCGGTCAGTGCTCCCTTCGTCACGGTAGAGCTCGATATCGTCGACCCTGGGGCGGTGGAGATCGTCCTCGAGGCGTGCCGACGCATTGGTTCGGTGGTTGCTACCGAGCCCCGTCGCATCATGGCAAGCGCGGCCGAGCTGCGGGTCTTTTCGCCCATGACCGGTCCGGCGTTGCAGCTGGCGTTGGTACGCGAGATCGCGGGCAGGCTGGCCGTGGTGCCGATCCGAACCGCGGGCGACACGATTTATCTGCAGCTGCGCAATCCGGCACCTGTTCTGGAGAGGGACCAATGAACATCGTGAGCTCCAGCCTCTACCGCTTGCCAGCGGGCCGGCGAGCATGCCGCGCCATGAAGCCAGCCATTGCGGCGACGGTCGCCGTGGCCCTGGCCTTCTGCTGCGTGCTGGGCTGCGCTACGCTGCGCTCCGGGGGCGTAGCCACCTTGCGTGTTGAGTGTAATGTTCCCGGCGCAGAAGTCATACTGAACGACGTTCTGGTAGGTCAGGCGAGCGAGCTCGAGCACGGCAAGGCGGTACGCCCGGGCACCTACCGGGTCGAGATTCGCCACCCGAGCTACTACTCGTACTTCGGCGAGATCACCCTGGGCAATGGTGGCGCGGCCGTGGTCAAGGCCGCCTTGCATCCCTTGCTCGATTGATCGACAGTGCGCCGAGTGATCGACGTGTGCCGAGCTGAAGCGCTTCCCCAGGCATCATCCCGGCCGACAAGCGGGAGCCCACCTCTCTGCGCAGGCTCAGCGCCGCCGACCTGGCTCGAGGCCGCGAGCGCCTCGAGGTACGACAGCCCCGTCAACCGTGACTTCTACCAGGCGGTTTTGGCCAGGCTCCTCGAGGGTGAACCCACTCTGGCGGGGCGCGGCCTGGATCTCGGGTGCGGTACCGGATTTGCCACTGAGCTGCTCGTGAGGCGCTACCCGTCCGTTACCTGGCGAGGCGTCGATGTCGCCGCGCCCATGCTGGCCCTGGCGCGGCGCAAGCACGGCCTGGCGAGCGTGGGTTTTTGCGTGGCCGCCGCCGAGGCTCTGCCACTTGCCGACAACAGCATGGATGTCGTGGTCTGCAACTTTGCCTGGCATTGGTTCGGCGAGGCCGCTGCGGCCGAGGTGCGCCGGATACTGAGACCGGGCGGCTGGCTGCTCGCGAGCATACCCTTGCGACACTTTGCCGCGGCCACGGGCAATCGGGCATTGGCTCGTGTGCTCCTGGCCAACCGGCGACGGTTCGTGGCCAGCCGGGCTCAGGGTCTCAGACATGACGCCGCCCGGGCGGTGCTACCCGGTAGCGTTCGGGTCGCTCGGCACGAGCTCTGCGTGGAACGCGAGACCTTTGCCGACGGTCGCGAGCTGCTCGAGGTCCTGGACAGCCGCGGGGCGCTGCGCGCAATTTTCGGACCGCACCCACCCGCGGCGCTGCCGGCTTTGGCCGGCCCCGACTTCGTTTGGTCGTTCGCCAGCGTGCATTTGCAGGTCATTGGCTAGCATTCTTCCCTTGTCCCTATTGGACGAGACGAGGCATCACCCGCCCGATGCGTTCCTGGATACCGCTATCGCGGGGAGACAGGGCGGCGGCCCGGCGGTAGGCGGCCAGTGCTTCGTCGTAGCGGAACAGCTTGAAGTACGAGTCTCCCACCACGACGTGGTAGCGAGCTACGCGCCCGCGCAGGTGGACGGCGCGGCGGCCGTAGTCCAGGGCATCGCTGTAGCGCGCGTTTTCGAAGGCCACCTCGGCCAGGCCAGCAAACGCCTCGGGATTGCTGGCGTCGGCGCGCACCGCACGGTCGAAGGCGGCCTGGGCCTTGTGGAGATCGCCGCGCGCCAAAGCGCTGCCGCCTTCCGCGACCGCCTTGGCCGAGGCAGCCCGATCGTGGGGGGAGCCAGCATCCGAGGTCGGCTCGCTCGTGCCGGCCAGCTTGAGCCTTCCATTGCCATCTTCGGCTGGAGCTTCGCCTTCGTGGGGAGGGGCGAGGGCGGGCGTGGGGGTGCCGACGGCGCCTTGACCGCCGCGCTCGCGGGCTAGCGAGTCGTGCGGATCCAGGTCGGCGACGATCTGATAGATGGAGGTGCCCTGCTCGCGCTTGCCGCTTTCCCACAGCGCCTGGGCGCGCTGGCGAAACTCGTCAGCCAGGCGAGCCGTTTGGCGCTGGTCTTTGTCGGCCTCGAGCAGACGTGCCAAGGTCACGCGCGCCTGGGAATATCTGCTCGCGCCCACGTCTGAAAAGAGCTCGGCCGCGAGGCGGGCAGCGTCGTCAACCGGTCGGCGCGGGCCGGCACTGCCGTTGTCCTTGTCGGCCGGACCTCGGGCCACGGCATCGAGCTTGCCCCTCAGATCGGCATCGCCGGGCAGGCAACCGCGTGATCCTGCAGATCGTACTCATGCCACCCCTCGCCCACAAGCTCGCCGTCACAATCCAGAATCACGCACCCCACCGCCGGATTGGGCGAAGTAACGCCCACCCCCCGCCGCGCCAACTCCAGCGCCCGCTGCATCCAACTCCGGTCTTGGTCGAATTGATTCACGCGTTCAACCTACAAGAAAACTTTAGTCTATATGAGAGGCACCTTCGTCCAATAACTGATTGCGTTGACGGCATCTATCGGATCCGATCACGATTAGCGAGTCTCAATATATGCTGTGGCATTGATTAAACGGTTGCAGGTCCTTATAATCTGGCCGATAGCAAAAACTGTCTGCAGGAGGAGGAGCAATTACGCTGTCATCGAATTATTTAATTACACCAGCT
>CAVRYQ010000109.1:0-14489 GCA_963725375.1 uncultured Pseudomonadota bacterium | reverse complement strand
CGTGGCGGCCGTTGGCGATGATAGTCGCCTTGACGGTGGCACCGCTCAGCAGAGGTTTGCCAACGGAAACCTTGTCCCCATTGCCGACCATCAGCACTTTGTCCAATACGACCGCACCACCGACGTCGCCGTCCAGGGATTCGATCTTCAGGGTTTCACCTTCGACAACGCGATATTGCTTGCCACCGGTTTTGATTACTGCGTACATAACGACCTCGCTTGATGCGGTTTTTAGTTACGGCATAACCTGAAGGTTAGCCTCCACTGAAATTGTGGATTTTCAGAGCCGCGCATTATACATAAACCTGCCCAACCGTCAAAACCCTTTTTTGCAGGGCTTTAGCGCTTCATCGAGTCGAAGAACTCGGCGTTGTTCTTGGTCGCCTTCACTTTATCCAGCAGGAATTCCATCGCGTCCAGTTCGTCCATAGGATAAAGCAGCTTGCGCAGTACCCAGATGCGCTGCAGCAGGTCCTGCTTGATCAGCAGTTCTTCCTTGCGGGTGCCGGAGCGGTTGACGTTGATAGCCGGGTAGATGCGCTTTTCGGCCATGCGTCGATCCAGGTGGATTTCCATGTTGCCGGTACCCTTGAATTCTTCGTAGATCACGTCGTCCATGCGGCTGCCGGTGTCCACCAGCGCCGTGGCGATGATGGTCAGTGAGCCGCCTTCCTCGACATTGCGCGCCGCGCCGAAGAAGCGCTTGGGGCGCTGCAGGGCGTTGGCGTCCACGCCGCCGGTGAGGACCTTGCCGGAGGAGGGGATGACGGTGTTGTAGGCACGCGCCAGGCGGGTGATGGAGTCGAGCAGGATCACCACATCCTTCTTGTGTTCGACCAGGCGTTTGGCCTTTTCCAGCACCATTTCGGCGACTTGCACGTGACGTGTGGCCGGCTCGTCGAAGGTGGAGGCAACCACTTCGCCGCGCACGGTGCGGCTCATCTCGGTCACTTCCTCGGGGCGTTCGTCGATCAGCAGCACGATCAATATCGCTTCCGGATTGTTGGACGCGATGGAGTGGGCGATATGCTGCAACATCACGGTCTTACCGGACTTGGGTGAAGCTACCAGCAGGCCGCGCTGGCCCTTACCGATGGGGGCGATGATGTCGATGACGCGGCCGGTGAGATTCTCGTCCGCGCGGATGTCGCGCTCCAGACAGATCTGCTGGGTCGGGAATAGCGGCGTCAGGTTCTCGAACAGTATCTTGTTCTTGGCGTTCTCCGGCGGTTCGCCGTTGACCTTGTCCACCTTGACCAGCGCCACATAGCGCTCACCTTCCTTGGGAGTGCGGATCTCCCCCTCGATCGAATCGCCGGTATGCAGGTTGAAACGGCGCACTTGGCTGGGGCTGACGTAAATGTCATCCGGCCCGGCCAGATAGGAAGTGTCCGGGGAGCGCAGGAAGCCGAAGCCGTCCGGCAGGACTTCCAGCGTGCCTTCGCCGAAGATGCTTTCGCCCTTCTTGGCCTGGTTCTTCAGCAACGCGAAGATCAGATCCTGCTTGCGCATGCGGTTGGCATTGTCGATTTGGTTGGTGGTGGCCATTTCCACCAATTCGGTGATGTGTTTGGTCTTGAGGTCGGATAAGTGCATATGTGGATGGGGCGCGATGGCGCTGGGTTATGAAGAGTTGCCTGGGATGTGTTGTTACAGGGTTTGCGGGAAATTCCGCGCCGAACTGCTGTGAGCGTCTTTATAATTTATTTTTTATAAATTTTATCGTTGGTTTCAGGACGAAACAGAGCAGTTACGGGCGGGAGACTAAAGGGTTCAGATGTGGCTGTCAATGAAAGCAGTGAGTTGGGACTTGGACAATGCGCCGACTTTAGTTGCCTCGATATTGCCATTCTTGAACAGCATCAGCGTCGGGATGCCGCGAACGCCGTATTTTTGCGGGGTTTGCTGGTTTTCGTCCACGTTCAGTTTGGCGACGTTCAGGCGTCCGGCGTATTCCTTCGAGACTTCATCCAGAATGGGGGCAATCATGCGGCAGGGACCGCACCACTCAGCCCAGTAATCAATCAGGACCGGCAACGGTGACTGCAGCACCTCGGCGGTAAAAGTGGCATCGGTGACATAACGGATATGTTCGCTCATGTTTTGTTCTCGCTCTGGTTTGGATATTAGGTGTATCTGGATTAGGTGCGGTCTTCCGCTGCCTGGAAGTACAACTGGACTGGGCGGCATCCTAACCAAAAAAAACGGCGTTGGGAAGGGCTTCGGAGCGTGATTCCTAACCTATTGATGGCGCGGGATTTAGTTGCAGTCGTTGATCGCGTGATGAAATTGCGACCCTACATGCGCCAGAAATGCAGTGTCGAATGATGCAGGTCGTTGACCGTGATGCTTTCCTGCGGGGCTTGGCCGTCCACCGTGAAAGTATTGCTGATGAACTGGGAGCCGGGGCGCATCTCGCGGCAGGCTTTGAGCCACAGGTCGGTCATGGGCACGGGTGACAGATAGGCGAATACCACGTCGTATTGCGACAAATCGCAATCCCACAGGCTGCCCCAGCGCACCGTACATTGCGTATATCCGCCCAACTTGATGCGCAGCCAGCACCATAGAAAAGGCAGCGGAGCCGATTCCACGCCGCGGTAGCTTCCATGCGGATTGATTCGCGCGAGGTGGGTCAACACCCCGCCCGTGCCGGAACCAAGGTCGATGAAAGTGAACGGCTTGCCTGCGGGCAGTCGCGTCTCCAGGGCCTGCCACACCTTGTTGCTGGAAAGGTAGAGCGGTACTTGTGTGCGAAAGGTGCTCCAGTACACCGCCAGCATGACAAGAAAAGCGGCGAGGAAAAAGCCGGGCGGGATATCGAGCGACAGCATCAGCGCCAGTGCGGGTACAAAAGCGAACTGGATGAACAGCCACCAGCGAGCGATGCCGACAATGCGGCTGAGCGCAGCGGCCAGCGTTCCGCAGCCAAGCGCGAAGGTCAGTGGCGCGGGATGCAGGGCCGACAGGCGCATCGCCAGGGCGACGAGTACCACTGCCGTTACTTGCAGCAGCAGTGCGAGGATAGAGGGCGGAAGCTTTTTCGGCGGTGCAGTCAAGCGCGCACCAGCCCGGCTTCGACCTCGTTCCGCCTGGCCTTGCCTGCCAAGCGTTCCACCAGTGTCAGCGCGAAATCCATCGCAGTGCCGGGGCCGCGCGAGGTGATGAGTTTGCCGTCCTCGACCACGGCCTGGGCCTGTCGCAGGACCTTGGGGAACGCGTCAAGCGAGCCGGGGAAACTGGTCGCGCGTTTGCCGTCGAGCAACCCTGCCGTTGCCAGCACCGAAGGCGCGGCGCACACGGCGCAGACAAAAAGATCGTTTGCAGCCATGCTTTGTACGAGCTTGATGATGCGCGCATCAGACTTAAGGTTGTTGGTACCGGGCTGGCCGCCGGGCAGGATCACCATGTCGAAACGGCGCGCCAGTGCCTCATCTAGCGAGGTATCGGGGATCAGCATGGTACCGCGGCTGCCGCGTATCGGATGTCCGTCCAGGCTGGCGCTCACCGCCTCGATGCCTCCGCGGCGCAGGATGTCGAGTATGGTAACGGCTTCCAGTTCTTCGCTACCATTGGCCAAGGGAACGAGTGCGGTTTTCATGTCAGAACCTCCTTAGCAATGCTGGCGCCAATTAGACTCCGTGCGAGCCCGGGAAGCAAAGTTTTTTCGCGGCGACCCGGGGTATCGCATTCAAGGCCAGCGTTGCACAGAGCAGGCGGAACGTAATGCGCTTCAATCCCGGAAGTTCTGGTACTGCAGCGGGAAATCCGTGATCGACTTCTTGACGAAGGCAATGGCGGCCTGCAGGTCGTCGCGGCTTTTGCCGGTGACGCGCACGGTGTCGCCCTGAATGCTGGCCTGCACCTTCATCTTGCTGTCCTTGAACAGCTTGACAATCTTCTTCGCCAGTTCGGTCTCTACGCCCACCTTGACGGTGCAGGAGCGCTTTACCTTGTTGCCGCTGACTTTTTCGATCTTGTCGCTGATGTCCAGGCACTTGATGTCCACGCCGCGCTTGGTCAGCCTGCCATTGAGGATGTCCTGCACCTGGTTCATCTGGAACTCGTTGTCGGCGTGGACCGTCAGCACCAGTTCCGCCTGTTCAACACGGGCATCCGAACCCTTGAAATCGAAGCGTGTGCCGACTTCCTTGTTGGTCTGCTCCACCGCGTTCTTGACTTCGGTCTTGTCTACTTCGGAAACAATATCGAAAGAGGGCATGCTTTATCCTTTACTAATTGCGTTCCCTCTCCCCCAGCCCCTTTCCCGCCTGCGGGAGAGGGGCTGGGGGGGGGAGAGCAGGGTTTATCCAAAGCTGCAAACGTAGTGGACTGCATCCGCGCCGGTATGGATGTCGAAGCTGCCGTTTGCCGCGACGCTGAAGCTGCTGCCTGCGGCGTAGGTTTTGAAGCCGGACTCCCCGGCAATCCTGACCTGGCAGGTACCGCCACAGATTTCCATCAGTTCCGGTGTGCCGACATTGAAGGTGAGCGCGCTGCCGGGCAGCACCACCCCGACAGTCTTGCGCGAGCCGTCGGGAAAGAACACCGAGTGCGATACGCACTTGCCGTCGAAGAACACGTTGGCTACCTTTCCGACGCTGACGTTGTCGATCTTGTCTGACATGCTGTAATGCCCCTCTTGATGTTTAAGTTATGCAGGTTCGCTGGCTTTGGCGCCCTTTTGGTAGGTCGCATAGACATAGACCGGGATGTCCAGATCGCCAAGATGTTTTTCGATCAGCGGCCTTACGTCCTTCCAGTCGAGGCCATTGATGCCGCAGGAAAGACGCGGCAATGCAATGCTGGCCACTTTTTCCTTCTGCACAAGATTGCGCAGGGCATGCAACGCATGGTTTACGTGACTGAGCGTCGCGTGCCCGGGCTTGCTGCCGTGATCGTAGGCGCCGTCCTGTGTGAACAGGTTGACCAGGTAACGGCCGTCGGCGCTCATCCACGTCCAAAGGTCGCCGGACTTGGGATGCTGGGTCTGGCAATAATGGCGAAAGTCCTTGTACATGGAAGGCATGTGCTCGCGCAGTTGCAATGCGAGGCCGTGATGAAAGTCATCGTTGGGCGCGACGCCCTGCACGATGGCCTTCGCGCCGCTGAGCAGGATGTCGCCATTCAGGTCGTGAATCATGATATCTCCCCGGGTGCGGACTTATTTCTTGCGATTCTGCAGGTTGGCCGCGATGCGCATGCGCAGGGCGTTCAGCTTGATGAAGCCTCCCGCATCCTTCTGGTCGTAGGCACCCTTGTCGTCCTCGAAGGTTGCGATGGTCGGGTCGAACAGCGAATCGGTCTTGGAATCGCGGCCCACGACAATCACATTGCCCTTATACAGCTTGATGCGCACCCAGCCGTTGACGCAGGCCTGGGTATGGTCGATCAGCGTTTGCAGCGCGCGGCGCTCCGGGCTCCACCAGTAACCGTTGTAGATCATGCTGGCGTAGCGCGGCATCAGGTCGTCCTTCAGGTGGGCGACTTCGCGATCCAGCGTGATGGACTCGATGGCGCGGTGCGCCTTGAGCATGATGGTGCCGCCCGGGGTTTCATAGCAGCCGCGCGACTTCATGCCGACATAGCGGTTTTCCACCAGGTCGAGGCGGCCGATGCCGTGCTTGCCGCCCAGCTCGTTCAGCTTGGTCAGCACCTGGGCCGGCGACATCCTGTTGCCGTTCAGCGCTACGATGTCGCCGTTGGCGAATTCGAGATCCAGGTATTCGGCCTTGTCGGGCGCATTTTCCGGCGACACCGTCCAGCGCCACATGCTTTCTTCGGCTTCGGCAGCCGGGTCTTCCAGATGGCGGCCTTCGTAGGAGATGTGCAGCAGGTTGGCGTCCATGGAATAGGGCGAGCCACCCTGTTTGTGCTTCATGTCGACCGGGATCGCGTTCTTTTCGGCATAGGCCATCAGCTTTTCGCGCGACAGCAGATCCCATTCGCGCCACGGCGCAATGATCTTGATGCCAGGCTTCAGCGCGTAGGCACCGAGCTCGAAACGGACCTGATCGTTGCCTTTTCCGGTCGCGCCGTGAGAGATCGCATCGGCGCCGGTCTGGTTGACGATGTCGATCAGGCGCTTGGCGATCAGCGGACGCGCGATGGAGGTTCCGAGCAGGTATTCGCCTTCGTACACCGTGTTGGCGCGGAACATCGGGAACACGAAATCGCGCACGAATTCCTCGCGCAGGTCGTCGATGAAGATGTTTTCCGGCTTGATGCCGAATTGCAGCGCCTTCTGGCGTGCCGGTTCCAGCTCTTCGCCCTGGCCGAGGTCGGCAGTGAAGGTCACGACTTCACATTGGTAGGTATCCTGCAGCCACTTCAGGATGACCGAGGTATCGAGTCCGCCGGAGTAGGCGAGGACGGCTTTCTTGATGTCAGACATGTTTATCAACCCAGTTAATCAATCATTAATTCAAAAGAAACGACAAATCCGACCAGGACCATCAGCGCAATGGCCGCCAGGAAAATGATATCGGCGATCTGCTCGAGTTTTTCCGCCTGTGCCGGATGGCGAATGGAAAAATAGGACAGCATCGCGCTTGTCAGGAAGAACAGGCTGTCGAAAGCCAGTGCGTCGTCCACATGCCTGCTGATGCTGTGCTTCGGGATGAGTCGCGATACGCTGATGACAGTCATGCAAACCCCGATCATAGTGGCGGAAGACGGCAGGATGTGGTCCGCCAACCGGCTTCTCTGGTGATGATGCGCGGGTTCCTTTGTCGAGGCGTTGTCACTCATGCCGATATTTTTCCCAACAACAGGTATTCCATGAGCGCCTTCTGCGCGTGCAGGCGGTTCTCCGCCTCGTCCCACACGACGGATTGCGCGCCGTCGATCACTTCCGCCGAAACTTCTTCGCCGCGGTGTGCGGGCAGGCAGTGCATGAAAATCGAGTCCTTGGCCGCAACGCGCATCATGTCGCTATCCACTTGCCAGTCGGCGAAGTCCTTCATGCGCTCGTCGTTTTCGGCTTCGAAGCCCATCGACGTCCATACGTCGGTGGTCACCAGGTCCGCGCCGCGGGCCGCTTCCATCGGGTCGGTGAACTCTTCGTAATGGTCTTCCCCGAACAGCCCGGCGCGCTCCGGCTCCACTTCATAGCCGGGCGGGGTGGAGACATGCACGTTGAAGTCCAGTATTTCCGCCGCCTGCAACCACGTGTTGCACATGTTGTTGGAGTCACCGATCCAGGCGACGGTTTTTCCGGTGATGCTGCCGCGCTGTTCGACGTAGGTGTAGATGTCCGCCAATACCTGACAGGGGTGGTATTCGTTGGTCAGGCCATTGATGACAGGGACACGGGAATGCGCGGCAAAGCGCTCGATGATGCTCTGCTCGAAGGTCCGGATCATCACGATGTCGCTCATGCGCGAGATGACCTTCCCCGCGTCTTCCACCGGCTCGCCGCGCCCCAGTTGCGAGTCGCGTGTATTGAGGTAGATAGCCGAACCGCCGAGTTGCTGCATGCCTGCCTCGAACGACAGGCGGGTGCGCGTGCTGGCTTTTTCGAAGATCATGACCAGCGTACGGTCGGTCAGCGGCCAGTATTTCTCGTAGCGCTTGAAGCGCTCCTTGATGATGCGCGTGCGCTCGAACAGGTATTCAAGTTCGTCGCGGCTCAGGTCCTTGAATTGCAGAAAATGTTTGATGCATTTCAGTGAAGACTCCTGCGCGCTTGCGGGCGTGATGTCGGAACTAAAATGCTTGATGGCTTTGCCGCTCATGTTTACTCCTGCGCCAGAAATTCCGTTACCAGCGGGCACAGCATATCCAGCAGCTGTTGCGCTTCGGCTTCAGAAAAGATGAGCGATGGCAGCAGGCGGATCACGTTGTCTGCGGTGACATTGATGAGCAAGCCTTGCTCCCGCGCTCTGGCGACGATCTCTCCGCACGGTTTGCCGAGCTCTATGCCTAGCATCAGTCCCTGGCCGCGTACGGCAATGACGCCTTTCACGCCGCCCAACCTGGTCTGGAGCTGCTGCTTGAGCCAGGCGCCCAGTTTCGCGGCATGATCGAGCAGCCTGTCCTGCTCCATGATGTTCAGCGTGGTCAGCGCGGCCGTCGAGGCCAGCGGATTGCCGCCGAAAGTTGATCCGTGGTTGCCGGGCTTGAAAGTGCCGGAGGCTTTGCCCGCAGCCAGGCAGGCGCCAACCGGCACGCCTGAACCCAGGCCCTTGGCCAGGGTCATCACGTCCGGCATGATGTTGGTGTGCTGGAACGCAAACCATTTGCCCGTCCTGCCTAGGCCGCATTGCACCTCGTCCAGCATCAGCAGCCATTCATGCTCGTCGCAGATACTGCGCAAGCCCTGCAGATAGCTGATGTCCGGGGTGCGGATGCCGCCTTCGCCCTGGATAGGCTCGACTAGAACCGCGACGATATTGGGTGTATGTGCGGCGACCTGGCGGATGGCGTCCAGATCGTCGTAAGGGACGCGCACGAATCCCTTGACCAGTGGCTCGAATCCGGCCTGCACCTTGCGGTTGCCGGTGGCGGAAAGGGTGGCCAGCGTCCGGCCATGGAAGGCCTTTTCCATCACGATGATGGTCGGTGTGTCGATGCCGCGCTGATTGCCGTATAGCCTGGCCAGCTTGATAGCCGCCTCGTTCGCCTCGCAGCCGGAATTGCACAGGAACACTTCCTGCATCCCGGAGAGGTCGCACAACTTGTCCGCGATCAGTTCCTGTTCACGCACCTGGTACAGGTTGGAGGAGTGGATCAGCTTGCCTATCTGCGCGGCAAGGGCGGCGGTAAAGCGTGGGTGTGCATGCCCCAGCGTGTTGACCGCGATACCGGACAGGGCGTCCAGGTAGCGCTTGCCATCGACGTCCCATAACCAAACGCCTTCGCCATGGGTAAAGGTGACGTTTTGTCTCGCGTAGGTGTTCATCAAATGTGACATGGCAAGCTTCCCGGTCTTGTTGTATCTCAGATGTTCGAACTATATAGGTCGCCTTTAAAAATTCAAAGTTCTAAGTAAGGCAAGGCGCGAGCAAGAAATTACGACGTTGCATATGTTCAATATGTGAGGGGTAATTTATTGCGAGTAACGCCGCATTACGACGAAATTTGGATTCTTGGAGGTGCCCTAAACAAAAAAGGCCGACAATATCGTCGGCCTTTTGTCGCAGACTTGATGTCTGCAATAAGTCAGGCCATCGCCTTGATCGCAGCGGACAAGCGGCTCTTATGTCGGGCAGCCTTGTTCTTGTGAACGATCTTCTTGTCGGCGATGGAATCTACCACACTGGTGGATTCACTGAACACGGCCTGTGCAGCGGCCTTGTCGCCTGCTTCGATCGCCTTGGTGACCTTCTTGATCGCGGTACGCAGTTCGGAACGCAGGCTGGCGTTGTGCTGGCCCTGCTTGACTGCCTGTCTTGCACGTTTTCTAGCTTGTGCGCTATTTGCCATGACGACTACTCCTTGAGAATTCGGCTTTTCAGAAAGGCGCGCATTCTAGAGGCTCGGTCAGGGTTTGGCAAATCCTTTTTTGCGCGCGCGTGAGGGGTGATCCGGTTTTCCGAGTTCATATCAAACAGATAGACCGCCGCTGCACGCCACCGGCATGCAGCGGGGGGGGCAGTCAGCCGCGTTTCGAACCCGTCCGGTCGACTCTTCATTGTCCGTTTTCCCCTGCCAGTCGAAATCTTTACAACTTCTATACGCGCAAGCGAACCATCTATATACCGTTTTGATCCGGCATTTCCTACCATTCAATCCGTGTTTTTTTACACTTTGAGGAGAAAACAGATGGACTGGCTATATTTATTGTTGATCCTGGCCTTTTTCGGCCTGAGCGTGTTGCTGACTTACGGCATCGAAAAGCTGGGGAGGCCGTCATGACCCTCTTTTATATCGTCGGCGCCATCACGGCATTGCTGCTGATGGTCTATCTCGTCATTGCCTTGCTTAAACCGGAGCTGTTCTCATGACTGCCAATGGATTGCTGCAGATCGCCCTGTTCCTCGGCGTGCTGATTGCCCTGACCAAGCCGCTTGGTTGGTACATGGCACAAATTTATGAGGGAAAGCTGCCGGTGTTTGTGCGCTGGATAGCTCCCGTCGAAAATCTTTTTTACCGCCTGTGCGGCGTGGACAGCAAGCAGGAAATGCGCTGGACCCGTTATGCGTTTTCAATGCTGTGGTTCGCGTTGCTCAGCATGCTGGCAGTGTATGCCATGCAGCGCCTGCAGGGCATGCTGCCGCTGAACCCGCAGGGCTTCGGCGCGGTGAGTCCGGATTCCTCTTTCAATACGGCGGTCAGTTTCCTGACCAACACCAATTGGCAGGGGTACAGCGGCGAATCCACCATGAGCTATCTGGTGCAAATGGTGGCCCTGGCGGTGCAGAACTTCCTTTCTGCAGCAGCAGGCATGGTCGTGCTGGTGGCGCTGATACGCGGCTTTGCGCGCCATACGGTGGAAACCATCGGCAATTTCTGGGTGGATATGACCCGCACCGTTTTCTATATCCTGTTGCCGCTTTCGCTGGCGCTGGCATTGGCGCTGGTCAGCCAGGGGGTGGTGCAGAACTTGTCTGCTTATCAGACCGTACCCACGGTAGAGACCATCACCTATGACAATCCGAAGGTGGATGCCGCTGGCAATCCGGTGAAAGACGCGGCGGGAAACCCGGTCACCGAGAAGGCAACCACCAAGGAACAGGTCATTGCCCTGGGGCCTGTCGCCTCGCAGGAAGCGATCAAGCAATTGGGCACCAACGGTGGCGGCTTTTTCAACGCCAATTCGTCTCATCCTTACGAGAATCCCACGCCGTTTTCCAATTTCCTGGCGATGATCGCGATGTTCCTGATCCCCGCCGCGCTTTGCTACACCTTTGGCAGCATGGTGGGCGACACGCGCCAGGGCTGGACGATCCTCGTCGCCATGACCATTTTGTTCGTCGGCTTTCTCGCCGTGGCCGAATATGCCGAACTGAAGGGCAATCCTGCTTTCACTGCGTTGAGTGTGGATCAAAACGCTTCCACCACACAAGCCGGCGGCAATATGGAAGGCAAGGAGACGCGCTTCGGCATCGTCAATTCCGCCCTGTTCGCCACGATTACGACGGGTGCTTCCTGCGGCGCAGTGAACTCCATGCACGATTCCTTCACGCCGCTGGGCGGGCTGGTACCGCTGGCCCAGATTCAGTTGGGTGAGGTGATCTTCGGCGGCGTCGGGTCCGGCCTGTACGGGATGTTGGTATATGCCGTGATCGCTGTGTTCCTCGCCGGATTGATGATAGGCCGCACGCCTGAATATCTGGGCAAGAAGATCGAGGTTTTCGATATCAAGATGGCTTCGCTGGTCATTTTGATCCCGCCCATGATCATCCTTGGCGGGGCGGCACTGGCCGTCTTGCTGGCTGCGGGCAAGGCGGGCGTCGCCAATCCCGGCGCGCACGGCTTCAGCGAGATCCTGTATGCGTTCTCGTCCGCCGTCGGCAACAACGGCAGCGCGTTCGCCGGGTTGTCGGCCAACACGCCGTTCTATAACACTGCGCTGGGTTTTGAGATGTTCTTCGGTCGCATCTGGCTGATGATTCCGGTACTGGCGCTGGCCGGTTCGCTGGCGGCGAAAAAACGCATTCCCGCCAGCATAGGCAGCATGGCCACGCATACTCAAATGTTCGTCTGGCTGTTGATCGGCACGGTGCTGCTGGTGGGTGCACTGAACTTTGTACCTGCATTGGCACTCGGCCCGGTGATTGAACACCTGAACATGATCAATACACATTAAACGCAGGGCGGGCACTAAAACCTTGCCCACCCTGTGAAGGAGAAATACATGACAACGAAAGCAATTCCGTTTTCCCTGTTCGAGCGCGATATCGTCAAACAGGCCATAGTGGATTCATTCAGAAAGCTGAGCCCGCGCCAGCAGATGAAGAACCCGGTGATGTTCGTGGTGTGGGTGGGAAGCTTGCTGACCACGGCACTGTTCGTTCAGGCGCTGGGCGGACATGGTGAGGCACCGTCCGGCTTCATCCTGGCGATCACGTTGTGGCTGTGGTTCACCGTGCTTTTCGCCAATTTCGCCGAAGCGGTGGCGGAAGGTCGCAGCCGCGCCCAGGCTGCGGCCATGCGCAGCGCCAAGCGCGATATCGTCGCCAAGAAGCTGGCCCGACCGAACTATGGCGAAAAATTCGTTCAGGTCGCGGGCTCCAGCTTGCGCAAGGACGATGTGGTGCTGGTGGAAACAGGTGATTTCATTCCCGGTGACGGCGAGGTGATCGAAGGAGTGGCGTCGGTGGACGAGAGCGCCATCACCGGCGAAAGTGCGCCGGTGATACGCTCCTCAGGCGGCGACTTCAATGCGGTGACGGGCGGCACGCGAGTGCTGTCCGACTGGCTGGTGATACGCATCACCACCAATCCGGGCGAGACATTTCTGGATCGCATGATCGCGATGGTGGAAAGCGCCAAGCGCCAGAAGACGCCGAACGAGATCGCCCTTACGATCCTGCTGGTCGCACTGACGCTGATCTTCCTTTTTGTCATCGTCACGCTGTTGCCGTTTTCGCTGTATAGCGTCGAAGTCGCCGGAGCAGGACAGCCGATCAGCATCACCGTGCTGGTGGCGCTGCTGGTGTGCCTGATACCCACCACCATCGGCGGCTTGCTCTCCGCCATCGGCGTTGCAGGCATGGGCAGAATGCTGCAGAAAAACGTGATCGCAACGAGCGGCCGTGCCGTGGAAGCGGCAGGAGACGTGGACGTGCTGTTGCTGGACAAGACCGGCACGATCACGCTGGGCAATCGCCAGGCCAGCAGTTTCCTGCATGCGACAGGTGTTACGGAGGCTGAATTGGCCGACGTCGCGCAACTTGCCTCGCTGGCCGACGAGACGCCGGAAGGCCGCAGCATTGTCGTGCTGGCCAAGGAAAAATTCGGCCTGCGCGAACGCAACATCCATGAAATGGGCGCGACCTTTGTGCCCTTCAGTGCGCATACGCGCATGAGCGGTGTGAATTTGGAAGCCCGCCAGATACGCAAGGGTGCGACTGATGCCATACGTGACCATATCGTCGGCCTCGGCGGCATATTTCCTGCTGATGTCCATACCATCGTGGAAGCTGTCGCGCGCCGTGGCAGCACGCCTCTGGTGGTGGCGGACGGCACAAAAGTGATGGGTGTGATCGAGCTCAAGGACGTGGTCAAGGGCGGCATCAAGGAACGTTTCGCCGAACTGCGCCGTATGGGTATCAAGACCATCATGATCACAGGCGACAACAAACTTACCGCCGCCGCCATCGCCGCCGAGGCCGGCGTGGATGACTTCCTTGCCGAAGCCACGCCGGAAGCCAAGCTGAAACTGATCCGCGAACACCAAGCACAAGGCCGGTTGGTGGCGATGACCGGCGATGGCACCAATGATGCTCCGGCGCTGGCGCAGGCGGATGTGGCCGTGGCGATGAACACCGGCACCCAGGCCGCCAAGGAAGCAGGCAACATGGTGGACCTGGATTCCAACCCGACCAAGCTGATCGAGATCGTCGAGACCGGCAAACAGATGCTGATGACCCGCGGTTCGCTGACGACGTTCAGCATTGCCAACGACGTGGCCAAATATTTTGCGATCATCCCGGCGGCATTTGTAACGACCTATCCGGCACTCGGCGCGCTCAATGTGATGCATCTGGCGACGCCATCCAGCGCCATCCTGTCCGCCGTGATCTTCAACGCGCTGATCATCATCGCGCTGGTGCCGCTGGCACTGAAAGGCGTGAAATACCGCGCCATCGGCGCAAACGTGCTGCTGCGCAACAATCTGCTGATCTACGGGCTGGGCGGCATCATCATCCCCTTTGTCGGGATCAAATTGATCGACATGATCCTTGTCGGTTTTGGCTTGGTATAAAGGAAAGGAATCGCTATGTTGAAAGAACTACGTCCCGCCGTCATCAGTTTCCTGCTGCTGACCCTGCTGACCGGCATCGGCTACCCCTTGCTGGTGACCGGCATCGCGCAATTGACCATGCCGGCCAGGGCGAACGGCAGCCTGATCATGAAAGACGGCAAACCGCTCGGCTCCAGCCTCATGGGCCAGTCATTCTCCGATCCGAAGTATTTCTGGAGTCGCCCCTCGGCGACCGCTCCGATGCCATATAACCCGACAGCATCCGGCGGCTCGAATCTGGGGCCGACCAACCCGGCGTTGACGGATGCGGTGAAGGCCAGGGTGCAGGCCCTGCGCGACGCCGATCCGGGTAATACGCAGCCGGTCCCGGTCGATCTGGTGACCGCATCCGCCAGCGGGCTTGACCCGCACATCAGCCCGGCGGCGGCCGAATACCAGCTCGCCCGTGTGGCGAGGGTACGCAACCTCAACCCGGATACCCTGCGCAAGCTGGTAGCAGATCACACTGAAGGCCGTCAGTTCGGCATTTTTGGCGAACCTCGGGTGAATGTGCTGGAACTCAATCTGGCACTTGATGCAGTGCATTAAATCTGGCCGAACATATTTTCATTAAGGA
>CAVRYQ010000108.1:0-6202 GCA_963725375.1 uncultured Pseudomonadota bacterium | reverse complement strand
CAGAAGGATCAAATCAAAAAAACACGGTGAACTATTTCCTCCGCATGAAATGGGTGAAGGCATGACCGAAGAAATACCGAGCCGCCTACTGTTGCGACAGCACCAAAATTATGCACAACCTGAATTACGCTGTAGCTCAGATTTTGCGCGGCACTCATTGCGCAGTGACGTCTACACAGCTCTCTACACCGGTCGGGACATGGGATGCGGTATTTTCGGTGAGGCATACGTGGTGCTTGCCGGCCGGCAGAGGATCAAGCTCGGCAGTACCCATGGGCTGACGCAAAATATCGACGCGACGGCCGTCGACATTCAGATGCCAGTGATTGCCGGTTGGACCAAGCATCGCCGAATACGAAAGGGGCACTTTGCTGGTGGAACTGACCATCGCACCATTTTTCGGGCTGTTGATTGTGATGGAACCATCTGCCGCATAGGCCTGGCTCCACAAGAGAGTTAACAGGAGCGGGGCTAACATCTTGATGTTCATGATCGTTCTCCTTTTGATTGATTGTTGGAGCAAACGCGGAGATTATCTAACAATAACCTAGAATACTTGTCAAGTAAGGCTTGAGTATCCGTACTGTCAGGTGAGAGTCCATAAGCGATGAGGCCGGAATAAATCCGGCCTCGTCGCAATTTCATTCAGGATCAGTAGGGATTTTTCCCTATCCAATTACCCGGTGGCTGATACCGGCAGACCCAGACTTGATCGTGTGTATCCTCGCATTCCGCGGCACCACAGCCTACCGCGGTGGTGGTTTTCCAGACCATCTGCGTGTAGTGCCCGCACATCTTGCCTTGGACGCAACTATTATTCCTGTAATCGTAGTCCGCGCGTTCATTGCCCCACGCATCCACCACTGCTTTCGGGTCGATCTTTTGCAACTCGCGTCTTCCGTCCGACCATTGCACTGCGCTTGCCCAGTACAGATTCTCTCCGTATTTGCCTTCCGGCTTGCTGTGCTGCATCTGGCAGAGGTTGTCTTGCCTCAGGTGGTTCGCCCATATTCGGGCCGCAGCGGCAAGGTCGGTCGAATAGGTGAGAGGCGGTGCGCCGACAGCCTTGCGCCAGCGGTTATGCGCGACAACCATTTCGTTCTGGTCAAAGTCGAGTGCATGCGCCGATAGCGCGGCGAGCAGGCAGTACGCGAGCAAAACCCGGGTCATTTTTTGCCCAGCAGTTTTTGCAGGTACGGGCCCGTCACGCTTTCCGGATTCTCCGCGATGTCTTTTGGCGAGCCCTGCGCCACGATACGACCGCCGCCATTGCCGCCTTCAGGACCCATATCGATGACCCAGTCGGCAGTCTTGATCACATCCAGATTGTGCTCAATGACTACCACCGTGTTGCCCTGGTCGCGCAGCGTGTGGATGACCTTGAGCAGCAGCGCGATGTCATGGAAATGCAAACCGGTGGTGGGCTCGTCGAGAATGTACAGCGTGCGCCCGGTGTCGCGCTTGGAAAGCTCGAGCGAGAGCTTGACGCGCTGCGCTTCGCCGCCGGAAAGCGTGGTCGCACTTTGCCCCAGCGTGATGTAGCCCAGGCCAACATCGAGCAGCGTTTTCAGCTTGCGCGCGATGATCGGTACCGGCGCAAAGAATTCATGCGCCTGCTCCACCGTCATGTTCAGTACTTGATGGATGTTCTTGCCCTTGTATTGCACTTCCAGTGTCTCGCGGTTGTAGCGGTGGCCATGGCACACGTCGCACGGCACGTACACGTCCGGCAGGAAATGCATCTCCACCTTGATCACGCCATCACCCTGGCAGGATTCGCAGCGTCCGCCCTTGACGTTGAAAGAGAAGCGTCCCGGCCCGTAGCCGCGTTCACGCGAGGTGGGCACGCCGGAGAACAGGTCGCGTATCGGCGTGAACAACCCGGTATAAGTCGCCGGGTTGGATCGCGGCGTGCGCCCGATGGGCGATTGATCTACATTGATGACTTTGTCGAAAAATTCCAGGCCTTCGATCTCTGCATAGGGCGCAGGCTCCGCATTGCTGCCATACAGATGTTTGGCGATGGCGTGATACAAGGTGTCATTGATGAGCGTGGACTTGCCCGAACCCGACACACCGGCAACGCACACCAGCAGGCCGACCGGGAGGTCTAGCGTGACATCTTTCAGGTTGTTGCCGCAAGCGCCGATGATCTTCAACCTGCGGTCCGGATCCGGCTTGCGGTATTTCTTCGGGGCTTCAATGCTGCGTCGCCCGGACAGGTAATCACCCGTGAGCGACAGCGGGTTGGCGCATACTTCTTCGGGAGTACCTTGCGCGACAACCTTGCCGCCGTGTTCGCCTGCGCCAGGGCCCATATCCACCACATGGTCGGCGGTCAGGATGGCGTCTTCGTCGTGTTCCACCACGATCACGCTATTGCCCATGTCGCGCAAGCGCTTCAGTGTGGCCAGCAGGCGGTCATTGTCGCGCTGATGAAGGCCGATGGAAGGCTCATCCAGCACATACATCACGCCCGTGAGTCCGGAGCCGATCTGCGATGCTAGGCGTATGCGCTGCGCTTCGCCGCCGGAGAGCGTCTCGGCAGAACGATCCAAGGAGAGGTAATCCAATCCCACGTTGTTGAGGAAAGTCAGGCGGCTGGCAATCTCCAGCACAATCTTCTCGGCGATCGCCTGCTTGTTGCCGGGCAGTGTCACGCCTTGGAAGAAAGTCAGCGCCTGCTTCAGCGCCAATGCGCTGAGCTGATAGATGGTGTGGTCGGCCACGCGCACGTGGCGCGCCTCGATGCGCAGGCGCGTGCCTTTGCAGTCCGGGCAGGTGCAGCCGTTGAGGTACTTCGCCAGTTCCTCGCGCACCGTGGGAGAATCCGTCTCCTTGTAGCGTCGCTCCAGATTATTGACGATGCCTTCGAAAGGATGTTCGCGCGTCATTTTTTTGCCGCGCTCGTTCAGGTACTGGAACGGGATATCCTGGCGCCCGCTGCCGTACAGCACGACCTTTTGAATCTTCTCCGGCAGGCTCTCGAACGGGCGCTCCAGATCGAAATCGTAATGCTTCGCCAGGCTGTCCAGCATCTGATAATAGAACTGGTTGCGCCGGTCCCAGCCCTTGATCGCGCCGCCGCTCAAAGAGAGCGACGGGAAGACCACGATGCGTTTCGGGTCGAAGAAGCTGATAACACCCAGGCCGTCGCATTTCGGGCACGCGCCCATCGGGCTGTTGAACGAGAACAGGCGCGGTTCCAGTTCCTGCAGCGAATAATTGCAGATGGGACAGGCGAACTTGGCCGAGAACAGATGCTCCTTGCCGCTATCCATTTCCACCGCCAGGGCGCGTCCATCTGCATGGCGCAACGCCGTTTCGAACGACTCCGCCAAACGCTGCTTGATCTCTGCGGAAACCTTCAGCCTGTCCACCACGATCTCGATCGTGTGCTTCCTGTTCTTTTCCAGCTTCGGCAGGTTGTCCATCTCGCATACCTTGCCGTTTACACGCAGGCGCACAAAACCTTGTGCACGCAATTCGTCGAACAGCTCCACTTGCTCGCCCTTGCGCTCAACGACCAGCGGCGACAGGATCATCACCTTCGTGCCCTCCGGCAACGCCAGCACATGGTCCACCATCTGCCCAACGGATTGCGCCTGCAACACCAGGTCATGCTCGGGACAATATGGATCGCCAGCCCGTGCGAACAGCAGGCGCAGGTAATCGTGGATCTCGGTGACCGTACCCACAGTAGAGCGAGGATTATGCGAAGTGGCCTTTTGCTCGATGGCGATGGCAGGGGAAAGGCCCTCGATCAGGTCCACATCCGGCTTTTCCATCAATTGCAGGAACTGCCGCGCATAGGCAGAAAGCGACTCCACGTAGCGCCGCTGGCCCTCGGCATACAACGTATCGAAAGCGAGTGAGGACTTGCCAGAGCCGGATAATCCGGTGATCACGACCAATCGGTTGCGTGGCAGATCGAGGCTGATGTTCTTCAGGTTGTGGGTGCGCGCACCGCGTATTTTTATGTATTCCATGCCGGACAGCGAATCAGAAAAGCGACCATACAATATACGCGAGTTTTGATGCTTTCCCAACTCAAGAAATTGAAACAAAAAGGCAGGCAGATCAGGGGGCAACGCAAGCACCCGGATTCCGGCCAATGTGATATTTGAAGTCAGGCAAACCACCGCGCACCTGATGCACGCCGGCAGAACCCGGCTATCGGGCAAATAGCGAGACCTGTTAATATACGCCTCTTCTGAAATTCAATTTACCGCCCAATGTCCGTCACAGATTCCGCAATGACCCCGATAGAACGCCGCGCCAGCATTGGTCTGGCCGGTATTTACGGCCTGCGCATGCTGGGTCTGTTCATCATTCTGCCGATTTTTGCGTTATATGCAGAGAAACTACCAGGCGGTCACAGCCCGTTTCTGATAGGCGTGGCGTTGGGCGCGTATGGATTGACGCAGTCCATCCTGCAGATTCCGGCAGGTTGGCTGTCAGATCGCTACGGGCGCAAGCCCGTGATCATCACCGGCCTGCTGCTGTTCGCGCTGGGCAGTTTCATCGCGGCATCGGCACATGACGTCTACTGGATTATTGCCGGGCGCATGGTACAGGGCGCGGGGGCGATCAACGCCGCAGTGATGGCGCTGACCGCCGACCTCACACGTGAAGAACACCGCACCAAGGCGATGGCGATGATCGGTATCACCATCGGCATCACGTTCTCGATCTCCATGGTGCTGTCGCCGCTGCTGTACCGATTCATCGGCATGTCCGGCATGTTTGCGCTGATCGGCATGCTGGCCCTTGTTTCCATTGCGGTGGTGTTGTGGTTCATTCCCACGCCCACCATCACACATTTCCATTCCGACACCGAAGCCAACACCGGCAAGCTCATGGAGGTTTTGCGCAACAGCGATCTCCTGCGCATGGACTTCGGCGTCTTCACTTTGCATTCCATCCTGATGTCGATATTCATGCGGGTGCCTTTCATTCTGCGCGACGACGGACTGGAAGCGCAGCACCAGTGGCAGGTCTATTTGCCGGTGATGCTGATAGCCTTCGTGCTCATGGTGCCCCCCATCATCATCGCGGAGAAAAAGGCGAAGATGAAGCAGGTATTCATGATTTCCATCGCGCTGGCCGCATTGGCGCAGGTTGCAATCTACTTCTTCGAGAGCAGCGTCTGGGGTGTCGCATTTGCGTTGCTGATATTCTTTACCGCCTTCAATGTACTCGAAGCGACCCAGCCCTCCATCGTCAGCAAGATCGCGCCGCTGGGCTCGAAAGGAACTGCGATGGGCGTATTCAGCAGCGTGCAATTCCTCGGCGCGCCCTTTGGCTCCGCCATGGGCGGGTTCCTGATGCAGTATTACGGCGGGAACGCCGTGCTGGTGTTTGCCGTAGTCATGCTGCTGTTCTGGCTGGCTGTCGCATCCACCATGCGCGCGCCGCGAGCGCTGTCGACCAGGATATACCATCTGGATGAAATGGGAGAAGACGCGGCACGCAAGATGCAGCAAGCGCTCGCCGCCCTGCGCGGCGTAAATGAGGTGCTGGTAGTGGCAAAAGAGCAGATCGCACTCGTCAAAGTGGAGATGAGCGGGTTCGACGAAGAAGCGGTTCAAAATTTAGTGAAAGGGGCACGCAATGACAGTGAATAAGGCAATTCTGATCGGACGTCTGGGCAAGGATCCGGAGACCCGTTACATGACCAACGGTGAGGCGGTGACCAACGTTTCGCTGGCGACTTCAGAAAATTACAAGGACAAGAGCGGTGAAAAACAGGAACGCACGGAGTGGCACAACCTTGTGCTCTACCGCCGCCTGGCCGAGATTGCCGGTGAGTACCTGAAGAAGGGTTCCATGATCTACGTCGAGGGGCGCATCCAGACCCGAAAGTGGCAGGACAAGGAGGGCAAGGATCGCTACACCACAGAAATCGTCGTCAACGAAATGAAAATGCTGGGCAGCAAGCCCGGTAGCAGCAGCTTTGAAGTGGTGGATGATCACTCGACGTCATCTGCACCGGCAGCGCGCAGCGCTACGCCAGCCAGAGCCGCCTCGGCCCCTGCAGCCAAGGGCAACTTTGATAATTTCGATGACGATATACCGTTCTAGCCGGAAGTTAAATGTAAAAAGTCAAAATTAGAATCAGTATAAACTGCTAGAGCCCCGTAAATACGGGGCTCTACTTATTTCTGGCTTTAAATATTTGTTCAAATTAATACTAGGGAAG
>CAVRYQ010000107.1:0-7359 GCA_963725375.1 uncultured Pseudomonadota bacterium | reverse complement strand
CGTTGAGGAGGCCATGTTCCTGAAAGTGCGAAAACGTACGGCTGACCGTTTCCAGTTTTAAACCGAGATAGCTCCCGATCTCCTGGCGGGTCATGCGCAGGTAGAAGGACGTAGGCGAATAACCGCGCGCGCTGAAGCGCTGCGAAAGATTCAGCAAAAAAGCCGCCAATCGCTCTTCGGCGCGCATCGAACCCAGCAGCATCATGATGCCCTGATCGCGCACGATCTCGCGGCTCATGATCTTGTGCAGGTGGCGCTGCAGGCTTGGCAGTTCGCGGCTGAGCGTTTCCAGCCGGTCGAAGGGAATCTCGCATATTTCGCTGTCTTCCAGCGCGACCGCGTCACAGGTGTGCGCATCGGTGCAAATCGCATCCAGGCCGATGATTTCCCCCGGCATCTGGAATCCGGTGACTTGTTCGCGTCCGTCTTCATGCAGTACCTGCGACTTGAAAAAGCCGGTACGGATTGCAAACAGGGATTGGAAGCGCTCTCCGCAGCGGTAAAGGTATTCGCCGCGGCGAAAAGTCCGCTTCAGGCTGGTCAACGCGTCGAGTTGCTGCATCTCCGCACTGTCCAGATTGACGGGAAGGCACAATTCACGCAGGTTGCAGCTTGAACAGGAGATGCGCAATGTCGGATTTGAAACGGCGTTTTGCACTTTATTTAGGTCGGTGTACTGTGCATCAGGGAGCGGAAATATGACATGGATTTTGACCTATATCAAACGTATTTTGCGGTATGCTGGCACATTCCGCACACCAGATAATTTGCCGAATATCCCATGCTTGCCAATAAAGAAATCAGCTCCCAACTGGAAGTCGATCTTGACCTCATCCGTCGTCTGGACAAGAACGGCCCGCGCTACACTTCGTACCCCACGGCGGACCGCTTCATTGAGGCCTTCAATGCCGAATTGTACGCCCAATGGGTGGGGAAGCGGGAAGTTGGAGGCATCAGCAGGCCGCTGTCGCTTTATGTGCATATCCCGTTCTGCAATACCCTGTGCTTCTACTGCGCCTGCAACAAGGTGATCACCAAGGACTTCAGCAAAGCGGACAAATACGTGCGCTATCTGGTCCGGGAAATCGAGATGCAAGGTGCTCTACTCGGCGACGACCGCCGCGTAGAGCAACTGCATTTCGGGGGCGGTACGCCCACCTTCCTCAGCGATGACGAACTGCGTACCGTCATGGGAGCCATCCGCAAAAATTTCCGGTTGGTGGAAGACGGCGAATATTCCATCGAAATTGACCCGCGCAAAGTCAGCGATGCGACGGTCGCCCTGCTGGGCGAGCTTGGGTTCAATCGCATCAGCATCGGTGTGCAGGATTTCGACCCGGCAGTGCAGAAGGCGGTGAATCGCATCCAGAGCGAAGCGGAAACGCTGCAGGTGATCCGCGCGGCGCGCGCCAATGGCTTCAAGTCGGTCAGTATCGACCTCATCTATGGACTGCCCAAGCAGACACTGGAAGGGATCAAGGACACACTGGACAAAGTCATTGCGATGAACCCGGACCGCCTTTCCATCTATAACTATGCGCACATGCCCAAGATGTTCATGCCGCAGCGCCGCATCCATGAGGAAGACCTGCCTTCGCCGCAAACCAAGCTGGACATTTTGAAGCTGGCGGTGAACACCCTTACCGATGCAGGCTACGTCTACATCGGCATGGATCATTTTTCCAAACCGGACGATGAGCTTGCCGTGGCGCAACGCCAGGGCCGTCTGCACCGGAACTTCCAGGGTTATTCGACACACTCGGACTGCGACCTGATTGCAGTCGGCGTCAGCTCCATCGGCAAGGTCGGCCCGACCTACAGCCAGAACTTCCGCGAACTGGACCCATACTACGACGCGCTCGATAACAACGTCCTGCCCATCATGCGCGGCATGGAGCTGAACGCCGACGATCTGGTGCGCCGCGCCATCATCCAGGCGCTGATGTGCCACTTCGAGCTGTCGAAGGAATCGTTCAACATCGCCTACCTGATCGATTTCGATCAATATTTCGCCACTGAACTGAAAGAACTCGCCGAATACGAAAAAGAAGGGCTGCTCAAGCTCTCCCCGCAATGGATCAGCGTCACGCCCAAGGGACGCATGTTGATCCGCAATATCTGCATGGTCTTTGACAAATACCTGCGCGCAAAACAAGAACACACGCGTTATTCCAAAGTCATCTAGGCAGCATTGCTGCTCGTCAGTGGGGCGCCGCCGCGGCACTTTTGCGGAGGCGGTTTGACACTTTGGGGTAAAATGACACTCGTCTAGGAGCGAGAGAAACAATGAAACAAGTAGATGATTTCCGCCTGAAGTTCGGCAACCAGGAGCTTGTTCCGATCATGATCGGAGGCATGGGGGTGGACATCTCCACTGCGACGCTGGCTCTGGAGGCGGCCCGCCTAGGCGGTGTAGGGCATATTTCCGATGCGATGCTGCCCACCGTCTCGGATCGCCGCTACGAAACCGACTTCGTCAAAATCAAGCTCCTGCAGTACAAGTACAACATCGACAATTCCGACAAGGCCGCAGTCAAGTTCGATCTTGGCCACATCGCCGAGTCCACACGCCTGCACGTGAGCAGAACCATGGAAGCCAAGCGCGGTCCGGGCATGATCTTCATCAACTGCATGGAGAAGCTCACCATGAACGCGCCCAAGGAGACACTTCGGGTGCGGCTGCAAGGGGCGCTGTCCGCCGGAATCGACGGCATTACCTTGGCGGCAGGGCTGCACCTAGGGTCGTTTGCATTGATGGAAGACCATCCGCGTTTCCGCGACGCCAAACTCGGCATCATCGTTTCCTCGCTGCGCGCACTGCAATTGTTCCTGCGCAAGAACGCACGCACCGGCCGGTTGCCCGATTACATCGTGGTGGAAGGGCCCCTGGCGGGAGGCCATCTCGGGTTCGGACTGGACGACTGGATGAAGTACGACCTGCGTACCATCACCAATGAGATTCATCAGTATTTGCGCAATGAAAAACTGGATATTCCCGTGATTCCCGCCGGGGGCATCTTCACCGGCAGCGATGCGGTCAGCTACCTTGAGCAAGGTGCTGCTGCCGTGCAAGTGGCCACCCGCTTTACGGTATCGAAGGAATGCGGCCTGCCGGAAGACGTGCAGCAGGAATATTTCAAGGCGGGCGAAAGCGATATCGAAGTCAATTCCACGTCACCCACCGGCTACCCGATGCGCATGCTGAAGAGCAGCCCGTCCATCGGTTCCGGCATCCGTCCCGGTTGCGAATCCTACGGCTACCTGCTGGACGCCAACGGACACTGCGATTACATCGACGCCTACAACCGAGAAGTGGCCCTGCATCCGGATGCGAAGAAGATCGCGGTGTACGACAAGACCTGTTTGTGCACGCACATGCGCAACTTCAAGTGCTGGACCTGCGGGCACTACACCTACCGCCTCAAGGACACCTCGCGCAAAAATGCGGACGGCAGATATCAGATACTGTCCGCCGAACATATTTTCAAAGACTACCAGCACAGCACCGACAACAAGGTCGCGTTACCGGACGCCTGAGCGCCTGTTCCCCTGTAACTCTTGGTTTGCCGCCACGCGCCAGGGCAGCCCGCAGGCGTCTGAAGGCTTTGCGGGCGGTCGGCCCGGATTGGCGGATGACCTTGGAATAACGCGCATCATTCTGGCGTGACTGCACTGCGGTTTATAATTCGTCCAACGACTTTCCGGCGGTGACGATATGAACACTTATCTGAAATATGCTCTGTGGTCGGTCCTGACCGTGCTGGCACTGGTTGCTGTCACTGTTGCGTATATTGCATTTACTTTCGATCCCAACGCGTACAAGCCCGGGATCATTCAGGCTATGAAGGACAACAAGCAGCGCATCCTCAAACTGGACGGCGATATCACATTGCACTTTTTTCCCGGCATCGGCGTCAGTTTGAGCAAAGTGTCGCTATCGGAATTTCAGAGCGAACAGGAGTTTATCTCGGTCGATCACGCCAGTATCTCGCTCAAACTGTTGCCGCTGCTTGCCAGGAAGCTTGTGGTGGATGAAGTCGCCGTGAGTGGTGCAAAGGTACAGTTCATCAAATACAAGAACGGCAAGACCAACGTCGACGATCTGATGAGTGCGGAGCCCCTCTCGGCGCCCACGCCCGCAGCTACCTCCGCATCCGCAGGCAGCCAGCCCATGATGTTCGACATCGCATCCGTGCAGTTGGATCACGCAGAACTGAACTACCGCGACGAAGCTGCGGATGTGCGCTACAGCGCGCAGGAATTGAGCCTCAGGACGGGGCGCATTGCCAACGGTACCCCGGGGCAAATCGAATTTGCCGCGCATTTCCGATCCGGCAAGCCCAAGCTGGATATCAACGCCCAGGTCAGGACCATGCTCACCGTCGATATGGAAAAGAGCCGCTTCCGGCTCCAGGGGCTGGATCTGCTGGCTACAGGCAGTGTGCTGGACTTTACCGGGCTGGTCGTGAAGGCGAGCGGAGATGTCGAAGCACGACCGACAACGCAGGAATTGTCCATGAACAAGTTCTCGCTCAGTGCGAGCGGAATGAAGGGGGGAAATAAATTCGACGTGAGGCTGGAGGCCCCGGAACTGAGCCTGGCCAAGGACAGGTTCACGGGAGACGGCGTCGTCCTGAACGCCAAACTGGACGGCACGCCCGGCAATATGGTCGCGGCGCTTTCGCTGCCCGGCATAGAAGGCAATGCAAGCGACTTCAAGATCGGCTCAATGGCGCTGGATGTGGATTTGAAGCAGCCAGAACAAGCCTTCAAGTTGCGACTCACGTCTCCGGTCATCGGCAGTCTGGATGCACAGCAATTCAACCTGTCCGATATCAAATTGGCGCTTGACGCCGAAGGCGGAAAATTGCCCGGCAAAACCATACACAGCGAATTGAAGGGCAGTATCCAGACGGATCTCGGCCGACAAAGCATCCAGGGAAATCTTGCAGGCGGGTTGTTGCAAAGCCAGATCAAGGCCAAGCTCGCGGTGAATAATTTCAGCGTGCCGATGATACGTTACGACCTGGAGGTCGACCAGTTCGATGCCTATTCCTATATGCCGGACAGGAGCGCAACTGCGGGGGCGAAAGGACAAAGCGCGAGCCAAAAATCGGAGCCGGAACAGCCGTTCGATCTTTCTGCGCTGAAGGTACTGAACCTCGAAGGCAGCGTGCGCATAGGCTTGCTCAATGCGGCCAACATAAAGGTCGTGCAACTGCGGGTGGATGTGAAGGCCAAGGACGGCATGCTCAACATCGCGCCGCTGTCGGCGCGGCTGTATCGGGGGCGCTTTGATGGCAAGGCTTTGGTGGACGCGTCGCGCAACGACTTCGCAATTACCGGGAAATTTGGCGACGTCGACGTCGCGCCGCTGCTGAAAGATACCGGCAATCCGGACCTGGCCGAAGGTCGTGGCAATATCGTGCTCGATTTCACGGCACAGGGCAACACCGTCAGTGACCTGAAAAAGGCACTGAACGGAAAAGCTTCGGTGGACCTCGTGAACGGCGCGATCAAGGGCATCAATCTGGAAAAGCTGGTGCAGGGCGTGCAGAATCTGGGCGCGGGATCCAGTGTGCAGACTCTAGGCGTGGACGAGAACGAGAAGACCTCGTTCAGCGAATGCAAGGCCAGCTTCAAAGTGCGCAACGGAGTGGCCTATAACGATGACCTGGTAGTGAAATCAACCATACTGCGCATGAGCGGCAGGGGCGACATCGACATCGCGCACGGCAACATGGATTACAACGCCAGGGCCATTTTCGCCAGAACGGTCCAAGGCAGGACCGCGACGTTGCCGGTGAATATCAGCGGCACATTCGACGACCTCAAATACAAAGTCGATTACAGCGGGCTGCTCGCAGATGTCGCCAGACGGAAGTTTGATGAAAAGAAGGAAGTGCTCAAAGCCAAAGCGAGAGATGAATTGAAGAAGGGCCTAAAGGACCTGTTCAAATGAACGACTCGCGATGCTTCTGAGCCGCTCATTCGTGCCCTCGTTCGCGCAACAACTCATCCGCTGGCAAAAGCAGCATGGTCGCCACGACCTGCCCTGGCAGGGTGCGGGTGCCTACCGCGTGTGGCTGTCCGAAATCATGCTGCAGCAGACACAGGTCGCCACTGTCGTACCCTATTACCTGCGCTTCATTGCATCTTTCCCGGATATCGCCGCACTTGCCGCGGCGACCGAAGACCATGTGCTCGCCCACTGGAGCGGTCTCGGTTACTACGCGCGCGGGCGCAACCTGCACAAAGCCGCGCAGATCATCGTTGAAAAGCATCGCGGAGAATTTCCGCGTGAATTCGAGCAGATCGTCGAACTGCCCGGCATCGGGCGCTCGACTGCCGCTGCCGTGTGCGCACTGGCCTTTCACGAACGTCGCGCGATACTCGATGGAAACGTGAAGCGTGTGCTGGCGCGTCATTGCGGCATTGCCGGGTGGGCCGGCGAGAAGAAGGTGGAAGAGAGATTGTGGCAAGAGGCGGAAGCGTTGTTGCCGGAAGGCGATGTCGCCACCTATACCCAGGCGTTGATGGATATGGGCGCCACTGTTTGTACGCGCAGCAAACCCAAGTGCGTGCTGTGCCCGGTGCAGTCAGATTGCGTCGCGTTGCGAACCGACCGTGTTGCTGCGCTGCCTGCACCGCGTCCGCGCAGAACTGTGCCGGAGCGGTACGCGGTCTTCCTGTTGCTGATACACGGCAACGACGTCCTGCTGGTGAAACGGCCAGGCAGCGGGATCTGGGGAGGACTGTGGTGCCCGCCGCAATTCGATGACGAGACTGCGGCGAGGAACTGGTTTTTGCGCAATGGCATGGAAGCGAGCGCGGGGGAAAGGCTGGAAACATTCACGCATACCTTTACGCATTTCAGGTTGCATATCACGCCTTTGAAGATTCAACTCTCTCGTAAGCCATTGCTTGCTGCGCAACCCGGCAGCGTGTGGCTGGATGTGGAAGAGGCGCTGGGGGCGGCGATACCGACGCCGGCGAGGAAGGTGTTGTCGGTTTTATCCCCTCTCCCTTTGGGAGATAACCAGCGACTTGGTTGACGTTGTTTGGCAGCCTGGTCGAATGGCCAGTAGTTCTATCAGGGCCAGGGTGAGGGAACACTTGTTGCGTGCTCACTAATTTTCAAACCCAACACCGTCGGGCTACCCCCGACGGTGCTGATTTTACAGAAGGAGGGAGGGCATAGAGTGTTCCCCCACCCCAACCCTCTCACTCCCCCCATTTCTTCATCAAAGTCTGCTCGACGCCAAGATGATCGAGCAAACGCGCCACCACAAAATCCACAATATCCTGCACGCTCTGCGGATGATGATAAAACCCCGGGTTCGGCGGCATGATCACGGC
>CAVRYQ010000106.1:0-8735 GCA_963725375.1 uncultured Pseudomonadota bacterium | reverse complement strand
TGCGCGTATACCTCAACACATACGTATTGCTACTCAAGTGCAGCCTGGCAGATGGCTGGGTGGGCTCGACCATCGCCACCACCGTCGGCGACATCCTGTTCGGCACTCCCAAACCCATTCGCAGCCGGGTGAATCTGGGTGTGCTCGCCGAGGATAAGGTCAATATCATCGTCCACGGGCACGAGCCGGCGCTCTCCGAGATGCTGGCTGCAGCTTCGCTGGATGAGGAATTACTGGCCTACGCACGCTCCAAGGGCGCGAACGGCATCAACATCGGCGGTATTTGCTGCACGGCCAACGAGGTCCTGATGCGTCACGGGCTGCCGGTTATCGGCAACTTCCTGCAGCAGGAACTGGCGATCATGACTGGCGCCATCGAGACCATGGTTGTCGATGTGCAGTGCGTCATGCCTTCCCTGGCACAGGTCGTCAAGTGTTTCCATACCCAACTGGTCAGCACCTCTGAGATTGCGCAAAGCATGGGCGCCGAGCAGGTCACATTCGAAGCGAAACACGGATACGAGCAGGCATCGCAACTGGTCCGCAAGGCGATCGACAACTTTGAGCGTCGCGACAAGTCGCGTGTCCACATTCCCAAAGAGTCGATGGAAGTGGTGGCAGGTTTTTCCAACGAGACGATCTTTAATATGCTTGGCGGGCACTACCGCAAGACCTTCCGCCCGCTGAACGACGCCATCATCGACGGCCGTATTCGCGGTGTCGTAGGCGTTGTCGGCTGCACCAATCCAAAGATCCAGTCCAACAGCGCGCATGTGAAGTTGACCGAAGAACTGATCAAGCGCAACGTTCTGGTGCTTTCTACCGGCTGTTCTGCCGTTGCCTGCGGTCAAGCTGGATTGTTGACGCCGGAAGCCGCGCTGGCAAAGGCGGGAGAGACCCTGCGCGAAGTTTGCGACGTGGTCGGCATTCCTCCCGTGCTGCATATGGGCGCTTGTGTGGATAACAGCCGCATCCTGATGGCCGCGACCAACGTGCTGCTCGAAGGCGGACTCGGCGAAGATCTGTCGGATCTGCCGGTGGCGGGCGCCGCTCCCGAGTGGATGAGCGAGAAGGCCGTTGCCATCGGCCACTATTTTGTGGCCAGCGGGGTCTACGTTGTGCTGGGCCATCCACTTTACGTGGAGGGCAGCGAGAACGTCGACCGTATGCTGCGCGAGGAGATGGAGGGCATTACCGGCGGCAAGTTTGAGTGGGAGCCGGATCCGGTGTTGGCTGCCGACAAGATTCTTGCGCACATCGAGAAGAAGCGCGATGCGCTGCGCATCAACGTGAAGAAGGAACGCAAAGCAGTTGATATGAAAGAGAGGCGTGAACTGAAATGAGTGTAAACACGAAACTTATCGCATCTTCCGCTATTGGCGGAGCTCATAAAGTTGTAGCACAGGCCAAGGATTATCTGGCGCGCGCCATCGCAGCAAAAGGGGCTGACGCGGCCGTGGCTTTTCCGGATACGAACTACGCCTTGCCTGTGATCTATTCGATGCTCGGTGAAAAGGTCAGCAAGCTCTCCGACCTCGAGGGCGTCATAGCCGAATGCGACCGGCTGTTGCCTGCCGTTCCTTCCGAGAAAGTCTGGCTCCCCTACCTGGGGGACACGCTGGACGCAGGCATGGCGACGCTGTTTGCCTTCGAGATCATCGAAGCCTGCAAGTATCTGATCGGACCGAATCCGGTCAACGGGATTTGGCTCGGAGCTGCATCCGACGTCATCCTGCGCGAGCGCGGCATTGAGTTCGTCGACGGCTCGGCTCCCGGGTTCGCCGCAGTGGTAGGCGCCGCTCCAACCAAGGAAGACGCCGTCCGCATTGCCCGTGAGCTGCAGGAGAAGAACCTGTACACGTTTATCGCCGGCAACACCAACGGAGTTTCGTTCGCCGAACAACTGGAAGAGGCCGGCGTGCAGACAGGCTGGGAAACCCGCCTGGTGCCCTTCGGCAAGGATATCTCGGCGGCCATCTATGCTCTGGGCTTCGCCAACCGCGCCGCACTGGCCTTCGGCAACATCAAGCCGGGCGACTACCAGCGTAATTTGCACTACAACAAGGACCGCGTCTTTGCCTTCGTCATGGCGCTTGGCGAAGTGACGGACGAGAAATACGCGGCTGCCGCGGGCGCCATCTCTTACGGCTTCCCCGCCATCGCCGATACGGATATACCGGAGGTTCTTCCCACCGGCATTTGCACCTATGAGCACGTTGTCTCCAATGTGCCCATTGACCACATCGTTGAAAAGTGCCTGGAGGTACGTGGCTGCAAGGTCAAAGTGACCAAGATCCCGATTCCGGTTACCTATGGCGCGGCCTTCGCAGGCGAGCGCATTCGCAAGGAAGATACCTACGTCGAATTCGGTGGTAACCGCAGCCAGGCGTTTGAATATGTAACCACACGCAATATCGACGAGATTGAAAACGGGCGGATGACTGTCGTCGGACCGGATATCGATTCGGTTCAGCCCGGCTCGGCGATGCCGCTCGGCATTTGGGTTGAAGTGGCCGGCCGCAAGATGCAGACCGACTTCGAACCGATTCTCGAGCGCCAGATCCACCACTTGATCAACGGTGGCGAGGGCATCTGGCACATGGGACAGCGTGACATCAACTGGATGCGTATCAGCAAAGCCGCCAAGGAAAAGGGATTCACCCTTCGGCACTTCGGAGATATTATCCACGCCCGGCTGATCAACGACTATCCGGCCATTGTCGATAAGGTTCAGGTCACGCTCTTCACGGAAAAGGAAGAGGTTGAACGCCGGCTGGCGCAGGTTCGCGAAGTCTACCGCGCACGCAATCAGCGTATGGAACAGATGACAGATGAATCGGTAGATACGTTCTATTCATGCCTGCTCTGCCAGAGCTTCGCGCCCAGTCACGTTTGCGTCATCACGCCGGAACGCCTCGGCCTCTGCGGCGCCTACAACTGGCTCGACGGCAAAGCTGCCTACGAAATCGACCCCACGGGTGGAAACCAGCCTCTGCTGAAGGGCAAGTGCATCGATCCCGTGCGCGGCCAGTGGGAGAATATCAACAAATACGTGTGGGCCAACTCCAAGCAGGCCGTCACGGAAGTCAACGCCTATTCGATGATGGAAAATCCCATGACCAGCTGTGGATGCTTCGAAGTGGTGGTGGCTCTGTTGCCGGAGTGCAACGGCGTGATGATTGTGAATCGCGAGTATATGGGCGAAACGCCGTCCGGGATGAAGTTCTCCACTCTGGCCTCAGCCACGGGTGGCGGGCAGCAAAACCCAGGTTTCGCCGGCGTTGGAAGAACCTACGTTACCAGCCGCAAGTTCATCGCCGCCGAAGGCGGTCATAAACGAATTGTCTGGATGCCGAAGGCCTTGAAGGAAGCCATGAAGGAAGAGTTGGAGCAAATCGGCAAGCGCCTGGAGATTGAGAACTTCATGGACCTGATCGCCGACGAAACCATCACCACGGATCCCAACGAACTTCAGGAACACTTGCAGAAGATCAACCACCCCGCTCTCTCGATGTGGGACATCACTGAACCCTCACCGGAAGCTGCGGCCGTCGATGCGGAGCGGGCAGCAGCGCTGGTCTAGACTAGAATGGAGTTTCGGGAACCCTGGACGGGGGAAGCTTGAAGGACCGGTAGATGGAGAATTCTGCGGGCTCTGGAGAGCTTTCCTCTCGTTCAAGCCGCGTGTGCCTGGAACAAGATGCGCAACCAACAATCACGAGGAACGCAATTATGCCATTCAACAGAAAACCGAAAGTATTTACGCCAATTGGCGCCTTGAGTTTTGGAGACGGCGAGCGTGCAGTGACCTTAGGCGGTGGAAATACGCTCCCTCTCTGCTTCTTCGACGCCAAGCCGAATAACCTTCCGGCTGTGGGTGTTGAAATCACCGACACCGGCTTTGACACTGCTGATCTTCCGCTACTTGCTGCCTCCTATGACGGCGCGGCGACTTTGGCCGAACGGGCCGTGCGCGCAGCGAATCTGAAAGGCGTTGACTTTGTTTGCCTGCGTTTTGAAGGTGCTGACCCTGGCGGGCTTAACCGCTCCGCCGAGGATTGCGCAAAGCTCGCGCAGGAAGTCGCCGCTGCCTGTCCCAAACCGCTCTGCATAGCCGGTTGCAAGAATACTGAGAAGGATACCGAACTGTTTAAAGCCTTGGGGACGGCCCTTCAGGATCACAACGTCCTTTTCCTTTCAGCAAAAGAGGAGAATTACAAGACAGTCGGCGCCGCTACGGCTCTCGCCTATGGGCACAAAGTAGCGGCGGAATCCGCCGTGGACATCAATCTGGCCAAACAACTCAACATTCTTTTAACCCAGCTTGGAGTTCCCAAAGGCAGCATTGTCATGAACCTCGGTTCTGCCGCCGCTGGCTACGGGTTTGAATATTTGTCCTCTGTAATGGACCTTGTCAAATCGGCAGCGTTGGAACAGGGCGATGCAATGCTTCAAATGCCGGTTATCACCCCTGTTTCCACCGAAGCATGGATCGGTGAAGGAGTCGATCGTATCGCAAGCCGACATGCCCGAATGGGGTGACGTGGAACAACGTGGAATTCAGATGGAGACCGCTACAGCGGCCGCCTGCCTCGCCTCTGGCTCAGATGCCGTGATTCTCAGGCATCCTGTATCGATAGAGAAAACTGCGGCGCTCATCGCCGCGCTGGTCTAGAAAAGGACGGCAAGATATGGCGCTTAAGGGACTCGACATCTTCAAATTGACGCCCAAGACAAACTGCAAGGATTGCGGCAGCCCAACTTGTATGGCATTTGCGATGAAAGTCGCTCAAGGAGCGAATTCTATCTCTGAATGTCCTCATATGTCGGCTGAAGCTCTGGCTAAGCTCTCGGCGGCCACTGAACCTCCGATGAAAACCATCGCGGTCGGCGTTGGAGAATGCGCTTATAAGCTGGGCGGAGAAACCGTCATGCTGCGCCACGAGAAGACGCTGGTCAATAAGAACCTCTATGGCAGTCTTCCTCACTGCCGAGATGCAGGATGACGCGATCGATGCACTGTTGGCCGAGACAGTAAAGATCGACTACGAACGCATCAGCACCCGTATGTTTGTGGAGTGCGTGCTTGCTGAAGTGCGGTGCGGACACCGCGCGCAATATCGAGATTGCAAAGAAGGCGATGGGTCTTGGCCGCGTGCCTATTCTCGAATGTGCCGATCCGGAGGTTGCCAAGGCCGTCGTCGAGGCAACAAAAGAAGCCAAACCCGTACTCTGCGGAGCCAACGCGGCGAACTGGGAGGCGATGAACGCAGTAGCCAAAGCCGCCGGAGTCGTCCTTGGCGTTTCGGGGGCCGATCTGAATGAACTGCACGACACGGTAGAGAAGCTGGAAGCCGCCGGCAACCGCAATCTCATATTGGATCTCGGCTCAGCTTCTATTAAAGACGCTTTTGCAAACGCAGTGGAGATCCGTCGCGCCGCCCTTAAGAACGGCGATCGCACTTTCGGTTATCCTTCCATCGTAAACTTGGCCGCTTTGGCGCCTGGCGATATCGTCACTCAGACAGCGCTCGCATCGATCTTTACCTTGCGGTATGGCTCGATCATCGTCATGGAGCGCATCGGATACGCCGAGGCACTCCCGCTCTTCGCCCTCCGGCAGAATATCTTTACCGACCCTCAGAAACCCATGAGGGTAAGTCCTGGAATTTATCCGATCGGCGGGGCAAACGAGAATTCCCCCTGCTGCATCACGGTGGATTTCGCGCTCACTTACTTCGTGGTTTCTGGCGAGATCGACCGTTCACGCGCGCCGGTTAATCTGCTTGTTCCCGACGCCGGCGGCTATTCCGTCCTGACTGCCTGGGCGGCAGGAAAGCTCTCTGCCGCCTCCATTGCGAAGTTCATTCAGGAATTTGAAATCGAATCGAAGATCAAAAATCGCACCCTGATCTTGCCCGGCAAGGTAGCTGTCTTGAAGGGCGACCTGGAAGGCAAGCTTCCTGACTGGAAGATCGTGGTTGGCCCCAATGAAGCAATTCAGCTTGTGAAGTTCTTGAAAGACTTCCAATAGAAGGAGCACGTAATGGGCAAATTTGTCATGATCGGCGAGAGAATCCATTGTATTTCGCCGGCCATTCGCGATGCGATGGCAAACAAGGAATCCGCAACCGATTCTAGCGCGCGCCAAAGAACAGTTGGACGCGGGCGCAGCCTACCTCGACGTGAACATCGGCCCCGCGGAGAGCACGGGCGAGGAACTCATGAAGTGGGCCGTAAAGCTTCTCCAGGAGAACTTCGACAATGTTCCGCTCTCGCTCGATACCGCGAACAAGAAAGCGATCGAAGCGGGAATCTCGGTTTACAACCGCAGCAAAGGCAAGCCGATCATCAACTCCGCCAATGCCGGCGACCGCATCGAAAATATCGACCTCGCTGCCGCAAACGGCGCCATCATTTTCTCTCTATGTTCTAAGGAGGGTGTAGCGGCGAACAATGACGAACGCATGGCGTATTGCCAGGAGATGCTGGAGAGGGGCATGTCACTGGGAATGGAAGCTGAAGACCTCTGGTTCGACCCGCTCTTCCTCGTGATCAAAGGAATGCAGGAAAAGCTGCTCGAAATCCTGGACTTCATCAGAATGGTCACTGAAATGGGCCTCAAGACAACCGGCGGCGTTTCCAATTCTTCCAACGGCATGCCGAAGAACATCCGCCCCATCATGAATTCCGTCTTGATCGCAATGTCGATGGCCAACGGTCTCTCTAGCGCGATCGTCAACCCCTGCGAGCAACGGCTGAATGAGACCATCCGATCTTGCGACATAATCCGCAATAACACCCTCTACGCGGATTCGTATCTCGAGATCTAGGTCTTTGACAACTTGATTTTGCACCATCCTGGGGTGCCCCAGGTCTCGATTTTGAGACCTGGGATACCGGGATACCAATGTACGAATGCATGTTGTCAGAGATCTAGAGGCATACGCGCTGACCATCGTCGGAGTGAAGCCGCGAAAGGCGGGCGACATCCTCATTCGCCCGCGGGAAACGCCGAAGTTACTGTGAGACTCAATGGGCAGGATAACATTTCAACTGGAAGGGGGCGAGGAGGTCGCCATTTCTGCCCCCCCGGCGAGAACCTGCTGGAATTGGCGCGAAAGGCTAATGTCGCCATCGATGCGGTGTGCTCCGGAAACTTCTCCTGCGGAAAATGCAGAGTCCGCCTTCTCAGCGGCGAGCTTGACTCTAAGGAAACCATACATATAGACAAGGCATCGTGGGAGACCGGTTGGCGCCTCGCATGCGCCAGCACCGTGAGCGGAGATGCCGCGGTTATGGTTCCCGAGATTGCGTCCGCCTATCAGAGCCGCATGAAGGTGGCCGATCTGTCATCTGTGGATGAGATGGCAACATTCAATTCCCTTCAAGCCGCCATGGAAGAAGCGGGCCTCACCAGGAAAAATGACATAAAGTCGTTCACCGTCGAAATGGAGATTCCCACCCTCTCCGACACGATGCCGGATAATGAGCGCCTTTTGCGGGCAATCTACGCGGTGACATGGGTGCGGAATGTCAAATTGCCATACTTCGCGCTTAAGAAATTGCCAAACCTTCTTCGACAAAATGAATTCAAGCTGCGATGCATATCCGAGAGGTCTGGGAATTCGCTTGAAATTCTCGACCTGCTGCCCCAATCGGATACTCTTCCTGTCTGCGGCCTGGCCGTAGATATCGGCACGACGACGGTGTGCGCCCTCTTGGTTGATATGGAAACCGGAAAGATTTTAGCCAAAGCCAGCACCGGAAATGGGCAGATCCGCTATGGCGCGGATGTCATCCATCGCATTGTTGAGCAGCAAAAACCCGGCGGGGTTGAGCGGCTTCAAAGTGCCATCGTCGGCGAGACGCTCTTGCCGCTCATTGACTTTATGTGCCATGCGGCGGGCATCCCAAAGAACCGCATTTACCGCATGACCGTCGCCTCCAACACCACGATGAACCACCTTTTGCTCGGTGTGGACGCAAATGCCTTGCGCACGGAGCCGTATATTCCCGCGTTTTTCGAAATTGATCCCATATTCACACAGGATCTCGGCATTGAGCTTGCTCCGGGCGCAAAACTCCAGCTCGCGTCAAATATCGGAAGCTACGTAGGCGGGGATATTACCGCCGGTACTTTGGCCGGCGCCATGTGGAACAAGCCGGAGCTTTCACTGCTGATAGACCTCGGCACAAACGGAGAAATAGTATTCGGCAATAGCGAGTTTCTCATGGCGTGCGCCTGCTCGGCCGGACCTGCCTTCGAGGGAGGCGATATCAGTTGCGGTATGCGGGCTAATAACGGAACCATGACCACCTACGCCGAGGGCATGGGAATCGCCACTGGAATTGCTTTCGACCGCAACCAGAATCTTTATGTAGGCGACCGCAGCGGCACCATTTTCAAAATTGGCCGCGATCAGCAGGTTTTTGTTTTCGCCACGCTCGAGCCCAGCGTCTCTGCATACCATCTTGCGTTCGGTCCGCAGGGAGATCTATTCGTGACTGGACCGACTACGTCGAGTTTTGACTGCGTTCACAGAATCGATCCGCAGGGCACGGTTCATAAGTTTTTCCGCGGCCTGGGACGCCCGCAGGGCTTGGCTTTCGACGCAAATGGCAATTTGTACGTTGCGGCTTCGCTTTCGGGCAGGCGTGGCATTGTGAAGATTACACCTGACGGCCAAGCGAATCTGGAAGTTGCAGGGCATGGTCTCGTAGGACTGGCTTTC
>CAVRYQ010000105.1:0-14851 GCA_963725375.1 uncultured Pseudomonadota bacterium | reverse complement strand
ACCCGCTTCGAGCGGCCTGGTACCTCAAACAGAGCGGTTTTGCGAAACTGGCTGCCTTGCCGCGCGCAAGGCGGTATATACTCCGCACATGACGAGCACCGCGAGTTTTTTTGTGCGAGGGGCAAAGATCTTTTGGATTTCGGCGTGTCTGCTGGGGTTATCGGCAAGCGCGGCGGCCCAATCCCATGCCTACAGCCGGATCGCCGAATACCCGATACCTACGTCAAACAGCGCGCCCAGCGAGATCACGGCAGGACCCGACGGCGCCCTCTGGTTCACCGACTATACCGACAGCCAAATCGGCCGCATCACAACGGAGGGCGCTGTCACAGCGTACCCGGCCGCTAACGACTCAGGGCCTTTTGGGATCGCGGCGGGTCCGGACGGCGCCTTATGGTTCACGGAGTTGAACGGCGGCATCGGGCGGATTTCGACGAGCGGATCGGTTACCGAGTACCCCATACCGACCGCGGCCAGCTACCCATGGGGGATCGCAGCGGGGCCCGACGGCGCGTTGTGGTTCACCGAAGCGACCGGCAATAAGATCGGCCGCATCACCACCGCCGAGAACTGCTCGATTGCGCCGATGCATTTCACGGTCTTGCGCTCCTGGCGTGGCAAGGCGGGCAACTGGACAAGGCGATCAACTTTGTGACGGAAGCCATTTCTCTGGCTTCTGCGGATTGGCGCTATTACCTCACACAAGGCCTTCTCTGGAACGCGCTGCAGCAACCGGTTCGCGCCATCGGGGCATTTGAACAGGCCTGTGCCATCCGCCCCGACTCGCCCGATGCCTGGACGGGCCTGGCTGGTGCATTTCACTCGATAGGCAGCTTGCCCGAGGCTGTTTCTGCATACCGCAACGCACATGAACTCGCCCCGCAGAATATCGAGGTTCTCAATAATCTTGGTGTTGCGCTGGACAGTTCAGGTCAGCACAGCGCCGCAATTGACTGCTTTCGCCAGGGGCTGCGGCTGCGACCGGATTTTCTGCCTTTATACAATAATCTTGGCAATACCCTCGTCAACCTGCACAGGGCCGACGAGGCCATCGCGATCCTTGGCGAAGCGTTGCAGTTGGATCCTCGATCGGCCGATCTTTGGTACAACTACGGAACTGCCCTGGCGGCAAAAAGTGCAAGCCTGGAAGCGATTCGCGCCTTTCAAAGGGCATTGGAAATTGCTCCCGGGAACCTCAAGGCGCTCGTCAATTTGGCAAACACTTTCAGAGCCAGGGGAGATTTGGTTGCGGCGGTCGCATGCTACAACCAGGCCATTGCGCAAGACCCGGCATATTACGATGCCTACAATAACGTGGGCGTCGCACTGCTCAGGATGGGGCAGGTGGATAGCGCTATCGGAGCGCTGACCAAGGCCGGCACGCTCAATCCGAACTCCTCTGTCGCGTACAACAATCTCGGAAATGCCTTGAAGGACGCCGGTCGTCTGGATGCGGCGATTGCAGCCTACCGCCGCGCTGTGGATCTGGCTCCGCTCGATGCGCAACCGCATGGCAATCTGGTTTATTCATTCGCCTTTCATCCCGATTACGATGAGGGCGCAATTTTGCGAGAGGCAAAGCAATGGGCCCGGATACATACGAAACATCTGGCCAAGAGGGCGCATCCAGGCCATAACGCGGATCCGGAACGACGGCTCCGGATTGGCTATGTCTCGCCCGACTTTCGCAATCATTGTCAGTCTTTTTTCACGATGCCGCTGTTTTCCAACCACGATCACGCTGGTTTCGAAATATTTTGCTACGCGGAACTGGCCTGCCCGGATTCCATAAGCGATCGCCTCGCTGCATATTGCGATGTGTGGAGGCCAACCTGCGGGTTAAGTGATGACGCCGCCGCAACATTGATTGCGGATGACAAGATAGACATCCTGGTCGATCTCTCCATGCACATGTCGAACGGTCGACCGCTGCTTTTCGCCCGCAAGCCGGCACCAATTCAGGTGGCCTGGTTGGCATATCCGGGAACAACAGGACAGACAGCCATAGACTACAGGCTGACTGATCCCTGGCTCGATCCACTGGAAATGGGCGACGCCCGCTACACCGAGCGTTCCATTCGCCTGCCTGCAACGTTTTGGTGCTACGACCCACTGACCAGCGATACGCCAGTCAGTGCTTTGCCTACCAGTACAGCGGGCCATATCACGTTCGGTTGCCTCAATAACTTTTGCAAGGTGTCCGATTACAGCATGGAGGTCTGGGCGCAAGTTATGTCAATGGTGCCGATGTCGAGCATGATCCTGCTGGCACCGCCCGGCGGGCATCGTGCGCGCGTCCATGAAATATTCGACCGATATGGCATCGCTTCGGAGCGCATCGAGTTTGTCGCGTTCCAGCCACGCGACCAATATCTCAAGACCTATGAGCGCATCGATATCTGCCTGGATACGCTGCCATACAATGGCCACACCACGAGTCTGGATGCCTACTGGATGGGGGTGCCTGTCATTACGCAGGTCGGCAGGACCGTGGTTGGCAGAGCAGGGTGGAGCCAGTTGAACAACCTGGGCTTACGCCAACTGGCTGCGTTCGATGAACAGGACTTCATTCGCATCGCCGTCGATCTTGCCGGCGATTTGTCGACGCTAGCCAGTTTAAGATGTACTTTGCGCAGTCGCCTGCAAACCAGCCCACTCATGGACGGAAAGCGGTTTGCACAGGCGATCGAATCCGCATATCGCCAAATATGGCGGGAGTGGTGCCTCAGCTCCAACAGTCGGGAGGTATGACGCGTGCGACATGCCTTGCTGTTTATTCTCTCCTTTGGTAAGGTGAGACCTGCCATGAGACTGTCCCGGTTCTTTCTCCCAGTATTGTTCGCCTTTGCCTTGCTGTCCGCACAGCAGGTCGGCGCGGCGCATGCATTGAGTCATGCGTTCGAGGAACAATCGCAGAAAGGCAAGCAAGCACCGCACTCTCAAGCATGTGAAAAGTGCGCTACGTATGCCCAACTTGGCAGCGCCCTCAGCGTTGGCAATTATGATTTTTCGCTGCCGCAGACATCGGATGAGGTTGTTCAGCACTGCACGGTCACCTTTCGCCACTTCGACATTCTGGTCGCGGATGCACGCGGCCCGCCAGCGCCCCTCCAATATTTCGCCTAAATGCCAGCTCATCATCCCTCACGGATGAATGACTGCTTCCAGCAATATTTTCGGAGAAACAATATGTTTAAACGCACCCTATTGTGTGCGGCACTATCCGTGCCGCTATGTATCTATGCCGCTGAAGAACAAGGGGCAGGTTCTGCCGCCGGACAAGCTGAACAAAAGACTGGAATCGGCAAATTGAATGTCATCAAGGGGCAGCTCCGCAATGCCGCAGGGCAGCCCATAGCCGGAGCAAACGTCACGCTCAAGTCTGCCAGCGGAGAAGTCATCGCGAACACCACCAGCAATGCAAAAGGGGAGTTCGTTTTTTCTTCCATTGCACCAGGATCATATGTCGTGTTGTCGGATAAAACCGGCTACGAATACAACACGTCAAATATCACGATTCAAGCCGGGGTGATGAACTCCACCATCATTACGCTGGCCGCATCTAAATTGCCGGAGATCAACATCACGGTCGCAAGACTGAACGATGCCCGCAACGGACTGTCGCCCAAGACAGGCGGCAGTGTCTATCGATTTGAAGAGAAGGACATCGACGCATTGCCGCAGGGAGACAGCACGCCGCTAAACCAGGTTCTCCTGCAAGCGCCCGGCGTGGTCAATGATTCATATGGCCAACTACATGTGCGCGGCGATCATGGCAACATGCAGTATCGCGTCAATGGCGTGATACTCCCCGAAGGCATCAGCGGGTTCGGTCAGGCTCTCGATACGCGATTTGCGCAGAATATCAACCTGCTCACCGGTGCATTGCCGGCGCAATACGGCTATAGAACGGCAGGGGTGGTCGAGATTGATACCAAGACCAAATTCGACAACGGCGGTCGTGTCGACATGTATGGCGGCAGCTTCGATACGTTCAATCCAAGCGTGGAGTATGGAGGCACAAAAGACAACCTTTCCTACTTCGTCAGCGGTTCATACCTGACAGACAATGTCGGTATCGAGAATCCAACGTCGAGCCGGAATCCGATACATGACACCACGCAACAAGATAAGGAATTCGGCTTCTTGTCGTATCTGCTGAATCCGGATACCAAGCTGAGCTTGATGTTCGGAAGCTATGATGGGAAATTTGAAATCCCCAACAATCCAGGGCAAACACCTGATCCCAACAATCTTGGGATACTGGGGCAACTGCCCGCGGGATATGTCCCGAACTCCACCACACTTAACGATCAACAGCGTGAAGTCAACCGATTTGCCGTTTCATCGGTACAAAGCTCGCTGAATGACAATATTGATTACCAGGTGTCGTTGTTTACGCGCTATTCCAGCACCCACTACATGCCGGACATCCTCGGCAATCTGGCATTCAATGGCGTAGCATCGGACGCGTTTCGCAGCAGTTCCAGTACCGGTATTCAGGCAGATGCCAGCAATCGCCTGAACGAGACGCACACGCTGCGCATGGGCTTGTTCGGCAGCGTTGAAAATATCCAGAGCAACAACTCGGCGATGGTATTTCCGGTCAATGCTTCAACAGGTCAGGTTTCGGGGGCAACCTACAACATCGTCGACGACAATCCCAAAAACGGCAACACGCTGGTTGGCGTATATCTGCAGGACGAATGGAAAGCCACCGGAAAGCTGACCATAAACTACGGCGCTCGCTTTGACCAGGTCAACGCCTTTGTCAATGAACATCAACTGAGCCCCAGGCTGGGGACGGTGTACAAGTTCAGCGATCAAACCACTTTGCATGCCGGATATTCGCGCTACTTCACGCCGCCGCCGACCGAGCTGGTTTCCACCAGCACTCAGGCCCTGTTCCAGAGCACGACGAACGCGGCTCCCGGGCTGAACTCTCCGGTAAAGTCTGAACGAGCCAATTACTATGACGCCGGCATCACGCACCAGTTGACCTCAACCACCAGCCTCGGATTGGACAGTTTCTACAAGCAGACCAGCAACACGATAGACGAGGGCCAGTTTGGCCCGGCCCTGATCCTGACGCCGTACAATTATGCGCAAGGAAGGATATACGGCGTCGAATTGACCGGCAATTACAAGTCCGACAACCTTGCCGGGTACGCCAATCTGGCTCGTACCGTCAGTCAGGCGAAGGACATCATCTCCAGTCAGTACCTGTTCGATCAAGCCACTCTCGATTACGCAGCGAACAACTGGATCAATGTCGATCATGAACAGGCGCTGACCGTCTCGACCGGCGGCTCCTACCTTTTATCGTCTGGCACGCGCCTGAGCAGCGACGTGATATTCGAGAGCGGTTTGCGCAATGGCTTTGCCAACACAACGAATCTGCCGTCCTATACCATCGTCAATCTCGGTGCGAGCCGCAAGATCAATCTTGACGCAACAGGCCCGGTGGAAATAAGACTGGTCATCAACAATCTGTTCGACAAGATTTACGAGATACGTGATGGCTCAGGCATAGGCGTGTTCGCGCCGCAGTACGGACCGCGGATCGGACTGTTCCTCGGCCTGACCAAACAGTTGTAACTTTGCAGTCAATCGAAGGGTTATGCAGGGCATGACCCTGATAAGGAGTATCTCAATGCAAGAAATTCAAGAAACGCTTCAAGCCCTCAAATTCGGCGGCGTGATCATCTATCCATTGTTTGCCCTGGCAGTCTTGGCCCTGGTGATCATCATCGACAAATTTTATCTTCACATGCGCTACATCAGGCTGCCGTCATCGTTGTTCAACCTGATCGAAACCTACGGATTCACCTGGGAAAAACTAAATCTGGAGTTATCCGCACTGACGCCCGGAAATTACTACGCGAGGTTCGCACGAGTCATCATGGACAACCGTGACAAACCTGTCTGGTGGCTGGAATCGCGCGCAAGCGATGAAGCGCAACTCATTGAAAAGGGCATGGCGCGCGGCCTGTGGGTGCTGGAAACAATCGTCACTGGTGCGCCCCTGCTGGGGCTGCTGGGAACCATCACCGGCATGATGCATTCATTCAATCTGATTGGCGGAGCGGGCCTCGTTGATCCCACCGGAGTCACCGGCGGCGTGGCACAGGCACTGATTGCCACTGCATTCGGTATCTTCATCGCCATCTTTGCGCTGTTTGGCTTCAATTTTCTGTCACGCCGCCAAACGCAGGTCATTGAAGAGATGGAACGGCTTGGCACACGCATGATAGACAACATCCGGCTGGGGCAGGACGAAGGCGAGGAGGGGAAATGAAGATCAGGAAATCTCGCGAATACAAGCGCGGACGCATAGAAATCATCCCGATGATCGACGTGATGTTCTTTCTGTTGGCCACCTTCATGCTGGCTTCGCTGTCGATGCAAAATCTTCATTCGCTGCCGGTCAATCTGCCGCAAGGGCATGCCTCGCCGATTCAGGCAAAAACACCGGTCACCCTGACCATTCGATCCGATAGCCAGATTTTCCTGGACAAGACACAGGTAACGCTGAATAGCCTGGCAGCCACACTTAAGACGATGCTGCCCAATACGGATGCCAGCATAATTGTTGCCGCAGATAGTAGTGCTCCCAATGGCATAACCGTGCAGGCGATGCTCAAGGCACGCGAAGCCGGAGCGCAACACTTCCTGATTGCAGTCAAGCATGTCGACTGACGCTTTGAACTGGGTGGCGCAGGAGGACGTAGGATCTCCCTGGCACCGCCTGTACTGGACACTTCCGGTTTCGCTGCTGGCCTGCCTGACCGCATCCATCCTGTTCGTTTACACTATGGTGCACTCGGTAAGCCACACGCCGGCACCCATACCCATCGACGCTGAGTTGGTCGAACTGCCCGCTTCCTCACTTTCAGCCCCTGAAACACGCCAGAAGACACCTGCACCTAAACATGTCCAGTCAATCCCGCAGGTACCGCAAGATCAGCAGCCGAGCTTGAATCCCGCGCCGCCAGCGGCGCCCGTTGCCGCAACGCCTGTAAAGTCGACAGCCACCAACAATGCTCCTGTGCCGGAAGCAAATCGCAGTGCACAGCCATCAGCCCAGCCGCTACCGACCATCCCGGACGACTTGCGGCAGGATGCGATGAACGAAGTGGCTACGGCACGCTTTCATGTGGCCGTTGATGGCAGTGTAACGGTGGAATTGATAAAGCCGACGCAGAATCCTCGGCTCAACAGATTGCTTTTGCAGTCGTTGAAATCGTGGAAATTCATCCCTGCAATGAGTGAGGGAAAGCCGGTTGCCTCGGTAGAAGTTATCGTCGTTCATGTGCAAGTTAAATAGTCGGTGAGTGGCGCACAAAAGTGACAGGTGCTTGACGGTGCTCACAATTCCGGGATAGACCGGTCTAAACCAGGTGATTTGAGGAATTACTTTTGGGCACCTCTAAAAATTGCTGAAGAATTCACCTTTTTGCCAGATGAAGGATGTTGGATGGATTTGTAGAGGCAGTGGATGTTGGAACTACCTTACGTAAAAAGATGGGTGCGACGTTCCATTGTTGTCCGCTGTCCGTAATAACAGTGACAGTTTTTTTGTTATAGCGAGTCAATATCCCCGTCAGCTCCGGTTGGCCTTCTGGTTGGAATGAAACACGGTCGCCGATGCTGAACTCGAGCATTTTGGAGTGGGCGCGAAACTGATGTATGAATCTGAGGCGAGCAACGATTCGATTGTTCAGATCGATCAGTTCTTCTTCAGTCAGTTTATCGATGTCTAATTTCATGGTGATGTGAATATTTGCCAAATATTGTCTGAAGACGGTGCACGAGCTGTCTGTGTGCCACGTTATATGCGGAAGCCATTTTAAGTCATGGACGTATGAAGATGAAATGCAAAAGACAACCTGGATTTTTTGACATGACCGAACGGACGGGTAAGCTCACCAGAATGGGCGATCCATTGGTTGGCCTGAATGCGCAGATCGACTGGGAAGCCTTCCGTTCCGAGTTGAACCGGATTCACGCCAAAACGCGCAAGAGCAACGCTGGCGCGAAGCCGATTGACGTGGTGCTCATGTTCAAGATACTGGTGCTCCAACAACTGCACAACCTCTCCGATGACCGTATCGAATATCAAATCCGGGATCGCCTCTCCTTCATGCGCTTTCTTGGTCTGCAATTCGAAGACAAAGTCCCGGATGCCAAAACTGTCTGGTTATTCCGCGAACGGCTCAAAGAAATGAACTTGGTGGAAACGCTGTTCTCGCGATTCCACGAACAACTGGCACAACGCGGCTATGTGGCGCGCGCGGGACAAATGATAGACGCCACCTTTGTCGAAGCTCCCAAGCAACGCAACACGCTGGAAGAGAACGCGCTCATCAAGGAAGGTGCAATCCCCATCGAATGGGGCAAAGAAGAAAACAAACGCAAACTGGCGCAGAAAGACACCGAAGCACGCTGGACCAAGAAGAACAACGAGATCCACTACGGCTTCAAGAACCACATCAATGCCGACCAGACACACAAGCTCATTCAAAACTACATTGTCACCGATGCTGCGGTGCATGACAGCCAAGCCATCGACGGCTTGCTGGACAAGAAGGCGGATGCCAATGGCGACAAGCGCGCCGTCTATGCTGACAGCGCATACCGTTCAGCAGAACGCGAAGCCGAATTGGCGCAACAGAACATCACCAGCCAAATCTGCGAGAAAGGCAGCCGGGGGTACCCGCTCAGCAAATAGCAGAAGGCCGACAACCACGAAAAATCCAAAGTCAGATCGCGCGTGGAACACGTCTTTGGCGCGCAGGCGCAGATGGGCGGACACTGGGTGCGCACGATTGGTTTGCTGCGGGCAAAGATCAAAATCGGGATGATGAATCTGGTTTACAACATGATGCGTCTGGTGCAGTTGGCCAGACGCAAAGGGCAAGTTGCGCCCGCAATCGCATGAAAGGCTTGAATAACGTCGAAAACAACAGAAACGTAGCCTGAATTTCGCTTGGTTTTAGAAATTTCGTGCGAAGTGAGAAAAAACTCATGCACCATGTTTTTGGTTTAGAGAAGAAAACGATATTTAGAGGCTCCCTTTTGAATTTTCTGAAGGATCGGCACATGTCGGGGCTGTGAAACTAGCTGTTTCCAGTGCCAGGATTTGCGCCGTTGATCGACATCGACGGCATTGTACTTTAGTACTATGGTCGCCCTTGAAGATTTGTTGGAGAATTCGCGTGGGCTTTGTGAATATTTATTTAGCATGTGCCGCCTTAAATCGGGGCAGCTTAAACCAAGGGGATCGTCATGAATGCGCAAAAAAATACGCAGAAATATGTTTCTGGGACATTGATTGCTTTGCTTTCTTTGTTTAGCGCCGTCGCCAACGCGGGCGGCAATGATAACTCCAATGGAGGCTGCGGGAAAAATCCCGGGCCGGGAAACCCCAATCCCTGCGGATCGCTTACTGTAGTAGGGAATGGGACGACTGAAACAGTCGATTTTCTGTCCCACATAAAAAGTGAGGGAGGCAATCAGAATACTACCAAGACGTTGTACAAAGATTTTAATCAAGCTCCTTTCAACAACAAGAATAATACGTTTCAGGTCAGCACAGGTACCTTGGAAGTTGGCTCATTGGGCAAGGGAAATTCGTCTGACATTGTGACTTTCACTTATCTCGGTGCAAGCGCAGCCAATACGGATTTGTTTAAAGTTGGTGGATCATCTCTTTTCTTTAACAACCAGACCACGGCGATCGGTTCTACCATCACTGAAACGGTCAAGAGTACCGGAAATGTTCTGATGTACAGCTTTACTGACACAAACGCCGGTGGCAAGGGCGTGGTCGGCATCCTTAGCCAGTCTAGTGGCTATACTATTGATGGGGTGAAGTATTCTGATTTGTTGTTATACAACGATCCAGGCAGCTCGGATAAAGATTTCAATGACATGATTGTCGGAGTAAACATAAATTGCCTTCCTGCTCCCGTATCACCAGTTCCGGAACCCCAAAGCTACGCCATGCTATTGGCTGGGCTAGGACTGGTAGGATTGACAGCGCTGCGAAGGAAACATAAATTCAACGCTTGATCCGTTGCACATTTAAAACGAACGGGAGCTTAGGCTCCCGTCGTTTTTTGGGGGGTAGACTTCCCTCGTATTTGCTCTGCCACGGTCGCTCCACGAACACAGTGCCGCGCCGGCAGTCGGCGACTTGCCCACACAAATACGCTAAACCACACCGCATGGTAGTGAAGGTTGCCGTTCCTGAAGTACCTCAAGATAGGCGTATTTATCAGCGCTTGATGTTGTGTTCCTGGAGGTGAACAAAAGAAACGCCATCCAGCCTTGTTTGAATTGTGGAGTTGGATCCAGGCAGTCCGGAAGGCAGAGGGCGGCTTGGCATAAGGAAATGGATTTGCTGTGAGTGCGATGCCACTCATGAATGCGATGTCAATGCCGCCAAGAACATTCTCCGATTGGAACATCCAATGCCAGAAGCAGGAATCCCCACCATGCCAGCGTACGCGAAAGCCCCGGACTGAGGGGGAGGATGTCAAAAATTGCCCGAAACATGAGGTCTTGATACAAAGAGATTAAAACAAGGGCATAATTGGCAGATATTTTTGAAAAGTATGCTTGCTAGTCGGGCAACGATGAAGTGTCGTCAGTCACCCCCTGAATTTTCGGCCAGACGCGCTTCCTGGCGGGTATTCGTTACCGAGCGAGACATCACACCAATCAAATTCACAGGATATAGCAATGTACCAAGCGTTCTACGGTTTGAAGGAAAATCCATTTTCAATTCAGCCTGACCCGGATTTCCTGTATTTCGGTCGACGTCATTCATACGCGTACGCGATGATGGAATTCGGGATCAGGAACCGGGTTGGATTCATGGTGATCAGTGGCGAGATCGGCTGCGGAAAAACAACCCTGGTTCGCCATCTGCTGAACAATCTGGCTCCGGAACACACCGTAGGCCTGGTGTACAACACGCATCGCGAGATCGCCAATTTACTGCAGTGGATCATGCTTTCATTTGGACTTACCTATGAAGGCGAATCCAATGTTGCGCTATTCGACGAGTTTCAGCGTTTCTTGATCAAACAATATGGATCCGGCAAAAGCGTATTGTTGATCATAGACGAAGCGCACAATCTGAATCCGGATGCGCTGGAATCCTTGCGCATGCTCTCAAATATAAATGCAGATAAAAGCCAGTTGCTTCAGATCATGCTGGTAGGCCAGCCGCAACTGAAAGATGTGTTGTTGAGGCCGGATCTCTTGCAATTCTCACAGCGCGTCGAAGTTGATTTTCATATCAAGCCATTTGATGCCTCGGATGTGCAGGGTTATATCCAGCACCGCCTTAAAATTGCGGGCAGGGAAACTCCACTATTTACTGCCGATGCATGCGCCAGAATTGCAGAGGCAAGTCAGGGCATTCCGAGGCGTATCAATATCCTTTGCAATACAGCACTGGTTTATGGCTTCGCAGCTGAGGCCAAGCTGATAGATTTGTCTTTGGTTGAAGAAATGCTGCGCGACAAAGCCGAGTTTGGAGCGTTGTCGAATCCAGAATAGAGCAATATCAGCAAACCCACCCCGCACTTCCGGAGTTCGTTTCCGGCAAATCGCTGCACAATCATCTTGTTGCAGTGCTGATTTGAACCTGCATCGTATATAGACCAAGTCTAGGCCAAAAGGTCTATATATTTTTTTCTCTTTTCATCCATCCGGCATGTGGCTAGCATCACAATAACTGAAATATTGCTAAGCGATATTGAGCATAACTCTGGCGCAGGCAATGCCGATCCAGCCCAGTGAAAAATGTCCACACGACCTTTATTTATTCCGGATTGTCGAATAATGGTCAATACGGTGACTGCAATGTGTCAGGCGTCTCGGTATCGACAAGACCTCAGCAAATAAACTCTCATGGTATCAAGGCAGATCGGGGTGAATTGGCTGATGGCACGGTCATTGCTTAATGCAGGGGAGGGGTAGACCAGCTTGAGCGCAAGAATGCCTGTTCATCGGGCAGCGTGGTGAGATTTAGAAATTCCGCAAGATTCTTTGGAAGCATTGAAACATAGTGGATGGGGTGGAAAATTATGGAACTCATTAGCGATGAAAATATTTGCAAAGTCGGCAAGTTATTGGTCGCCAGCGCATGCAAAATAAACTCCGCTCGCCACAGGGAGGCGCTGTCCGATGTCGCCCGGGTGTCTCATGTGAACAGTTTCGACTCGCTCAAGGATGAGCTTGTTCAACTGGAACCGGAAATGCTCTTGCTGGACTATAATTTGCCAGGATTGAACGGTGTTCGTCGGGTTTCAGAGTTGAGAAGGCTGTGTCCTGGGACCCATATCGTTGTATTCCACGATTCTGTGTCGGATGAAGATGAATGGGCCCTGTTCAAGGCTGGCGTACGCGGATGCTGTCCGGCCAACATTGAGCCGTCTTCCCTCAAAATGGTGGTTCAGGCGGTCAGCGAAGGCGAACTCTGGATCCGGCGTAAATTTCTGAGTCGTTTGCTTGCACAAATGGAACAAAGGCAAATCAAGGAGCAGGCAAAACATATTCAGGTTCGCCCCGATATTTATGGCTCGCTTGATCAATTGACCGATCGAGAATATGAAATTGCCATCCGGGTTGGTCGCGGTGAGAGCAATAAGCAGATCGCATATTGCCTCGAAATTACCGAGCGTACGGTGAAGGCCCACTTGACGAATATTTTTGAAAAATTGGGCGTTACCGACCGGCTCAATGTGGCATTGATCGTATCGGCGGAAAAACGCCAGGAATACAATGCACCGAGAATGAGCAAAGGACCGGGTGCTGTTCACCTGGCAATCCTCGGCGCTCAATCCTGATCAATAATATTGCAATAAATCGTGGAGAGGGCGCTATCCCGATCTCCATGCTATCCGAAGATTAATTGCCGGTATTGGTTTCCCAGCATTTCCTTGCCAGCAGAGGAATGCAGATGATTAAGCAAAATATTTTGCAGAATAATAATAAAGGCTAGTTCATGCGTATCAATTCTTGCTATTCACTTTCGGGTGTATCCGGCACCCTGTTTGCCTGCATTGCTCTGTTTCTCGTTGCTTGCGGTGGCGGTGGCGGTGGCGGTGGCGGTGGCGGTGGCGGCGGTGGAACTTCCGGCTCGTCTACGCCAACCGTTGGAGGCATCATTTCAGGTTTGGTTGGCAGTGTCGTTATCCAGGTCAACGGCAGCAACTCCACCACAGTTTCAACAAACGGAAATTATGGCTTGCCATACCCGACTGGCTCATCTTATGTAGTGACAATCCAGACGCAACCGCCAGGAGAAACCTGTAAGGTGTGGGGAGGCGCCGGCAGCACAGGCGCAACCACCAGTGTGACAAATGTCATGATAACTTGCGCCCCGAACGTTGCCCGCTATGCCTACACAGCCAACCCAGCCGATAGCAGCGTTTCTTCTTATGTGGTGGACAATACAACTGGTCGACTCAAGTTCATCGGCAAGGTTGCGGCCGGAACGAATCCTCAGTCTGTCACCGTCGCCCCGTCGGGCAAGTATGCCTACGTGACCAATAGCGTTGACGGCACCATTTCGCAATACACCATCGGCACAAACGGCACACTTGCCGCCCTTTCCCCGGCAACTGTGGCGGCTGGCAATTCGCCGAAATCTGTCACCGTCGCCCCGTCGGGCAAGTATGCCTACGTGGCAAACAGTGGTGACGGCACGGTGTCACAATACGCCATTGGCACAAACGGTGCGCTCACATCCATTGCCACTGCTGTGGCTGCAGGCGTTTCACCGGTATCTGTCACCGTCGATCCTTCGGGCGAGTACGCCTATGTGGCAAATAGTGGTGACGGCACCGTCTCGCAATATACGATAGAAACAAACGGTGCGCTCACGCCCATGATTTTGGCAACGGTGGCTGCGGGGACTTCACCGGTATCCGTCACCATCGATCCTTCTGGCAAATACGCCTATGCGGCAAACAGTGTTAGCGACACCATCTCGCAATACACGATCGGCACGAATGGCGCGCTTACCCCCATGCCCTTAGCGACCGTGACGACTGGAACGACGCCGATATCGGTCTCCGTCGATCCATCGAGTCGCTATGCCTATGTGGCCAACAGCGGTGATGGCACCGTTTCGCAGTATACAATCGGCTCAAACGGGGCGCTCACAGCCAACGGCACTGCAGTGGCTGCAGGTGTTTCACCGGCGTCGGTCACCGTTGATCCGTCTGGCAACTACGTGTATGTGGCAAACAATGGCGATGGCAACGTTTCGCAGTTCTCCATCGGCACCGGCGGTGTACTCACGCCGCTGTCTACCGCCACTGTAGCCGACGCCGCAGCACCATCCTCTATCGTGGTGGCTGCGGGAACGGCAGCGGTGCAGGCGGTGCCACTGTATGCCTATGTAGTAAATACCGGCAGCAAGACCGTTTCGCAATTCACTATCGGAACGAGCGGTGCGCTCACGTCCATTGCCACGTCGGCAACTGGCGTGAATCCGTTTTCCATCGCTGTCGATCCCTCGGGCAAGTATGCCTATGTGGTAAACAGCGGTACAACCAGTGCCCCCGCTGTTCTGGGCTCTGTTTCGCAATACACGATTGGCTCGAACGGCGCATTCACTCCGGTTGCGACTGTGTCGGCAGGAACGACACCAATGTCAATCACCATCGATCCGTCTGGCAGGTACGCCTACGTGGTGGATGCCGCCAATTATAATATATTGCAGTTCAGCATCGGTTCAAATGGTGCGCTCACGCCCAATACGACGGCTGCCACGGTCGCAACCGGCAATTCACCGATATCTATCGCCGTCGATCCTTCGGGTAAGTAT
>CAVRYQ010000104.1:0-16260 GCA_963725375.1 uncultured Pseudomonadota bacterium | reverse complement strand
TGTTTATCAAAGAGGTTAATGACGTTGACTTACAATTATCCAGACAGTAGCGGACACTTCGGCCAGTTCGGCGGCATCTACATGGCCGAGACGCTGATTCCGGCCGTGGAGGAACTGCGCGAGCAATACCTGCGTTTCCGCGACGATCCAGAGTTCAAGGCCGAGTTCGCCTACGAACTGAAACATTATGTCGGGCGTCCCAGCCCGATCTATCACGCCAAGCGCCTGTCGGAAAGCCTGGGCGGCGCGCAGATATACCTCAAGCGCGAAGACCTGAACCACACCGGCGCGCACAAGATCAACAATGCCATCGGCCAAGCGCTGCTGGCGAAGCGCATGGGCAAGAAGCGCGTCATCGCGGAAACCGGCGCCGGCATGCACGGCGTCGCGACGGCGACGGTGGCGGCGCGTTTTGGCATGGAATGCATCGTGTACATGGGCGCGGAAGATATCCAGCGCCAGGCACCCAACGTGTTCCGCATGAAGCTGCTGGGTGCAACGGTCGTGCCCGTGGAAAGCGGCTCGAAGACGCTCAAGGATGCGTGCAACGAAGCCATCCGCGACTGGGTCACCAACGTCGAAAGCACGTTCTACATTTTTGGTACTGCGGCGGGGCCGCATCCCTATCCGATGATGGTGCGCGACTTCCAGTGCGTGATCGGCAACGAAGCCCGTGTGCAGATGCCTGAAATGACAGGGCGCCAGCCGGATGCCGTGATCGCCTGCGTGGGCGGCGGTTCCAATGCGATCGGCCTGTTCCATCCCTACATCGAGGAAAAGGGCGTGCAGATCATCGGCGTGGAAGCGGGTGGTCACGGCATCGCCAGCGGCCAGCATGCCGCGCCGCTGACCGCGAACGCCAGGGTCGGCGTGCTGCACGGCAACAAGGTCTATTTGATGCAGGACGAGAACGGCCAGATCATCGAGACGCATTCCATCTCCGCCGGACTGGACTATCCCGGCGTCGGCCCCGAGCATTGCCTGCTGAAGGACCAGGGGCGCGCCCAGTATGTTTCCATCAACGACGATGAGGCGCTGAATGCGTTCGATGCGCTGTGCCGCTTCGAGGGCATCATTCCCGCGCTGGAATCCAGCCATGCGCTGGCGCATGCGATGAAGATCGCGCCGACGCTGGCGAAAGACAAAGTGCTGCTGGTGAACCTGTCGGGTCGCGGCGACAAGGACATGAACACGGTGGCGAAATTGAAGGGCATCACGCTATGAGCCGCATCGACACAACCTTCGCCAGGCTTAAACAACAGCAGCGCAAGGCGCTCATTCCCTTCGTCACGGCAGGCGATCCGTCGCAGCTGCTCACCGTGCCGCTGATGCATGGCCTGGTGGCCGCGGGTGCGGACGTGCTCGAACTCGGCGTGCCATTTTCCGACCCGATGGCGGACGGTCCCGTGATCCAGCGGGCCTCCGAGCGCGCGCTCAAGCAGGGCATGTCGCTGCGCGGCGTGCTGGGCATGGTGGCCGAATTCCGCAAGCAGGATATGACCACGCCTGTTGTACTGATGGGTTATGGCAACCCGATCGAGGCGATGGGCTGGGAAACTTTCGCGCAGCGCTGCGCCGAAGTGGGCGTGGATGGCGTGCTCACGGTGGATTTCCCGCCGGAAGAAAGCCACGAGGCGTTCGAGCACCTGCAGCGCCACAACATTGCGCCCATCTTCCTGCTGGCACCGACGACCAACGAGGCGCGCATCGAACAAGTCGCCAGACTGGCGCGCGGTTATGTGTATTACGTCTCGCTCAAGGGCGTGACCGGTGCCGGCAACCTCGACCTGTCGGCCATTGCGCAGAAACTGCCGCAGTTGCGCAAGCACATCAGGCTGCCCATCGGCGTCGGCTTCGGGATCCGCGATGCCGGGACCGCCCGTGCGGTGGCGGAATTGTGCGACGGCGTCGTGGTGGGCAGCCGCATCGTGCAGGAAATCGAAGATTCCACCGTACAAAATGTAGTCGCCAATGTGGGCAAATTGGTGAAAGAATTGCGTCAGGCGATCGATCAATAAGAGGAGAGCACCATGAGCTGGTTCCAAAAACTGTTACCGCCGAAGATCAAGCGCAGGGGCGAGGCCGAGGCCAAGAAGAGTGTGCCGGACGGTTTGTGGCACAAGTGCCCATCGTGCCAGGCCGTGCTGTATCACGCCGATTTGGAAAAGAATCATAGCGTCTGTCCCAAGTGCAGCCACCATCACCGCATCAGCGCCCGCACGCGTCTCGACTGGTTGCTGGACAATGAAGGCCGTTTCGAGATCGGTTCGGAAGTGCTGTCGGTCGATACGCTGAAATTCAAGGACCAGAAGAAATACAGCGACCGTCTGGTCGATGCGAAAAAGAAGACGAACGAGGACGACGCCCTGATTGTGCTGCAGGGCAGCATCCATGCGTTGCCTGTCGTCGCGGCTGCATTCGAGTTCGACTTCATGGGCGGCTCTATGGGGTCTGTCGTGGGTGAGCGCTTCGTGCGCGGTGTGCAGGTCGCACTGGAGCAGCAATGCACCTACATCTGTTTCTCCGCCAGCGGCGGCGCGCGCATGCAGGAAGGCCTGCTGTCGCTGATGCAGATGGCCAAGACCAGTGCCGCGCTCACGCAACTGAGCGAAGCAAGGCTGCCTTTCATCTCCGTGCTGACCGATCCTACCATGGGCGGCGTCTCCGCCAGTTTCGCCTTTCTCGGCGACGTGGTCATTGCCGAGCCCGGGGCGCTGATCGGTTTCGCCGGTGCGCGCGTGATCCAGCAGACCGTGCGTGAAACCCTGCCGGAGGGGTTCCAGCGTGCCGAGTTCCTGCTTGAGCACGGTGCCATCGACATGATTGTGGACCGCCGCCAGATGCGCGACCAGTTGGCCACCCTGATCACGCTGCTGACCAAGCAGGATGCAGTGGCGAAGCTGGAGGCGGCTTAACGCCGATGCTTTACTACGTGCTCAAGGTAGGGATATCCGCATTCGTCATTGTGGCGATCACGGAGATCGCCAAACGGAGCACCGGCTTTGCCGCCTTGCTGGCCGCCATACCGCTCACATCGCTGCTGGCTTTCTTGTGGATGTACTTTGATGGCGCAGAACCCGCACGCATCGCCGAACTTTCCAGCCAGATTTTTCTGGCTGGTGCTGCCTTCTTTGTTGCTGTTCCTGTTGTTGCCGCTGCTGATCAGGTACGGGTTCGGTTTCTGGTCCAGCTTCGCGGTTTCCGTTGCGGCGACGGCAGGCTGCTACCTGACGATGCTGCCTGTGTTGCGCAAGTTCGGGGTGCAGTTGTAATAGCCGGATACGGAAATGTCCAATACTCTGGCCGACTGGCTGACTTACCTCGAATCCCTGCATCCCAAAGCCATCGCGCTCGGGCTGGAGCGCGTGTCGCAAGTCAAACAGCGGCTGAACCTGCACCCTGATTTTTCCATCATCATCGTCGGCGGCACCAACGGCAAGGGGTCGGTATGTGCGATGCTGGAAGCCATCCTTCATGCCGCCGGATACCGCGTCGGCTGCTACACTTCGCCGCACCTGCTGGCCTACAACGAACGGGTGCGCATCGCCAAACAGCCAGTGAACGATGCTGAGCTGTGCGCGTCGTTCGAGCAGATAGAACAGGTGCGCGGCGATATCCCGTTGACCTACTTCGAGTTCGGTACGCTGGCGGCTATGCAATGCTTCATCGCGCACAAGGTGGACGTGGTCATCCTCGAGGTCGGGCTGGGCGGCAGACTGGACGCGGTGAACGTATTCGATGCGGATTGTGCCGTGGTGGCCAGCGTGGACATCGACCACACCGACTATCTGGGCTCCGACCGAGAGCAGATCGCCTTCGAGAAGGCGGGGATATTCCGCCAGGGGCGCGTAGCCATTTGCGCGGATGATGATGTGCCGCAGGCGATACGCACGCGGGCGCAGCAGGTGGGCGCGGAGCTATGGTGCATCGGCCGCGAGTTTGGATTTTCCAGGCACGATGGGCAATGGGACTATCGCAGCACAACGGGCGCGCGCAGCGCACTGCCCTATCCGTCGCTGCGCGGTGCCTTTCAATTGAACAATGCCAGTGCCACGCTCGCCGCACTGGATGCCCTGAAGGATGAATTGCCTGTGAGCATGGAAGCCGTGCGGCGCGGGCTGGTCGAAGTCGCGCTTGCCGGACGTTTCCAGTTCGTGCCGGGCAGGCCGCAACTGATCCTGGATGTGGCGCACAATCCGCATGCCGCTCGCTCGCTGGCGCAGAACCTGGCCAACCTGCCGCCCGCACGGACCTATGCGGTATTTGCCATGCTCAAGGACAAGGACATGGACAGCGTGGTGCGGGCGCTGGACGGACAGATCGACGTCTGGCTGGTCGCCGGGATAGATGCACCGCGCGGTGCCACCGCGCCAGAAATTGCGCAAGTGCTGAAAAAAGCGCGGGTTCGCGGTGAAATCGAGAGCAGCGCATCCATTGCCGAGGCGCTGCATGAGGCCAGCAACCGGGCGGGCGAAAATGATAGAATCGCAGCCTTCGGATCTTTCTACACAGTGGCGGAAGTGATGCGCGCGCGCGGCATGAGCAGCGGGTGATCTTCCGGATATGGCGCGATGGCAAAACAGACAACGGAAGAAGAATTCAATTTGCGGCGGCAGACGCGACGCCGCCTGATCGGTGCCGTGGCGCTGGTCCTGGTGGTGGTGGTCTTGCTGCCAGTGGTGTTCGACAGCGAGCCGTCCCCCACTTCGGGCAACGACATCGAATTGCGCATACCGAACAAGGATAGTGCAGGGGAATTTCAGCCCAAAATCGATTTGCCGGGACTGGACAAGATGGCGTCCGCGGTTGTGGCGACCTCCGCAGTGGCAAGCGCGCCGGTCGCTGCCCCTGCTGCCGTATCTGCTCCGGTCGCGCCGATGGTGCTGACGCCGCCGCCTGCCGCACCGGCTCAGCCGGTGAGCAAACCCAAACCGGAAGGCAAGCCTGCGCCTGTGGCCAAGCCCAAAGCCGAAAGCAGGGGTACCGCCCAGGCAGTGCCAAAGTCGGGCTGGGTATTGCAGGTTGGTGCATTCTCCAATGTGGAGACGGCCAGGACCTTGCAGGCAAAACTGGGCAAACAGGGTTACCGCGCGTATACCGAGAAGGCCGGCGGCGTCGTGCGCGTGCGCATAGGCAGCTACCCGACGCGCGAAGCGGCTGAAAAGATCAAGAGCAAACTGGAAGCGCAGGGCACGCATACCAACGTGCTTGACCTCGAATAAGGTCGGGGCTCGTGACGTCATTCGATTACGCAGTCATTGCGATCATTCTGCTGTCCGCACTGGTGGGCTGGTGGCGCGGATTCATGTATGAGCTGTTCTCGCTGATCGGCTGGATTGCCGCCTACATCGTGGCGCGTACTTTTTCGGCGCAGGCGCTGCCGTTGGTACCGCTGGCGGTGGGTGAACATAATGTCCGTGCGGCGGCGGCCTTCGCTGGCGTGTTTATTGCCACGCTGATCGCAGGCGCGGTGTTTGCCTGGCTCATGGCGCGGCTGGCGAAGTTTGCAGGGCTGTCCGGGATGGACGGCAAATTCGGTGCGATCTTCGGCATGCTGCGCGGGGGGCTGGTGGTGATTGCACTGGTGTGGCTGGGCGGGATGACCGATCTGCCGCAACTGCCATTCTGGCGCAACGCCTTGTCGAGCAAGCCGCTGCAGGAAGTGGCGCTGTATGCCAAAGATTACTGGCCGGAAAACGCGGCACGGAAATGACCGATCAACTTTAACCGGGAAGCAAAAGCGAATATATGTGTGGGATTCTAGGTGTCGTCGCGCAAAGCCCTGTCAACCAATTGCTGTATGACGGTCTGCAGGTGTTGCAGCATCGCGGGCAGGATGCGGCCGGCATCGCCACGCTGGAACGCAATACCTTCCATTTGCACAAGGGCAACGGGCTTGCGCACGATGTGTTCCGCACCCGCAACATGCGTGCCTTGACAGGCAACGCCGGCATCGCCCATGTGCGCTATCCGACGGCGGGCTCGGCTATCGACCACAACGAGGCGCAGCCGTTCTATGTGAACTCGCCGTTCGGCGTCGTGCTGGGACACAACGGCAACCTGACCAATACGGCGCAGTTGCAGAAGGAGCTGTTTCTCGACGACATGCGCCATGTGAACACCAACTCGGATTCGGAAGTGCTGCTCAACGTACTGGCACACGAACTGCAGGCGAACGCGACGAATTTCCGTCTTGATCCGAAGATCATCTTCTCCGCGGTCTCTGCCGTGCATCGCCGCTGCCGTGGCGCCTATGCCGTGGTGGCCATGATCTCGGGCTACGGCCTGCTGGCATTTCGCGACACGCACGGTATCCGCCCCCTGGTGGTGGGCAGCAACCAGACCGAAAAAGGCGTGGAATATCTGGTGGCGTCGGAGAGCGTTGCCCTGGATACGCTGGGCTTCAGGTTCCTGCGCGACATCGCGCCGGGAGAGGCAGTGTTCATTGACCTTGACGGCAACTTCCACAGCCAGCAATGCGCCGAACATGCGGAACTGAATCCCTGCATCTTCGAGTATGTCTATTTCGCGCGCCCCGATTCGATGATCGACGGTATCTCGGTGTACGAGACGCGCCTGAACATGGGCGAATATCTCGCAGACAAACTCATGCGCGTGTGGCCGGACCACGACATCGATGTCGTGATCCCCATTCCGGACTCCAGCCGTCCCAGCGCGATGCAAATGGCAAACCGCCTTGGCATCCCTTTCCGCGAAGGCTTCGTGAAAAACCGCTACATCGGCCGCACCTTCATCATGCCGGGGCAGGCCATGCGCAAGAAATCGGTGCGCCAGAAGCTGAACGCCATCAGCGTGGAGTTCAAGGGCAAGAACGTGCTGCTGGTGGACGATTCCATCGTGCGCGGCACGACCAGCCGCGAAATCGTACAGATGGCACGCGACGCAGGTGCGCGCAAGGTGTATTTCGCGTCCGCTGCGCCTCCCGTCAAATTTCCCAATGTATACGGCATCGACATGCCCAGCCGCAAGGAACTGATCGCGACCGGGCGCACCGACGAGGATATCTGCCGCGAGATCAGCGCTGACCGCATCATCTACCAGGACCTCGACGACCTGAAGGCAGCGGTGCAGAAATGCAATCCGGGGATCAGCAGGTTTGATTGCTCCTGCTTCGACGGTGAATACATCACCGGCGACATCACGACCGACTATCTGGATCGCGTCGAAGCCGCCCGTGCGGGTGGCAAGGCGAACAAGACTCCGGAAGAAGACCAACTGGAACTGGACCTGGTGATGAGTGCAGCGTCGATGTGATGCGTTGCGTTGACAGTTTACGGCGGAGGGTGTTACTTTTCGTCTGCGCCGATTTGAGGAACAGCTTGCGGGCGCTTGATAAATACTGCTAAAGCGAGGGAAACCCGGTTTAGCGCTAAGCTTTCCGGGTTTTTTATTGGCGGTACTGTCGGCGTGGACAGGCCGCGAGGAAGAAGAATATGACAGACTCATACCAACCCGAGACGCTGGCGTTGCGTGCGGGCAGTGTGCACAGCCAGTTCCACGAACACAGCGAAGCGCTGTTCCTGACTTCCAGCTTTACTTTCGACAGCGCGGAGCAGGCGGCAAAGCGCTTCATCGGTGAGGAGCCGGGCAACATCTACTCGCGTTTTACCAATCCCACCGTCACCATGTTCGAAGAGCGCCTGGCGGCGCTCGAAGGTGCAGAGCAATGCGTGGCAACGTCATCCGGCATGTCCGCCATCTTGGCGTGCTGCATGGGCCTGCTGAAAGCCGGCGATCATGTCGTGGCGTCGCAGAGCATCTTCGGCTCGACCGTGAACCTGTTCAACAACGTGCTGAAGAAATTCGGCGTGGAAACGACCTTCGTTTCCGCCACCAATGTGGGGCAATGGCAGGAGGCAGTGCGATCGAGCACCAGACTCTTCTTTCTGGAAACCCCGTCCAATCCGCTGACCGAAATCTCCGACATCGCCGCAATCTCCGCCGTGGCAAAAGGTTGCGGTGCACTGCTGGCCGTGGACAACTGCTTCTGCACACCCATCCTGCAACGCCCCCTGGAGCTGGGGGCAGACATCGTGATCCACTCCGCAACCAAATACATCGATGGGCAGGGGCGCGTGCTGGGCGGTGCGGTGCTGGGCAGCAGGAAATTGATGGAGCCCGTGTACGGCTTTCTGCGCACCACCGGCCCGACCATGAGTGCTTTCAATGCCTGGGTGTTCCTGAAAGGCATCGAGACGCTCACGTTGCGCATGGGTGCGCATAGCGCCAATGCACTGCAACTGGCGCAGTGGCTGGAGAAACAGCCAAATGTGGCGCGCGTGTTTTATCCCGGCCTGCCGTCGCATCCACAATATGCCTTGGCACAGAAACAGCAGAAAACCGGCGGCGGCATCGTGGCCTTCGAGGTGAAGGGCGGCAAGACAGCCGCCTGGCGCGTGATAGACAACACCCGCTTGTTGTCGATCACTGCGAATCTGGGCGATACCAAGACCACTATCACCCACCCGGCGACCACGACCCATGCGCGCATCTCGCCCGAGGCGCGCGCGGCGGCTGGTATCGGCGACGGACTGATCCGCATCGCCGTGGGCCTGGAGGCGGTCATCGATATTCAGAACGACCTTGCCAGGGGCTTATAGATGTCATGAAGCGAGCGCGAAAAAGAATACGTCCTGCCGCAACGTCCGCAAGCGAACCGGCGCGGCTGCTGGCGCAGCAGGCGGGTGTCGCGCTCAGGCAGCACGGCATGATGCTGGTGACGGCTGAATCATGCACCGGCGGCGGCGTTGCCCAGGCCATCACCATGATATCCGGCAGTTCTTCCTGGTTCGATCGCGGCTTCGTGACTTATTCCAACGCTTCGAAGGAAGAAATGCTGGGCGTTTCGCCGCATACGCTGCAGACGTACGGCGCGGTGAGCGAGCATACGGTGCGCGAAATGGCGGAAGGTGCGCTGCAATACAGCCGTGCCCAAGTGGCACTGGCGGTGAGCGGTATTGCCGGGCCCGGCGGCGGCTCGCCGGAGAAGCCCGTCGGCATGGTCTGGTTCGCTTGGGCGACCCGCGATACCGTGCGTGCAGCCTGCCATCATTTTTCCGGCGACCGCGATGCGGTGCGAGCAAAATCAGTGCAGATTGCCTTGCGCGGAGCGCTTAACATATTGAATGAAATAACGAAAGAAGCATAGCTCGCAAAGAGAACGAACGTTCTGTACAAGTGTGAATTGTTGTGCCACAATCCGCCCCATCGAATTTTCTGAAAAGGGGAACACCAATGGATGACAATAAGAGCAAGGCACTCGCGGCGGCACTGAGCCAGATCGAAAAACAGTTCGGCAAGGGCTCCATCATGCGCCTGGCCGAGGGCGAAGCGATCAAGGATGTCGAGGTTGTCTCCACCGGTTCCCTGGGGCTGGACATCGCATTGGGCGTCGGTGGTTTGCCGCGCGGCCGCGTGATTGAAATCTACGGTCCCGAATCTTCCGGCAAGACCACCCTGACGCTGCAAGTCATCGCAGAAATGCAAAAACTCGGCGGTACCGCCGCCTTCATCGATGCGGAACACGCGCTCGACCCGCAATATGCGCAAAAGCTGGGTGTGAAGGTGGAAGACCTGCTCATCTCGCAGCCGGACAACGGCGAACAGGCGCTGGAGATCGTCGACATGCTGGTGCGCTCCGGTTCCGTGGACATCGTGGTGGTGGACTCCGTTGCCGCACTGACCCCGAAGGCCGAAATCGAAGGTGAGATGGGCGATGCGCAAATGGGCCTGCACGCGCGCCTGATGTCGCAAGCCCTGCGCAAGCTCACGGCCAACATCAACCGTTCCAATACCATGGTCATCTTCATCAACCAGATCCGCATGAAGATCGGCGTGATGTTCGGCAACCCGGAGACCACTACCGGCGGCAACGCGCTCAAGTTCTATGCCTCCGTGCGCATGGACATCCGCCGTACCGGCGCCATCAAGAAGGGCGATGAAGTCATTGGCAACGAAACCCGCGTCAAGGTGGTCAAGAACAAGGTCGCACCGCCGTTCCGCGAAGCCAATTTCGACATCCTGTATGGCGAGGGCATCTCGCGCGAAGGCGAGATTGTCGAATTGGGCGTGCTGCACAAGCTGGTCGAGAAATCCGGGGCCTGGTATTCCTACAAGGGCGAAAAGATCGGCCAGGGCAAGGACAATGCGCGCGAATTCTTGAAGGCCAATCCGGATATCGCCTCCGAGATCGAAAACAGCATACGTGAAGCCGTCGGTGTGGCAAAGCTGGATGTCGTTGAAAAAACGACTTTGAAAGAAAGCGAAAAATCCAGTGCAAAGGCGGGCTCAAAAGCAATTGAGGAACAAGCCTGAGTTAAGCCTGCGTGTTCGCGCCATGCGCTGCCTGGCACGGCGCGAGCACAGCCGGGCCGAACTGCATGGCAAGCTGCTGCCTTATGTGCAGGAAGGCGAAGACCTTGACGCCGTACTGGACGAACTGGAAAAGCGCAATTGGCTCTCCGATGCCCGCGCCACTACGCAATGGGTGGACGCCAAACGTGGCCGTTTCGGCACCCAGCGCATTGCCCATGAACTCCGCCAGAAAGGCATCCCCGAGAACCTGATCTCCGATGCCCTGCCGCAACTGAAGGAAACAGAACTGGATGCGGCGCGCGAAGTGTGGCAGAAAAAAGTTTGGTGTTTTACCTCAGGATGCGAAGGAAAAAGCCAGACAGATTCGATTCCTGCAATCGCGCGGATTTTCCGTTGAAGTGACCCTCAAAGCCTTGAAGCTTTCCTCAGTAATGGAGGAAGGGCAGGACTGACACGGTCCGCCGTAGAAGTACGCCAAATGGTATGATGCGCGCCTTGTCCGGCTTGGCCGGAATGTGACTTTTGAGTTCAGGGTGCATCATGAAAAGCAGTGAAATCCGCCAGAAATTCCTAGATTATTTTGCCTCCAAGGGCCACACCATAGTCGCCTCCAGTTCGCTGGTGCCGCACGAAGACCCGACGCTGCTGTTCACCAATGCGGGCATGAACCAGTTCAAGGACGTGTTCCTTGGCTTCGACAAGCGCCCGTATACGCGAGCCGACGACATCGCAGAAATGCGTGCGCGCCGGCGGCAAGCACAACGACCTGGAAAACGTCGGCTACACCGCGCGTCACCATACCTTCTTCGAGATGCTGGGCAACTTCAGCTTTGGCGACTACTTTAAGCGCGATGCGATCAAGTATGCCTGGGAGCTGCTGACCGATGTGTTCAAGCTGCCCAAGGACAAGCTCTACGTCACCGTGTATGCCGAGGACGACGAGGCCTACGACATCTGGACCAAGGAAGATCGGCGCTCGACAGCCGAGCGCGTGATCCGCATCGGCGACAACAAGGGCGCGCGCTACGCATCGGACAACTTCTGGATGATGGGCGATACCGGCCCCTGCGGCCCCTGCACCGAAATCTTCTACGACCACGGCGCGCATATTCCCGGCGGACCGCCCGGCACGCCGGAGGAAGATGGCGACCGTTTCATCGAAATCTGGAACAACGTGTTCATGCAGTTCAACCGCGACGAAGCCGGCGTGATGCATCCGCTGCCCAAGCCGTCGGTGGATACCGGCATGGGACTGGAGCGCATTTCGGCGGTGTTGCAGCATGTGCACGCCAACTACGAGATCGACCTGTTCCAGGCGCTGATCAAGGCGGCGGCACGCGAGACCAAGTGCAGAGCAACCTAGACCAGCCAAGTTTGCGCAAGTGCTGGCCGACCACATCCGCGCCTGCTCCTTCCTGATCGCCGATGGCGTGATTCCGGGCAACGAAGGCCGTGGCTATGTGCTGCGCCGCATCATTCGCCGCGCCATCCGCCACGGCTACAAGCTGGGCGCACGGGAGGCGTTCTTCCACAGGATGGTGCCCGACCTGGTCGGCGAAATGGGCAGCGCCTATCCCGAACTGGCTCGCGGACAGGCGCGCGTGATGGACATCCTCAAGCAGGAAGAAGAGCGTTTCTTTGCGACAATTGAACACGGCATGGCGATACTCGAAGCCGACCTGGCCGAGATGGAAGAAGCACGGCAACAAGGTATTCAACGGCGAAACGGCGTTCAAGCTGCACGACACTTTCGGCTTTCCGCTTGATCTGACCGCAGGACGTGTGCCGCGAACGCGGTGTGAAGCGTCGATTGACACCGGGCATTCGAATGCCGCGATGGCGCAGCCAGAAAGAACAGGCGCGCGCGGCCGGCAAGTTCAAGATGGCGGCGAACCTGGAATATTCACGGCCCCGCCACGACCTTCCACGGCTACGAAACACTGGAACACAAGGGCAATGTGCTGGCCTTGTACAAGGATGGCGTCGAGGTGAACGAACTGAACGAAGGCGACCAGGGCGTGGTGGTGCTGGACGACACGCCGTTCTACGCCGAGTCCGGCGGTCAGGTCGGCGACTGCGGCGAGCTGCGCAGCGTGCATGGTATCTTCGCGGTGGAGGACACGCAGAAGATCCAGGTCGACCGTGTTCGGGCATCATGGCGTGGTGAAGACTGGCAAGATGACGGTGGGTAACGGCGTCAGCGCCAAGGTGGATGTCGCGGCGCGCGCTCGTACCGTGCGCAATCACTCGGCTACGCACCTGATGCACAAGGCGTTGCGCGAAGTTCTGGGCGCGCATGTGCAGCAGAAGGGCTCGCAGGTGGATGCGGACAAGACGCGTTTCGACTTCGTGCATACCCAGCCCATGACAGATGCGGAAGTGCGCAAGGTGGAAGCGATCGTGAATGCGGAAATCCTGGCCAACGCGGAATGTCAGGCGCGCGTGATGCGTATCGAGGAGGCTCAGAAGACCGGCGCGATGATGCTGTTCGGCGAGAAATACGGCGACGAAGTGCGTGTGCTGGACATTGGTTCGTCGCGCGAACTGTGCGGCGGAACCCATGTGAAGCGTACCGGGGACATCGGTTTGTTCAAGATCGTGGCCGAAAGCGGCGTGGCTGCGGGCGTGCGCCGGGTCGAGGCAGTCACCGGCGAAGGCGCGCTGGCGCTGGTGCAGGAACAGGAACAACAATTGCGGCAAGTGGCCGATGCGGTGAAGTCGCAGCCGCAGGAAGCCGCCGCCCGCATAGGACAAATCCTCGATAACGCAAGAACTCTGGAGAAAGAACTGGCAGCCTTGAAGTCCAGACTCGCTTTCGCCCAAGGCGACGAATTGCTGGCGCAAGCACAAAACATCAACGGCGTGAAGGTGCTGGCCGCCAGGCTGGATGGCGCCGATGCGGCAGTATTGCGCGAGACGATGGACAAGCTGAAAGACAAGCTCAAGTCCGCCGTGATCCTGCTGGCTGCGGTGAACGACGGCAAAGTCAGCCTGATTGCCGGGGTCACGGCGGATTTCACCGCGAAAGTGAAGGCAGGCGAACTGGTCAACTTCGCGGCCCTGCAGGTTGGCGGCAAGGGCGGCGGGCGCCCTGACATGGCGCAAGCCGGAGGCACGCAACCCGAAAATTTGGCGAAGGCACTGGCCTCGGTTCCCGACTGGGTGAAATCCAGGCTTTGATCAAGCGCCAGAAAATCCCTGCCTGATTCCAGGCCGCTCCGGTTGCCAACATTCGTCCCGTTAGTGTAGGGTTGCACTCGCGAATGGAGATGAGTCTGGGCAGGCTGTGAGCGCCGGATACACTGCATCGTTTCCTGATAATTCAAGGTTCACGCGGACGATGCTCAGACAAGCGAACGAAACGATTTTGTTGGTCGAAGACGGCGACGCCGAGGTTCTTCTGATCCAGCAGGCGGTGGCGAGTTGTCCGGACGAATTGCACCTTGCGGTGGCGCGCGATGCGACCGAGGCACTGGAATGGCTGTCGGACACGGTCAAGCGGGGGTATTCAATGCCACGCCTGATACTGCTCGACCTGAAACTGCCCAAGCTTGCGGGGCTGGCAGTATTGCGAACCCTGCGCATGGAGAGGCGCCTGCAGGACGTGCCGATTGTCGTGTTCTCTGAACTGCACGACTCGTCCGACGTGGTGCTGAGTTACCAGATCGGGGCGAACAGCTTTGTCAAAAAACCGGTGAATCATGCCGAGTTCTCACAGCTCCTGCAGGAACTGGCCGCGCTTGGTTGGCTGAGCGGCAAGGGGCTGAACCATCCCCGCATACAGGCCGTGACGTTGTGAAAGAACTGCGAGTCTTGTTTGCCGCGATATCGGTGTTTGCAGGCCGAACAGGCGACGCAGGAGACCCCGGGGGCGGCAAGAACCTGAACGTCTTCTGCAGCACGCGAATTTAGAACGGTAGCGAGAGATCGGGTGCTGCTTTCAGCAGCACGCGACGGAAGTCGTCCTGGATGCGCCGCAAGGCATCCTCATTGTCGGCCTCGAAGCGCAGCACGATCACTGGTGTCGTGTTGGACGGGCGCATCAGGCCGAAGCCGTCGGCATATTCCACGCGCAGCCCGTCAATGGTGATGATGTCCCGCGCATCCGTGAAACGGGCTTCGTTCTGCAAGCGGGTGATCAGCGCATGGTTCGCGCCTTCCGCAGTATGAACGTGCAATTCCGGCGTGCACACTGCGTCCGGCAGCGCATTCAGCATGGCGCCTGGATCGCTGACCCTGCTCAATATCTCCAGCAGTCGCGCCCCGGCATAGAGGCCGTCGTCGAAGCCGTACCAGCGTTCCTTGAAAAACACGTGTCCGCTCATCTCGCCTGCCAGCAGGGCGCCGGTCTCTTTCATCCTGGCCTTGACCAGCGAATGCCCTGTCTTCCACAGCGTCGGTTTGCCGCCATGTTCGCGTATCCAGCCGAACAGGTTGCGCGTGGACTTCACGTCGAAGATGATTTCGGCACCGGCATTGCGGCTCAGTACGTCAGCCGCGAACAGCATCAACTGGCGATCGGGGAAGATGATCCTGCCATCCTTCGTGACCACGCCCAGGCGGTCTCCGTCGCCGTCGAAGGCCAGGCCCAGTTCGCTGTCGTTGTCGCGCAGCGCGGCGATCAGGTCTTCCAGGTTGTGGGGGTCGGACGGGTCCGGATGGTGGTTGGGAAAGTTGCCGTCCACATCGCAGAATAATTCGGTGACGTTGCAGCCGATGCCGCGATACAGCTTGGCGGCGAAGTCACCAGCCACGCCGTTGCCGCAATCGACTGTGATGTTGAGCGGACGGGCCAGTCTGATGTCGCCAACGATGCGCGCCAGATATTCCGGTGCGATGTCGTATTGCGAGTAGCTTCCGCTGCCGTGCGCGAAGTCGTCCTTTTCGATTCGCTGGCGCAGCTTCTGGATTGTGTCGCCGGACAGCGTTTCACCCGCCAGCACCATTTTAAGGCCGTTGTAATCGGGCGGGTTATGGCTGCCGGTGATCATCACCCCGCAATCTGGTCTTGAGCTGGAATGCGGCGAAGTAGGTCATCGGCGTGGCAACCTGCCCACGTCGATCACATTGATGCCGCTTTTTTGGATACCGCGCGTCAGTGCCTGTGCGAACTCGGGGCCGGACAGGCGGCCGTCGCGCCCGATGGCGATGCTGTGCTGTTTGCGCGCCTGCGCTTCCGAACCGATGGCGTGTCCGATCGCTTCAACGATTTCGCCGTTCAGCGTCTTGCCGACGATGCCGCGGATGTCGTATGCCTTGAAGATTTCCTTGGGGATGTTGGTCATGATTGATGTTTGAGATGAAGGGAGATGTGCCGTGCAACTTCTTTTGGCGGGAGTTTGATCATGCAGTTGAAATGCCCAAGCGGGCATTCGCGCTTGAAACAGGGGCTGCAGGGCAGGTCGAGCTTGAGCACCTGGGCGTTGTTCGATAACGGCGGGGTGAACTGCGGGCTGCTGGAACCGAAGAGCGCCAGCAGGGGACGATCGAGTGCGGCGGCGATATGCATTAATCCGGAATCGTTGCTGACCACCAGGTCGGCGCAGGACAGCAGCGCGATCGCTTCGGCGAGATCGGTGGTCCCGCACAGGTTGCGGCAAGGCTCGTTGCCGAGCGCGACGATCTTGTCGGCGACCTCCTTGTCCTTGGTTGAACCGATCAGCCAGATCGCATAGCCCTGAGCGCGCAAATACTGGGCCAATTCGGCATAGTAATGGGGCGGCCAGCGCTTCGCCGGGCCATATTCCGCTCCGGGGCAGAAAACCGCGACAGGGTTGTCCAGCGACAGGCCGAATTTGGCAAGCGCGTCTGCGCGTTGCGAATCGTCGGCCGTCAATTTTGGCGAGGGCAAAGGGCGTGCGATGTCGTCGCCGGGCGCTTCCGCAAGTTGCGCAAAGCGCTCCACCATCAGCGGAGCAATACATC
>CAVRYQ010000103.1:0-43923 GCA_963725375.1 uncultured Pseudomonadota bacterium | reverse complement strand
ACCGTCCAGTCGATCGCGCGGTAGTTGTCGCCGGCCGCATAATCGCGGCGCCCGCCCCGACCAATCGCCCCTCGACGGCCCGCCGCTGCGGCCGCCGCCTGATGGACGCGTTCCAAAGAGCGAAAATCGAAGTTCACTTAATATGGTCATTCAGTGTTAGTGTTTGTTAGTTGTCAGTTGTCAGTTGTGGGAAAAGCAGAAGCACGAGCAGGAAGTACGCAGTTCGCCGCAGGGGTTAGTCGCTGTGATTGCTCAGTGACCCTAGCCACTGACCACTAACCACTGACCACTGACCACTGGCCACTGACAACCTACACCACGTTCTCGATGAACGCGTAGCACAGTACGTGGGTCAGATCGAAAAGGCGTCTTCCGAGCCGGCCCATGTGGTCCGAGGGAACCAGCAGCGGCAGGGCGACCAGGTCTTTCAGCCGGCCGCCATTGGCCGTGGTCAGCCCGATAGTCCGGCAGCCGATTTCCTTGGCGTATTCCACGGCGGAGCACGTTGGGGCTATTGCCGCTGCCGCTGATGCCGATCAGCACGTCGTCCTTGACGGCGAAGTTCCGCAACGGCTCGACGAAGACCGACTCGTAGCTCACGTCGTTGGCGTAGGCCATGACCGTGCCGATGTTGTCGGAGAGGCAGATCATCTTGAACCGCCGGGGGTGCCGGTAGGAGTGCCTTGACGATGTCGCAGATCATCTGCGAGGCGATCGCCGCGCTGCCGCCGTTGCCGCAGGAATAGATCGTGCCGCCGGCGTCGCGGGCCTCGCCGAGCCAAGCGACCGCCCGGGCCACGGCCGTAGAGTCGATGGCCGGCAGCAGACGGCCCAATTCGTCCAGATAGCTGCGCACGAAAGGTTGCGGGGAGTTGGTCATTGATGGGCCCTTGCGAGAATGAGGTCGTAAAGGCGCGGGAACGGTGCGGGCGATGATCGCCTTGGACGTAACAGCTAACCCCGCCGTCGGCCACCGTCCGCACGAGGACCGTTTTGTAGGGGCGGAAGTAATAGCGCGGATCGGACTTGGGGGCCTCGGCGTGGAGTCTGTCGCCGAGCTCCGGCCAGGTCGAAGACGGCGGTGGTGAAATGGCGGATCGAGCGGCCCCGCTGGTGGGCCAGGTTGCGCGGCCATCGCCAGGGCCTTCAAATAGACCTCCGGGCCGGTGACCGCCGTGCCGATGTTGAGGAAAACGCCGCCTTCGAGCCGCGTGGCGTCTGGCAATAGATCAAGAATTCGGTGTAGGAGGCGGCGCCCATGGCGGCGCCGGTCGCAGTTGGGATGCTCGTGGACGATGTCCGAGCCGATGCCGACGTGGACCGTGACCGGCACGTTCCGCCGCACGCCGGCCGCCAGCACGCTCTCCTGGCGATAGGGGAACTTCTCGCCCTCGATCATGCCGCCCCACGGCTTCGCCCAGCCCGATGCCGCTGCGCGGGCGTCGCGGGCGGCGTCGTTGATCCGGCCGGTATCGGTCCAGAGGCCGAATTGGCCCTCGGCTACGTAGCGGGCGACGCTTTCCGCAGGTCGCGCCGATCAGCGCCATCTCGAAGTCGTGGATTGCCCCGGCGCCGTTCAAGGCCAGGTGGCCGCGAGCAGGCCCCGCTGCGATGAGATCGGCCAGCAGCGGGCCGTCGCCTTTCGGAGCACGTGGGCCCCGCACATGAAGATCACCGCCCGGCCGTCGGCCGCCGGCCGCGACGATCCGCCCGGCCAGCATCGGCCAGCGCTCGTGCTGCGAAGGGTTGCCGCGGGCCGTCGGGAAGATCAACGACGAGCGGTCCATGTCGTGCGTCCGCTCGGCCAGCGGCTTCAGACGCAACAAATTGCGATCGAACAATTCAAACGGCATTATTCCTCCCCGTTCCGGATAATCGCAAAAGTAGGGTGGGTCGAGGCCGCAGCGAGCCCCACCGGAATTGCGGAAGGTCCCGATGGTGGGGCTCGCTGCTCTCGACCCACCCTACAACTACAACTCAGCGGCATTATTCCTCTCGCTCCAGAGATAATCCAGCAAGGCGCGGCAATCGCGATAGTCCGGGATGACGATGTTCGGCGCCGGCGCCGACAGCCGGTCGCGTTTCCAAGGGTCGGGTCGGCCGCTCCGGCCCGCCTCGTCGCTGGCCACGGCGACCGCGACGCCGCCGACGGCCTTGACGTTTTGAATCTCGACGTAGCCGTCGCCGAAGCCCACCAGCGACGCCCCGTCCACGGCGTTTTCGCGCAAGATGCGCTCGATCACCTGGGCCTTCGAAAACGCGTGGTAGTCGTCGCGGGCGCCGTAGACGTGCCGGCCGAAGTACCGCGTCGAGGCCCAGCAGCGCGGACCTCCTCGAGCACGAACGGCTCGTCCGTCCCGCTGGCCACGTAGAGCGTGACGTCCCGCTCGCGCAACGCGCCGAGCAACTCCAGGGAATGCGGCACGACCATTTCCCGCGGGCCGCGATCCGCCCGCTCCGCAGCCCCTCACGGCGACCGGCGATCCGTTGGCCGAGCCGGTCGCGTACCACCCCTTGTAGACCACGGGGTCCTCCGGCTTTCCGCCGCGGCGGCCGACTTCCTCGGCCAGGCGGATCATCTGGTAGATTGTCTGCTTGCCGGTCAGTTGCGGCTACGAATTCGGCGCACAGGCTGCGCAGCTGTGCGACCGGCTCGCCGGTGCCGGTGGCTTGCAGCACCTCGACCATCAGCGGGACCATCACGTCTGGCCAGCCCTCGCGGACCAGGCTCAGCGTCCCGTCGAAGTCGAACAGCACGTGCCGCGGCGCAGCGTGCGGTTTGCCGGTTCGCGTGCCGCTGGCTTCGCCAGTGCGAGATCGTCGGACGATTTCGATGTTCGTGCCGGCGAGCGTTTCGACTGTGCCGTTGTGTCTGGCGACTTGGCGGTAATCTGCTCGTGATTGTCCGAAATCGTCGTACCGTCCGAAACCATCTCGTCCACCGCTCCCTAGGGTGCCAACCGGTTGTCGCTTTCACGTTAATGAAGCGGTTCATTTTAGCCGACGGAGCGGAAAACCGCAAATGCTCCCCTGAATCACGTAGAAGAACACGGGCGTCAAGAAGATGCCGAACAGAGTGACGCCCAGCATGCCGCTGAAGACCGCCGTGCCGAGCGTGCGGCGCATCTCCGCCCCGTCGCTCGGCCACGACCAGCGGGACGACCCCCAGGATGAACGCCAGCGAAGTCATCATGATCGGCCGCAACCGCAGCCGGCAGGCGTCGATCGTGGCCTCGCGCCGGTGGTCGCGATGCGCTGCTGTCGGGCGACGTCCACGACAATCGGGTAACTCATGGCGATCGGCAGTCCCTCTTTTCGCATAAGAAAATCTTGGCCGGAGCCCGCGCCCATCACGCGTTTCTCGGCGCCGCCGGCAGACGCGACTACTCGCCGCGGCCGTTCGGGTTGTAACGGGGATGCCGGACGCGAGGGGGGAGGGGCGAGGGGGATGTGAGCGGGGGAGCGGGGAGGAACCGGGAGGAAGTACGAAGTACGGAGGACCGAGTGGGGACTGTGCCGATTGCGAGGTGGGGAGCACCACACGCGAGGCGTTCAGGGATCGGTGCGAGAACTACTTCAGCAGTTCGCAGTAGCCGGGGGCAAGGGCACGGGCGACCGGCGGAGTTTACGCCGGGCCGCAAAGCTGCGACAATGTTCTGGCGGCGTTTGCCGGACACCTTTCGAAACAAAGCGTCTTGTAGGACGAAATAGATATGCTTCCCGAACGGCACGTCTGGGTTTTCAATTCCGGATACGAGGGACGCCCCGGCGGCGTCTTCACAAACAGCAATCGCGGAAGAATGGATTACCACCCACCGTCTAACGGGTGTGCTGACTGCCTATCCTCTTGATGAAGGATGCTACGATTTCATTGTGCGTCACGGTTTACTCAAAAGCTCGCCGTTGGATCCGATCAAAGACGATGCCAAAGGCATCGGGTCATTCTCATCTGCTTATCTCGAACACCACCATTACGAGGATGGGAAGTGCGAGGTATAGTGTACGCTGGTTGGAAGGGCATAAAACGCTGGTGGCGTCTTCTTCGCCCGGCCGAATACCGCCCGCGGCGGACAACGCCCGTAAACGGGCGTAGGGGCGCAAAGCTGCCGCACTATCGAAAACAAGAGGAGAAACGTGCGATGATTCGCGTGATATTTCTGGCCCTGTCGGTAACTCTTTGCGTTCTTGGCACGGCTGGCTCCGGCCGACGAGCTGGAGCGGGGCTTCGTCTCGCCGCCGCGGCAGGCCCAACCGTGGGCCTATTGGTGGTGGCTGAAGGGCAGCATCTCGAAGCCGGGCATCACCCGCGACCTGGAAGAGTTCAAGCGGCAGGGCATCAACGGCGTGGTGCTTTTTTCCAGCGGCGGCCAGGCGGGGCCGATGCCGCTGGGGCCGGTCTTCATGTCACCCGAGTGGAAGGCCTTCCTGCACCACGCCCTGCACGAGGCCGACCGGCTCAAGATTACGGTGGGCATCAATCTGTGCCACGGCTGGGACTGCGGCGGACCCTGGATCACGAAGGACCAGGCCAACAAGCGGCTGGTCTATTCCGAGGTGCAGGTTGACGGGCCAGCCAAGAAAGACCTGATATTGCCGCTGCCGCCGGTCAGGGACGATTACTACCGCGACGTGGCCGTGGTGGCCTACCGCGATAAACCCGACGCCCCGGTCCGCCCGGCCGAAGTGACGGCCAGTTTCGAACCTGCTGGGCTATTGCGACGAGCTGAACCTCCCGCCGGAGCAGCTCTGCGACGGCGATCCGAACACCGTATCGGTCCTCGGCCAACGTGATGCCGACGATGGTAAAGCCGGTCACGCTGACGTTCCGCTACCACGAGGAGTTGGCGGCCGGGGAACTTCGTATTGTGCCCGTCGGCGACCACGGGCCGCGGCGTTGCGAGTTGCAGGCGTCGGCGGATGGGAAGAACTTCATGCTGATCCGCCCGTTCGAGATGGAGAAGGGTGCGAGGCACGCATACGGCTTGATGGCCCACAGTCGCGGGTGGGCGGGGAGCAGTTATTACCGCTCCGGCCCCACCCAAGCCCGCTATTTCCGCCTGGTGATCAGGTCTGCTTACGCCTTGCCGGTGCAAATCGCGGAGGTGAGGCTGCTGCGAAATGGCGACAAGCCCAACCTGCGTCCCGGCATCAAGTGGTGGCTGCAAAAGTCGGTGCTTGGGCGTTTTGGACTGGCCGCCCCAGGGGACCGCCGTGCTCGACGACGAGTATCCGGCCGACGGCGTTGCCGATTGCCACAGCAGCGAAATTGTCGATCTCACCTCCCGCATGGATGCCAAGGGCCGACTCCATTGGGACCCGCCCAAGGGCCGCTGGACGATCTTGCGGTTTGGGTACACGCTCTTAGGCCAAAAGATACGCAACACCTACACCGAGCAGTTCGCCGGCTACGAGGCCGACATGCTCAGCTCGGCGGGCATCGAGAGCCACTTCAAGGGTCTGGTCGAGCCGCTGCTCAAAATTGCCGCCGAGTGCGTTGGCCGGTCGCTCAAGGTGCTGCACATCGACAGTTACGAGATCGGCGCCGACGTGGCCGGATTGCAGCCCACCTGGTCCCATATCTTTCGGGAGGAGTTCCGCCAGCGGCGCGGCTACGACGTGCTCCGCTACCTGCCGGCGCTGGCCGGTAAGATCGTTGACAGCCGCGGGATCACCGACCGGTTCCTGTGGGACATCCGCCGCACGATCGCCGACCTGATGGCCGAGAAGTTTTGGGGCCGCTACGTCGAGCTGACGCACCAGCACGGGCTGAAGGCCGAGGGCGAGACCGGTTACGGCAGCTATCCGCTGCCGCAGATCGACGCGCTGGAGTGCGCCGGGCGCTCGACGTGCCGATGGGCGAGTTCTGGCTCCACGAAAAGTACATGACCCAGTTGTACCCCTTCTGCCACACGATCCGCACGGTTCCGAACGCGGCCCACGTCTACGGCCGGCCGATCGTGCAATCGGAGGCATTTACGACCGGCTCGCACTTCATGGAGTCGCCGGCCGACCTGAAAGCCCTGGGCGACGAGCAGTTTTTGCGCGGGCTTAAACCGCATCGTCTTCCACCAATCGACGCACCAGGCCCAGTTGGATTTCAAGCCCGGCTGGCAGTACGGCGCCGGCACGCATATCGACCGCTGCCTGACCTGGTGGGACCTCGCCGCGCCGTATTTTCAGTACCTGGCCCGCTGCCAGTACCTGCTGCAAGCCGGCCGGTTCCACGCCGACGTTCTGCTATTTCTACGGCGAAGGCGCCGCGGCATTCGTGCCCGCCAAGGACCACCTGAATCCGCCCCTTCCGCCGGGCAACGACTTCGACGCGATCAATGCGGACGTGCTGATGAACCGGCTGCGAGTCGAGAATGGGCGGCTCGTTCTGCCCAACGGACAGAGTTATCCCCTGCTGGTCCTGCCAGCCAATCGGGAGATGTCGCCGCGCGTGCTCAAGAAGATCATCGCGCGGTCGAGGCCGGGGCCACGGTGCTCGGCGACCGGCCGCTGCATGCACCGGGATTGACCGATTATCCGCGTTGTGACGAGGAACTGAAGCGGCTTGCCGACCGGATTTGGGAAACAAACGCTTCCGGCGTGCAGTCCCGAAAGGTGGGCCTGGACATGGATTGAACGGGGCACGCCGTTCCGACTGGCTACGGGACGAGGACTTTACGAGGAATTACACGAAGGCCTCCGACCTATGGAGCGAAGATGACTGGCGATTTGTCGATTTCATCCACCGAAGCACGGGAGAGGCGGAGCTTTATTTTGTAGCGAGTCGAAGCCCACAGCCGCAATCGTTCGAATGCGAGTTCCGTGTCGCGGGCGGCAGCCGAACTTGGGACCCTGTTTCGGGTGAAATCCGCAATGCCGTCTGTTTTCAGCAGACCAATGAGTACACCATCCTTCCCTTGGAGTTTCCGGCAAACGGCTCGCTGTTTATCGTCTTCCGAAAGCCGCATCCCGCGGAACCGCCAGGGAACCGCCCGAAGCAATTTCCCGACGTTCAGCAAGCTCACGGACCTCGGCGGCCCGTGGACGGTGCATTTCGATCCGAAGTGGGGCGGGCCGGAGTCGATCGCGTTCGAGAAGTTGGAGGATTGGACAAAGCGGCCGGAAGAGGGCGTCAAGTTCTACTCGGGCAAGGCGACTTACGTGCGCGAGTTCGATCTGCCGGCTATAAAGCCGCGATTGTCGATCGCGCCGGTCACAAAGCCGCGATCGTCGATCGCGCCGGTCAAAACGTCGTCGATTGCGCTGGCCGGTGCTGCTCGCGGTCCGCTTGCGGCAGTGGGGCCGGGGGTGAGGGCGGCGGGAGACGCGATCAGACCTGATCTGCAATCCGGGGGGACTTTGGTTCCGACGGCTGCAACGACCGACGGGCCGAAGGCCCAGCCGTTCACCCAGCCCAGGGCAACGCCCTGGGCTCTCGAATCGCGTAACGACCTTCCGAGCCGGCCCAACGGGCCAACCGTTCGGCGGGGGAACCGTTGGCCCGTTGGGCCGATTATCCCTTCGCAACTGTCTTCCGCTCCCCAGGGCGACGCCCTGGGCTGGGAGAACCCGCGCGCCCCTTCGGGGCGCGAAAGGGCGAAGGGACTGCGGAAACGGCCCTCACCCTAACCCTCTCCCAAAGGGAGAGGGGACCAAACGGCGCTCTCTTCCTCGATCTGGGCACCGTCAAGAACATTGCCCAGGTGCGGCTAGGGCCGCGACTTGGGCGTTGTCTGGACGGCCCCGTGGCGGGTTGAAATCACCGACGTGGTTAGGCCGGCCGGCAACCGGCTGGAGATCGACGTGGTGACACCTGGGCGAACCGCATCATGCACGACTGGGACGCTGCCGCCCGAGAAGCGGCTGACCAAAACCAACGTCTCCTACCCGAAATAGATAGACGATATCGAGTTGCGGAAATTCCTTGTTCAGTTCCTGCTCCATGTTGTACAGGGCCAACTCCCCGGATTCAAACAACACCAGCGTCTTGGGCGCAAAACGCCCGATCTGGCGGCACAATTCGGAACCGATGGAGCCACCCGCGCCGGTAACGAGCACGACTTTATCTGTCAACTGCTCATGCAATCCCGCGCCATCCAGTTGCACCGGATCGCGCCCCAGCAGGTCATCCAGCTCCACCGCTCGCAATTGAGAAACGGATACGCGCCCGCTCAAGAGATCGTCGAATGCGGGAACTGTCAGTGCTTTCAGCCCGTTGCTGTTCGCCAGATCAATCGCATGTTTGCGTTGCTGGTGAGTGGACGACGGCATGGCTATGATGGCCTGGGAGACACCGAGCCGTTGTGCCCAATGCGGCAGGCTTTCCAGCTTGCCAAGTACCTTGATTCCATTGAGGATACGGCCTTGCTTATTTGCGTCGTCGTCGAGGAATCCGACTTGATGCCATTCACGGCTCCTGGCCAAGTCCTTGGACAAGCCTATGCCGGCCTCGCCGGCACCCAGTACCAGTACTGGCTCGCCCTGCAGCTTGATATCGCCGAACAACCCCTGTTCTTTCCATAAACGATAGAACAGTCGACCACCACCCATCGCCAACAAAAGCAGGATAGGATCGATGATCAACACCGAACGCGGAATGACTGCGTGGATCCGGAACATCCACAGAACGAGCGGAATCAGCATGGCGGCCAAAATGACGGCCATAAAGATGCGGCGCAGGTCCGCCAGGCTTGCGTACCGCCAGATACCCCGGTACAAACCCATGTGCCAGAAGATCAGCGATTGCAGTGGTGCTACCCAGACCATGGTCCACCACATTTCGCTTCGAAAGCCGGGCGGCAAGTCGAAGTTGAACCTCAAAAGGTAGGCACCGGCCCAGGCAACCGCCGCCACGAGGAAATCGTGCGCAATGGCCAATAGCGTGTAACGACTGACCCTAAGCATGCTGCTCCAGCAGGAATTTTTTCCACTTCACATCCACCATTACCATCAGTAATGTATAGATACTGCCCCAAACGATAAACACTTCGTCTGGCATATCTTGATGCAAAGCCCATAAAGAGGATATCCCCGCTGCAAGCATGAGCCCGTATTCGCATAGCGCAACGCTGCTGTGGCTCCAGCCCATTTGAATCAGGCGCTGATAGTAATGTTCGCGATGCGCTTCGGTGATCTTCGCGCCACGCAAGGTGCGCTTCAACAGCGTGACGCTGGCGTCCACGATGAATGGAGAAAAGACCAATACAGGAAACCATGCAGCCCAGTAACCCTGTTCCCACCCCCAGAGCCCCATGCCTGCCGCGAGGAAGCCCAGCGGTATGGAACCCGCGTCGCCCAGAAAGATTTTCGCGGGGTGAAAGTTATTGTAGAGAAATCCCAGCGCCGCGGCGCCGATGGTGAAGTTCTGCATCGCCTGCGTGTCGTCGTGCGAAATCAACGCGGCAGCGCCATATATGCTGAAGCCTATCAACGCCATGCCGCCCGCCAGTCCGTCGGAGCCATCCATGAAATTATAGAGATTGGTCATCCAGACCGTTAACAGCAGCGCAAGCAGCGCAATGACAACGCCGTGCTGGGTGAACAATCCGGCACCCGCAACCAGAATGGCCGCTGCCGCCAGATGTGCCACCAGGCGCTTCTTCACCGGCAGGTTGTGCATGTCGTCCAGCAAGGAAACGACGAATAATCCAATCAGCGGCAACACCAGCCACCACTTCAGCGAAGTCAGCATCAACGCCCAACCTGACATCAATCCGGCCATCATCGCCACCCCGCCGATGCGCGGCACCGGCGTTTCGTGCAATGAACGTTCGTTGGGTATGTCCTCTACCTTCTTACCGAGCTTGCTGATCAGGATGATGATGGTCAGCAACATGGTGACCAGGGCTGCAACGACAGGAGAGTAATGACTCATAGATGGGCATTTCGATACCACTCCGCAGTTGCTTGCAACCCCTGCTGCAAGCTGTACGGCGGGTTCCAGTTAAGTTCGCGGCGGATTTTACCACTATCGACCTGTAGCGAACCCAGCAAACGCTCGACCTGACCGGACTTACCTGCCAGCCGTGCCCCAAATTTGAGCATTTCTTGCGGGCAGGAAAACAGCCGCGCCGGATGAGCCATTTCAATTCCCAACCGATTCAGGAGGTCCGGCGTGGAAATATCGTTTCCGTCGCTAACCAGATAGGTTTGCCCCACCGCGCCGGGATGTTTGGCGCACAATATCAGTGCGTCGACAAGGTTTCCCACATAAATGAGGCTGCGCAGATTCCGTACCGATGCCAATGGCAATGGAATTCCTCTGAAAAGTACCTTGAGCATTTGCTCAAAGTTGCCTTTCACCCCTGCACCGTAAACCAGTGGCGGGCGTACGATAACGACTTCCAATCCTGTTTCTGCGGCGACGCGGCGCAGGGCCTGCTCGGCTTCAAATTTGGATATACCGTAAGGATCTTGTGGAAGAGGAAAGTTCGACTCCGTAAATCTTTCTCCGCAACAAGTCTCCTCTCCATTTACTTTTACAGAACTGACGTACACCATGCGTTTTACACCGTTTGCTGCGGCAGAGCGCGCAAGGTGCTCCGTACCTGCTACATTCACCAGGCGAAATTCTTCCAATGGGTTGTTGGCATGATCATGCATGACATGCACGCGGGCAGCGAGATGGACTACCGTTGACACTTCACGCAGAGCGTTCGTCCAATCGGAATCAGGGGAGATACCAGGAATTTCGGTAGTTTCGCAACTGCAGATACTCGAATCTGAACTTCCGCGTAAGACCGCGCGTACCTGATAATCTCGAGTAGCCAACTCTTCGCACAGCACTCTGCCCATAAAGCCTGTGGCGCCGGTTACTAATATACGACCATCTTTCAACGCTCGGCCTTCTGCCTAAGCTGGCGATATATGGAAGACGAAAAGAATGTCACCATGCTGGTCAAATGCATGCGCATATAACGCAGGCTCTTGTGGCTGCTCCGTCGTGCATCATGCACAACAGAAACTGTTGAACACAAAATAATTTTGTAGTTAGCCAGAGTAAGCCGCGCGCACAAATCAACATCTTCATAGTAAAGAAAGTAACGCTCATCAAATCCACCAATTTCCTTAAAAACATCTCTTGGTAAAAGCATGAACATCCCGGCTACCCAATCCGGGTAGGAGATCGGTTGCATGAAGTCTGCATGCATCACAGACTTGCCTCCAAAAAACTTTCTAACTATTTCAAACAGTGATGGAAATTGACGAGCGCTATCCTCGCGGACGCCCTCATTATTGGTTACGAGCGGCGCTACCAATCCAATTGTCGCCTCTTTTGCTTGTGCAATCAGTGGCGGAAACGGATTTAGGAAAAATCGAATATCCGGATTGAGTACGCAGAAAAACTGTCCCGCAGCCAGTTGGAACGCTGCGTTGTGGTTTTCTCCAAATCCCTTTGGAGCAACGTTGTGGATTATCCGAATAGGGAATCCATAATCATCAATGCTAAATGGAAGGAACTCTTCCAAATTCATTGTGAGGATAACCTCAATCGGAACGTTAGAACAATATTGCTGAATATCGGCCAATAGCAATTGCACCAACCTCATTTGGCGGTGGCTAACAATCGAAATCGAGAGATCAGCCATCTGACTTAATGTCCTGTTTACTTCTTAAGGTTGTAATCAGTAGATTAAAAATCAGCCTCGTGCTACTTGCTGACCTACCAATATTTTGGGCATGAAGCTTGCTCAACCGTTTGATGGGAGCCACATCCAATATTTGAGAATATGTGTTTATCTGCTTCAGTATTTCTGGAGACGAGCCAATTCCTCTCGCTTGAATTCTTTCTTCAAGCACTCCGGCCTGCACAAAGCTACGCCTGACAACCATCGTTCGCAATTTCCATTGCCGTGGTGAAAACAATAGCTCCCTGATTCGGCAGCCCAGAGAAACTGCGCCAAGAATGTTTCCAGCGTGTTGTCTGTACATCACCAGTTGTTTGGGTATAAAACCTATTTTGCCGACCGACGATGCAAGCAATGCCAACCACCAGTCATGCATCAAAACATTCGTAGGAACCGGACATGCCAACTCCAGCAATGCGTAGTTGATAACGCATGCACATCCTGTAACCTGGTTTTGGCAAAGCAGCACACCCAGCTCAGCCGTGGACGGCGACAATCTGGAATATCTAACAAACGAATTTGCTATGGGCTGTAATACTTCGCTAACTACTGCCAAATCACAATGCACAAGTAGTGGTGTTGTTATTCCGTTGGCCCGCTCAAGGCTTTGAATTCCTAGAAGCATAGTCGCTAACTTTTCCGGATACCAGACATCATCCTGATCAGCAAAAAAAAGATAGTCCGCATTTGCGTTCAGTGCAACCTTCATCAAGGCAGAAAAATTTCCTATTGCTCCCTGATTGCCGAGGTCATCTCGAACCAATTTTACGCGATGATCTTCGCATTGAATTTGCATAATCTTCTGAACAGTGTCATCACTCGATCCATCGTCACGCACATACAGCATCCAAGCGGAATAACTCTGTGCTTGAATACTATGAATCTGCTCCTCGATAAAACGAGCGCCGTTATAGGTAGCCATTACTATAGCTACGCGTTGCGTCGTTATATCCAGATTGGACGAAATATCATCAATCACAACTGATGCTGTCGAGGCACCGTTGAGTTCGTTTCTGATTTTTTTCATCTCTATACAATGACCGCTTAACTAAGCAACCTTGACAACTTCAACCTTTGGTAGCGGGAATACCAGACTCATGGTCGAGAACTTTTTGTTCGTCACGAAGAACTGTCTGAAATGCCACGGCAGCACGATCATGTAATCGGGCTTATTGGCAAGCAGCTCCTGTTCTGGAATAATTGGCAGCCAAGTCCCCGGGGTATAACAACCAAATTTTTCCGGATTTACTTCACCCACAAATGCCACGTCCTTTGTAGTCAGGCCGCAGTATTGCAACAGCACGTTGCCCTTGGTTGATGCCCCAAGAACCGCTACCGATTTTCCTTTCTCCTTTGCAGTGACGATGAATTTCAGCAAGTCATGTTTAGTTTGGACCACGCGCGCCGCGAATTCCTGGTAAGGTACCAATGTATCGAGTCCCTTTGCACGTTCATCGTCAAGGATTTTTTGTACGGAATGGACTACAGCTGAATCCCCATGCGCTTTGGCCACAGCTACCGAGAAGCTCCCCCCGTTGATGTCGTTGAATTCCACATCGAGAATCTTGAAGCCTACTCTGTCTGCCATCCACTTAATCTGACGGAGCGCGTAAAACTCCAGATGCTCATGGCACACCGTGTCATATGAGTTTGTATCCAGCATTGTTGGCATATAGCTTTGCTCAAAGACCCAAATGCCGTCGTCTGCAAGCACATCAAACACCTGGCGCATAAAGCCCATCGGATCTTCAAGATCGTAAAACATTGAAATAGAGGTAACGATTTTTGCCTTTTTGCCCGGGAAATGTTCTTTCACCAGCGCTGCGGAAAAGAAATCTGGTATCAGCTGTATATGTGCCGGGTAATAGCTATGAAATTTGATACCCGTTGGATCAATACCGACCAATACCGGTCCTTTTGATGGGTATGCCTGCAGTGTCGTACTGTCATTACTTCCTATATCCACAACAAGATCGGCATCCCTTAGCGTAACAATTTTGAGTATTTTTTCTACTTTTCTATTCAGGTGTGCCACCATGCTGGCATTCAAACCGGAACGATATCCATAGTTCTCGCCATACATCTCACCCAAATCGTACGAATGCTCCATCTGCAATAGTCCACAAGCATCGTCGCCAACGCACTTAACCAAATGAAGCGGGCCCGTCGTGATCTTGGCTCCTTTCTCTCGCGGGAACACCCCCGTAAGCATTTGTTCGCCCAAATCCAGCACGCGCTCCAGATGTGCATTGCCACAGATCCTGCATTTCTCTACTTTTTTATACATTGCATCCACCCTTATATACGTTTCAATTTCCGGTCAGTTTCCGCATGTCGGCGTCCACCATCATGTGTACCAATTCTATGAACCCGACCTTCGGCTTCCAATTTAATGCAGTCCTAGCCTTATCTGCGTTACCCACTAACACAGCAGGCTCTACAGAGCGATATACTGACGCATCCTCACGCACATAGTCCTGATAATCCAGCCCCAAATAACTAAAAGCGCACTCGCAGAAATCGCGCACTGAATGCGTTTCACCCGTTGCGATCAGATAGTCCTCCGGATGGTTCTGTTGAAGCATCAGCCACATTGCATTGACAGTATCACCAGCAAAACCCCAGTCACGTAACGCATCTAGGTTACCCAATAGCAATTCGTTTGTTCGACCTAATTTAATTCGCGCCGCCGCATGGGTAATCTTTCTGGTCACAAATGCCAATCCTCGGCGTGGGCTTTCATGATTGAACAAGATCGCCGAGCAAGCAAAAAGTCCATAGCGTTGCCTGTATATCCGAATCATTGCATCCGCATACAGCTTAGCTGCCCCATAAGGGCTGCGCGGATTCAATAAAGTGTTTTCAGTCTGCGGACTTTCAAGTGCTTCGCCAAAAATTTCCCTGCTGGATGCCTGGCAAAATCGAATATTCACATCCACAGCTCGAATCGTCTCCAAAATGCGTGCAACAGCCAAACCGTTTACCTCACCAATTCCCACCGGATCATCATACATGCCCGCGCCTGTTGAATACGCGGCGAAATTGTACAGTTCCATCGGGCAATAAGACGATAAGACTTCCCTCATTTCTTGCTGATCCAGCATGTTCCATTCAACCAGCTCGACAGCATTCAACCATTGTGGCGGTAGCTTCGAAACGGACATACGTACGTCACGCACGGCACCAATAACTCGATACCCTTTCCCCAGCAATAACTCGGCCATGTAGGCACCGTCTTGACCAGTGATTCCTGTTATCAGCGCCGTTTTCGTCAGCGGCGTAATAGATTGTTCAGCCATTTAAGTAGTTTCACGTTCAGGGTTAGACAGCCCTTGCTCCCAAAGATTGTACTCATGCCGATTGAATAACTTTGCCATCCAACGGCAAATTCCAGTTGCGCGATTACAACGCAGCAACTCATACCAAGCCATATGATCCGCTCGATTTGTATAGATAAAATGCACCGTATAGATTACGTTAGCTAACGCGGCAGGAAAGATCGCTATCAGGTAAGCACGCAACCAGGCTACTTTGTGAAGATGGGACGAAATATATTTTTGAAATTCAGTGGAAGAATATGCGCCCGTAGCACGCAAGAAGATTAGCTGGCGTGAATTTCGCCATGGTTCCAAAGGACAAATTATTTTTTTGTCGTCCTCCGAAAAATCATTGAATGACCAAACTAATTGAGGCCACTTAAACATCCATATTTCAAATCCCCGTGATGTCCACATTGCGTTTCCATATCGAATAACAATCAGCGGATCTGCGATCGCATAAATGGATTTGATTGGTTCATGTTGAAATATGACACCGAAATGAATAAATAATGTCCCATAATATGTGGCGCGATCTCTCTTTATCCAGCCTGCTCGACAAATCACAACTGCACCGATGAATGAAAGATAATTTCCCGCTTCTCTAAAAGCTGTTGCTTCTTGACCAGTTTCATATTGCTTATCTTCTTGAATCGACCAGCGTCGATTCTGTAGCACACCAGTTAAATTGGCATTTCTGACTTCTGCATTCACCACGACCAACTCTGGAGAATTCTTTAACGCATCCAAAACACGTCCTATCGCATTTGGATTAAGGAGATCATCGTCTGTCATTAGCCAGCAGTATTCGCCAACCGCATAGCCCACCGCCTTATCGTAATCTTTGTCGATTCCTGAATTTTCTGGTTCGCGGTAATAGCGAATTCCCGGATAACGAGATACATATTGCGCCATGACTTCTGGGGTATTGTCAGGCGAATCCCCATCGACAACGACAAGTTCAATGTTCGGGCGCATCTGGACCAAAATCGAATCCAAGGTTTCACCAATGTATTTGGCTCGATTGTATGTGGCGATGCATATTGACAATATTATTTTTTCAGTCATTTATTGTAGTCGAAGAATTGCTTTTAGCAACTTATAGCCATTCCTGGCCACCCGCACCAACCAATATGACATTGTCCAATATATAAATCGTTTTATAATTGTCTCTGGTAGGTTATCGCAATAGTTCATTCGAACCAGACTATCCAATACCGCTCTGTTCTCGTTTATTGGATTCTTTACACACAGTATTTTTGCATTCAATAAGATAAAGAATGTAAATTCGTTGCGGATAACTCGCCTTATGTTGAACGCCTCTTTGCTTTCATGGCCAAAATATTCGTCTGCGAGTCTATGGAATCCTTCGATACCAATTCTGAAGCGGTTAACAATGCCCTTATCAGCAAACGAATCATTCTCGCCACGTTTATCTAGCCAAATTTCCGCAACATAGCATACCGTCAGCCCTGTAGAAATAAGACCGAAGTATCTTGCTACATGCCCCCAACAACTTTTGTTAAATGTTTCGGGTAATATTCCGCTTTGCCATTTTTTGCGGTTGATAATTAACCCACTAATAAAGCTAAAAAATGCTTCATTTGTCTCGGAGCGCTGAAACCATTCAATGCGTTCATTTTCATTCGCAAGATTAGCTGTAAATATCTGGTCTGGTTGCAAAACTGGATACTCTCTAATAAAGTCCATTTCCTTGTTGCATATTGTGTGCTTGCAAATATATACATCATGTCCAAGCTTTATCCACTCAAGAGCCCGCTCGATTGCTCCCAGTCGCATTACGTCATCACCGCTGAATAACCAGCAGTACTGACCTCGTGCAAATCCAACACAGGTCACCAAATCTGCATCTATCCCACCGCGTGCAATTCCACGGTGATAGTGTATATTTTCCCACTGCTTTAAATATTCGCTCATCAGAACGGGCGTTTCGTCGGTGGAACCGCCATCGTAAACAATTACCTCTATATCCTCACCTTTTATTTGGGGCAAGATTGAGTCTAATGACTTTCGTATATATTCGGCACAGTTATAAATCGGAATGCAAATCGAGAGCTTCATATCCATGAGATCATTTTTCTTCGCAGATTTCGCTATAGATTTGCTTATGTTTCTTCGCAATCTTTTCCCAACAATTTACTTCAGCCGATTCCTTCCGCGTCCCTAAGTAGCGATTCAATGCATCCTTCATGGTTGATATTTGATTGCAGCCTGCGAAATAAATATTATTTTCCTCATGATAACCAAACTTTGTGATGTCTTGGGTAGTTGCGATAGTAAAAGTGCCAGACATCTCTGCAGCTTTTAGCGAAGTATTCCATTCACCAGCACCACTTGGAAATGGGAAAATGATAGCATCAGCTGCAGCAAGAATTGCTCCTACACGTTGTGCTGATTGAAAGCCCGTGATTGTTACCTTTCCTGCCCATGGTGCTTGATTTGCCTGATTAAGTATATTTTTCTGATATGGATACTCAGAATTTAAATCGCAAATAAATACCAAATGATGTTTCTCTGGATCTGCTATTTCAAAAAGCCTTTCTATACCTTTATTTGGTTGTGCAAAACCAAAAAAACAAACGATGGGAATACCGCCTGACAACTTTTGTCTAATTTTTTGTAGGCGAGTCGCATCTAACTTTATTACTGGTATCGCGGAAGCGTTTGGCACATAAATAGTGGGTGTCTTAACTAGCCGTCTGGCTACCCACTTTGGCAGCTTTTGTATTAGATCTGGGCGCACATAAATTAACGCCTTGCACGACAATAAATTTTGCCATCCCAGAACCCCACATTCAGTGAAATGTTCGTGCCAAGTCTGTACAACTGGGAGCCTAAGTATGCGAAATAAAAGCGGCAAATATTTTATTAGTCTTCCGTTGTAACCCTGTGTTGGGTACTGTATATGTACTACGTCAGGCTGGAACCTAGTGAGGACACGCTGTATTTGCAATGTATTTCTGAAGTTCCAGTTTGGTATAGCTCTGAACACTTTAACCTTCGAAGAAACCCCTGGTAAACACGGATTCGAGCTGGTTAGGACACCAACTTCAATTTCAGGAAGTGATGCAAGAGACTCCGCCAAATGATATGTATAGTCACCTACTCCGCATTTGGCTGGCGGATATGCCCCCGTTACTAAAAGCACTTTCACGTTCAGGCCAACTTTTTAAGTACTAGCCAGCCAAAAGTATACTTTTTTCCAGCGCATTCTATCGGCGTATCCTGCCCGTCAAAATATAGGTCTCCAACAGGGATAAGTCCATAGTTAGATGCCAGCGCAATAAAATCAGTCACGTCATTTTTGGAAAAGATTAGCCAGTCCATTCCAAAAAATTTGATTTCTGTTGTATCGATTTTTTCTGGCCAGTAGTCAAACGAGGCAATAAAGTATCCACCTGGTTGCAATAGTCGCGACATTTCTTTCAGCAAAGCATGAGCATCGAACCCGTGCTCGATAACCGAAATTGACGTGATTGTCTTAAAAGACGCATCGGCAAACGGGGTGTGCATGAAATTCGTATTCTCGTACCGGATACTATCCTGACATGGCATGAGTCTTAAGTCCGGATTCAGGTCTGCGCCCGTCAGGTTTGTATAACCAGACTTATGCAGTGCAACTATTATTTCCGATGCGTAGCAGCCTATATCCAATATCGGCTCATCCCTTTTTACGTGTTTCTCGATAAAACCCAAAGTTTCAAGGACATCCCAGCTCTTTTCCAGATCACCCAGTACAACGCCGCGCACCAAACCATAGCGCCGCAGAAACGAACGAAATGATGATTCAATCGAAGAGACACCTTTTGCTTTTAGTGTTTGTCTTGAGTTACTGATCTGTGATTTATTTTTCAAAACTTCCATGCTCATAAATGCGTCTCCAAGTTAAATCCAAAACATATTAGATGTGGCTCAATTTTGTAAGACCGGTAGCCAAAATAGCTCGCATTATTTCCCTGAGTTTCGGAGAAATAAGTACCGTCAAGATGAATGAGATACAGGCCAATGAGGTTCCAATCAGCAGATCCACGTACAGCGCAAATTTATATATGTGAATTAGTGCACCAAGTCCGCCTGCTACGACAGCTATAAATAGTGGCAGCATTACATCTCCAAGCAGCCACTGGACACCAATTCCTTTTAGCAAAGTTCTGTGTGTTAGCCATGTACCCACAAAAAGGTATATTAAATTTAGTAACGCCCAAGAGCCCGCCCCTCCAACAGCACCATACGTCATCGCCAATACGATGGTCATTGGCACCATTACAATTATCAGAATTACATTGATGTTGAGGGGTAATCGAGTTTCTCCATATGCAAGTTGCAGTGCATAGGGAAAGTGCATTACGCCATTCAGGGTCGTACCCATCAGGAGTAGCGAAACTACCAAGGCTGCGCTTCTTGCGAGTTCCTGATTTCTTGTCCACAAGTAAAGCAAATCTTCTGAAAATACTGAAGCCATGATTGCAATTGGAAATAGCGCTGCCAAGAACAGGCGAGTGCCGGTCTTGTATAGTTCCGCTAATTTTTCAGTCTCGCCGGATGCAACAAGTGCAGACATTCTTGGATATATCGCATTAAACAATGGAGTCAGCAAGATATACAACCCGCCTGCTACAACACCAGCCAACATATATCGACCAAAATCTTCCAGGCTAAGCAACCTGCTGAGGATAACTTTGTCCAGTTGAAGCAGGATGATTCCGGAAATAGCAACTCCGCTCATTCCGGCCGAGAATCGCCAGATACTTTTCAGGGCGCTTAGACTGAATCGATTTGATTCTTCATCCTCGCCCACCAAGTACCATGCGGTGTAACGCAAAACTATGGCGTATGTTATTCCGATGCACGCCTGCCAGATAAAAAATGCCTCAATTGTTGGCGAAATAAAGACGAATATTGCTACGGCACCCAAGCTTGATATAGTGCCAACACCAGCTGCAATTGTGCTCGATAGCGCCATTCTCTGCATTCCCATTAGGGCCCCCATATAGAGTCCCACCGGCCAGCGACAGGCCACCACGAGTCCCATCAACATCAATGCATGCGCTACCGTATCATGAGGAAGGTTTTTGGACTGGAGCCAGTGGCTTGCAATCAAAGGAGACAAGATCACCATAGAAACGGCAATCATTGCCGCCATTGCCCAATATATGACTCCCAGCGTACGCAACATGCTCCTTGCCTCGCGCATAGTACCCGACGCCGAACAACGAGCCACTTCGCGATTGATAGTTGGTGATAGACCTAAATCAAGGAGTTGAAGCAAAGCTTGAGTAGTTGCAAAAAAACCTATCAAACCATACGCCTCTATCCCTAGATATTTCAGGTAAAAGGGAACCACAGCCAATCCGAGCAGCGCACTCCAGATTGAGCTGAAAAATCCGAATGAGAAATTCCGCTTTAGACTCAATCGAGCTTACTCATGGTAATTGCTCGCCTGATAACCATGTCGTTTTACAAGTTCGTCACGCTCGGCGCTCTTCAGGTCTTCTCTCACCATCTCGCTGACTAGTTCATCAAAACTGATCTTGGGTGTCCATCCAAGTTTGTTTTTTGCTTTGCTCGCATCGCCCAGCAGTGTTTCAACTTCGGTAGGGCGGAAGTAGCGGGAATCAACGCGCACAATCGCGCGCGAGGTCTGATGGCCAAGCACTGAGGACTGAGTGTCGAGGTATCCAATCTCGTCGGCATCCTTTCCTTCCCAGCGAATACTCATGCCCAGTTCCTTGGCTGCCGCGTTCACAAAATCTCGCACGCTGTATTGCACACCAGTAGCGATAACAAAGTCTTCGGGCTTTTCCTGTTGCAGCATCAGCCATTGCATTTCAACGTAATCCTTGGCGTGCCCCCAGTCGCGGAGCGAATTCATGTTCCCCAGATAGAGACAATCTTGCAGACCAAGTTTGATGCGTGCCAGAGCACGGGTAATCTTGCGCGTGACAAAGGTTTCGCCGCGTATCGGCGATTCGTGATTGAAGAGGATACCGTTGCAGGCATATATCCCGTAAGCCTCGCGATAGTTGACCGTGATCCAGTAGGCGTAAAGCTTGGCTACCGCATACGGGCTGCGCGGATAGAAAGGTGTGGTTTCCTTTTGCGGCGTTTCCTGCACGAGGCCGTAAAGCTCGGAGGTGGATGCCTGGTAGAAGCGTGTCTTCTTGCTCAACCCTAGAATGCGGATCGCTTCCAGAATGCGCAGTGAGCCCAATGCATCTGAGTTGGCAGTGTATTCTGGCTCTTCAAATGAAACCGCGACATGACTCTGCGCTGCAAGGTTATAGATTTCGTCCGGTTGCACTTTCTGAATGATGTGCATCAGGCTGGACGAGTCGGTCATATCGCCATAGTGCAAGAAGAACGGCTTTCCCTTCTCGTGTATGTCATGGAACAAGTGATTAATGCGCGCGGTATTGAATAGCGAAGTACGCCGTCTGAAGCCATGCACCTCGTAACCTTTGTCCAGTAGCAGTTCAGCAAGATAGGCTCCGTCCTGCCCGGTTATTCCTGTTATCAGTGCCACTTTTCTGGTGTTGATCATTGTCTTGTCTTTCAATGTATTGCTATCTGCCGTAGTTATCTTCATAACGCTGTATGTCGTCCTCGCCCAGATAATCACCAACCTGAATCTCGACGATGTGCAGCGGCTCGGTACCCAAATTTTCCAGGCGATGCTTCGTTCCTATGGGTATATAGGTACTCTGGTTCTTGTATACGGTGGTGATTTCTTCGCCGTTGGTGACAGTTGCCGTTCCTGACACAACAACCCAGTGTTCAGAGCGCCGCTTATGGCTCTGCAAACTCAGTCTCGCGCCCGGTGCAACCTCAATGCGCTTGAGCTTGAACCCCTCCGGATCTTCTTCCAGCACGGTATAGCTGCCCCATGGGCGATTCACTTTGGTGTGGTAAACATGTTCTGTGGCACCCTTTTCCTGTAGCGCGTCCACCACTTCGCGCACTCTCTGTGTCTGGTCACTTTTCGAGATCAGTACCGCATCTGCAGTCTCGATCACGCACAGGTCCTCAACACCGATGGCGGCAACGAGGCGCTTTTCCGCACGAATCAGAGTGTTCTTGCAATCCACCGCGATGACATTGCCTTGCAGAGCATTGCCGTTTTCGTCCTTGTTTGAAATTTCGTGTACCGCCTGCCAGCTCCCGACATCGTTCCACCCGATGTCACAGGGAATGAGGGAAACCTCGTCCGACTTTTCCAGTACGCCGTAGTCAATCGAAATTGACGGCATCGCCTCGAAATTTTTTTCCAGCGATTTCTGGAATGTCATACCGGCACGAATATCGGCAAGTATGGTTTGCACGATCCGATAAACCGCCGGCAAGTATCGCTGTATCTCGGCAAGAATCACCGAAGCGCGCCAGACGAACATGCCTGAGTTCCAGTAGTAACCTCCCTCGGTCAGGAATGACTGGGCGGTAACAAGGTCGGGCTTCTCGGTAAAACGTTCTACTTCATACACTTGTGTCTTATCGATTGGACGCGCTTTGATATAGCCGAAGCCAGTGTCCGGCCGGGTCGGTTGAATACCAAAGGTCACCAGTTTGCCGCTTCGCGCCGCACAAATGGCCGTATCCAGATGCTTGCGGAATCCTGCTTCGTCTTTGATGACGTGGTCGGCAGGCAACACCACCATGACCGGATCCCGGCCTTCAGCCGCAAGATAAGCCGCCGCAATGGCAATTGCCGGCGCGGTGTTGCGGCCTATGGGTTCAAATAGAGACAGATAAGGCAGCAAGGCATGATATGCCTCGCCCTTGGCCAGCGCTTCCTGGGTGACGATCACTACATTCTTTTCGCCTACCGTTGGCGTAAGGCGATTGATCGTGGTCTTCAACAATGAGAATTCCCCATCCAGCGCCAGAAACTGCTTCGGCAAATGTTGCCTGGATAACGGCCACAAACGGCTTCCGCTTCCTCCCGCCAGGATCACTGCATAGACCTGATCATTCATGAGTATTCTCCAGAAATCCGTTTTGTCTGGCTTCGCGCTTCAGTTCTTCAATTTCCGCACGCAAACGTTCATATTCCTGCACCTTGACCTGCAGGAATTCCACCGTCATGCGCGCCTTTTGCTCAACACCGCTCGGCGTGAGCAAATAGGCGTAGGCCAGCTTGTTGTCGCTGTTGCGGAAGTTGTTAATCTTTACGCTGCCCTTTGCAATGAGAGCGTTGAGGCAGTAATTGATTTTCCCAAGGCTGACACCCAGTTTTTTCGCCAAATCTCTTTGCGAAAGTCCAGGATTCTCTTCCAGGGTCTTGAGCAGGCCGTAGTGTGTGGTTTTGTCTATCATGGAAGTGCGTTCAGACATTGAACGATGCACATTACAACAGGCTACAAATATGGTGTCAAGTCATCTGCGGTTTTCGTGTTCAATGTCTCATTTTTGATTGGCTAGCACGCAGTTCTGCACGTCGTTACAGGCATGCACGGCAATCGCACGAGAACTGGCCGGCTTCATCTGGGCGATCGGGCACGCACTGCCTCAACCAACGGCCAACGCATGAGTAAGGGAGATCATCATGAGTATGCAGTGTGTCGGTAGCGGAATGGATAACGGTGGGAGAATCCTCGCTCCAGCTAACTGCATGCATCATTGGTTTTTTTCCGAGTCCTTGTTTTTCAAGCTTTCCGGAAAAAAAAGGCTATCAATTTTTTCCTCGAAATCCCTTTTCTCTTTTTCTGCACGTTCGATTTTTTCCAGTCTTCTCCTTTCGTTTTCATCCTTCTCCATTTCTCTTGCATTTTTCTCAAGCAGAATCATCTGCTCCCAATCCTCTTCTTCATGGATATCTTGGTCAATGTGACCTTCAATATTCAGTCCTCGTGGATCAGAAACAGGGCCTTGTGATTGCTCTGGATACGTATATTGGACTTCACATTTCTCGGGCTCTTTCTCGGTAAATACCGCTTTTAGTTTAGGCATTCCTTTCTTGACGAGGTGCCACACGCCGAGAACAATCAGAACTGTTAATGCTGCCATCGCAAGAACAATTTGGTATGTCCATTTATCCCAGAACCAAGAAATACTTTCCCCTCTATAGTTGGACGCTTCATCAAATTCCTGAAATGTCTTAGTAGGAAGATTGATGTAGAAAGGCGAATGGGGCAACGCGACAGCCTCTACCCCACTTGTCATATGAAAAATCCCAGAGTATTTTTCAACTTGAGAAGCGCGTATCAACGCCTTGCACAGCGAACTTCTGTCATCCGCCTTGCAGCTGACAAGGGAGATATTCAAATCTTCCACGAAGAGAGGGATATTTTTACAGTATTCAGTGTCCGGATCACTTGCGCATTTGGGTTGTCCATCTATAATGTCTTGAAGAAAATTAATTTCTGTCCATTTTTTGGTTGAAACCTCCGTAACCGAATGGTCTTCATGCGTGAATATGTTGCGAATAAAAACTGAAACACAAACAAGAGCAATTAGCAGTAGGATTTCACGCATTCCAGCTCACCTATCATCAAAACAGCGGAACGAGACTTTTGTTATCAGCCAATCTGGAATTCGGATCGTCGAGATCACGGTCTGATTCCCGTTAAAATCTGCCCCCCAAATTCTTAAGGATCTTCCAGGTTGCATGGCGTCCTTGTAGCGAATCAGAATATTCTTTTCCTTATCGATCGGAGAAAGAAACAAGTATCTATTCACCTTAAATTTGTTTGGGCTTTCATCAAGCGACTCTAACATCGACAAAATGCTTTTATCCAAAGTGATGTCATACTTTCCGTTTAATTCGACTTCAACTGCAATCAGTTGATGACTGTTGTCCACCCAGACCACATCGGGACGCTTTTGCTTTCCGGTTCTCCCCAGATTTGTCATCATGCGCTCCGTCGCGAATCCCTTGATGAATTTTCCAACGAGAGCTTTAACGGTAAAAGATTGGGCGATCAGATTGTGACGAGTCAGTCTATGCCTGACCTTGTCAGCATTGATTTCCTTGTACGCAAGTTTATTTTCAAGACTTTGAGAAACTATCCTGCGGGCGGAGGATGTTAAAGTGTAGATATATTTTGGTTGATCTGAGGATGTTCGCGTTTTGACCAACCAACCCTCCTTCTCAAGGGTTGCAGCGAATTTTTTATTCTTTCGTCCAACGAGTAAATCAAGAATTTCCTCTGTAGAATAGCCAAATTTATAGATCCACTCAAAGGCTATCATTCTGTCCTTTTCATGCCAGAGAAGTGCTTTCCCCCTTGATGATTTGTTCCGAGTTTTTACACCTTCATTCACCATGAGATTGGGCCTTAATCGCTTGTTGGACTATAGCAAATTGTGGGCACACCTTTCGGCCATGCGACTACGTTTCTGCGCTGTTCCATCCGAACGCACAACGGTAGTCCTCAGCCAGAGATCGATTTCGATCTAATTCGATACGTTTTTATCAATTACATGTTTAATATTATACAAAGAACGATCGTTCTGTGCAATTAACTTATATCACCGCGTCGGATAGCAACGCACTATGTCGCCATTACTTTTGGCTTTTTAGATGCCGTATTAGGAAATGAACGTCCATTCCATCATTTCCAGATTGAGATATATTGATTGGTGGAATGCTTCACCTTTTATTGGTGGAGAATGTCAAAATGCCGCACTTTTCTATCTGACTAAACATTAGTGAACGACCACTTTCCAGCCAAGTCGCACGTCGCTATCGTCCGTTTTTCTGCCTTGGGAGATGTGGTCATGCTTTCCGCTGCGGTGCGTGCTTTGCAACGTTGCCAGCCTTCCGCGCAAATTACGTGGATCACCAGTCCCTTGACCTATTCCCTATTTAAGGGCATGGAGGGCGTTCAGTTCGAGGTATTTGATAAGCCGCGTTCGCTGGCCGACTACCGCGCCTTTTATCGCTCATTCCGCGGACGCCGGTTCGATGTGGTTCTGGCGATGCAGGCCAATTTGCGCATCAATTTGCTCTATCCCGCGCTGCATGCTCCCGTCAAGATTGGTTTTGACCGCATTCGCGCCCGTGAAGGCCAGTGGCTGTTCTGCAATCGCCACATCCCCTACGCCGATTCGCATCTGGTAGACAGTTTCCTGTCTTTCGTCGAAACATTGACCGGCAAGCCGGCTTCGGCCGACTGGGATTTGCCCGTCGGTGTAGATGACCTTGAATGGGCGCAGGAGCAGCTGAAGAAATTGCCCAAGCCCTGGGTGGCGATCCACCCACATTCAAGCAAGGCCGAACGCAACTGGTTACCGGAGCGTTACGAGGAACTTGTCAAGCAGGTTGTCGCCCTTCGGAAATGCGGTGTGGTCCTTTCCGGCGGAAATTCCGAAGCGGAATTGGCTTTATGCGAACGCCTCGCGCAACAGGCTCCCGGCCACGCGGTCAATCTTTGCGGACGATCCACTCCCAAGCAACTTGCGGCGTTGCTCAGCCTCGTTGATGTACTGATCGCGCCGGATACTGGCCCCGTGCACATCGCCAGAGCGATGAGCACAGCTGTCGTTGGGCTTTATGCGGTCGCCTCCCCCAAATTGAGCGGACCATATCGGCGGCTGGAGTACTGTGTGGATCGTTACCCTCAGGCGGTACGGCAGTATCTCGGGAAAGACGCGGCTCATCTGCCCTGGAACACGCGAGTTCATCATGCCGGGGCAATGTCCCTGATCGAGGTGGCCGACGTCATGTCTCAGCTGGACAGGGTATTGGGGCAAAGCACATGAAAAGGCTCATGGATTCGAAGTTTGCATACACCGCCCTGCTCTGGCTTTTGATGCCTTACGTCTTCTTTCATTTGTATTGGCGTTCGCGCAAACAGCCGGAATATCTGCACCATATCGGCGAGCGTTTCGGGCGCTACGACGTGAAATGCGATAAACCTGTTATCTGGCTGCACACGGTATCGGTCGGGGAAACCCGTGCTGCAGTCACACTGGTGCAAAATTTGCGCGCAAGCTATCCCGATCACCAGATCGTTCTCAGCCACACCACCCCCACCGGCCGTGCCGCCAGCGAGCAACTTTTCGGCGATGACGTGATCCGTGTGTACCTGCCCTATGATTACCCTTTTGCAGTGAAGCGCTTTTTGCGCCATTTCAAGCCGCGTGTCGGCGCATTACTTGAAACCGAAATCTGGTTCAACCTGATCCAGGCCTGCCAGGCTGCGGCTATTCCGGTACTGTTGCTCAATGCGCGGCTGTCGGAAAAATCGGCGCGGGGTTATGCGCGCTTTCCGAGGCTCACCCGCGCCAGTTTGCATGGTCTATACCTTATTTCCGCGCAGACCGAGGAGGATGCGACCCGCCTAGCCGGCTTGGGAAACAAGGCAGTACCGGTGATGGGCAATCTCAAATTCGACATCGCCCCCCCCGCTGCAATGCTGGAGCTTGGCAAGCATTTCCGCAACTTGTTCGGCCAGCGCCCTGTGCTGCTGCTTGCCAGCACCCGCGAAGGCGAAGAGGAGTTGCTGCTGAAGGCGCTGCAGCATGTACGGATCGAACGTTTGCTGATCGTGATCGTTCCGCGGCATCCACAGCGTTTCGATGATGTCGCCCGGCTCATCGAAGGACTGGGCATGCGCAAGCAACGCCGCAGTTCTAATGAAGCTATTTCCTCGCACACTCAGGTGGTACTGGGCGACAGCATGGGCGAGATGTTCGCCTACTATGCCTCCTGCGACCTCGCGTTCATCGGCGGTAGCCTGCTCCCTTTCGGCGGGCAGAACCTGATCGAAGCCTGTGCCGTCGGCACGCCCTTGTTGATCGGGCCGCACACCTACAATTTCGAACAGGCCGCGGAACTCGCCATTGCCAATGGCGCAGCGATGCGGATCGCCCACGCCGATGAGCTCGTGGAACAGCTCGATGTCCTGATGCACGACGTCATCCGGCTGAAACACATGGGCGAGGCCGGCATTCGCTTCGTCGGCAACAACCGGGGCGCAACCAGACATGCGATGGCCCATATCGGACTGGCGCTCAATCGTGATCTATATAATCAAATCGTCTCCAGTCAGGTAAAATCCGCGCCATGAAAAAAATCCTAGTCACCGGCGGTGCCGGCTTCATCGGGTCTGCCGTCATCCGTCAGTTCATCAGCGAGACCGAATGCGGCGTTGTCAATGTCGACAAGCTGACGTATGCAGGCAATCTGCAGTCGCTGGCCTCGGTGTCGGACCATCCGCGCTACCGTTTCGAACAGGTGGATATTTGCGACGCAGCGGAAATGGCGCGGGTGTTTCGCGAACATCAGCCGGACGCCGTCATGCACTTGGCGGCGGAATCCCATGTCGACCGTTCCATCAGCGGCCCGGCGGATTTCATTCAAACCAACATTGTCGGCACTTATGTACTGCTTGAGGCTGCCCGCACCTACTGGAACGATCTGGATGCCGCGCATAAGACGAATTTCCGATTTCACCATATCTCCACGGATGAGGTATACGGCAGCCTCGGCGATACCGGCTTTTTCACCGAGGAAACGGCTTACGAACCCAATTCCCCCTATTCCGCCAGCAAGGCATCGTCCGATCACCTGGTGCGTGCCTGGCATCACACCTATGGTTTTCCGGTGGTCACCACCAATTGTTCAAACAACTACGGTCCCTACCACTTTCCGGAAAAGCTGATCCCGCTCGTGATCCTGAACGCGGTCAACGGAAAGCCTTTGCCGATCTACGGCAAAGGAGACAATATCCGTGACTGGCTGTACGTGGATGACCATGCACGCGCGCTGCGCCTGGTGCTGGAACGCGGCAAATTGGGCGAGACCTACAACATAGGCGGCTGGAACGAAAAGACCAACCTGGAAGTGGTGCAGACCATCTGCAGGACGCTGGATGAACTGCACCCGCAAGGCGTGCCACATGACAGGCTTATCACCTATGTTGCCGACCGTCCCGGTCACGACAAGCGCTACGCGATCGACGCCACCAAACTCGCGCGCGAGCTCGGATGGAAACCGCGGGAGACTTTCGAGAGCGGGCTGCGCAAGACCGTGGAATGGTATCTGCATAACACCGACTGGGTCAGCGGCGTGACCAGTGGCGAATACCAGAAATGGATGCAGAAAAATTATGCGAACAGGAGTGCGTCATGAAAGGCATCATCCTCGCTGGCGGTTCCGGCACAAGGCTCTATCCGGTGACGCAAACGATTTCCAAGCAGCTCCTGCCGGTTTACGACAAGCCGATGATCTATCATCCGCTCACGACGCTGATGCTTGCGGGCATACGCGATGTGCTGGTCATCTCCACGCCGCAGGATACGCCACGCTTCGAGCAGTTGCTGGGCGACGGCTCGCAATGGGGCATGAATTTTTCCTATGCGGTGCAGCCATCCCCCGATGGACTGGCGCAAGCTTTTATTATCGGCGAATCTTTCATCGGCGACGATGCCTGTTCGCTGGTGCTTGGCGACAACATTTTCTACGGGCATGCTTTCGATACCCTGTTGGCCCCGGCCGCGAACAAATCCGAGGGCGGCACCGTTTTCGCCTATCACGTGCTCGACCCGGAGCGCTACGGTGTCGTCGATTTCGATGCGTCGGGCCGGGCACTCAGCATTGAAGAAAAGCCGCTCAAGCCGAAGTCGAACTATGCGGTGACGGGTTTGTATTTCTACGACAACGATGTGGTACAGATTGCGAAATCCATCAAACCCTCCGCGCGCGGCGAACTTGAGATTACCACCGTGAACCAGATTTACCTGGAGTGCGGCAAACTTGACGTTCAGGTAATGGGACGCGGTTACGCCTGGCTGGACACCGGCACCCACGAATCGCTGCTGGAGGCTTCCATGTTCATCCAGACCCTGGAAAAGCGTCAGGGACTGAAGATCGCATGTCCCGAAGAGATCGCCTATCGCCGGAACTACATTGATGCCGCGCAATTGCAAAAGCTCATCGCCCCGCTGTCCAAGAACAGTTACGGGCATTACCTGCAACGTTTATTGCTCGATTGAGAGGCACTGATGCAAGTCGTCCATACCGCCATCCCCGACCTGCTCATCATCGAGCCAAAAGTCTTCGGCGACGACCGGGGGTTCTTCTACGAAAGCTTCAACCAGCGCCGATTCGCCGAGTTGACCGGCGTGACTGACGCCTTTGTCCAGGACAACCATTCGAAGTCGGCCCGCAATGTGCTGCGCGGCCTGCATTACCAGATACGTCAGCCGCAAGGCAAACTGGTGCGCGTCGTCGCAGGCGAAGTGCTGGATATCGCCGTCGATATTCGCAAGAGTTCGCCCACCTTCGGAAAATGCGTCGGCGTAAACCTGTCGGCCGATAACAAGACGATGCTGTGGATACCGCAGGGATTCGCGCACGGGTTTGTTGTGCTGAGCGAGTCGGCAGAATTCCTGTACAAGACGACTGATTACTGGGCGCCCGAGCACGAGCGCTGCATCATCTGGAATGATCCTGATCTCGCTATTGACTGGCAACTCGGCGGCGCAACCCCGCTGCTTTCCGCCAAGGATCAAGGCGGCAAGCGCTTGTTAGACGCAGAGATTTTTGCATGAAAAGAATACTGCTCACCGGCAAGAATGGTCAGGTCGGTTGGGAATTGCAGCGGTCCCTGGCATCTTTCGGTCAGGTCGTCGCCACGGGTTCGGCAGAACTGGATCTGGCCGATCCGGACGCGATCCGGCGTACCATTCGCGACATTGCTCCCGATATCATCGTCAATCCGGCTGCTTATACAGCCGTCGATAAAGCTGAAGCTGATTCGTTGCTGGCGATGACCGTAAACGGCGTTGCTCCCGGGGTGCTGGCCGAGGAATCGTGGCGTCTGGGCGCTTTGCTGGTCCATTACTCCACTGATTACGTATTCGACGGTAGCAAGCCCTCACCTTATACCGAGGACGATGCACCCAACCCGCAAAGCGTTTACGGCAACACGAAATTGGTTGGAGAACAGGCTGTACGCGCTTCCGGTTGCAAGCACCTCATATTGCGCACCAGTTGGGTGTATGGCGTGCATGGCGGGAATTTTGTGAAAACGATATTGCGGCTGGCAAAAGAGCGCAATGAGCTGCGGATCGTCGCCGACCAGTTCGGCGCCCCCACCTGGGCAAGGGATCTTGCGCAAGCAACGGCGTCTGCGCTGTCCTTCTGGCAAACGGCAGACCGGGATGCGCAACTGGGCGGGCTTTATCATCTCACTTCGGCGGGTCGCACCAACTGGCATCAATATGCCGAGGAGATCGTGCGTTTGGCCCGCAAGTACGACTCCGCACTTGCCGCCAGACAACTCGATATCCGACCGATCGCCACCGAGGAATATCCCCTGCCCGCAAAGCGGCCGTCAAATTCCGTTCTTTCCAACGACAGGATTCGTGATGCCTTCGGGATCGAGTTGCCGGCATGGCAGGACAGCCTTGCGCAATGCGTGAGGGAGCTCTATGAACCGGTCAGTTGAGTTGAGCTGTCCATGAAAAACTGACAGCTTAAAGTCGTCAGTGCAGCGCCTGGTTCACCTTGCCGAGATCCTCTTCGCTCAATTCGCCCACGGCCGCCTTCAGGTTTAGCTGGCTGACCAGATAGTTGTATTCTGCCTGGTACAGATCGCGGCGCGTCGAGAACAGTTGCTGTTGGGCATTCAGGACATCCAGATTGGTACGCACGCCGACATCGTGTCCCAGCTTGCTTGCTTCCAGCAGACTTTCGCTCGATTTCAAGGCCTGCTGCAGCGCCTGGACCTGAGCGATGCCGCTGACGACACCCAGGTACGCCTGGCGAGTTTGCAGTTCCACGTTGCGGCGCGTGTTTTCCAGGTCCTGTTTGGCGCGTTCGCGGTTGGCTTCCGCCTCGCGCCATTTGGACTGGATTGCGCCGCCCTGGTAGAGCGGTATGTTCAGTTGCACGCCCACTGTGGTAGCGGCGGAATCAATGCCAATCCCGTAGACGCTGCCGTCGGACGTGTTCTTTGAATAGTTGGCGACCAGATCCACCGTCGGCAAATGACCACCCCGGTTGCGATCCACTTCTTTTTCGGCCATTTCGGCAGCCGCTTGCGCGCTGGCAATTTGGTAATTATGTTCCTGAGCGCCTTCCACCCATTTATTCAGATCGACCGGTTGCGGCTGTTCCAGCTTGAATCCTTTGCCCAAGGGGGACAACTCCTGGGGAACGGCATTGATAAGCTGCTGCAAGGTGCGTCTCTTTATTTCCAGGTCGCTTTGCGCGGCGATTTCTTGCGCAACGATCAAGTCATAACGCGCCTGCGCCTCGTGAGTGTCGGTGATGGTGGCGGTGCCAACCTCGAAATTTCGTTTGGCCTGTTCGAGCTGTTCGGAAATGGCGATCTTTTGCGCCGCAGCCAGTTGCACGGTGTCCTGCGCGATCAGCACATCAAAATACGTTTGCGCCACGCGCAGGATCAGGCTTTGTTCGGCGAGTTTGTATTGCGCCTCGGTCTGCACCACCTGCAATTCGGATTCGGAATAAGACGCCCAGTTCTGTTCGCGATACAGGGGTTGCACCAGCGTTACGCCGTAACCGTGGTTGTTGAAGCGCTGATATCCGGAGGGAAACGGGAATGCTCCCGTGTACTGCGTATCGACGTCGTTATACGTGGTATTCGCATTGAAATTGACGCTCGGCAACAATTGCGAACGGCCTTGCGTCAGCTTCTCCTGCCCGGCCTGTCTTGTCGCGCGGGCCGACGCAAACACCGCGTCCTGGCTTTGCGCTTCATGATAGAAATCCAGCAGATCTGCCGCACCAGCCATCGGGCTCACAGTCATGGCCAGCGCAACGCTTAATGCAATTTTCGAGAATTTCATCGCCCGTTCCAAATATTAGAATTTGCTAATATTACCTGCTGCGACTGCACAATTCAAGTTGGCATGAACATTCTCGACCATGCCGGAAAGCGATCAGAACGTGAAACGTTGCGGTTGCGGAGCGTTTATCAGAGGCGCTACGCTGGTTTCGAACAGGACTGTCGTCTCGAATACTCCCGGCGCAACGCAGCTTACCAGCGTTGCGTGCATTGCGGGCGCATCGCCCACGATTGCAAACAGCCGACCGCCCGTGTTCAGCATCTGGTAGAAGGATTCCGGCGGCAGCGGCACGGAACCGGTCAGCACAATGGCGTCGTATTTCTCGCTGCCCCAGCCCCGGGAGGCATCGCCTACTTCCAGCGTTACGTTATCGTAATGATGCATAGCCAGAGTGCGCGCCGCGCGCGCGCTCAGTTCCTGAACCAGTTCCACGCTGGTGACATGATTTGCCATGCGGGAAATCAGCGCGGTCAGGTAGCCGCTGCCGGTGCCTATTTCCAGTACGCGGTCACTCGCTTTCAGTTGCAGCGCCTGCAGTGCGCGCGCCTCAACCTTGGGCATCCACATCCTGGCGTTGTGCCCAAGCGGAATTTCGACGTCCATGAAGGCCAGCGGCTGCATGTCAACCGGGACAAAATGTTCGCGTTTGACTTTCTTGAGCAGGTCAAGCACGTTCGCGTCCAAAACGTCCCACGGACGTATCTGCTGTTCCACCATATTGAAGCGAGCGCGTTCCATATTGTTCATCCCCCTGTCCCCTTGCCGCATCGTTAATCGGTCAAAGCACAGTATAGCAAGCGCACCCCGCACGCTCAACGCTTTATCAGCTTGCCTTTAGCCCGGCTTTCCAGTACCTTGCCTGCTCGCTAGGGGTCTTCGTTACGAAGTGAGAAACACCCTTTGAACCTGTACGGGTAATGCCGTCGTAGGGAAGCATCCGCCGATGCTTCCCTGTTAATTCGGAGCATCGCATGAACGCCAATCCCCAATTCCTGGCCGCTGCCGCCCACGTCGACGAGGCTGCCGTCAAGCCCTTACCCAATTCGCGCAAGATTTACGTCGAGGGCAGCCGCTCCGATCTCCGCGTACCGATGCGCGAAATTTCGCTGACCGACACCCACCTGAACAACGGCGTGGAAAAGAACCCGCCGATCCATGTCTATGACTGCTCCGGCCCCTACACCGATCCCGCCGTAAAGATCGACATCCGCTCCGGGCTGGCCGAAATGCGCGCAAAGTGGATAGAAGAGCGCAACGACACCGAGGCGTTGCCTTGCCTGACCTCCGAATATGGCCGCCAGCGCCTCAACGACCCGGCGCTGGCCGACATGCGCTTCAACCTCAAGCACACGCCGCGCAAGGCCAAAGTTGGCATGAACGTCACGCAGATGCACTATGCCCGCCGCGGCATCATCACGCCCGAGATGGAGTTCATCGCCATCCGTGAAAACCAGAAGCGCGACGACCTTTCCGGGATGCTGCTGAAACAGCACCCCGGCGAAAACTTCGGCGCTGCCATGCCCAGGGAGATCACGCCCGAATTCGTGCGCAGCGAAGTCGCCGCCGGACGCGCCGTGATCACCGCCAACATCAACCACCCCGAGATCGAACCCATGATCATCGGCCGCAACTTCCTCGTGAAGATCAACGCCAACATCGGCAACTCCGCGCTCGGTTCCAGCATCCAGGAAGAAGTCGAGAAGATGACCTGGGCCATCCGCTGGGGCGGCGACACGGTGATGGACTTGAGCACCGGCAAAAACATCCACGAGACACGCGAATGGATCATCCGCAACTCGCCCGTGCCCATCGGCACCGTGCCCATATATCAGGCGCTGGAAAAAGTGAACGGCAAGGCCGAAGACCTGACCTGGGAAATCTTCAAGGACACGCTGATCGAGCAGGCCGAACAGGGCGTGGACTACTTCACCATCCATGCCGGCGTGCTGCTGCGCTACATCCCCATGACCGCGAAGCGCATGACCGGCATCGTCTCGCGCGGCGGTTCCATCATGGCCAAGTGGTGCCTCGCACATCACAAGGAAAACTTCCTCTACACGCATTTCCAGGACATCTGCGAAATCATGAAGGCCTACGACGTGACCTTCAGCTTGGGCGACGGCCTGCGCCCCGGCTCGGTGTATGACGCCAACGACGAAGCGCAATTGGGCGAGCTGAAGACGCTGGGCGAGTTGACGCAGATCGCCTGGAAACACGATGTGCAGGTGATGATCGAAGGTCCCGGCCATGTGCCCATGCACATGATCAAGGAAAACATGGAGCTGCAACTGAAGTGGTGCCACGAGGCGCCGTTCTATACGCTGGGGCCCCTGACGCAGGACATCGCGCCCGGTTACGATCACATCACCAGCGCCATCGGCGCGGCATTGATTGGCTGGTTCGGCACCGCCATGCTTTGCTATGTGACGCCCAAGGAACATCTCGGCCTGCCCAACAAGGCCGATGTGAAGGAAGGCATCATCACCTACAAGATCGCCGCCCACGCCGCCGACCTCGCCAAGGGCCACCCCGGCGCCCAGATCCGTGACAACGCGATGAGCAAGGCGCGCTTCGAATTCCGCTGGGAAGACCAGTTCAACCTCGGCCTCGACCCCGACCGCGCGCGCGAATTCCACGACGAAACCCTGCCCAAGGAATCCGCCAAGGTCGCCCACTTCTGCTCCATGTGCGGCCCTCAGTTCTGCTCGATGAAGATCAGCCAGGATGTGCGCGACTTTGCAGCGAAGGAAGGCCTGGACGAGCAGGCCGCGTTGAAAAAAGGAATGGAAGTTAAGTCGGTGGAGTTTGTGAAGCAAGGGGCAGAGGTTTATCACAAGGCGTAATCACAATGGCTACGGACACAAGCTGGAGCAAAATCGAGGTCGAGGCAACCGTCGCAGATTATCTGCACATACTGGTGCTGGAATATTCCGGTCAGTCCTATAACAAGGCCGCTCATCGCCGCGCCTTGCAGTCCAAACTGAACGGGCGGACCGAAGCCGCTTATTGAGCTTAAGCATCAAAACATCAGTGCTGTTCTACTCATCGCAATACACCGCATCATGATCCCCCACATTGACCAGTATGATCTCCTCATTCTGTATCAGCAGTTCTATCGTGATGCGATACGAAAGGTTGATCGAAACTGAATGCAGTCCTTGCAGCCTGCCTCCCAGCGCGTGCAGGCGTAGTGAGGGATGATGTGGATTCATCTCCAGCAGTTGCAGTGTCTTCAGGTATTGCTTTTCAAGCTCGGGATGCCTCTTAAGGAAGCGCGCCGCGTGTTTGTTGTATTGCTCGGTAAATACAAGCTGGAAAGTCATGGGCGATGTTGTCCTTCGATTGGTTCAGGACGAACAGTTTAATTTTGCCGTGTCATGCGGCGATTTTCTTCACCCGCTTTACATGCGCCGCCGCCGATTCCTTGATCACTCGGCCCGCCGCGACGTCGGCACGGGTTTCGGCCAGTGCCGCTTCCAGTTCGCATTCGCGCAGGTGGTGATATTGCGTGATGTCCATTACCACGAAGCGATCTTTGCCTCGCACGGAGACTATGGCTTCTGGGCGTTCGGCGAGCGCTGCTTCAATGGCAGCTATTCCTCTTGTTTTCAAATCATTGGCGGTCAGGCTGGACATGATAAGCACCTTTTGCGGTATTATTTATAGCACGTTAGAGAATACGCGTAATAATGCGATTGAGCAACTGCCCTGCGCTTGCCCACTGACTCATTTGTCGGCAATAGCGTGGCGGCCTGATAATGCGCGCATGATCTGCCGCCCCCACTGCGCCGCCTGCTGCATCGCACCCTCCATCACCTCGCCCCTGCCCGGCATGCCGAATGGCAAGCCCGCGGGGGTGCCGTGCGTGCAACTGGATGACGGGTTGCGCTGCGAGGTGTTCGGCCAGTCGCAGCGCCCGACCTTTTGCGGCGGGTTGCAGCCTTCCGCCGAGATGTGCGGCGCCTCGCGCGGGGAAGCCATGTTGTGGTTGTCACGACTGGAACTGGCCACGCGACCGGTATAATAGCGCCATGCAAGTTTCCGACCCCCTTGAGATCACCGCCGACTCGCCCTGCATCGGCCATTGCACCACGGTGCTGGGCGATGATGTCTGCCGCAGTTGCCTGCGCACCTTCGACGAGGTGACGCGCTGGCTGGAGATGAACGAGGAGGAGCGGCGCTCCGTCAATTGGCGCATTGCGCTGTTGCGACGTAAACAAACCGTCTTGTGAGACGGGTATAATCCGCGCCTTTCACGCAATCCGGCCAATCCATGGACACCTTACTGCTATTGAAATCCGCCATCCTCGGCGTGGTCGAAGGCCTGACCGAATTCCTGCCCGTTTCCAGCACCGGCCACCTTATCATGGCCGGCGATCTGCTGAATTTCAACGATGAAAAAGGCAAGGTGTTCGAGATCGTGATCCAGTTCGCGGCCATCCTCGCGGTATGCTGGGAATTCCGTGCAAAGATCATGACCGTGATGAGTGGTTTGCCGAGCGATCGTACCGCGCAACGTTTCGCAATCAACCTCGTCATCGCCTTTCTACCTGCGGCAATATTGGGAGTGCTGTTCGCGAGCAAGATCAAGCAGTATTTGTTCGCGCCGGTGCCCGTGGCGCTGGCGTTCATCATCGGTGGCGTGATCATCCTGTGGGCGGAAAAGCGCCAGCATAAGATTGCGTTTGAAACCGTGGACGACATGACCTGGCAGGAGGCGCTGAAAGTGGGCTGCGCGCAGACGCTGGCGCTGATCCCCGGCACTTCGCGTTCGGGCGCGACCATCATCGGCGGCTTGTTCTTTGGCCTGTCGCGCATGGCGGCGACCGAGTTTTCGTTCTTTCTCGCGATCCCGACCCTGTTCGGCGCAACGGTCTATGAGGTGGTCAAATACCGCCAGTTGTTCCACTCGGGCGATCTGGGCATGTTTGCGGTGGGCAGCATCTTTTCGTTCATCAGCGCCTTCCTGTGCGTGCGCTGGCTGCTGCGCTACATCAGCCGCCACGATTTCACGGCGTTTGCGTGGTACCGCATTGCTTTCGGCCTGATCGTGCTGGCGACCTACTATAGCGGCATGGTGAACTGGTCGGCCGCGTAAAAAAGCCCGCGCTGCGGGCTTTTCATGATCTGCAGATCGGTCTCCCTCAGCTCTGTTCCCAAGGCAGGCCGCAGACGCGCCAGCCGTTCAATACATTGCGCTGGTTGTTTGGACTCTTGTCGCCCTCGAAACCTTCCAGCACGTTATAGCAGTCGCGGTATCCGGCCTGGGTGGCGACCGTGGCCGCGCCCTGTGAACGATGGCCGCTGCGACACAGGAACATGACCAGAGCCTCTTTGCTGACCTGCTGTTCCAGCGCCGCAAGAAAATTGGGATTCAGTTTCATGCCGGGATAAGTGGCCCATTCGATTTCCACTGCGCCGGGAACGCGCCCGACCCAGTCGATCTCTGCGCGTGTACGTACATCGACCAGCTTGGCGCCAGGTGCGGTATCCATCAGCTCATTTGCTTCTTCCGGCGTCAGTGCGCCTGCATAGGGCAGGTTGAGGTCTTTCGCGCGTTGTTGCGCGGCATTCAGAATTTCGGTGATTTTTCCCATTTCGTTTACCTGTGTTTATCCTTTAACATGCTGATGCTATCCTGAGCAGCACGGTTGCATACTATCCCAACAACCATGAAAAATCACACAACTTCTCATGCCCACGACAAGTCCGCCGCTTTCGAACCCGCCCATCCGGCGCGGTTCGCCGCCGCTCGCAAGAGCACATGGGTAAGCATTTTCGTCAATCTTGCATTGATGATATTGCAGGTACTGGCCGGTTTTTTCGGCAGGTCGCAATCGCTGATGGCGGACGGCATGCATTCTCTTGCCGACCTGCTGTCCGACGTGCTGGTGTTGTTCGCCAACAGGCATGGCAGCAAACACGCCGATGCGGAGCACCCCTATGGGCATGCGCGCATTGAAACTGCCGCGTCGCTGATCCTGGGAACCAGCCTTGCCGCCCTCGGCGTGGGCTTGCTGGTGGCGGCGGGAATGCGCCTGCAGCATCCGGATCAGGTTCAGGCTGTGCATCCGGTTGCTTTATGGGTGGGCATCGTCGCGCTCGCGGCCAAGGAAGGCATGTTCCGCTACATGCTCGCGGTGGCGCAACGCGTACGTTCGCAGATGCTGGTGGCGAATGCCTGGCATGCCCGCTCCGACGCCGCCTCTTCGCTGGTCGTCGTTATCGGCATCATCGGCAACCTGCTGGGTTATACCTTTCTCGATCTGGTCGCTGCCGCCGTCGTCGGCGTGATGATCGCGTATATGGGTATCCAGTTTGCAAGGGACGCGCTGGCTGAACTGATCGACACAGGGCTGGACGAAGCGGAGGTGCGCGCCATCCGCAATACGCTCAAGGCCGTACCCGGCGTGGTCGGACTGCACGAACTGCGCACGCGCAAAATGGCGGACAACGCTCTGGTGGATGCGCACATTATCGTGGACCCGAAAATCAGCGTTTCGGAAGGACACTACATCGCCGAGGCGGCACGCAGCGCGGTGCTGAAAGGCCATCATGTGCTGGACGTGATGGTGCACATCGATTCCGAGGACGATGCCCAGGCACGACCGAATGCCCATTTGCCGCAACGCCACCTGCTCCTGGCACACCTGACCAGCAGATTGGGCACGGCGCTGCCACCCACCACCCGCATCGTGCTGCATTACCTGGGAGGGAAAGTCGAGGCCGAACTGCTTTTCGATTCGAAAATGCATCTTGAAGAGTTGCGCGCCAAGTGTGCGGAGATCACGGCAGACGACCCGTATTTTCGCAGCATTCATCTCTACCAATGTGGCGCACCAATCTAGTGCGCCGCAACCCGGGTTTGCCCCATTGCTGGGCGTGAGTTGAATGCCCCCGAATGCGGCAAATATGGCACAATGCACTTCTTGCGGGTTTTTGCTAGTGGCACGTTTTCTGCTGCTTACTGCTCCGTCGTACCAACCGTTTTGTTTCACCATTAAAGCATCGTCTTAATTTTTCCTGGGAGATTCGAGTATGTCTAAAACAGCCGCCGACGTTCTGAAATTAGTCAAGGAACAAGGCATCAAATTCGTGGATTTTCGTTTCACAGACACCCGCGGCAAGGAACAGCACGTGGGCGTTCCGATCAGCGCTTTCGGTATGGAAAAATTTGAAGAAGGCCACGCGTTCGACGGTTCTTCCATCGCCGGCTGGAAAGGCATTCAGGCTTCCGACATGCTGCTGATGCCGGATCCGGATTCCGTTTATGTTGACCCGTTCTTCGACGAACCGACCATCGTGTTGTCCTGCGACGTGATCGAACCGTCCGACGGCAAGGGCTATGACCGCGATCCGCGCTCCATCGCAAAACGCGCTGAAGCCTATCTGAAGTCTTCCGGGCTCGGCGATGCCGCGTATTTCGGCCCTGAACCCGAATTTTTCATATTCGACTCCGTGCAATGGAAGGTCGACATGTCCGGTTCTTCAGTCAAGATCAACTCCGAAGAGGCCGCCTGGTCGAGCGGACACGATTTCGATGGCGGTAACACTGGTCACCGTCCTACCGTGAAGGGCGGCTATTTCCCCGTTCCTCCGGTAGACAGCCTGAACGACATTCGCGCTGCCATGGTTCTCGCGCTGGAAGAAATCGGCGTGCCGGTCGAAGTGCACCACCATGAAGTTGCCACTGCCGGACAATGCGAGATCGGCACCAAGTTCAGCACGCTGGTCAAGCGCGCAGACTGGACCCAGGCCTTGAAATACGTCGTGCAAAACGTCGCTCACCAATACGGCAAAACCGCCACCTTCATGCCCAAGCCCATCGTTGGCGACAACGGTTCCGGCATGCACGTGCACCAGTCCATCTGGAAAGACGGCAAGAACCTGTTTGCAGGCAACGGCTACGCCGGTCTGTCCGAGTTCGCGCTGTATTACATCGGCGGCATCATCAAACATGCCCGTGCGCTGAACGCGATTACCAATCCCGGTACCAACTCCTACAAGCGTCTGGTTCCCGGTTTCGAAGCTCCGGTCAAGTTGGCTTATTCCGCACGCAACCGTTCCGCTTCCATCCGTATTCCTTACGTGCAAAGCGACAAGGCGCGCCGTATCGAGACTCGTTTCCCGGATCCGACCGCAAACCCGTACCTGGCCTTTACGGCATTGATGATGGCCGGTCTGGACGGCGTGCAGAACAAGATTCATCCTGGAGATCCTGCCGACAAGAACCTGTACGACTTGCCGCCGGAAGAAGATGCGAAGATCCCAACCGTGTGTTCCAGCCTCGAACAGGCGCTGGAATACCTGGACAAGGATCGCGAGTTCCTGACCCGCGGCGGTGTATTCTCCAATGACTTCCTCGATGCCTATATCGATCTGAAGATGGAAGAAGTCACCCGCTTCCGCATGACGACGCACCCGGTCGAATTCGACATGTATTACAGCCTGTAAGCTTTCAGGACGGCATAAAGAAAACGGGGCCTTCTGGCTCCGTTTCTTTTTTTGGGCGGTCTTCTCAGCGCTTCCTCCTTAACCTATACTGTCCCTATCGCAACTCGGGTATTGCCATGAAACTACGCCATTTGTTCGTTTTGTGTTGCGCCGCGACAATTGCCACCTGCGCGCAGGCAGATATCTACAAGCGCGTGGATGAAGACGGTCATGTCACCTATTCCAGCGTTCCCCTCAAGGGTGCACAAAAACTCCACCTCGAGCCACTGCCTACCATGACCCCGACGACTGCTCCGCGCAACGGTGACGGCTCGTCCGGCTTCCGCGTGAATTCCGAGACCCAGAGCCGTCGCGACGCCGCGCGCCGGAAAATACTCGAAGACGAATTGGCAACCGAACAAAAAGCGCTCGAAGATTCTCGCGCCAAGCTGAAAGAAGGCCAATCCTATCCCCAGATGTTCATGGGTGACAACGGGCAACCAGTCTCCGACCCGGCCAAAGTTCAGGAGAAAGTGAACAATCTGCAGGACGAAGTAAGCTCGCACGAAAAAAATATCGAAGCCCTTAAAACCGAGCTTTCCCACCTCAACAATTAGCTCGGTGCGTGGCATGTTTTCTGCTTTGTAGACAGTCATGTCAAATGCCACGCTCCCTTCGCTGGAACATCTCTCCACTGCGGTCATCCTGCTGGATGAAGAATCGCGCATCGCCTATATCAACCCGGCGGCCGAGCACCTGTTCGGACTGAGCAATACCAACCTGATCGGCCATCCGCTGCAATACGCATTTACCGCAACCGAGCAACTGTTCGGAACCATTCAGCATGCACTTGCGGCCCGAGCCAGCCACATCGAGCATGAATTGATACTGGGCACACATGCCATCGGGAACAAACTGCACCTAAGCTGTACCGCCACACCGCTGCAGCTTGGTCCGTATGCGTTATTGCTGGAATTCCATACCATAGACCGGCCGTTAAAACTGGCGCGCGAAGAACAGATGCTGGACCAGACCCAGGCCAACCGCCTGTTGTTGCGCAATCTGGCACACGAGATCAAGAACCCGCTGGGAGGAATACGCGGCGCGGCGCAGTTGCTGGAACAGGAACTGGAAAAGCCGGCCTTGCGCGAATACACCCAGGTCGTCATTCAGGAAGCCGACCGTTTGCGCTCCCTGATGGAGAAATTGCTCACCCCGCAACATGCGCCCCATTTCAGTGCGCTCAATATCCATGAGGTGCTGGAGCGCGTACGCAGTGTAGTTCTGGCCGAACTGCCCGAGGGACTTGTGATCGGGCGCGATTATGACTTGAGCCTGCCGGAGCTCCATGGGGACAAGGAGCAGCTGATCCAGGTTGTACTCAACATCGTACGCAATGCCGCACAGGCGATGCACGGCAAGGGGCATATCCTGTTGCGCACACGCATCACGCGTCAGGTCACGGTGATGAAAAAATTGCATCGCCTTGCGGTCATGGTGCAGATCATCGACAACGGCCCTGGCATCCCCACCCATCTGCGCGACAAGATTTTTTATCCGTTGGTCTCGGGGCGCGCCGATGGCCACGGACTGGGCCTGACCCTGGCGCAGGATTTTGTAAGCCAGCATCAGGGCAGCATCGAATTTGACAGCGAACCGGGACGTACCTGTTTCACCGTGATACTGCCGCTCACTTACTTGGGGAAATAACATGGACAAACCTGTCTGGATCATCGACGACGACCGCTCCATCCGTTGGGTGCTGGAAAAGGCGCTCGCACGCGAGGAGATCGAATACAAGAGTTTCGCGTCCGCCGATGAGGCGCTGGCGGAGCTGCCGGGCAAACTGCCGCAGATGGTGATCAGCGACATCCGCATGCCCGGCAGCTCGGGGCTCGAATTGCTGCAGAAACTGCGCATCGATCATCCCAATCTGCCGGTCATCATCATGACCGCCTACTCCGACCTGGAAAGTGCAGTGTCGGCCTTCCAGGGCGGCGCCTTCGAATACCTGCCCAAACCCTTCGATGTGAACCACGCCGTCGAACTGATCCGCCGCGCGCTTGAGCAAAGCCAGCGCAAGAACACCCAGTCGGAGGATGCCCAGTCCGGCCCGGACATCCTCGGCCATGCCCCCGCCATGCAGGAGGTGTTTCGCGCGATCGGGCGATTGGCTCAATCCAACGCCACCGTGCTCATCAACGGGGAATCGGGCACCGGCAAGGAACTGGTCGCACAGGCCTTGCACCGTCACAGTCCGCGCGCGAACGAGCCTTTCGTAGCCATCAACACCGCGGCCATCCCCAAGGATTTGCTGGAATCCGAATTATTCGGGCATGAGCGCGGCGCCTTCACCGGCGCAACCACCACACGGCACGGGCGTTTTGAACAGGCCGAAGGAGGTACGCTGTTTCTGGACGAGATCGGCGACATGCCCGCCGAGCTGCAAACCCGGTTGCTGCGCGTGCTGTCGGACGGAAATTTCTATCGCGTCGGGGGACACCAGCCGATCAGGGCCAATGTCCGCATCATCGCGGCCACACACCAGAACCTGGACGAGCGCGTAAAACAGGGCCTGTTCCGCGAAGACCTGTTCCATCGCCTGAATGTCATCCGCCTGCGCTTGCCGCCCCTGCGCGAACGGCGCGAGGATATCCCGCTGCTGGCAAAATATTTCCTGCAGAAAAGCGCGAAAGACCTTGGTGTCGAACAGAAGGCCCTGAGCGAAGCGGCACTAAGTTACCTCGCCGCACAGGACATTCCGGGCAATGTGCGCC
>CAVRYQ010000102.1:0-11300 GCA_963725375.1 uncultured Pseudomonadota bacterium | reverse complement strand
TTGTCGGCGAGCTCAAGAAGTTGAAACAGATGGACGCGCCCGACCTCTGGGTGCATGGCAGCGGCCAGCTCGTCCAGACGCTGCTCGCGCGCGGGCTGGTCGACGAGATGCACCTGTGGATTTTCCCGGTGACGCTGGGACCTGGCAAACGGCTCTTTGCCGAAGGCGCCCGCCCGGCAGGCTACAAGGTCGTCGATGCGCAGGTCTCCACGACCGGCGTCGTCGTCGCGACTTACGAACCCGCGGGCGCCATCAAAGCCGGGGCGTTCGTCTGACGGACAAGTTCGGCGTGCCGGACATCTCCATCCTGTGCACACTGGCCCTGCTTTGCCGACCTGATCGCTCTGATCGCCAGGCTGGCCTGCGCCATGGTGGGACGGTCCTGAAGGCAATATCCGGGAAATGCCGGACGGTCCTGGGCCAGGAAATGTTTTGTTCCATTTATGGAACAGGCCATCCCGCATTAATGCCTTTATCTTTCCCGGTGCGCCCCCTAACATGCGGGCACTTTCTTTCCTCCACATCCGGAACAGAAAATTGGGGCAGCGCCGTTCCGCTGCAATTGTCAGGCACGGCTCCAGATGCGGTACTCATGTACCTTGGCAGCTCAGCCGTCGTAATCAAAGGAAACCACATGTCCGAAAAGACCCCCCACATCGCACAGAAATCACCCTTTGCCGTCGCAGTTGAAGCGGGCAAGAGCTATTGGTACTGCACATGCGGCAAGAGCGCCGGACAGCCCTTTTGCGATGGCAGTCACAAAGGCAGCGAATTCACGCCAAAGGAGTACAAGGCAACGAAAACTGAAACTGTTTATTTCTGCGGCTGCAAGCACAGCGGGAATGGCATGACCTGCGACGGCACCCACCAGAAGCTGTAATATCGAAACAGTCAAAACGGGGGGCAACAAAGTTGCTCCTGTTTCCCCCTCCTTCCCATGCAGCACAAATCCCCCGGCAATGCGTCATTGCTTCGCGCGCCAGTTGCGAGTTCAGTTTGCCCTTTGCGCAGGCATGTCAATTGTCAAAGAAAATGCTGCGGGCGGCATTCACATCGTTAGCCAGGCGTCCCTTTGCTTCCCGGCATGATTCCGGGCTTATTCCCAGCTTCCTGACGGAAGTGACATTTTCCCACGCCATGAATTTTGCGTAGGGCTGGCTGAGCAGGTTGGCCACGATGACAACATCGACGTAACCGGGCAGTGCCTGCCCGGATTCATACTGCAAATTCTGGTGATTTGTCGGCACTTCAATCAGCTCAACCGGAAACGACCATTTGCGCAGCAACTCCGCGCCAATCATTCCACAATACTTGCGCTCAATCAGTTCACAAGCTTGCTCATCCATTGCGGAGATTTTCTTGTCCGCGTACATGCATATCGGGATGACGCCAATGTCATGGATCAGCCCGGCCAGCAAGGCTTGATCAGGGTTAAGATGCTTATGATCACGCGCCAACGCATAACTGATCGCCGCAACCTCGCGACTGTGATCCATGAATTCGGTCAAATGACGTTTTATGACGGGATGACTGGAATTTGACAGCTTGACCGTCGTAATCTTCATGATCAGGCTGCGCAGCATTTTATAACCCAGCCGGGTGACGGCTGCCATGACTGTTTTCACTCCGGGCTTGTCGGCATAAATGGCGCTGTTGGCCACCCTGATGAGTTCGGCGGCGAATGCAGGGTCACTTGAGACAGCCACAACGATCTGATGTGCGGACACATTCATGTCATCAAGCATTAGTTGCACTTTCATTGCCAGATCCGGCATCACAGGCAATGCCAGTTCATCTTGCTTGATCGTGTCCAGTATCTGTGCAATCCCGGCTTCTACTTCCGTCAGCATGTTCCCCCTCAAGTCGAAAACGCACGGCTATTCGCCCCGCAATATCCACGGTTAATCAAAAATTGAATGGCCGCGTTTGCCATGTTTGCAGTTACGCAGGATGGCATCGTGAGCACTTTTTATCAGATCGCCCCTGATGCAACCCAACAAAAACCTACAGGTATCCCGAAAAATGCCCGCGTGCGCACATATTCCTCGACGGCTCGTCCGGAAACCGGATAGACGAAGGATTTTGCAGGTTTCGCAAAAGCCATCAGGTATAGTTTTACAAGATTCCATTACTCAATAATGAGACGCACATGAGGCAGGAATTGCACAAATATGCCAAATTGAACCTGGATAGCGTGTTTGCAAAATTTCATGATCAGATTATGTCCGACCCCGGGATTTCAGCCATTTTTTACAGACAAGGCTCAGGTCAATTCATTGGTCGAACAACAAAAGAAAGTCTTGCTGGATTCAATTTCCCTGCAAGATGAGGAGCTGAAGGAACGCTACATAAAGCTTGGAGAACTTCACGGTAGAATCAGAGTCCCGTGTAAGGACTACATGGCGAGCATCAACATGCTGCGGGGAAGATTGATCCATGTGATCGCCGAGCTTGTCCATCCGCTGGAACTGCTGGAAGCAACCACCGATTTCTTTAGCCTGATTCGCGCATTTTCCGCCAAAGGCTATCTGAATACCCTGCAATCAGACATTCGTGACTTCGAATTCCATCTTGCCCATGTGCATCGCGTAGCCCAGGTGGACATCTCGTTGTCGACTGAGTGCATGGCCACTCAGGCGCCGCTCAATCAGCAGCTTTTTCCTTGTACCGGCCCTTGATCTCCAGAATCTGATCGATGATACGCAGGAATGCCGCAACGATCGCGGGATCAAAGTGTTGCCCAGCCTCGCTCTTGATTGTGTCAATCGCTTTCTCTACCGACAGGCTTGCTTGTAGGGGCGATCCGTGGTCAAGGCATCGAATACATCCACAACAGCCGTAATTCTGCCAACAAGGGGAATCGCCTCGCCGGCCAGCCCCGCCGGGTAGCCCTGCCCATTCCATTTCTCATGATGGGTCAGCGCCACCGTATGTGCCATCTGCAACAGTTCGGAATTGTCTTCCCCGATGATCACCGCACCGATTTCCGCATGTTTTTTCATCAACTCCCACTCGTCGACATCCAGTTTGCCCGGTTTCAACAGCACCTTGTCGGGTATGCCGATTTTGCCAATATCATGCATCGGGGCTGCATTCAGCAACAATTCTGCCTGCACATCATTCATGCCGACGGCTTTGGCGAGCACAAAAGCGTAATGACTCATGCGCAGCACATGCATGCCCGTCTCATTGTCCCTGTACTCTGCCGCGCGCGCCAAATGACGGATGATTTCCAGACGCGCAGCATGCAACTCGATGTTGCGCTGCTCCACGGTCGCCTCCAGCTTCCGGTTTTTTTCGTACAGCGCCAACTGGGCACGTACCCGTGCCATGACGATGGGGGGGCTCACCGGCTTGGTAATATAGTCCACTGCGCCCAGTTCAAAAGCCTGCATCTCATTTTCCATCTCCCCCTTGGCCGTGACAAAGATCACGGGTATCGCCTGGGTTCCCGGATCCTGCTTCAACCTGCGGCATACCTCGTATCCGTCCATCTTCGGCATCATGACATCCAGCAGAATCAGGTCAGGCGGCATGTGAGCGGCAATCTTCAAGGCATTTTCCCCGTTGGTCGCCGCCTTGACCTTGAAGCTGTCGGACAATATTCCCGAAAGCACATCAATATTCTCGGGAATGTCGTCGACCACCAATATCGTTTGCCTGCTTGTCGGATCGCTCATTTGCCTTCCTCCACCCATCACTCGCCAAAAAATTGGAAACGCCGGTACCTGCTTCCCGTCCACGCCGTCGCATCAACAGCAAACCTCATTTATCCCGTTTACAGCCATCTTCTTCCTGGTCGTACGCGCCTGTCCAGTCAGTGCAAGCGTCTGTGCATCCTCGCGATGCCTTCCGGCGTGAAAACTGTTCGAACATGTTACCGCATCAATCCTGCTCAATTGAGCGCTTCCCGTTCTCCGGGGATGTCCGATCGCACACCGGAACCTGCCTGCAAAATTGAGGAAGCTGCCGTTTCAAATCTTCAAGTGCCTCCGACGCTCCCTCATAGTCGTATTGCTCCACCCGTTGATAAAAACGCAGAGCTTCATTGCCAAAGGCTGCCTGCAAGACGGCATTTGAATCGACTATTCGTTTGTTGATTCTGGTATCGCTGCTATTCAGCAAACTGTCAAACTCCTCCAGCAACCCGACAATGCCGCCCGACGCGATCGAGTCGATCGAAAGGCTCGCGACGGGTGCCGCGACGGAAATTTTTGAGACATTCTCCATCCTGCCTGTCGTGAAGGGCAGTGTAAACCGAAAAACGCTGCCTTTATCGGGCTCGCTTTCGACGCTGATTTCTCCACCCATCAGCTTTACGAGCGTCTCATTGGTGGAAAGACCAATGCCGATACCGCTAAAAGCCCGACTATCCGTAGGGTCCACCTGGACAAAAGGATCGAAAATCATCTGCAATTTGTCTGCGCTGATGCCGATTCCGGTATCCTGGATTTCAAATCGCACCAAGGCTTGACCAGCTTCAATCCTGACCAGCCTGACCCGCAACACAACCGAACCGGCTGAAGTGAACTTCAGGGAATTATCCAGGAAATTGGCCAATATCAGGTGGAGACGTTCCGGATCGCCTTGCAGCGGGACCGGTATCCCCGAATCAATCTCTACGGAGAGAGGCAGCTTCTTCGCCTGCGCCTTTCCCCGATATTCCTCATTGATCTGCGCCACCAGGTGCCCCAGATCGAAGCCGGTGATTCGCAGCGCCAATTGATGCGATTCCGATTCCGAAAATTCCAGGATGTTGTCGATGATGGACAGCATTTGCCTGGCTGCCTGCTGGATTTTGACAATTTGTTCGGTTGCAACCGGGTCGGTGATTTTCTTCTTCAGGATATGGCTGTAGCCAATAACGGCATTCATCGGCGTCCTGAATTCATGGCTGACATTATTGATGAAGTAGCCCTTGGCACGGCTGGCAACTTCCGATTGCTCCATCGCCTCATATAATCTGGCCGTTCTTTCCCTGACCATTTCCTCCAGATTCAGGCGATAGCTTTCCATTTGTGCATCGCGCAGTTTTCGCTCCGAAATATCCCGCGTAACGGCAAGCACGGAGGTGACTTCGCCATTGATATCCTTCAATGCGGTCGCATGCGTTTCCAGCCAGCGTCCCGCCCCCTTGAGTCCGGTGATCCTGAATTCCAGAATGGCGTTGCCGCCACTCATTACCTTCCGATGCAGAGATTTGAATGCCTCACGATCTTCCGGCAGGACATATTCCAGCACCAAATGTTGCCTGGCTTCTTCCAGCGAGCCCGCTTCCAGCATGTCCAATCCGATCGCATTGATTTCGAGCAGTTTGCCGGTCCTGTCCACGACCGTAAGGCACTCTGGCTCCGTTTCGATGATGGCGCGCAAGCGTTGTTCGTTCTCCCGCAAATTCTCTTCTGCAAGTTTGCGTTCAGTAATGTCGGTTGATATCCCGCAAAGCCCGTAGATCGTTCCGTCCTCCCTGCGCAACGGCAGCTTCGTTGACTGGTAGATCGAAGTCTTGCCGGTAGTCGGAACGGTATTGATCTCCTCCACCCGGACGGTCTCGCCGCGTTTCAGCACATGCGCATCGTTCAGCCGGATATTCCGGGCTGTTTCCGGCTCGAAAAATTTCTCGTCCCCAAACCCGACAATATCTTCAATGCTGGCGTGCCACAATTCGCGCACCGGCTTGTTGGCAAACTGATATCGTCCCCCGAGATCCTTGACATAGATATAAGCATCGACGTTTTCCAGTATCGAAGACAGTTTCTGTTCACTCGCATACAGTGCATTTTCGGCGAGCTTCCGCTCGGAAATGTCGATAAATGCTTCGATGATCACCTTGCCATTACTGTCATCGCTTATCGTCGACACGCTTCTAAGCAGCGGGATGGCCTGGCGCGCTGCGGTAAAGCCGTCGATTTCCATGGACTCGATTTTCCGGCTTTCGTCCAATGCCGGGCATGTGCCGCACTGATGGTAGCAGGGCAAAAGCCGCTCACAGGTCTGCCCGACCAGGCTGATCGATGAAAATCCGAACATGCGCTCCGCAGTCCGATTGATCTGCAGAATGCGGCGCTGTGCATCCAGCAGCACAATGGCAACCGGCGTATCCGTGAGCAGGGAGCGGATCAACTTGGCATTATTGAGCTTTTCGCGGTCAAGCACCTTGATGCGCTCCGCGAGCGCGCGCATCGCCGCCTGGCCACTCGCGATGTGGTGATTCCTGAATACAATCGATTCTTCGCCCAGCGTCAACAGGATGCCCCCGGTCGTGCCGCCGGACTCGACAAGCGGCCTGGCGCACACCGTCAGCTCAACCTGGATGCGGGCGCTATAGTGGAAAACCTGCCGCAATTCCCGGTTCTGCCCCGCCTCCGCCACGGTACGCAGCCAGGAGCTGAACTGGGGGCATTCCAGCAGCGCCGACTTCTGGTGAAGATTGTCCATCGAATCCCGCACCGCGAGGTTGAATCGCGAAAATGCGGCATTCCCGTAACGTAGCCTGCCGCACGCGTCGAATACGGCAACGACTGACTCAAGCAAGTCATAGGCTGCGGTGTTCTCCAGCATCTCCTCCAGTCCGGTTTTCAGGATGATTGCTGTAGGCAGGGTGGTGTGCATGGTCAGAAAGTCAGCACCTTGTCGGCTTTAACCACCAAGTCATAGAGCTGTTTCATGGAGCCAACTTCACATTTTTCCATGCCTTCCAGCAGAAATGGCATGGCCTGCATGCGGCTTTCGCAACAGATGCCGCAACCGAACATCGAACCGCCCCGGTTCTGGAAATTCCGTATCTGTTCCAGTACGTCGTATTGCAGCGAGCTGGACATTGCAGCCTCTACACCCTTGCCCAGGAGGAAGATGTCAATCTGGTCACCCGCCCCCAGCGCAGTGTTGGCGAGCCGGAAGGCATTCCATACCGTTTCGGAGTCGTTTGAATAGATGATGATTGAGATTTTCATTCAGCAGCGCCCCAAGGTCAGGAATAGTGAACGTGTCAGAGCAAGGGTAGCAGCCGGTCCAGTATACCGAGCGCCATGTCAAAGTCGTAATTCCGGATCGCTTCAGCGATCTGTTTCAGCATCGCTGCATGCGCATCCAGCGCAGGTTGCGCCTGCAATTGGTGGTACACCTCCATTGCCTGAGTATCCCGTTCCTGCAACAAGCCCCGCAGCCGCCTGGCAAGCGCCACTGCGGTCTGCGCACCACCCTCCTCCGCCCTGGCGACAACAGGTTGATGAACGTCGTTCAGGCGCTTCAATCCTTCCGTGACGACGGCGAGCGCGGCCAGCGTCTCCGCCAGATGCGTTTCAACATCCAGATGTTCACTGCAGGCGTGCTCCAACATACCGGCCGCATGCTGCACGCCCTTTGCTCCGATGTTGCCGGCCACGCCTTTCAGGGTGTGCGCACAACGAAGCGCCGCCCCGGGATCGGGATCCGCCTGCGCAGCCCGAAACTGCTCCGCAAAATTGCTGAAACTGTCGCGAAACCGCCCCAGTAGTCTTCGATAGCGCTCGGCACTGCCCATCGCGATGGTCAGACCGGCTTTCACGTCAAGACCGGGCATCTCCCCCGTCACCTGCGGTTCACTGGAGCCGACCGGGGCAGTGCTCAACGTTGCAGTACCGGAGGCTCTGATCCATTTGGCCATGATGCGCAGCATGTCGTTCACTTTGATCGGCTTGGTGATGTAGTCATTCATTCCGGCATCAAACGCCCGCTCCCGGTCCCCTGCGAGGACATCGGCGGTCGTGGCCAGAATCGGCAGGGTCCTGAAACGCTCCTGATGGCGCAGGATGCGGGTCGTCTCGTAGCCATCCATCACCGGCATCTGGCAGTCCATCAATACGCCATCGAAGGTTTCGTGCTGCAGCAACGCCAGTGCTTCCTTCCCGTTATTGGCCACCTCGACCAGAATGCCGTGAGTGGTCAGCAGCGCAACATAGAGTTCCTGATTGACAACGTTGTCCTCCACCACCAGCACTCTCGCACCGCGCAGCTTCTCGATATCCGCGATTGCGGAGGTTGGGCTGCTGACGCCGCGTGTCAGACCTGCAGCCCGGGCTCCCTGCGCCGACATGATCGCGTCCAGAAGCGCCGAGGGCGTCACCGGCTTGGTCAGGAAGCTGCTGATATTGATCCCGCTCCCGGCTTCTCGCGCTTCCTCACGGCCATAGGCGGTGAGCATGATCACGGTCGGCTGATGAACGAGCGCAGGATCTGACCGCATGGCTCGCGCCGCTTCTATGCCGTTCAGGCCCGGCATTTTCCAGTCCATCAATACCAATTGAAACGCTTCGGCGGCATCGGCCTGGCGCAGCATTGCAAGCGCCCTCTGCCCCGTGTCGGCCTGGCTTGCATGAAAACCAAAACTGGTCAGCATTGAACACAGTATCTTGCGGGCCGAGTAATTGTCATCCACCACCAGCACCCGCAGCATGCCAACGCCATCAACTCTTGAACCGCACAGGGACGCCGTGCCGCGCGACCTGGGAAAGCGCGCCACAAAGTGGAAGGTGCTGCCGCTACCGGCGGCGCTCTCGACCCACAGTTCGCCCCCCATCAGATCCGCCAATTCCTTGCAGATCGCGAGCCCAAGTCCGGAACCTCCAAACCTGCGCGTCGTGGAGGTATCAGCCTGGCTGAATGACTGGAACAATTTCCGTTGCTGCTCCGTGGTCATGCCGATCCCGGTGTCGCGCACCTCAAAGTGCAGCTTGATCTGACTGTCATCCTGTTCGACAATCTTGACGCTGACGACGACCTCGCCATGCCCCGTAAATTTCACCGCGTTGCTGCTCAAGTTGATCAGGATCTGCCCAAGCCGAACCGGGTCACCGATCAGGCCCGCCGGCAAATCGGCGGGCAGGTCAAACATGAGCTCCAGCTCCTTCTCGTCGGCCATCATGCCGATCAGGTTGGCCAGGTTGGCAAAAACATCTTCCAGCCGGAATTCGATGTGCTCCAGCTCGAACTTGCCCGCTTCGATTTTGGAGTAGTCCAGGATGTTATTGATGATGGCCAACAGCGATTCCGCCGAAAAACTGACTTTTTCGATGAAGTTGCGCTGCTGGTGATCCAGTTCCGTCTGCAAGGCCAGGTGACTCATGCCGATGATCGCATTCATCGGCGTGCGAATTTCATGCGACATGTGGGCAAGGAACGCGCTCTTAGCCTGGGTCGCGGCAACCGCCTCTTCCTTCAATCGCACCTGTTCCGCCTGGGCCAGACGCAACTCCTCCTCCACCTTCACGCGCCGGTTGATCTCGCGCGTCATCTGTATGGTGCGGTTTGCCAGGTTGTCATACATCGACATCACGGTATCGATCAACACGCGCGTGGCTCCGGTCATCTCCTTGTTGGCCATTTCCTTGGCTCTCTCAAGCGATATTCCGGTAGGCATGGCGAGCGCCACCTTGGCCATGCGCTTGTCGGATTCGATGATATGCAAGGCCAGCCAATGCGTCAGAAAAGAGACAATCTCTTCGATGACCTGATCACTCGTCTCGCTGCTTTCTTTTTCCTTGAGCTCGATCACCTTGGCAACGAAATCGTGGTGTGCATCCTGATGCCATGATTCCCAGGCATCATTATTGAAATATCGATGCCAGATGCGCTCTTCGGTCGAGAAATGTACCGCCGTATAGTCCTTCAGCTCCTCAAAGACTTTGTTGAGTGCAGGCGCCTCTGATTGAAATGCCAGGTGGCTGACGAGAATGTTGAGCAATTCGATCAGGCGTTTGTGCTGGACATCGATTTCTTCAATTCCCGTCGAGAAATTCTCGTTCCAGGGGAATATTTCTATCATCTGCATTCGTCTTCCTTCCGCCACTGCCATAAGATTCCGAATTTATCTGGCAAAGTCAAAATCGCCATCCTGCCGACCCGCAGTATCTGCCCGATTCCATGTTTCACCCTGATGTCCGGAAAGATCGGACAAACCCGCATTGCTTGATGAGTGACCGCATAAGCTTGCCTGGTAAAGGGCCAGCCTGTGAGACCGGCGAACATTATCCGGCGCCGACCGTCGAGAAAACCAACAAAACCCTTCACCGGCGGAATTCGCCGTCATCCACCCTCGCCGGAGGGTGCGTGCCCGCTCCCGACGGTCTTGCCATAGCGCCTTGCCTGACAGGGCAATGCTCAGGCTTCCCGTCGTGATATGTTGGATTTTTTACGAAAATCGAGTATGGGTTCATGATCCTCGGAGCCTGCCAGACCCGACGAGATCAATGAATCCAGGTTTGATTCAGAGTCCCGCACGAAGAGTGCAACGTCACGCAGTCGGCAGGGACCATGACTCTTCAGTCAACCGTGACCGCCACGCCAAGCTGGTAGCCGTATAGCCGTATGGATTTGATGTTCGATTCCCCGCCATGCACCTGGGCAAGCTTTTTCCGCAGCCGGACAATTCTCACCTCCAGACTGGACTTGTTCAGGAACTCGGCATCCTTGCCAAGCATTTCAGACAGTTGCCACGTCTCCAGACGATGGCCTGGCGCCCGCGCCAGCGCTGTCAGTATGGTGGCTTCCGAATCGGTCACGGTCGTTTCACCGATCTGCCCCTTCAAGGTCAGCTTCTTCAGGTCAAGAACCACGCCGCCGAATCTTTCTCCGGTTCCCGGCACCACACGCCTGACCAAGGCGCTGACGGCAGCCAATAATTCATCCGGATCGACAGGCTTGGGTATGTAGATGTCAGCGCCGCTCTCGTAGCCGGTGAGTTTGTCCTGCAATCTTCCGCGGGACGTCGTCATGATGATGCCCACCCGGGAATCCGATTGACGGATGCGCCGTGCAAGACTGAGGCCGTCCTCTCCGGGCAGATTCAGGTCCAGGATATAGAGATCGACAGGGAAATTGCCAAGTTCATTGTCCACGTCTTCGGCGCATGACAAGCCGGTCACCCGATGGCCCTCTTGGCGCAGGATATCCACGGTATGTTCCCTCAGCAGGTCATTATCTTCAACAACAACTATATTCAGCAAGACAGCCATGATCAGACCTAGAGCCAACATATCTGGAAACGACTATATCAGCATATCGGGAATCTGCGAAGCCGGAGCGCAGTTCAGCGCACAGAGCCCGTCGCCGGAAATGGCAAGGCCGCGCCCATGCGCATTCCTTGCGGAAAAGTGTATTATTCCGCCAGCTTCCCGTTAAGAGGATGCGGCAATATCTGACTGCATAACGACCTGAAATCATTTCACTTGAAAAGCCCGTCCAAATCCACACGTTACCTCTGGTTGATGCTGACCATCGTATTCCTGTTTGCGGTGACGTTCAGCCTATATGTCCGCGGCGGC
>CAVRYQ010000101.1:0-40340 GCA_963725375.1 uncultured Pseudomonadota bacterium | reverse complement strand
CGCAAGAGCCGCACGAACTGCCGGTCCGCCGGAGCTTGATCCGGCGAATGCATCGCTATAGGTGTTTTGCCGACACCTCTGAATTGCCGCTGAAATCCCCCTCTATTCACGTCATCGATCCGGCAGCCGTTTCAGATAATAAGCATGAGCAAAGCGGTCTTGACGGATCGCGGAAATGAATCTGAAAGGTGCGTATGAATATCCTGGAAACATTGAAGGCTGCGATGATGCGCGGCGGTGTCCGCGGTCTGGCCGGCCCCATTCTGATCGTGATGATCCTGTCGATGATGGTGCTGCCGCTGCCTCCGTTTCTGCTGGATATCCTGTTCACGTTCAACATCGCGCTGGCGGTCATGGTGCTGCTGGTGGCGATGAACACCACCAAGCCGCTGGATTTTGCTGTCTTCCCCACGGTGCTGCTGATCTCCACCCTGCTGCGCCTTTCGCTCAACGTTGCTTCCACTCGCGTGGTGTTGCTGCATGGCCATACCGGCCCGGATGCGGCGGGCAAGGTGATCGAATCGTTCGGCCATTTCCTGGTGGGAGGCAACTACGCGGTGGGTATTGTGGTGTTCGTGATCCTGGTGGTGATCAACTTCGTGGTCATCACCAAAGGTGCCGGTCGCATAGCCGAAGTGGGCGCACGTTTCACCCTGGACGCGATGCCGGGCAAGCAGATGGCGATCGACGCCGACCTGAACGCGGGCCTGATCGGCGAAGACGTGGCGCGCAAACGCCGTGCCGAGATTGCCCAGGAGGCCGACTTCTACGGCGCGATGGACGGTGCGTCCAAGTTCGTGCGCGGCGATGCCGTCGCAGGCATCATCATCATGCTCGTCAACGTTGTGGGCGGCCTCGTCATCGGCGTGCTGCAGCATGACCTGGACCTAGCGACCGCGGCCAAGAATTACACGCTGTTGACCATCGGCGATGGTCTGGTGGCACAAATCCCCGCACTGGTGATCTCCACTGCAGCCGGCATGGTGGTGAGCCGCGTCGCCAGTGAAGACAATATCGGTCAGCAACTGGCAAAACAATTGATCTCCAGCCCGCAAGTGCTGATTGTTACCGCTGCCATCATCGGCATGCTGGGCTTGATCCCCGGCATGCCGCATTTCGCTTTCCTGCTGCTGGCAGGTGCCATGGGCTGGTTCGCATTCTTCCTGCTGCAACGCGCCAAACAGACGGAAGTCAAGGCGGCGGAAGTGGCGAATCCGGTGCTTGCCCCGAGCACCGAGGCGCCGGAAGCCAGTTGGGAGGACGTGGCGCAAGTCGACGTGCTGGGGCTTGAAGTCGGCTATCGCCTGATTTCGCTGGTGGACAAGGCGCAGGATGGCGACCTGTTGCGCCGCATCAAGGGTATCCGCAAGAAATTTACGCAGGACATGGGATTCCTGCCGCCCGCTGTACATATCCGGGACAACCTTGATCTGCGTCCCAACGCCTATCGCATCACCCTGAAGGGTGCAGAGATCGGCAGCGGCGAGGCGTACCCCAACATGTTTCTCGCGATCAATCCTGGCAGCGTGAGCGGCGTATTGCCCGGCACACCCACGAAAGACCCTGCCTTCGGCCTGCCTGCCACCTGGGTGGAAGCGGCAGTGCGTGAACAGGCGCAGGTCATGGGCTACACCGTGGTGGATGCCGGCACGGTGGTGGCGACGCACATGAGTCACCTGATCCATACTCACGCGGCCGAATTGATGGGTCGCCAGGAACTGCAGCAACTGCTGGACCATCTCGGCAAGATCGCGCCGAAGTTGACCGAAGATCTCGTGCCGAAGCTGCTGCCGCTGGCGACGGTGCAGAAAGTCATGCAGAACCTGCTGGGCGAAGGCATGCACGTCCGCGACATGCGCACCATCCTGGAGACGCTGGCGGAGCATGCGCCGCAGACGCAGGATGCAACCGTGCTGACCGGGCTGGTGCGCGTGGCGCTTGGTGCCGCCATCGTGCAGCAGTTCTATCCATCGGCGCAGGAATTGCAGGTCATCGGCATGGACAAGGAGCTGGAGTACGTGCTGGCGCAGGCCCTGCAGGCAGGCGGCGCGGCCATAGAGCCGGGTCTGGCCAATACTCTGCTGCGCGAGGCGCGCAATGCGACGCAGACCCAGGAGCAACTTGGGCTGCCCGCCGTGCTGCTGGTGCCAGGACATATCCGCGATCTGCTGGCGCGTTTCCTGAAGCGTTCGCTGCCGCAACTCAGAGTGATTTCACAAGACGAAGTACCGGGGTTTAAAACGGTACGGTTTACATCCATGGTAGGGGGTAGAGCATGAACGCCAGAAAATTCATCGCAGCCAGTTCGCGTGACGCACTGAAGCTGGTACGCAGTGAGCTCGGCGAGGACGCCGTGATACTGTCCAACCGGAAAGTGCTGGAGGGAGTGGAGATCGTGGCGGTGGCCGGTGCGGAACTGGCTCATCTGAGCGAGACGCGCGTGAGCGAAGGATGTGCCGCGGAGCCGCGCGGTGCTCACCAACCTTCGTCCGGGGAAAGAAGCGATACCCTGCCCGGAGAAAGCGCGGCGGGCTTGTCTGTCCGTTCGGGCAGGCTGACTCAGCAGGGAGCGAACCAGGCTGCCGCGCTGGGCGCGAAAGTGCTGGAGGCGAACAATTTACGCGAAAGCAGGGATACTACCGCGGAACAGCAGACGCTGCTGTCCGAGATCAAGAGCATGCGCAACCTGATGCAGGAGCAGATGGCGCGCCTCTCCTGGTCGGATATGCAGAAGCATGATCCGGCGCGCAGCGGCCTGTTGCGCGACATGCTCAATGTTGGCTTCAGTCCGGTATTGTCGCGCCAGTTATTGGAGAAGATACCTGCGGAAGGCGGCCTCGATTGGTTGCGCCGCGCGCTGGGGCACAATCTGCGCGTGGCGACCGCGCAGGAAGATGTGGTCGCACGCGGCGGCGTGTATGCGCTGGTCGGGCCGACCGGGGTGGGCAAGACCACCACCACGGCCAAGCTCGCGGCGCGCGCCGTGGTGCGCTACGGTGCCGACAAGGTGGCGCTGGTCACCACCGACAGCTACCGCATCGGTGCGCACGAACAATTGAAGATATACGGAAAGATACTCGGCGTATCGGTACATGCGGTACGGGATACCGAAGATCTGAAACTGACGCTGTCCGGTTTAAAGCACAAGCATCTCGTGCTGATCGATACCATGGGTGTGGGGCAGCGCGACAGCCGCGTGGCAGAACAGGCCCGGATGTTCGATGCGGCAGGCGTTCGGCGCCTGCTGCTGTTGAACGCAACCAGTTCCGGCGGCACGCTGGACGACGTGGTGAAGATGTATGGCGGTACCGGCGTGATCGGATGCATCCCGACCAAGCTGGACGAGGCAGTGACATTCGGCACGGTGCTGGACGTGGTGGTGCGCCACAAGCTGCCCATGCACTACATTGCCAGCGGCCAGCGCGTGCCTGAAGACCTGCATGAAGTGAACCTGGAATATCTGCTGCACCGCGTATTCAAGGATGTGGGCAAAACGAGCACGGCCTTCGCCATGAAGGAAGCGGAACTGCCTGTCTTCATGGCCGGGATGGGGAGTGCAAAGAACATGAGGGGGCAATATGCGATCTGATGCGAACGATCAGGCAGCAGGATTGCGTCGCCTGCTGGCGCGCTCCAGCGCGCGCGTGATGACGGTGGTTGGCGCGCGCGAAGGATTGGGCGCGACCAGTATTGTGGTGAATCTGGCGGCGGTGCTGGGAAGCGCCGGCAAGGATGTACTGGTGCTGGACGAGAACCTGTCGCAGGACAATGTGGCGAACATGCTGGCGCTGAAGGCACGCCACGATCTGTTGCAGGTGGCTCGCGGCGACAAGCAATGGCGGGACGTGATCATGCAGGCTACTCAGGGTGTGCATGTGTTGCCCGTGGCAAGGGCGGTACAAAGCCTGACGAAGCTGGACGAACCGCAGCGCACGCGATTGCTGGAGGCGCTGAGCGCGGCGGCGAAAGACATGGACGTTGTATTGGTGGATGCGGCGCGTGCGGGGCATTCGGTCTGTGCCAGCCTGTCGGGAAGTGAGCCCCTGCTGCTGGTGCTGAACGCCACCGCCAGGGGAATAACCGAAAGTTATGCGCTGCTGAAGCAGATGGCGATGCATAATGGCAGGCAGGCGTTCGATATTGTGGTCAACAAGGTTGGCAGCGAGCGGGAAGCGCTGGCGATATTCGACAATATGGCGCAGGTCGCCAGTCGGCATCTGCAAGTGCATCTGGAGTACCTGGGGCATATTCCGGTTGATGAAAAGCTCAAACGTGCGACACAATTGGGCCGACCGGTGACCGAGGCGTTTCCGGCGGCGCCGTCGTCCTACGCAATGCGCGAGATCGCACAGGGGTTATTGCGTGCGCCGACAGCTTCGGACGACGGACATGACGTGCTGGGCAGCGTGATGCAGCGCATGATGCGACAATCGCGCGCTGCGAATAATACAATGGCGATTACATGAATATCGCCGGCAACCTTAAGACGAAGGCTATGTACACGCCGAATGGACTGAGCGACAAGGAAGAATGCCTGAAGGAGTATGCGCCCCTGGTGAAGCGCATCGCGCATCACATGATGCTCAAGCTCCCGGGAAGCGTCGAGGTGGATGACCTCATCCAGGCGGGGATGATGGGCCTGCTCGATGCAGCCAGCCGTTACGACGAGCTGCGCGGTGCCATGTTCGAGACCTATGCCGCACAGCGCATACGCGGTGCGATGCTGGACGAGTTGCGCGGTGCTGACTGGCTGCCGCGCAGTCTGCGCCGCGACATGCGCCGCATCGAAACGGCCATCAGCCGCCTGCAGCAGAAGCTGGGCAAGGCACCGAGCGAGTCGGAAATCGCCAGGGAACTGGGCGTTTCCCTGACCGAATACCAGCAGACACTGCAGGAAGGGCGCGGTGCGCAATTGCTCTACTATGAAGATTTCCACGGCGACGGCGACGAGGATTTTTTTGAGCGTTTTGAATTTTCCAGCGACAGCAATCCGCTGGAGCTATTGCAGGACGAGCGTTTCAGGGCTGCGCTCATTCAGGCGATAGAGCGTCTCCCGGAGCGTGAACGTCAAATGATGGGCATGCATTACGAGCAGGACATGAACTTGCGGGAAATTGGCGAGGTGATGGGGGTCTCAGAATCGCGCGTTTGCCAGTTGCACAGCCAAGCGGTGGCGCGATTGCGTACTTCGATGAAGGGACATTGATGGACAAGCTCAGCCTGTTCGGGTTGGTCGTCGCCATTACAGGGATCATCGGCGGACAGCTGCTGGAAGGCGGATCAATCAATGTGTTGATGCAACTGGCCGCCTTCCTGATTGTGTTTGGCGGCACCATCGGTGCGGTCATGCTGCAGCACCCGCTCCATGTATTCGTGAGCGGCATCAAGATGGGTAAATGGGTATTTGTCACGCCCGTGGTTGACCTGCAGAAACTGGCGCAAAAGATCACCGGCTGGGGCAGTATCGCGCGCAAGGATGGCATCTTGGCACTGGAATCCCAACTCAAGAACATCGACGAGCCTTTCGTCGCCAAGGGCTTGCAGTTGCTGGTAGACGGCAACAGTGCGGAGAAAATACGCGAGGTGCTGGACATCGATTTGCAGAGCTATGAGACGCTGCGCTGGCAGGCGGCCCGTGTGTGGGAATCGGCAGCGGGCTACGCGCCCACCATCGGCATTCTTGGGGCGGTGCTGGGGCTGGTGCATGTGATGCAAAGCCTGGGCGAGCCGGCCAAGCTGGGGGCGGGCATTGCGGTCGCTTTCATCGCCACCATTTATGGCGTGGGTTCCGCCAATCTGTTGTTCTTGCCGATTGCGGGCAAACTGAAGATCATCATCGCGCAGCAGGTGAACATGCGCGAAATGCTGATCGATGGCCTGTGCATGGTGGCCAATGCCGAGAATCCCCGCCACATCGAGAACAAGCTGAAGGGTTACCTACCGGAGCTACCCTGATGGCGCGCCGTCCCAAAAGACAGGAACACGATAATCACGAGCGCTGGATGGTCTCTTACGCAGACTTCATCACGCTGCTGTTCGCCTTCTTTGTTGTCATGTACGGCATCTCCTCGGTGAATGAAGGCAAATACAAGGTCTTCAGCGTTTCCGTCAACCAGGCCTTCGGTGCAAACGGCAAAGTGGGCGAAGGGAGTGCGGTCCACCTGAGCGAGGATGAAATGTTCTTCAAGTCGCTGATAGACAGGCGCAACGCGCGCCTGGCGGAGATGCAGCGCAAGCAAAACGAGCGCATGCAGAACCTCGCCCAGACGCTCAACGAGGCGATGGCCGCGTTTGTGAAGAGCGGGCAGATGAACGTCTCCCAGAATGGACGCGGTGTCGAACTGGAGATCAATGCCAGTGCATTGTTCAATCAGGGAGAGGCGGACATTCAGCCGGAGGCGAAAAGGACCATGGCGGATGCGGCGAAGGTGCTGGCAGGCAATGATTTTGCCATCGAAGTGGAAGGGCATACCGACAACGTGCCCATCAGCACCGCCAAGTTTCCATCTAACTGGGAGTTGTCCTCGGCGCGCGCGAGCAGCGTCGTGCGCCTGTTCATTGATCAGGGTATCCTTGCCAGACGCCTGAAGGCAGTCGGTGAGGCGGACAATGAACCCGAGGTACCGAACGATACTCCCGAAGGCCGTGCCCGTAACCGGCGCGTGACCATCACCGTGCTGTCACCGGAACCTGAGGCGGAACATGAAGCGGAACATGAAGCGGAACATGAAGCGGAACATGAAGCGGAACCGGCGATCCCGCAACCCCCCGAACAACAATAGCGAGGTGCCGCAATCGAATTGCCTGGACAGAGGGTGTGCGCTGCATTTGCTGCCTACGATGATTGGGAATGAATTATTCTCCGTTACCCGAGCGCGTTAATTGCGATTCCCGATTGTGCAACAGCCGTCGCGAATTTTCAAACACATTCCGATAGTGTCAACGATGAAGGCTCAATGGTCTAAGATGGTCGACAGGGCGCAAAGCCCGTCGAAGCAGTCAGTTCGATTGCCTGGAAACGAAAGGAGTCAATATCATGGGAAGCAAAGACAAGAAAAAAGAATCAAAGGGCAAGAAGCCACAACCAAAACCGGTACCTGCGGGGAAATAACTCGACCCGCGAGTACCGGTTTGTAAATTGCCGCCGTACACGCGGGTCGAGGTGGATGCGCTTCGGACTGATCCTCCGCAGGGCGCGAACAGCGCGACAAGCAAGCAAGCGCTACGGGCGATCGTCACAAACGACCGCGGTATCGATTATCTTGGCGGAGTCATCGGCACCGTTTGCCATCCTTCGGCGCATGAAGGAACATAAGGATAATAACCATTGGCAGAGCGACAGAAATACCAATACTGCGCCGCCGGGGTCGCCAGCACAGGCGTGGAATAGGACTGTACATAGACCGGAGCGGGCTGGGCATAATAGGGATAGGGATAGGGATAGGGATAGGGATTGGCCAGATCATAGGCAAGCACACCACCGATCAATGCCGGGGCAACCCAGCCGACACCCCATCCGCCGCCTCGTCCCCATCCCCCGCCATGCCCCCAGCCATGCCCGCCATCTGCGAAGGCGGCGGTGGTTGATAGCATAGCAACAAGTGCAACAAGCAATATCTTTTTCATGGTGTCACCTCTACGTTATGTCCAATTGCAAAAAATATGACCGCGTGTTCCGGATAATGTTCCATTATTCTTTCTATTGCAGACAGAAAGCCCTGTGCGGTATAAAAAGCCCAATGCGGTGTGGTGAATGCAATGAGACACAAAGCTGATACACACTCGATACAAATCTCTGCAGAAAAAATGTCTTCCAATCGGCATCTGATTCGTTAATGATGTTGTCGCAGAACTAGCTGCGATGTCAACCTGGATTCAATAACGAAGATTCAGAAAGGAACACCATGAAATTCATACAGCCAATTGCATTTGTATCACTCCTGCTCGCCAGTTTGTCTGTCTTCGCGGACCAACCAATAATTAACCTCTCCGTGGGTGGCCAGGTTGCACCGGGAGTCTATGGCCAGGTGCAATTTGGTAACGCGCCTCCGCCGCCGGTTGTGTTGGCACAGCCCACGATCATAGAGAGGCAGCCGCCCAATGTTGTTATGCAGCCGATCTATTTGCATGTTCCCCCTGATCACCAGAGGAATTGGGCCAGGCATTGCCATGAATACCACGCTTGCAACAGGCCCGTATACTTCGTGAAGTCGCGTGAATATGAGCCGGGGTATCGACCAGAAGTACGGCGCGACGATCGGCATCAGGAGCGCAGGGACGACAGGCATGACGAGCGCCGGGATGACAGGTAAGGTTCAGGAAACGATTTGACTGGAACGATAAGCTCAGGGGAAACACGGAACAAGTCCCTTCTCCTTCAGAGAGGGAGAGAAAAAAACAGACTTAATCGGCGTTTCCTTGGCTCATTTGCCACCAAAGAGATCAGAAAGGTAATGAATGATATCTACCGTGAAGACCATGCTGGCATGCCTCGCCATCATGGGAATGGTTTCCTCCGCGGTTGCTGCTACCGATAATACCGGCGGAACGGGAGAACCACAGGCGCAAGGTCAGCAGGGAAGTTTGGGTCAGCGCGGAAACAGGCCCGGTCCGGGCAGGACTTGCCATGCTGATGTAGAAAAATTCTGCCAGGGAGTGAAGCCTGGAGAAGGAAGGATCGTCGCCTGCCTGAAGAAAAATGCTTCCGGCTTGTCCTCGGAATGCTCGGAGATGCTGGCGCGGGCGTTCGAACGGCAAGGCCAAAGACATGAAGAGGGTGGGGAACAGAAAGAAGATTAGGATCAAAAGTGATTTCTGCCTGTAGACGGAGTGGTTTCCATGCTCGTGCAGAAGTGTTCGCTCATTCTGTATTGCATGGCTTGCAGTTCGTTTATTGTTTAACTTAATCTGGAATGAAAGGGCAGTTTATGAAAAAAATCGCATTTTTAGTGCTTGGTGTTTCGACGTTGTGTTTCGGCACGGCTTACGCAAAAGAGGTCCGCGACTGGAAGGATATGGAGCAGGCTCATCAACATGTTGTCGACACCATCCATGAACTGGAAAGAGCGCGCGCAGCAAATCATTACGATATGAAGGGGCACGGCGAGAAAGCCGAGAAGGCACTGCATGAGGCAGAGAAGGAGCTTCATGACGCAATCGAGGCCGTAAAATCCGAAAAGTAAGGCCACTTCAACGCGGGTATCTTCCGGGAGTTCCGTGTGTTTCGATGCACGGAACTCTTTCTTGACGACTTTGATATTTTGACCACCTATTGAATTTTCCGGCATACATGACAAAAGTCTCGCATCACGTTATTTCCCTCACCTCAGTCCCTCTCCCTGAAGGAGAAGGATGCAAAGTTCTTCTCCCTCTGGGAGGGTTCGTGTCATGATTTAAGGAAACATCAATAGTATCGGCAAATTGGCAGGTACGGAGCCGGTTTCAACAGCGTGACGCCGCCGGAGTGCGGGTATCGATCAATGGCACCGGAGCGGGATATGCTGCGCTATCCCATCTCGGCAAATTCAACAGCCATGACTTTTTATCGAGAATCATGCATTGGGTAAGGAGCGTTTTTTTGATTGCGGGGCGATCATCTCGCGGGCAAACAAGCGATGGGTCAGGTTGATTGCTGAAAAAATCCAGGAATGCCTTCCGGCAGATGGCTGATTTGTTCCATGTTGTCAACGTCGCGCCGTCAGCCTGCGAAACAATTTGAAAGACGTTACCAGGGCTTTGCCGAGATGCCATGAAAAAAGAGAAAACTGAAATTGGAAAGATCATCTTGCAGACGGACACCAATTCGAGTGTGGACGGATGCAAAGCCATCACGGATTTGTATGCCCGAGGGCAATACGCAGAAGCGGCGCAACTTGCGCGATCAATGACAGAGCGCTTTCCTCATCTGGGATCCGCCTGGATGATGCTGGGGCTCATATTCCTGCAAATGGGGCGCAGCGAGGACGCGCTGGTGCAAATCGAAAATGCGGTAGCACTGATGCCCGATAATCCGGAGGCCCGCAACAATCTGGGCGTGGTTCTGAGGAGCTTGGGACGATTTGAGGAGTCCGACGCGAGTTGCAGGCATGCGCTGCAACTCAAGCCCGATTATGCCGAGGCCTGTTGCAACCTGGGCATGACACTGCACAAGCTTGGCCGCTTCGACGAGTCCGAACAATTCCATCGTAGGGCCGTTGCATTGGATGCGCAATCCGCCGTGTGTCGTTTCAACCTAGCGAATTTTCTGGCGGTGTCGGATCGCAGCAGGGATCGGGAAGAGGCCAAGTCGCTATACCTCGCCATGATCAACATGGAACCGACCCATCTGGGGGCATGGAGCAATCTTGGGCGGCTACTTTTTGAAACCCGGTACACTTCTGCGGCATGTACTGCGTACACTGCCGCAGTCACCTATCATCCGCGTGAAGCCATCGCACATGTCAATCTGGGAAACGTTTTGCTGGACATGGGCAATCTCTCGCTTGCTGCGCAGCATTTTGACGCCGCCCTTGAGCTGAACTCTGCTTTGACCACTGCCCATCAGGGGCTTGCCTCGATCTGGCACAGACTGGGCAATGAGGACAAATCACGCTTTCATCGAGACTTGGGATTCGGGAATCAACCGCTGTCCACACAAACGTATCGGGGAAGGAATCAGCCTGTCCAATTGCTGGTTCTGGCTTCTGCGTTGGAAGGCAATATACCTTGGCGCCTGCTGATTGATAACGAGGTTTTTCACACAACAATTGTTGCGGTGGAATATTTCGGCACCCGGCAGCCTCTTCCTCCGCATCAGTTGGTCTTCAATGCGATTGGCGATGCCGATTTGTGCCGGCGCGGACTTGAGATCGCGCTTGAGCTTGTTGCGAAATCAAAAGCCCCTGTGCTGAATCACCCCGGCGCGGTGTTGCAAACCGGGCGACTTGCCAATGCCGGGAGAATCGGCGGGCTGTCCAGGGTGATCGTGCCCCGCATCGCGCTGGTTTCGAGATCGGACTTGATCTCTGCGAAGGCATCCGAAATCCTGGCGTACCGGGGATTCTCATTTCCCCTGCTATTGCGCGCATCCGGTTTTCATGGTGGCAATTACTTTGTTTGCATGGAAAATGCGGATGCAATGAATGCCGCAATTGAAGAGTTGCCCGGAGAAAGCATTCTGGTTATTGAACTCCTGGATTCGCGTTCGGAAGACAAGCTGTTCAGAAAATACAGGGTCATGTCCATCAATGGCGTTCTCTATCCGTTGCACATGGCCATATCTGCCCAGTGGAAAGTTCATTATTTCAGTTCCGACATGGTCAATTGTGAAAATTTCAGGATTGAAGAACAGGTATTCTTGAACGATTTTTCCGCATTTCTCGGATCAGACGCGATAATGGCGCTGGAGAAAATAAGCGGGGTGCTGGGGCTGGATTATTGCGGGATTGATTTCGGGATGGACAAGAATGGAAATATCCTGCTATTCGAAGCGAACGCAACCATGGCGCTGATTCCGCCAACCCACGAGGAAAAGTGGGCATACAAGCGCAAGGCTTTTTCGGATGCGCTGGAGGCAACCAGGAGCATGTTTCGCGAACGGGCTGTAACCAGCAATTAACGGTCCGGTGACAAACATCGCGGAATCAGGGACGGATCATTCCCTTATGCCTGGGCGTTCACCAATTGTCCCTTGGGCGCCGACAAATCCTGTATGGATTGAGCGATAGCAAGAGCCACCTTGGACGGCACCTGACTCACCACCTGCCCGTTATCCTGATCTACAAACTGTACGACTTCGATTCCTGTCGCGGGATCTTTTTCGTACTTTGCAAAGATAGCCTGGTTGTTTTGGGTGAAAGCGGCATTGATTTGGTTTACCGCCTTGCTGATTTGGTTGGGAGTAGGGTCAGGAGAGGCTGTCGTGGCGGACGATTTTGACGCGTCATTGGACTGAGGTAGCCCGGTGGCAGGCGTAGCGACACTGGCAACACCTGCGGTGCCTTGAACCGTGGTTGATGATGCGATTGTCGTTACGTCCATTGTTGCTCACCTCCGTGCACCCGCGGCCGGAATGAAATCGAATCCGCTGGCGCGTGGCACATCTTAATCGTTTCCGGGCCGGGGCGTTACCCGGCCGGTTGCGCCAGAATCAAGCCTGGGTGCTGACGACCGCCCCGGAAATATTGACTCCCCCATTCAAATCCTGAAGAAGATTTTGCAAGAACGATTGCAGCGTGGGCGTTGTGCTGGCCGTTGATGTCCCCTGTCCCTGGGATGCATTCAACGCGCTGACCAAATTCTGGAAACTGGTCTTCAGGTTGTCGAGCGAGCTGGTGCCAGATGCGGTCGTCGACGAACTTTGACTGCTGGCAGAAAGTTGCTGCAGAAGATTCTGAAGATTGGCAACCAGATTCGAGCTGCTACTGCTGCCGCTCACGGATGATGCGGTGCTGCCATCATTGTCCCCGTCAGAATCGCTACCGGTTGCGCTCGCCGAAGATCCCGTGCTTTGCCCGCTGGCTTGATGAAGTGCAGCAAATAAACTGTGCATGAATGCCTGAAGCGCGGCCTGAGGGCTTTGGGTAGCACTCGTTGATGAAGCGGCGCTCGACGCAGACGTTGCAGAAGACGAAGATGAGCTACTGTTCAGGCTCTGCGCCAATGCCTGCAGGATAGCCTGCATGAAATTCGATCCGCCACTCACGCTTCCGGTGTTGCCGCTTCCATCGTTATCGCCATCGGAATCGGTCGCGCCAACCTGATTTGTGCTGGATGTATTTGAGGTTCCGGATGATTGTTGCAGCCAGGATAAGTAGTTTGAGCTGGTGACGTTGTTAATTGAACTCATGATAGCCCTTTCAAATTATTTGTAATAGCGACGCGAACTTACCGCCGTCATGCCTCCAAGTATCGGCATGTGTCCCGATTCCTTGACATCCTCTTTGTAACAACTGTGTATCAGAATTCGGTGCGGATTGGTGCGATTTTTGCGTAGCGGTAGTAAAAGTCAAGCGAAGAAACACCGAACAAGTCCCCTCGCACGCGGGGAGAAGAAGAAAAGCAGACTTGATCGGTGTTTCCCCTAAACTTTGCACAGTGCGTGCCGATAATCTGGCATATGATGATTGGTGAAAGTCTATTATGTCCACGATATCAAGTCTTACATCCGCAGGTTCTGCCTACCTGTCTTCGAATACAAGCACCGAAACCGTGTTGCAGACTTCAATTCCCGGACTTGCACAGACTGCGGTCAGTCTTGCTGCCCAGGAAGGCATCGTGGCCACGCTGAGCGGTGCGCCGACGTCGCCCGTGACATACGATGCCGTCGGAATGTTGAATGCGCTTATTCAGGCTGGAACAACAACCCAGTCGACATCCGGGATCACTGGTGCCGCCACCCCGCAGTCAGAAGCTCAATCGTTGATTAACCAGAGTGTTGCGATTTCATCAGCTTCGTCTTCCTCCACCTCGGGCATTTACAATGCATCAGGCACACTCTCGGGCAGCACCTCGGTGTCGTCCGCCAACTGGGCCAGCGTGCTGCAGGCAAATCCAAGCCTGTCGGCAACCTTGATCGCGGATTCAGTCAACCAGGGCATTGTTGGGACGCTATCGACAGCGGCGTAGCGGAACTTGTCAAATCTGGCGTCAGCCGGACATCGAACAGAATAAATCGGTATCGCCTTAACGCAGCGGTAATGTATGCTCAGACGCTGCCTAGCATCCGGCTGCCGCTGGGAAGATTGGGTTGGCCGTCAGCACCGTACAATCCGGCCGTGCTCTGCGCAGCGCCATATAACACGCTTAGCGCATGCTGGTTGTAGCGCAGCTTGATCTGGATCAGTTCGCCGTTGGTCTGGTTGACGCGCAGCACTTGTGCTGCCAGCTGGCGGGCGTCCTGCCAGGCAGTCAATCCTTGTGGGGCGTTCTGTTTGATCCATTCAGCCACATTGCGCGTGCCTTCCGGCAGATATCGCTGGCGGGCTGTGGACAGGGCCGCGATCTTGTTGGTAAGTTGTATCTTGGCGTCGGCCATCGGCAACAGTTCTTCAGTGTGCTGACCAAGCAGGGTGCGTTGTTCGTCCTCAAGCAAAACGACGAACGCACGCAGGGCGGCGCATTCGTCATTCAGGTTGGACAGGAATTCCGTCGCTAAGGCGTTCGCGGGTTTGTTGGTCAATGCTTGCTCGCGGTGATCAGGTCTTGCACGGAGTTGATCAGGCGATCGGCAACAACGCCGGAGTTGACTTTGAAACGTCCTTCGCTGATTGCCTGCTTGATGTCCGCGACCTTTTGCACGTCCACCAGCGGTGTGCTGGCGACACTGCCCCCGAGACTGAGCAATTGAGCCGTCGTGGACCCCAGATGCACACTGGTTCCGCTGGTTTCGGTCGCTGCCTGATTATTGTTTGCCTTCGTTGCCGAATTGCGCGAACTCGCCTCCCCGGCCGTGCTGGGGGAGAGTGGCTTGCTGGTTTTGTCGATCTTCATGGGCTGATTCCCTTTTCACTGACTCGGTCAAGCACTACATCGGCAGATGATCGATAAACTTTAGGTTTCCCCGGGTGTTCGCCGGGCATTATAGCCACTTCAGGGGCGCACTTCCACGGCACCGTCCGCGTCTGCGGCACCACTCAGGACTTGGCCGGTAGGCATGCGAACCTGAACAATTTGGCCTGCGGAACCGCTATTGAGCGCTTGTCCGGATGAACGTACCGAAAACCCTTCGCTCAGTATCCTGATTTCGGTCGTATTCCCCTGAGTCACCACGTATGGCGCGCGCAGCATGTCCTGACGCAGCACCTGTCCTGTACCGATTCCAAACTTGAGCGTCTTGCCGACGGCCTGTGCGGGATCGGTCAGGACACCGGGTTGACCCAACTCTCCGGTTTGCGTGGTGAAATCGCTCGCGCTCAAGACCGTGTTCTGGGCCAATGGCCGTTTCGCGACCAGCATGTCTACGCTGACCTTGATGTTGGCCTGGAGATAGATCGACCAGCCGGGTTTCCCGGTGCAGCGCACGCCTATGCTGGTTTTGCCCATCAATTGCGTCCCGCTGGGCAGAAAGGCCTCAAGCGTGGCGCAGGCCGGCAGGACGGTGCGCGTGTCGATATCCTCGACCGTGACGCTGACCTTGCCCGGCAAGGTGCGGGTCTGCGCCGTGGCATAGGCCAGGGCAGTCTCGCGTATTGCGGCATGGTTCTGCCTGTCTGCGGCCCAGGCGGCGGAGCTGCATATCAGTGACCCGATCAATATGGCGCACAACTTATTCATGGCGATATTGTGGAGCCGGGGACGGATTCTAAAAGGAGGAAATAAAACGGGTTTCCACCGCTAATCGTCAGATAGGGGGTGACTTGTCGCGATTAGTATGCAAACCGTGAAAAGAGCCTTGATTTGAAAGGAGGGCGAGATGACCAGCAGCATAGACGCCATGTTCCAGTTCCAGCAAGCAGCGCTGAACCTGCGCGCGGCACGCCAGGAATTGATGGCATCCAACATCGCCAATGCCGATACGCCCAACTACAAGGCCAAGGACATCGACTTTGCCAGTGCTTTGCAAGGTGCACTGTCGGGTAGCGGACAAAAAATGCCGGTGGCGGTGACTTCTCCCGGGCATCTGGCGGGGGCGACAGGCGAAAGCGTAATGGGAGCGCCGGTACAGTATGTCAATCCGTTGCAACCCAGCGCCGACGGGAATACCGTGGACATGGACGTACAGAGGTCGCAATTCGCGGACAATGCCCTGCACTATGAGGCCAGCCTGACGTTTATCAGCAACGATGTCAAAAATGTGCTGGCGGCCCTGCAAGGATAATTGAGGATAACGACATGTCCCTGTTCAACATATTCAACATCGCCGGCTCCGCCATGACCGCCCAGTCGCAGCGGCTCAACGTGGTGGCGAGCAACCTCGCCAACGTTGACAGCGCCACTGGGCCGGACGGCAAGCCCTACAAAGCCAAACAGGTTGTATTCTCCACAGTGCCGATTGAGGGCCAGCCGGGGGAGGGCGTCAAGGTTGCAGCGGTTGTGGAAGACAATTCGCCGATGAAAGTGGTGTACGACCCCAAACACCCGATGGCGGATGCCCAGGGCTACGTGACCATGCCCAACGTAAACCCGGTGGACGAGATGGTGAACATGATCTCGGCATCCCGCTCCTACCAGAACAATGTGGATGTGATCAATACATCCAAAACCTTGCTGACCAAAACGCTCACTCTTGGGCAATAAAAAAAGGAGATAGACCATGACCTCTTCCGTACAGAACAGTACTTCATCCACGGCTGCCGCTGCCGCTGCCGCCGCAGCGGCAGCACCTACAGCGGCGGCGCTCCAGAATCAGTTCATGACGCTGCTGGTGACGCAGATGCAGAATCAGGATCCGCTTAATCCCATGGACAACTCCCAAGTCACTTCGCAGATGGCCCAGCTCTCTACGGTGAGCGGCATCAATCAATTGAATTCCACGGTGCAGGCGCTCAGCGCAAGCATGGCAACGTCGCAATCCCTGCAGGCGACTTCCATGATAGGCAGCACGGTTCTTGTCCCCGGAAACCAGCTCAATCTGTCTAGCAGTCAGGCGAGCGGGGCAGTGGAACTGACCCAGGCGGCCGATAGCGTAACGGTGACGATATCGGACTCCTCCGGCAATGTGGTGAATACGCTGCAACTCGGGGCCCAAACTGCGGCCGGTGATGTCAGCTTCCAGTGGAATGGAACAAACAGCGCAGGCGCAACAGTGCCTGACGGCAGTTATACATTCAGCGCGACCGCGATGTCGGGCACAACACAGAGCAGCCCGACCACGCTGTCCTACGGTGTGGTAAATAATGTGGGATTGACTTCCAGCGGCACTACACTGGGTATGGGGACGCTAGGAAACGTGCCCCTGAGCTCGGTCCAGCAGATTTTGTGATGAACGTCACGCCAAGCGGAATTAACCAACTTTAAACAGGAGGATGTCATGGGTTTTGAACAAGGTTTGAGCGGTCTGAATGCGGCATCCACAAATCTGGATACGATAGGCAACAACATCGCCAACGCCAACACGGTCGGATTCAAGCAATCGCAAACGCAATTCGCCGACATGTATGCCAGCGCACTGGGCGGTACTGCATCGAATCAGTCGGGCATTGGTGTCCAGGTCTCGACCGTGGCGCAGGACTTTTCGCAGGGCAATATCACCACGACCAGCGATTCCCTGGACATGGCGATCAATGGCAGCGGTTTTTTCCAGATGAGTAACAACGGCACCATCACTTATTCGCGCAACGGGCAATTCCAGTTGAACAATAGTGGCTACATTGTTGATAGCCAGGGCAATAATCTGATGGGTTACCAGGCAACCGCGGCGGGCGTGGTTGTGCCGACTACGCCGGGTCCCATTCAGATTCCGACGTCCAACATATTACCCACAGCAACCTCCACGCTGGCTGCAGGGGTGAACCTGAATTCGGCATCGGCGGTCCCGACCGTATCGCCTTTCGATCCGAACAATCCGTCGACTTACAACAACTCCACTTCCGCGACCATCTATGACAGCTTGGGGGGGAGCCACACCGCGACGCTGTATTTTGCAGAAACCGGAACGAATACGTGGAACACGTACCTGACGGTCGATGGGGCCCTGGTGCCTCCGGCGGGTACTGCATTGTCCAGCATGACATTCAATTCGAACGGCACCTTGGCGACGCCGGTCGGAGCGGTGAGTTCGGCCGCTTTCATTCCCACGAGCACACCGCTCACACTGGCCGGCGCCGTGACCACGAGCGGTTCAACTGCAGTGACCGCAAACACCGCAGGGTTGTCCGTGGGGGCGACGGTGACTGGGACCGGAATTCCGGCGGGAACCACGATTACTGCGATTACGCCGGGAGCGCCGGGGACCATCACGCTGTCAGCCGCGGCGACAGCGACATCGGCGGCGGGCGGAGTCACCTTGACGGCAGCCAATCCCTCCGGTGCGGCCTCGCAAACCATCGCCTTCAATTTTGCAAATTCCACGCAATTCGGTACCACTTTTGGTGTGAATTCCTTGACCCAGAACGGTTTTACCTCAGGCCAAATGACCGGTTTCAGTACGTCTTCGAACGGCACCATCACGGGCCAATATTCCAACGGGCAGACCAAAACGCTCGGGCAGGTTGTGCTGGCCAACTTCGCCAATCCGCAGGGCCTGGAGAATCTGGGCAACAACCAGTGGGCGCAGACCAATGCGTCCGGCAACGCACTGGTTGGGGCGCCGGGATCGGCCAGCTTGGGCGTCTTGCAGACATCGGCAACCGAAGATTCTAATGTCGACCTGACCACGCAACTGGTGGACTTGATCACCGCACAGCGAGCCTATCAGGCCAATGCGCAGACGATCAAGACCGAAGACCAGATCCTGCAGACCATCGTCAGCCTGCAATAATCGGACTGAAACGGGACTCGCATCATGGACAGGCTGATCTACACCGCGATGACAGGCGCCACGCACACCATGCAGCAGCAGGCAGCGGTGGCGCAGAATCTGGCGAACATCAGCACGCCGGGATTCCGCTCGACCATCGATACTTTCCGCAGCGTGCCGCTCGTGGGCGAAGGTTTGCCAACCCGCACCTTTGTGGTCGATTCGACGTCCGGCACCGACTTCACGCCGGGCGTCATGCAGGCGACCGGACGCACGCTCGACGTGGCGCTGGACGGTAAAGGATGGATCGCGGTGCAGGACGGCAATGGCAACGAGGCATATACCCGCAACGGCAATCTCCAGGTGTTGCCCAACGGCATCTTGCAAACGCGTAACGGCATGAGCGTGATGAGCGACAGCGGGCCCATCACCATTCCGCCTGACACTGTAGTGACGATTGCCAAGGATGGCACGATATCCACTGTACCCAGCGGGACGATGGCGGCCCAGGAGGTGATTGTCGGGCGCATCAAGCTGACCAATCCGCCCGAGAACCAGATGGTGCGCGGCGAAGACGGTCTGTTCCGCACAGCGGACGGCAAGCCGGCCGATGCGGACGCCAACGTGACGGTGGTCTCGGGCAACCTGGAAAGCAGCAATACGAACATGGTGGAGTCGCTGGTAAGCATGATTTCGCTGGCACGCCAATTTGACATGCAGATGAAGATGCTGACCACTGCAGATGACAACGCCAAAAACGCCAGCGGCGTACTCGCCGTCACCGGGTGAATTTTAGAAAGGATACTGATCATGATTCGTTCCCTTTGGATTGCCAAGACGGGTATGGAAGCGCAACAGACGCAGATGGATGTCATTTCCAATAACCTGGCCAACGTCAGTACCAACGGCTTCAAGGGCTCGCGCGCGGTATTCGAGGATCTGCTGTACCAGAACCTGCGCCAGCCGGGCGCACAGTCATCGCAACTGACCCAGATACCCTCAGGCCTGCAGATCGGTACCGGCGTGCGCCCGGTCGCGGCCGAACGCATTCAAACCCAAGGCAATCTGCTGCAGACCAACAACCAACTGGACGTGGCGATCCAGGGGGCGGGCTTCTTCCAGGTATTGCTGCCCGACGGCACAACGGGCTATACCCGCGACGGTTCCTTCCAGACCAACAGTCAGGGACAGATGGTTACTTCCAATGGTTTTCCGGTGCAACCGTCGATCACCATTCCGGCCAATGCCACTTCGGTCACCATCGGTCAGGACGGTGTGGTTTCGGTCACGCAGCCGGGTACGGCGGCAGCGGTGCAGGTCGGCGCCTTGCAGCTTGCGACGTTCATCAACCCGACGGGACTGGAAAGCATGGGGCAGAACCTGTACCAGGAGACAGGTTCATCGGGTGCACCCCTTACCAATGTACCCGGCACTAACGGAGCGGGAACCGTAAGCCAGGGCTTTGTCGAAACTTCCAACGTAAACGTGGTGGAAGAACTGGTGAACATGATCCAGACGCAGCGTGCGTATGAGATGGATTCCAGGGCGATCACCACGTCGGACCAGATGTTGCAGAAACTGACGCAGATGTAAATGAGGCGAATCATGCTTAAAACAATCGGAATCATGAGTCTGCTGGCGGTCGTACCGTTGGCAGCCTGCGTGCCGCCGCCGTCCACCAGCATCAAGGAACCGCTGACGGCGCGTCCGGCGCCGCCGCCCGCAATGGCGAATAACGAGGGCGCGATCTACATCGCGGGCGTGAATGATCGCCCGATGTTCGAGGATTTGCGCCCGCGCCATGTTGGCGATGTGCTCATCGTCAACATCGTCGAAACGACCGCGGCTTCCGGACAGTCTGCACATGACGATACCAATACCGGCAGTCTTGCCGTGACTGCCCCGTCGATGGCCGGTTTGACCGGCGGTGTGACGGGCAGCAGCGGAGTCAAATCGGGTAGTGCAAGCGATAGTTCGGGGAGCAATTCCTTTACGGGCGCCATTACCGTGACGGTGATCGAGGTGCTGCCCAACGGCAATCTGCGCGTGGCGGGCGAGAAGCAGGTGTCCATCAAATATGCCCAGGAGTACGTGCGTTTTTCGGGCATAGTGAATCCGGCCACGATCAGCGGCAGCTACACCGTGCAATCGACCCAGGTGGCGGACGTGCATGTTGAATACAAGGGCACGAACAGCATCGACACGTCGGCTGTGCTCAGCATGTTCAACCGCATCTTCTACTCGGTGTTGCCGTTCTAGCGAGGGAAGCCATGAATATCAGATCATTTGTTTTTGCTTTGTTGATGCTCGTATCGTTGAGCGCGGCGGCGGAGCGCATCAAGGACCTCGCCACGGTGCTGGGCGTGCGCGAGAACCAGTTGCTGGGCTACGGGCTGGTGGTCGGGTTGGACGGCAGCGGCGACATGACCATGCAGACGCCGTTTACTGTGCAAAGCATCACCAACATGTTGCTGCAATTGGGTGTCAACCTGCCGCCGGGCAGCAGCAGCGTCATGATGCTGAAGAATGTGGCGGCCGTGACCGTGACAGCTTCGTTGCCGCCGTTCTCGCGCCCCGGACAGACCATAGACATCACGGTATCGTCCATCGGAAATGCCAAGAGCCTGCGCGGCGGTACCTTGCTGATGACGCCGCTGAAAGGCGCGGATGGGCAGGTGTATGCCATGGCACAGGGCAACATGCTCGTAAGCGGAGCAGGTGCGGCAGCGGCCGGTTCCAAGACGCAGATCAATCACCTGAGCGTGGGTCGCATTCCCGGCGGTGCGACGGTGGAACGCACCGTGCCGACTTCGCTGGGGCAGGGCGATTACATCTACCTCGAATTGAATACTGCCGACTTCACCACGGCGATGCGCCTGGCTGATGTTGTCGGTCGTAGCGTTGCGCCCGGCAACCCGGGGGTCGTGGCTGCGATGGATGCACGCACCATCCAGGTGAAGGCGCCGGGAGGCAGCGCGCGCATCGCCTTCATTTCGCAAATCGAAAATCTGGAGGTCGATGCGGCCGCAGGCAGCGCCAAGGTCATCGTTAATGCACGCACCGGTTCGGTGGTGATGAACCAGCATGTGTCGCTCGACGACTGTGCCGTGGCACATGGCAATCTCACCGTCGTGATCAATACAGAAAATACGGTGAGCCAGCCGACGCCACTGTCGAAGGGCAAAACGGCGACCGTGGCCAATGCCAATATCGAGATTACGGCCGACAAAGGCAATCTGCTTCATCTGAAACGTGGCGTCGACCTGAACGATGTGGTGAGGGCGCTCAATTCCATCGGTGCAACCCCGCAGGACATGCTGGCGATCCTGCAGGCGATGAAGGCGGCGGGTGCGCTGCGCGCCGAACTCGAGGTGATTTAGGTTTTGCGATCATGACGATTTCCGGCACAGACATCGGCAGTCTGGCGATCGACAGCCAGAGTTTGGACAAGCTGAAACTACAGGCGAAACAGGCGCCGGACCAAGCGTTGAAAGCCGCAGCCAAGCAATTCGAGGCAGTGTTCCTGAACATGATGCTGAAAAGCATGCGCGAAGCGACACCGCAGGACGGCGCATTCGATAGCGAACAGACCAAAATGTTCACCGGCATGCTCGATCAGCAATTGGCGCAGAGCATGTCGGCGCGCGGCATCGGATTGGCCGAGGTCATGGTGAAGCAACTCAGCCGTAACCAGCACGCCAGTCCTGCCACTCCCGCCGGCACGGTTCCGGCGGCAACGCCTGCCATGCCTTCCGCGTACAAGACGGGTGTTCAGCAGTCGTTCATCAATAAATTCCGTGCGTCGGCCGAGCAGGCCAGCCAGAGTACCGGTGTTCCTGCGCATCTCATCCTTGGGCAGGCCGCACTGGAAAGCGGTTGGGGCAAACGCGGGATCAAAATGGCGGACGGCAGCGACAGCTACAACCTGTTCGGCATCAAGGCGGGAAAGAACTGGAAAGGCAAGGTGGCTACAGTAGCAACGACTGAATACCACAACGGAGTGGCGAGCCAGCAAGTGCAGCGCTTCCGGGCCTACGGTTCCTATGCGGAATCATTTCAGGATTATGCAAAGTTGTTGAATAGTAACCCGCGCTATGACGGCGTAGTCGGGCAGGGCGATGCCAAGGGGTTCGCACAGGGGCTGCAACAGGCTGGCTATGCAACTGATCCGCACTATGCGGAAAAATTGGCGGGCGTGGTCGGCAGCATCAATGCCCGCGCCTAAAGTTTTTAATTATTGTGCCGATAGCCAGTTGCGTACGGCTGAATAACTGGCGGAGGGTTCTGACATGAGTATTTTGGGTATTAGCGTAAGCGCGCTGAATGCGGCACAGGCGGGGCTTGCCACGACCTCGAATAATATTGCCAATGCCAATACCGCGGGCTATTCTGAAGAGCAAATCGTTCAGACGCCCATGTTGCCGCAAAACACGGGTTCGGGTTTCATCGGGCAAGGTGTCAGTGTGACCACCGTGCAGCGGCAGTACAGCCAGTTCCTGAATTCGCAGGTGTTGTCGGCTCAGACGCAATCGTCCAATCTGAATACGCAACTGGGACTGGCGCAACAGGTAAGCAACCTGTTGGGGGATTCCAGCGGCGGGTTAACCCCGAATCTGCAGAGTTTCTTTACTGCGGTAAATGCTGTTGCCAATGCCCCGAGTTCCGTGCCGGCGCGACAGGCCATGATAGGTGCCGCGCAAACATTGGTGAACAACTTTCAGTCCCTGAGCCAGAGCATGACTCAGGAAAGCCAAAGCCTGAACCAGCAAATTTCCAGCAGTGTGACCTCCATCAACAGTTATGCCACGCAAATCGCCGCACTGAATACCCAGATAGTGCAGGCGCAGGCCAACAACCCGAATCAGCCTCCCAATGCGCTGCTGGATCAGCGCGATCAACTGGTCAACCAGCTCAGCCAACAAATAAGCGTCTCGACCATCAATCAGAGTAATGGCTCGATAAATGTGTATATCGGTAGCGGGCAGGCGCTGGTACTGGGCAGCACTACCATGACATTGCAAACGGTCCCGTCCACCACCGACTCGACTGCGCTGCAGGTCGCCTATTCCAGCAATGGCACCACGGTTCCCATTCAGCAAAGCTCGCTGCAGGGGGGCAATCTGGGTGCCTACCTCAGCTTTGGCCAGACTGTGCTCAATCCTGCGATCAATTCCCTAGGCTTGATCGCGATCGGGTTCGCTACTACTTTCAACCAGCAGCAACAGCAGGGCACCGACCTGAACGGTGCGCTGGGAACCCCCATGTTCACGGTGGCGAGCCCGCAGGTGACGCCTGCTTCGACCAACGTAGGCAACGGCACGCTTACGGCGACCATCAACAACGTCGCGAACCTGACCGGCCACGATTACAGTGTGACGTACGACGGAACCAACTACAACGTAGTTGATACCACAACCAATACCTTGGTTCAGTCTGTCGCTGCAACCGATCCGCAACTGGCAACCGGCGAGGCGATTACCGGCACGGGCATTACGCTGCAATTGACGCCGGGCTCGGTGGCCGCCGCGTCGGGGGATACTTTCCTGGTGCGCCCCACGGTGAACGGTGCGAGCGGCATCTCGCTCAACATCACTGATCCGACCAAGATCGCGGCTTCAACGCCGATAGCCTCCAGTGCACCGTCTGCCAACCTGGGCACCGGTACCATCGCTGCGGCTACCGTGACAGGCGGTTTGCCGCTGAATGCGAACCTGCAACAACCGGTCACCATCACCTTCAATAATCCGCCTACGACCTACAATGTGACCGGGACGGGAACGGGCAACCCGACCAATGTCGCCTATACCGCGGGGGCAACGATTTCCTATAACGGATGGTCGACCCAGATCAGCGGCACGCCATCCGCCGGCGATACGTTCACAATCACGCAGAACACCAACGCCACGGCAGACGGCAGCAACATGTTGCAACTCGCGGCATTGCAATCGGCCAATACGCTGATGAATGGCACGACCAGCTATCAGGGGGCGTATGCACAGTTGATTGCCCAGGTAGGTACCCAGACCAGCCAGTTGACGGTGACCAGCCAGGCGCAGACCAACATGCTGTCCCAGGCGACGCAGGCGCAACAGTCGCTTTCAGGTGTAAATCTGGACCAGGAGGCCGCCAACCTGATGCTTTATCAACAGGCGTATCAAGCCGCTGCAAGGGCGATACAAGTCGCCAACACCATGTTCGACACCCTGTTGACTTTGAAATAGGAGAGATCATGCGCATCAGTACCAGCTCAATTTATTCAGCCAATGTTGCCAACATGAACAATCTGGAGGTTCAGATTGCGCAGACCCAGCAACAGATTTCGACCGGGATAAGCATCCTGAATCCCGGCATGAATCCGGTCGGTGCGGCGACCGCAGTCAATCTGAATCAGGCAATTGCGGTCAACACCCAATACGGCACCAACAACACGGCGGCGCAAAATACCCTGTCATTGTCCGAGAGTACGCTGCAAAGCGTGACGACGCTGCTGCAGAGCGCGTATACGGATGCCGTGAATGCTGGCAACGGGACGCTGACCGCATCCGACCGCCAATCGCTGGCGACGGATTTGCAAGGCCAATTACAGCAACTGATCGGCCTGGCGAACAGTACCGACGGAACCGGCAATTACCTCTTTTCGGGCTCGAAAGGGAGCACGCAGCCTTTCGTGAATACTGCTACTGGTGTCGTTTACCAAGGCGACAGCGTGCAACGCAACATACAGGTAAGCCCGACACGGCAGATTCCGACTACCGCTCCAGGCTCGACCATCTTCATGAACATCAGAAACGGAAACGGCACGTTCACGACCGAACCCGCTGCTGCGGCCCAGACCTTGAGTACCAACGCGAGCATCGCGGGAGGAACGACAGTGACCGTGGCGAGCACGAGCGCATTGGTACCAGGCATGCCAATTTCCGGAGGGGGATTCCCGGCGGGAACGACGGTCGCCAGCGTAACCAATAGCACGACCTTTGTGGCTTCCCAGCCCGCAGTGCCCGCAGCAGCTGCAGGACAAACCATCCAGTTCGGCGGCGCCAACACCGGCACTGGCGTGATCAGCGGTAGCGCGGTGACCAACCCCGCTTTGTACAATGGCAACAACTACCAACTCACGTTCAGTGTGACGGGTGGCGTTACAACCTATTCGGTGACCGATGTCACCAATCCGGCATCCCCTGTTGCGGTTGCCGGGCAAACCAGTGTCCCGTATACCAGCGGCAATGCAATCAGTTTCAACGGTATCCAGGTGCAGGTTACGGGGGCACCGGCGAACGGCGATGTATTCAACATTGCACCCAGTACCAACCAAAGCATGTTCAGCACCTTGACCAACCTGATCAATGCGCTTAACTCCCCGTCAGCAACGGGGAGCGCATCCTTCAGTCAAAGCGTGAGCGATGCGTTGTCGAACATTAACCAGAGCCTGAATAACGTCCTGAGCGTTCGTGCGTCCATGGGGGCCGGCATGAACGAGCTGACCTCATTGCAAACTACGGTCAGCCAGGTGAACCTGCAATACCAGCAAACGCTGGCCTCGGTCCAGGACACGGACTACAACCAGGCCGTCAGCAACCTGACCCAGCAAAATACCGCCTTGCAGGCGGCTCAGCAGTCTTTTGCAGCCATCTCCAAGTTGTCGCTGTTCAACTACATTTAATTCGCTGCAGCTTCAGTAACGGCGCGCAATGATCCTGCGCGCTGTTATGCTTGGTGCATTCCAATTGCGACAGGCAGATGCCCATCGTATTGATATGTCGAACGAGAATCCGGAGAAGATCGCTGCGAACCCAACGCCATGTTTCCGGCAACGATGAATCCATGTACGATTGCCGACATGGTCGAACCGCTACCGCAATGACAGACAGGGAACGGACAGAAGCTGAAGCGTTTTTCTTCCAGGGTACGCACTGCATGGAAGCAGGTGACATTGCCGGTGCCGAAACCTGCTTCAGGCGCGCTGTGCAGATCGCGCCGGACTTTGCCGAGGCCCATGCCAACCTGGGCCTGATGCTGGACCGGAAACTGGACACCGCAGCAGCAGAGGTTTGCTACCGGCGCTCCATCGAACTCAATCCAACGTACCGGCAAACTTTCCTGAATCTCGGGGTGCTGTGCGCTGCGCAAAAGCGCTTTGCCGAAGCGGAAGCGGCGTACGCACGTGCAATCGCACTCGATCCGCGCGCGCCGACGGGCTGGTCGAATCTTGGTGTGCTCTACGCTTGCATGAAACGGGAAGCGGAGGCGGAACAATGCTATCGCAATGCGCTTGCGCTGGACGACTCCTACAGAATGGCCCGTTTCAACTTCAGCTATCTGCTGCTGCGCCAGGGTCGCTTTGAAGAAGGCTGGAAATGCCTGGAGGCGCGCAACTGGTACACGGCGCTGGCGGCGCAACTTGAATGCCCGCGCTGGCAGGGAGAAGCGGTTTCCGGAAAATCCGTCCTGATCGTCTATGAAGCCGGTCACGGGGACGTGATCCAGTTTTGCCGCTATGCGGACCTGCTGAAGTCACAAGGGGCGACATTGATTACCCTTATCTGCCACCCGCCCTTGAAAACGCTTATGGAAGGTTTGGCAAGCGTGGATGCAGTGATTCCGTTCGATGAGAAACTGCCGGAATCCGGCTGGGATTTCTGGACGCCTCTATTAAGCATTCCATACCACTGCAAAACGCGCATCGATACCATCCCGGCAAAAATCCCCTACCTGTCGGCGCGACCGGACCTGATAGCAAAGTGGGCTGCGCAGCTTCCCCAGGACGGCATTCGTGTTGGTCTCGTGTGGAAGGGCAGCTCCCGATTCGAGAACGATGCCGACCGGTCCTTGCCATCGCTGGACGTACTCAGTCCGTTGGTAGCGCTGGCCGATGTGCGCTTTGTCAGCCTGCAAAAGGGTGCGGGTGAGGACGAGGCGCTGAGACCACCCGAAGGATTATCCCTTACCCACGTCGGCTCACAACTGACTGATTTTTCCGATACGGCAGCCGTCGTGTCGAATCTCGATCTGGTGATCAGTGTCGATACCGCGGTAGCGCATCTCGCAGGCGCACTCGGGAAGCCCTGCTGGGTCTTGTTGCCGGATTACAAGACAGACTGGCGCTGGTTGACGCATCGTACCGATTCCCCATGGTACCCCGGCATGCGCCTGTTCCGCCAGCCCGCGATGGGCGACTGGGGCTCGGTCGTTGCCGAAGTCGCCGCGGCGCTGGCGCAATGGAAACAACAGGTGCCCATCATTCGGCGAGTGTGGGATACAACTTCACCGCGATGAACAGCAGGACACCGAACACCGCGAACAGGACGGCAAAATCCGTGGTGTAACCATGAGCGCTTTCCCCTCCCGTGATCATGAGCCCCCGCACCGCGTCGATCAGGTAGGTGAGCGGGTTGATCTGTGCGATGAAACGCAGCCAGCCGGGCATGATGTCGAGCGGATAGATCGCATTGCTGGCGAAGAACATGGGCATGGTCAGGAGTTGTCCGATACCCATGAAGCGCTCTCGTGTCTTTACGATGCACGCGATGATGAGCGAGAACGTGGCGAAAATCCCCGAGCCCAGCATCACGCAGAACAGCACTGCGAGGATCGTCGGCGGGTCCAGCCTGAGCGACACATGCATCACCAGCGCGATGAGGTAAATGACCGTGGCCTGCAGAAGTCCGCGGAACCCGGCGGCAACCGCTTTTCCGAATACCAGCGATATGCGCAAGGCAGGGCTGACCAGCAGTTTGTGCACGACGCCGAGGTCGCGTTCCCAGATCACCGCGATGCCATAGAAGATTGCGCTGAACAGTACACTCTGTGCGAGTATTCCCGGCGTGATGAATGCGAGATAGCTCAACTGTCCGGTATGTATGCCGCGAACCTGGGCCAGAACCTGCCCGAATACCACCAGCCACAGCAGCGGCTGTACCGCGCGCGAGATAATCTCGGTCGGGTCGCGGATCAGCTTGATCAGTTCGACCTGCACGATGGCGGTGCTCTCCCGGACAAATCGTTTCATGGGTTCACCTGTCAGCCAAGTCGATGGGCTGTTCTGCGGTTCCGCACGATCTCGCGGAAAGTCCCGCTCTCCTGGATGGAGCCGCCAGCGTAATGCACGAACACGTCGTCCATGTTGGCACCTTCCCCGAGCCCGGCGCGCAATTCTGCGGGTTTTCCAACCACGCCGATCTTCCCCCGGTGCAGGATGGCGAGGGTGTCGCAAAGCGTTTCCGCCTCTTCCATGTCGTGCGTGGTGATGAGTACGGTCATGCCATGGTTGCGCCGGAGGTCGATCAAGCGATCCCACACCGTGTGGCGCGCCACGGGGTCCAGCCCTATCGTCGGCTCGTCCAGGAACAGGATCGCCGGGCGATGCAGCATGGCCTGCGCGAGCTCGAGCCTGCGTATCATGCCGCCGGAATAGGTGCGTACCAGCTTGCCGGCCGAATCGACCAGGCCCATGAACGCCAGCGCGTTTTCAATCCGCGCTTTTCGCTCTGCTGCGGGAATGTCATAGAGCTTGGCTGACAAACGCAGATTCTCGTAGCCGGTCAGGGCGCCGTCGGCGGACAGGAGTTGCGATACATAACCGATACGGCGTCTGACTCTTCCCGGAGATCGAATGGTGTCGAAACCACCTACTTCAGCCGTCCCGGAAGTGGGTGACAACAGCGTGGTCAGCATCTTGATGACGGTACTCTTCCCGGCGCCGTTCGCGCCGAGCAGGCCGAAAATCTCCCCGTACGGGATACGCAGCGCAATGTGATCCACTGCCATCAGGTTGCCGAACCGGCGTGTCAGTTCGGAGGTGTTGATCGCAAATCTGTTGGGCATGTCGGCGCTCATATATGTATATTATGCGCTCCTGTGTTCAAGTGAGGCAGCCCCGATGACCAAACAACCTTTGCAGGATGCGTCCGACATCACCGAAGCGATATTAAACAACAACGCGGGGCGGGACCCCGAGCGGCTTGCCATGAAATACGCGAAGATGGCGCAGAGCCCGTTCATTTTCCTGCGCGGCGCATGTCACCTGTTCTACGATTCCCTGCCGGATTCCTCCCTTTTTCGCGATGCCCCGCTGGCCTGGTGCTGCGGCGACATGCATTTCGAGAATTTCGGCAGTTACAAGGGCGACAACGGGCTGGTGTATTTTGACATCAATGACTACGACGAGGCCGCCCTGGCGCCAGCCACTTGGGACATGATCAGGTTGTTGACCAGCATCCAGTGCGGCGCAGATGAAATCAACGCAACCCAGGCCGAGGCGCTGGCGGTCAGCCGCAGTTGCTTGGACGCATATCGGGCCGCTCTCAGCAACGGCAAGCCGCTTTGGGTGGAACGGGAGACATCCGTCGGCCTCGTGAACTCACTGCTCACAACTTTGCAGAACCGTGACCGCGCCGCCTTTCTTGACAGGCGCACGATCAGTAAAAACCACCGGCGCAGCCTGATCGTCGATGGGGTAAAAGCGCTGCCGGCTTCCGAAATCCAGAAGGATCTCGTTACCCGCTTCATGAATGACTATGCTTCCACGCAGCCGGACCCGAAGTTTTTCGAAGTACTCGATATCGGTTGTCGCATCGCCGGGACCGGCAGCCTGGGGGTGGAGCGCTTTGTGGTGCTGGTGGAAGGCAAGGGCTCGCCCGACGGCAACTACCTGCTCGATATCAAGGAAGCCAAGCCGTCGGCGCTGATGCCGCATCTTTCCCGGCTCGGCATCAAACAGCCGAACTGGCCGGACGAGGCGAGCAGGGTGGTGGCTGTCCAGAACCGGATGCAGGCCGTCAATCATGGCTTCCTCCATACCGTAAAACTTGGCGGGCTCCCCTGCATCCTGAAGCGCCTGCAGCCCTCGGAAGATCGCGTATCCATCGGTGAATGGGGCAAGAAACTGGACAGGCTCAAGGATGTGGTGGCAACCATGGGACGCCTGGTGGCCTGGGACGAATTGCGTGCTTCGGGCCGGGCGGGAGCAGCCACTGCGGACGAATTGATCGCGTTCGCGCAAAGAGGGGATTGGGTTGCCGGGATGCTGGATGCGTCGACGCAAATGACGCAGACGACACGGCAACAATGGCAGGCGTTTATTCAGGCGCAAAATAACCGGAAGCAGCCGACCGGTGGTAAGTAATCCAGGGCCACTTTTTTTCCGCGAGAACTGAATGATTGAGCAAAAGGATTCCAGCCCGATGTTTCAGGCTGCGCTGCGCAAACATCTGGACGGCGATCTGCAGGCGGCCGAGCGCATGTACCGGGAGATTGTGCTGGCAGATCCCGGCGCGGCGCAAGCCAGGCATTATCTGGGATACCTGCTGCAACAGTCGGGCCGTTTGCAGGAGGCATATGACCAGTTGACGGCAGCCATCGCCATCGACGACCGCCATGCCGAATGGCATTTCAATCTGGGCATTGTGTTGGCAAGACAGGAACGGGTGACCGAGGCCATCGATGCCTTCAACCGAGCCATCGCGCTAGATCCGGACAAGTATTTCTACCGGACCAACCTCGGGGCTGCATTCGAAGCCAACCAGGAATGGGATCGGGCCGAGCATTGCTGGAAAGCTGCGGCGAATCTCGATCCAGATCGCCCGGATGCCCACTACCTGCTGTCGGCCCTGTATCTGACGCAGGAGCGATTTTCCGAGGCACGCCATTGCAACTACCGAGGCATCGTGGCCGAACCCGCGGGCAGCAAACCAAAAATCGTACTGGGCCAGGCCCTGTATGAGCTGGGCCGGGTGGATGATGCGATTGCCTTGTTCGAAAACTGGCTGGCCGAGGAGCCTGACCATCCGGTGGCGAAGCATCTGTTGGCAGCCTATCGCGGCCGCCAAGTGCCCGCGCGCTGCAGCAAGCAGTATGTCGAGCAGACCTTCGACGCCTTTGCGACCAGTTTCGAGAACGTGCTGGGGCGATTGAAATACTGCGGCCCGCAACTGGTGGGGGATTACCTGGCCACGCTCGGTTTGCCCGAAGCCAGCCTGCGCATCCTTGATCTTGGCTGCGGCACCGGCATGGTGGGCGAAGTCATGCGGCCTTATGCGTGTGAGCTGGTGGGTGTGGACCTCAGCCAGGCCATGCTGGACCGATCTGCCGCAAAGCAGGTGTACCGGCAATTGCACAAATCCGATATCACCGAGTTCCTGCTGACAACGCGTGACCAATACGACCTCATAGTCTGCATGGACACGTTCGTCTATCTGGGGCGGCTGGATGAGGTTCTGGCCCTGATTTTCCAGCACCTGAAGGCTGGCGGAACGCTGCTCTTCAGTACCGAAACGCTGATCGAGACCGCGGGGGCCGGCTATCGATTGAATGTCAGCGGCAGATACAGCCATCACCCCGATTATCTGGCAACCTTGCTGAGCCAGGCCGGATTCAGTGTCGGGCGCATGACAGATGTTGCGATCAGGAACGAGTCAGGCTGCCGGATCGAAGGCCAGTTCGTTTGCGCGAGTCGCGCCGGATAGTGGAGTAAACCCGCCGCGACTGCCGGGACGGGTGGCCGATATTTCAATCCCGGAAACGTGGCAAGCCGTTTCGAATTGTGAAATTCCCGTGTCGCTAGTGTAACTTTCGCGATGAGTCGCTGTGGGTGCAAAATGGCATGCGTCAACTTCGGCGCAGGAGTCATGATATGTCAGCCAGGAAAAATCACGCGACGCAACGACTGGAAGTAACATGAGCACTCACCTGACACGGCGAAAATTCCTGAGGATAGCCGGCTTGGCTTTTGCGCTGCTGCCGCTTGTTGCTTTCCATCGACAAGCGGATGCAGGGACCAATACCGATGTTCGTGCCCGGTTCAAGTATCAGGATACGCCCAAAGACAATATGAGCTGCACAACTTGTCTTGAATTCATCCCGGGAAAAACAGACAAGGATTTGGGCAGATGCCGGGTGATTCCGGGCGACGACGAGATTTCACCCAACGGCTACTGCACGAAGTGGAATACCATGTGATTGCTTAGTGCGATCGGCGGGCAGGTTTCTTCAGGCGGCACTTTTTCCTGTAGGCCGTTCCGGTAACCAAGCGCTGGTGTTCGCGTTGGTGCTGGTCCGCAGATACCGGATCAACTGTCGCGTGCAAGTAATTTTGGGAACTGCGGCCATTCGACCGCATCGAGCATGTTCTTGACGATCAGGCCCAGTTCGGTGTCGCCCTCGATCGACAATTCCCGACTGAAGAAGAGCGTGTCGGGATCCTCTTGGCGGGCCAGCATCTGCATGAAGGCGGATAGATTGGCGCGAAAAGAAAGGTCCGGTGTCTGCGCTGCGGAAAACAACGGCCGGAACAGCCCGGCACGACAGGTAAAGCAGGCGCGTCCTCCGGTATCCAGAATTTCGACGCAGAAACTGCAGCCCTCCAGCAACTCCAGGCTGTCCGCGGGCAGCAGATTCATTTTTGCAGCGGCATTCAGCCCGGCGGTCAGCGCCATCGCGTGCGGCCATTGCGGCAGGTGCGCGCCCATACGCGCAACCAGCGCTGGCAACTTGAATTTCGGGATGTTGAAACGTTGGCTCATGATCATGCTCCCTGCAGTTCGTGTATCTTGCACTGGGCACGCTGTGCGATGCCGGCGTCGCCAAACCAGTATCCGTCAACCATGCCGTCCCTGTTCCAGTCGAAAGCCCCCGTTGAGGGCATATCGCCGCGCCGAGCCGCATCGAAGGCTGCGATGATGTCCGGGGTATGCTGTGGCTGCGGGCTGATGCGAACAATGTCGATCCCCATCTTCAGCATGTCCGGCATCTGTCCGAGCAAAGTGTAACTCTGTGCGGACAGCGTCTGGATGCCGTTGATGGTCAGGAACGGCTGGCCTTCGCGCGTGTTCAGCGTCATCCCTTGCGGGTGTTCCAGGCATTTGAACTGGCAGTCGTCCTTGTTCAGGCCGTAATGGCGGGCGGTGAAGCAGCGGGCCGAGAATGCCAGCGCCAGCCTGCCGAAGGCAAAGACCTCGGTTTCTATCCCCGCGGGGCGGCTGGCGTGCAGCGTTTCCACCAGTGTGCGGTCGGCTTCCAGCGGCGGTACCCAGCGCTGCATGCCGTAACGCGCATAGGTTGCCAGTGTGGTTTCGTTGTAGATATTCAGGTGCGGACCCGCGACGAAGGGACGCCCGGCAGCAATGTTCACTGCGCCCAGATCGTTGGCCTCGACCTTGCAGTTGGCCTCGTCCATCAGGCGCCGCAGCGCTTTCAGATCGCTCTCCGATTCAAGCAATGCCTGCGCCGACACCACGACTTCCTTGCCCGCGTCGGAAAGCTCTCGCGCCAGTGCGATCCAATCGGCCACGCGCAATTGCTGGCGGCGCGAACAGACAACTTCCCCGACGTGGACGATGTCGATGGCGGGGTCTTGTGCCATTTCGGCGTAGAAATCGAGCACCGTCTGTTTAGGCCAGAAATAGAGCAGGGGACCCAGCGACAGTTTCATGTTTCTATCTCCACGGGCGGCTGTACGCCCCGAGGGTGGCCTGGTTGCCTTCCGACACCTTGGCCAGTTCGGCCTGCCAGGCTTGATTTACTTGATAGTGCTCGCCATCGCGTGCCAGCGCATCAAGCGCCGCGCGCATGTTCCGGGTGACTTGCGCGACATAGGTCGGGCTGCGCTGGCGCCCCTCGACCTTGATCGCCGCGACCCCGATGCGGGCGATCTCCGGCAATATCTCCAGCACATTGAGGCTGGTCGGCTCTTCCAGCACGTAGTAGGTTGCTCCGTTCACCTCGAAGCGCCCCTTGCACAATGTCGGATAGCCCGCCGGTTCGTCGTCGTTGAAGCGGTCGATCAGAATGCCGTTCAGTCGTGTCGACATCATGCCGGGCGATTTTTCCCATTTGACATACTTGGCCGGTGAACACGCGCCGACCGTGTTCGGCGATTCGCCGGTGGCATACGAGGAAAGCCAGCAGCGCCCTTCGTTCATCACGCACAGGCTGCCGAAGCCGAACACCTCGATCTCGACCGTGGTGTTCCTGATCACGTTTTCGACCTGCGCCAGCGTCAGCACGCGTGGCAGCACCGCACGGCGCACGCCGAATTCGCGCTGCGCAAAATTGACCGCCTCATAGCTGGTTGCCGACCCCTGCACAGAAAGGTGCAGGCGCAGGCCGGGATGGCGCCGGGCGGCATAGTCGAGCAGTCCGACGTCGGCGAGGATCACGGCATTCACACCGAGATCGGCTGCGCCATCGACGGCGCGCTGCCAATCGACCGCGCGGCCCGGCTGGGCGAAGGTGTTGATGGCCAGCAACGCTTCGCGACCGCGCGACTGCGCGTAGCGGACGCCTTCACGCATGGCCTTCTCATCGAAGTTCAGTCCGGCGAAGTTGCGCGCGTTGGTGTCGTTCCTGTAACCGAAATAGGCGGCGTCGGCGCCGTGATCGAGCGCTGCCTTCAGCGCAGGAAGGCTGCCGGGCAGGGCATATGAGCTGGGGGACTTTGATGCGCGGCATGTGGCTTCTCTTGGTGCTGGGGAACTCAGTATAGTCATGCCCCGGATTGGCCTATTGATCATGGTCAATTTTCCGGGAAGCCAAAGACCACTGAGCGGAAAGGGTATACTTGGCCGCAGGGCTTCGCATTGTCCATGTTGCTGCGGCTCTTTGAGGCGCTCATGCCGACGTCCCGGCAGCGCATTCGGAACGATCAATGCCTGGTCGTATCCTGGTGCATCACCCAATTGTTCTTGCCGCTCAGTTTTGCTTCATACATGGCGCGATCGGCCAGTTGCAGCAGAACCTGGAGCGTGATCGCATCGTGGGGAAAACGCGCGACGCCGAGGCTGCAACCGATCTTTGCGGTGGTGCCGTCGAAGTCAAAGCTCAAGGCATGTACGGTCTGCACGATACGCTCTGCCAGTAACGCGATCTCGTCATTGCTGGCATTGATCAGCAACAACGCGAATTCGTCCCCCCCGATCCGGTAAAGTACTTCGTTACGGCGCAATTGCGCACTCAGGGTTTCCGCGACTTTCTTGAGTACGGCATCGCCTGCGGTATGGCCATGCAGGTCGTTGATCGGCTTGAAATCGTCCAGATCGAACAGCAGCAGGGCAAGCCGCGATCCGTCGCGTTCGGCCTGGGCGATGAAGCGCGGCAGATCCTGGTCGTAGCGTTGGCGGTTGTACAACGATGTCAGCGCATCATGTTCGGCACGCAGTTCCGCCAGTTGCAGCGCCCTTCTTTCTTCCGTTACATCTTCAAAGAGCCAGAAGCGTCCGAGGTAGCCGTTGTTTTCCGGGGCGATCACAATATTTGAAGTCAGGCGCAGGTAACGGCCATCCTTGAGTGCGACGTATTTCGGTTCGATCAGCTTGCGTGTTTCCAGGATTTCGGCGAGGGTTCTCAGGAAGGAGTCCGCTTCGGCGGCAATCTGTCCCAGACGCAACAGCATCGCATCGTTCTTCATGCCGATCACTTCCTCATCCGGGCCGAGCAGGCACAATTGCCGGAAGGCGCTGTTACAGTACCGGATATGGCTGCGGTCGGCAAATATCACGCCGACCGGCATGGTGGCGAGCAACGCATCCAGCGTGGATTTTTCGTTGTTGAGCGCAGCCAAGCTGGCAGCCTGTACATTCCGGTTGCTTACCAATGCCTGCGCCATTCCCTGGAAGCTGGTGATCAGGCGCGAAATTTCGTCATTCCCGCGCACGGGTTCGGGCGTGGGATAGTCAAGATTTCCGTTGGCAATTTCCTGCGCCGCTTTGGACAAATCGCCCAGCGGGTGAACGAGCCGGCGGATTTGCACAAAGAAAGGCAGCATGAATACCGCGAACCAGAATGCGGCGAAGAAGGCGCTGTGTTCGATCAGGCTTTGCCGCGCTTCTGCAATTTCGTCGGTGCGCACACCCATGCGCACTGTGCCCAGCAGCCGATTCTCGTGGACCACCGGAATGATGGTGTTGTAGCAACCGTCACGGCTGTTCGGGTCGAATTCGGCATCGCTCAGCGCGTGCACTTCTCCCACCCTGTAGACGACGGTTCCGATATCGTCCTTCAATTGAAAATTGCACAGCGGGAGCTTGGTCTGGACTTCCTGCAATCTCGCCTGCAACAGCGACAGGTCCTTCTCGAAAAGAGGGTCTGCCAGCACCCGGCTCAACAGGTAGTTGCTGCTGCGCAGATTGGCTTCGGCCTGGCGCACGAAATAGTCCTGAACCAGGTAGACCTGGCTCGCCAGAATTGCCGTGAGACTCAGCGCGACGATCGCGGTTAACGACAGGAACAGCTTTAACTGTATGGAACTACGCGACGCATGCCGGAGATATGAAAACATGGCGGCCCTCTTTCAGTTGCAGATTCCACTATTCCGAGTCATCCGTCCCGGAGCGCTTGCTGATTCGTTCTTGCGCCCGCAGGGCACAGGTCATGGGTGCTTATTCTAGCAACTTTACGCCAGTCGCTTCCGTATTGATATAACCAGGAGGTGGGGCGCACTTGCCTCCGTGCCGGTAAAAACTGGCCAAACAATCTGTCTTGCAATTGATGGCATGAATATTCAGTCAGTGCGCGCCCATCTGCACCATGACACGCGAGATTGTATCCAGCCCTGAGCGGGTGAAATATTCCATGAGCGGCGCAAGGTAAGGAATGGTCAACATCAGGGTGGCGAATCCGACGCTGAGCGTGATCGGGAAGCCCACCGCAAAGATGTTGAGCTGGGGCGCGCTGCGGGTGAGGATGCCTAATGCCAGGTTCGCGATCAGCAATGCGCCGATCAGGGGCAGCGCGAATTGCAGCGCAAGCGCGAACAACGATCCTCCCCACTCCGCCATGGTGCGGAAGGCATTGGCTGAGGGGAGGGTTGCGCCGATCGGGAACTCCCGGAAGCTGTCGGCCAGTGCGGAAAGCATGTAAAGATGACCATCTGCCGAGAGAAATACCAACGCGGCGATGATGCCGAGGAATTGCGCAATCACGGGTGTAAAGGATGCATTCTGTGGGTCATAAAAACTGGCAAAACCAAGCCCCATCTGCATGCCGGCGAGATCTCCAGCCATTTCCACGGCGGCAAGAATGACCTGGATGGAGAATCCCATGATGACGCCGGCCATAATTTGCGTCGCCAGCACAAATAATCCCTGCGCGGATGCCGGGTCGAGTCCAGTCGGGATGTCGAGCGTGGGTGCGATGACAAAAGTGATTGCCAGTGCCAGCCCGACCTTGATGCCTGTTGGAACCTCCTGATTCCCGTAGATCGGGGCGGTGGCGATGAGCGCGAGAATGCGGGCCAGCGGGAAGATCAGGGCGGCGAGCCAGGCGGTGAGTTGTGCACTGGTGAAGCTGATCATCTCAGCCCACCATGTAGGGAATGCTGCTGAACAACCGGGTTACATAATCGAGCAGGAGGCCGATCATCCAGGGGCCCGACAGGACGAGCATGGCAAAAATCCCGATCAGTTTCGGAATGAAGGACAACGTCATCTCGTTGATCTGCGTGGCCGCCTGAAAGATGCTGACGATCAGGCCGATGATGAGCGCGGTGAGCAGCAGCGTCGACATCCTCGATGGACACGTCCCCGTGGACCGGCCGTCGCGAGAGCTTTTGTGGCTTGCCAACGCTCACGCAAGCGAAATTCCTACGCGCGATCGCGATCTGCGGTTCTTCAAGCAACTGCCAACCGAGGTGCGCGATCTACCGGCATATGCCCGCGGCCACGCCAACGTTTTGTTAAACGCCGGTCGCGCCGGACAGGCGGTGAAGATTTTTCGCCGCGTCGTAATTCAGAATCCGGATGATAGATTTCGATCCACGACTGTGCGAGGCCTTGCATCAGCGCGGCCGCCACGCCGATGCAACCAAAGCGATACTCCAAACTGATGAGGCAAATCTCGCAGGGCCGGCGGAGTTTCGGATGGCCTTCGCTTATGAATTGTTGCGGCGGCATGCGGCGGGCGCTTAGCTACGCATACAATCTTGTAAGGGACTTTTCTGACAACCCGAAGGTTTTATTGGGTTACTTCGGTCTGGTCATGAGCGACCGAAAACAGAAAATTATTCCCGAAGCGCCACTTGTCGCGGAAGAAACCTGGGTCAATCTCGTCAACAATGACGGCGAGAAGCTTTCCGTTCATTATCGATGAGGGGAAGCAATTTCTCGGATTTATGTCCGCGAACCTGACCATGAATTTGCCAAACGTATCCTCGGGCTAAAGCTAGGGGACACCATCGAGATTAGCCGAACTATCGGAGGGCCAGAACGGTGGACGGTTTCCGAGATAAAAAGCAAATACCTTCAGGTCCTTCACGTCGTGATGCAGGAATTCGAGTGGCGATTCCCCAATCACGGGGGTCTCTGGCGAGTTAGTTTTCGTGATGGTGATATAACGCCCCTCTTGGATGAGGTTAAGCGAAAAGCGGAAAACGATCGCGAAATTGCGCGCTTATATACCGAGCAAAAGGTTCCATTGGCGTTCGTCGCCAAGGTGACAGGAGGCGCCCCCACATCATTCGCCCAATATCTAAGAAGCATTGGCGAGGAAATTTACACTGGCGGAAGAATGTCGCGAACACCTTTGATGGCCTGGAATTTCATTCTGCCTTGAGGGGCTGAAGCCCCATCGTGTCCTTAACTTAATGTCGGGACCGGAAAAATCCCAAGTCCACCCTACAACTACGCCTTCTCCGCCTTATACGTCTCCGAATACTCGACATACCGGGCGGCATAGCCTCTCAATGCTGGCCTGATCTTCGGGGTGAGCGCGCGCCGGAATTTTCCGGGATGCCCCATGAACAAGCTGCCCGGCGGCACCACCGTGCCTTCGGGCACCAGAGTGCCCGCCGCCACGATTGAGCCTTCGCCGATTTTCGCCCCGTTCAGCAGAATCGCGCCCATGCCGATCAGGACGCGCGATTCGATCGTGCAGCCGTGCAGAATCGCGCCGTGGCCAACCGTCACCGCGTCGCCCAGCTGCAGCGGATGCGTGTCCTTGCATACGTGCAGCACCGAGCCGTCCTGAATATTGGTGCGCGCGCCGATGCGAATCCAGTTCACGTCGCCGCGAATCACGACGCACGGCCAGACGCTCGATTGCTCGCCGATCGTGACGTCTCCGATGACGACCGCCTCGGATCGATATAGGCCGACGCCGCAATTCTGCGGCGTCCGCCCGCGATAACTGCGAATCATGCGCGCACCTCATTGGAATGAATCGAACAAGTGAAGCTAACACACGCGTTCCTAGGCTGACAAGAAACGCGACGAACTCGGGACGCATTCACTCCCGGTTGTCAGCCATGCAGCAAACCGCCCATAAGCGCGCCAAGACCCGCAGCCCCAGCAGAAACGTGCCGCGCTAACCTGGAATAGCCATCCAAGCGATTCCGTTCTCGAGCCCGATCGAAACCACGGCTCCGGCTTTCGTCCCCGGAACGGGCATGGTCCCGGGCAAGCCGTCTGGGCCAGCGATTCCTTCGCCTCGCCGTAGGCTTCCGTGCGGATCGAGAGCCACGTGAGAAATCGAGCAGCTAAGACCGGCCTTCGACGCATTCCTCGGCGGCTTCCACTAGGAGCACCCAAGATCTGAATGAATTTCCACCACGGACCCGCGCGCCGCGGCGGGCTTTGCTTCAAGACGCGCGGCGACGGCGCGAGCCATTGCATAGATGCTCTTCGCCCCGGGCGCGTCCGGCCCAAGCAGCGCGACCGGTTTGCCCGTATCGCCGCCGATGCGGATTTGCGGATCGATTTCAATTTCGCCGAGCAGCGGCACGCCGTACGCGTCGGCGATGCGGCGTCCTTCGCCGTGGCCGAAGACGTCGATGTGCCCCTGGCAATGCGGGCAGCTGAAGAAACTCATGTTTTCGACGACGCCGAGGATGTCCACATTCACCTGGCGAAACATTTCCATCGCTTTGCGGACGTCAGCCAGCGCCACGGTCGAAGGCGTCGTCACCAGCACAGCGCCTGTCACCGGAACAAGCTGGATCAGCGAAAGAGCAAGACCTGAACTGAACCAGTAAGTAGGACAT
>CAVRYQ010000100.1:0-3392 GCA_963725375.1 uncultured Pseudomonadota bacterium | reverse complement strand
ATGAATTGCTCCACTCCGGCAGATACAAGGTGACCTGCTTCACGAAATCGGCACGCTTGAGCAATGGTTTGTTCCGTTGAAGGGCTACCATGCGCCGCAGTGAAACAAATGTCCTGAAATCGAGCAGATGCTCGAAGGTATGCATGACTGCATCGGAGGCGGTCAACTCGTTGCCCGGCAGCGTATGCACAGGGAAGCGGATCATGTTCGTCGTTCCTGTCTTGAAAACGGCTGCAGGGTACCCGTTTCTCGTTACAGGGTGATGACGGAAAGGTTGCACGCACTGCGAGGCCTCAGGCCGCGTGCAGTGTACCGTCCACGAGGCGCATCTGGCGCTGCATTCTCCCCGCGAGTTCGAGATCGTGAGTGACGATGATGAAGCTGGTGTTGAGCTTCGCGTTGAGGGTCTGCATCAGGTCAAACAGGGTGGAGGCCGAGGCGCGATCCAGGTTGCCGGTCGGCTCGTCGGCCAGTACGCAGGCCGGTTGGGTGACCAGCGCGCGCGCAACGGCCACGCGCTGGCGTTCGCCGCCGGAAAGTTCGGCGGGCGTGTGGCGGATACGTTGCGCGAGTCCGACCTGCTCCAGCATGGCGGCCGCTTGCGGGTGAGCCTCTGCGGGTTTCATGCCGCGTATCAGAAGCGGCATGGCAACGTTTTCCAGCGCAGTGAATTCCGGCAGCAAATGGTGGAACTGGTAGACGAAACCGAGCGAACGATTGCGCAGTTCGCCGCGCTGTTTTTCATTCAGCTTCGATATGTCGCTGCCGAGTATGTTGACGCTGCCAGCGGTTATGGAGTCAAGGCCGCCGAGCAGATGCAGCAGGGTGCTCTTGCCGGAGCCGGATGCGCCCACGATGGCGATGCGTTCGCCGCGCGCCACGTCGAGGTTCACCCCGTTCAGGACGGGAACATTCAGGTCGCCTTGCGCATACGTCTTGCGCAGGTTGCGGCAGGAGATGACCGGATTTTTATTCATAACGCAGCGCCTCCGCAGGCTGAATCCTGGAAGCACGCCAGCTCGGATAGAGAGTTGCGAACAGGCTGATCAGGAAGGACATGCCCGCGACGACGATCACGTCGCCCTTTTGCAGGTCGGAGGGAATCTCGCTGATGTAATAGAATTCCTTGGACAGGAACTGCACGCCGAACAGGTGTTCGATGAACGGCACGATAGTGCCGATGTTCAGCGCGATCAGTACGCCGCTGATGACGCCGAGATACCATGCCGATGAGGCCGATCAACATGCCCTGGACGATGAAGATTTTCATGATGCTGCCGGGGCGATGTGCCCAGCGTGCGCAGGATGGCGATGTCGGCCTGCTTGTCGGTGACCGCCATCACCAGCGTGGAGACGATGTTGAATGCAGCGACCGCGACGATCAGCGACAGAATGATGAACATCATCTTCTTCTCCATCGCGACCACGCTGAAATAGTTGGCGTTCTGGCGGGTCCAGTCGGTGGCGTAGGTGTTTTTCGGCAAATCGCTTTCCAGTTCGCGGGCGACCTCGCGGGGCGAGGTCGAGGTCGTCCAGGTTGCCGCTGATGCCGCTCACGCCGTCTCCCATGCGATAGAGTTTTTGCGCATCCTCAAGCCGGATCAGGGCGAGTGCGTTGTCGTAGGGGGCCATGCCGATCTCGAAGATGCCGACGACGTGGAATTGCTTCAGGCGCGGCAACATGCCGGCCGGCGTGATCTGGCCCTGCGGGGTGATGAGCAATACGCTGTCGCCAACTTGCGCGCTCAGCGCGCGGGCGAGATCGACGCCGAGGATGATGTTGAATGCACCGGCGCGCAGGTCGTTCAGCGAACCATGCTTCATTTTGTCGCCCAGTGCGGTCAGTTTTTGTTCGGAGTCGGGCAGGATGCCGCGCACCATCACCCCCTGCACACTTTCGTTCAGCGACACCATGCCTTGGCCGCTGACGTAGGGGGCCGCAGCACGCACGCCGGGATGCCGGGCGACGATGTCCAGCGTCTGTTGCCAGTCGTTCAGTTGCCCGCTGTCGCTCATGACCTGCAAATGCGGCGTGACGCCAAGGATGCGCGCGCGTATCTCCTTCTGGAATCCGTTCATCACGGACAGCACCACGATCAGCGCCATCACGCCCAGGCCGATGCCGAGCATGGAGATCATCGAGATGAAGGAAATGAAATGATTGCGGCGCTTGGCACGGGTATAGCGCAGGCCGATGAATAATTCGTAGGGTTGCAAGTTGGCGGCTCGAAAAGGCGAAGGGCGCTAGTTTGCCATAAGTGCGCGTGTTGCGGGATGGTAAACTGCTTGCCATGAATCGCCTCCACCTGCTCATTCCCGATCTTTTTCCGCCGCGTGAAATTGCCGCCGAAGTGGGTGCGGGTTTGCGCCTGTCGGCGCTGGAAAAATTGCTGGGACGCGGGAAATCAAGCCTGTCCGGCGTGTCCTGCCTGGAAGACTGGCTTTGCGCCGCCTTCGGCGGGCAGGCCATCGCGCCGGTGCGCGCCGTCTCCGATGGGCTGGCAGGCAGCGAAGGCTACTGGCTTTGCGCCGACCCGGTGTGTCTGCAACTGCAACGCGCGCAGATGATGGTGCTGCCCGCCCCGATGATTAGCCTGGAGGAGTGCCACGCACTGTGCGGCGTACTGAACGAACACTTTGCCGGCACGGGGATGACGTTCTTTGCGCCACATCCCCGGCGCTGGTATCTGCGCCTGGAAATGGAACCGCAGATCACGACGTTTCCGCTGCAACAGGTGGCATGGTCCGACGCGAAACACCATCAGCCGCGCGGCGCGGATGCCTTGCACTGGCAGCGCATTGTCACGGAAGTGCAGATGCTGTTGTATGCGCATCCGTTGAACCGGGCACGCGAAGCGCGCGGAGAATCGCTGGTCAGCAGTCTGTGGCTTTGGGGAGGGCGGATACGCAACGCCTCTGAGCAAGCCCTTCGATGCGGCCGGTGGCGACAGCGGGCTGGTCAGTGCGTATGCGCAGGTTGCCGGTGTGCCGCGGAGCGAAACCTTGCAGGAAATGCTGGGTGCAGAATTCGGACGTGGACTGTGGGTCTGCGAAGCGCCGCGCGAGGCGTTGCAGCGCGGCGACCTTCACGCATGGCGCGAGTCGGTTGAAACCATCGAGGCGATGCATGCGCAGCCTTTGCAGAAGGCGTTGCGGGACGGTTGCGTGCAAGAAGTTTGTCTTGAGGTGTTAGGCGCAACAGGCTCGCAACGTTTCGAATTCACGCGCGGCGATGCCTGGAAACTCTGGCGTGTCATACGCCCGCTGGCACGCTACGCGGCTTAGCATGAAGCCTGCACAAAGACCTGTCGCTGCGGCGCATCCTGATATCTCCCGCCGCCACGCGTTTCTTTCTCCCGGTTATAAAAAACGGGCATAACATAAATATGGTT
>CAVRYQ010000099.1:0-107743 GCA_963725375.1 uncultured Pseudomonadota bacterium | reverse complement strand
ACAATTGCGTGGGTAAAAGATAATCTATCGTCTCTAACTTGGTTAAGGGACGAGCGATGGAAAGCAAAGAGTTGTACCGGCACTTGCTGGGGATAAACGAGCCGTGGACGGTAGAGCGTGTTGATCTGGACATGACGCAAGGCCGAGTTGATGTGTATGTTGGGCATGCGAAGGGCGTGCGCTTTGCCTGCCCGGAATGTGGGCAGGAACATCCCGTGTACGACCATTCTGCTGAACGGGTTTGGCGACATCTGGACAGTTGTCAGTTCATGACCTACCTGCATGCCAGTCCACCGCGCGTGTCTTGCACTGAGCATGGCGTTCGGCAGGCGCGCCTGCCATGGGCGGACGAGGGAAGCCGGTTTACGCACCTGTTCGAGGCGCTGGCGGTGAATGTCCTGTTGGCAGCCAATATTGAACGTGCTGCAGGATTGTTGCGCATCAGCTGGGATCAGGCGTGGCACCTGATGGAACGTGCGGTGTTGCGCGGTCGTGCTGCCAAAGGCGATGCCTTGCCCAAGCAGATCGGCGTAGATGAGAAAGCCATCGCCAAGGGGCATCAATACATGACGCTGGTCTGCGATCTGGATCAGGCGACGGTGGAATACGTTGGCGAGGGGCGCCGTGAAGAAAGTCTGGCTGCCTATTTCGACGCCTTTGGGTTGGCGCGCTGCGCCGGGATAGAGGCGATCAGTCTCGACATGTGGCCGGCCTTCATCAATGCGTGCCAGGAAGGTGTGCCAGAGGCGGATGGCAAAATGGTGTTTGACCGCTTCCACATCATGCGCCATGTCGTCGAGGCGGTAGACAAGGTCAGGAAGCAGGAACACAAGGCGCTGAAGAATGAAGGGAACAACACGTTGGTCAACAGCAAATACCTGTGGCTGACCAACCCGTCCAACATGACTGACCAGGCCAGGATGCGATTCAAGGAACTGCAAAGCAGCGAGCTTGCGACCGGACGCGCCTGGGCGCTCAAGGAGGTGTTGCGGGAATTGTGGAGCTACACGTCTGCGGCCTGGGCGTTGAAGTTCTGGAAGCGTTGGTACTTCTGGGCGACGCATAGCCGCTTGCAGCCCATGATCGATGCGGCGAAGTTGATTGCGCGGCACTTGCCGAATGTGTTGACCTATTTCAAACATCGCGTCACCAATGCTGTGGCTGAAGGGCTGAACTCAAAGATTGCAACTGTACAAAAACGTGCCTGTGGATTCAGGAACCGTGACCACTTCAAGATCGCCATCTATTTCCACTGCGGCGGGCTTGATCTGTATCCGGCTCAAGTTACCCATGGGAAAGTCTGATGAACCCGAAAATAAATAACCCTGTGCATAATCACAACCGAACTTGGCCAGCAAGTTTCGCTGTTCTTCAGTTTCCACTCCTTCCGCTATGACATTTAGTCCTAGCTTATGGGCCATCACGATGATCGCCTCGGATAGGGCCCTGTTGCTGACGTCCGCCTCAAGATTGCTCACAAAGGATCTGTCAATCTTCAAATAATCGATGTCGAACTTGTTGAGATAGGAAAGCGATGAATAACCTGTCCCAAAATCATCAATCGCCACTTGAAACCCAGCATCGCGAAAACTGAGTAAAGTATCAGGGCGCTTTTACGATCAATCAACAGCGCAGAGTTAGCGAGGTCTGCTTGATGCACTTTGCTGCGCTGCCCTTGAGGAATGTCCGCTTCGCGGCAAGCAATTTGTAATCCGTTAATTCACCCTGAGATCAAACATTTCATGATTAACAATGGCGGATGAGTAAAACTTGTTTGAGAAATGCAAACATTCCTGGCTATTGTGATATGCCTCAAGTGCTGCCTGGGTGGAAAAGTTGAATTGCAAACAGTACTGGTACTGACCGCTTAACTGCGGGGAGGAGCTGGTATGTATACTTCGTAAACCGGATACCCTTTCAACTAATTCCTTACCCTCACGCATGAATGATGCAACATCATTCTCAGACAAACTTGCCGGGACATTAAAAAGTATTATGTGTGCCGCTTCCTGCCAGGGGCAACATTGCGCAAGAACTTCCGCCGCCCTTCCGCTGCTTCCCCATAAATGTATACAGCGCTCTACTTCCTCGCGCACTACATCACGGACTCCGCTTAACAGTTTAATGGGGCCTGTCTTGCGTTCAGCAGCAACATTTTCCCTGATGCGCCGATTTGCCAAATCTGCAAGTCCGGTGTAGTAATTGATCTTGGCGATGCCGTTGGCTATTAGCCGTCTAAACTGGTCATCTGACAGGCCCGTCCCTCCATGTATCACCAGAGGAATATCGACAGCATCCTTGATTTTTGCAAGCCTGGCAAAATCCAGCTTTGGCACGCCCTTCATCTTGCCATGCACGGTGCCAATTGAAATGGCGAGGCAGTCTACACAGGTGCGCTCAACAAAACCTGCCGCTTCTGCAGCTGTCGTATAAGTGAGTTCCCCGGGATGATTTTTTGCTTCCTCGCCATCAATTCCCGGCACGTAACCAAGTTCTCCCTCCACAGTAACGCCACAAGCATGCGCTTTGGAGACAAGATCGCGGGTTTGCCAAACGTTATCCGAAAACGGTAACGCGGATGTATCAACCATTACACCATTGCAGCCCGCTCGTATTGCCCGTTCAGCAGCAGCAATACTGGTACCGTGGTCAAAGTTTATTGCCACGGGTACGGTGGTGCGACGCGCCGCTTCGATTACTGACGGCATCAGCAGATCGAAATCCTGATTTTCAAAGAACGATTGAATCAGATTCAACACTACGGGCGCGCGACAATTTTCTGACGCCAGCATTACACCTTCCAGATAGGGAATGCTATCGATGCCGAAAGCGCCCACCGCATATTTGTGTCGGTAGGAGTGGTTAAGCATGTCGGACAAATGGACGAGCGGCATGGAGCCTCCGTTACATAACCTTTAATTTTGCCAGTGCTTCATCTGCACTCTGGTCGTAGCGTGCACGTTCTTTTTTGGCAGCTGCTTTCAGAGCATCGTTTATTTCAGTGAACTTCAAAGCAAGAATGCGAGCGGCCAGCATGGCAGCGTTGTTTGCACCATCGACTGCAACGGTGGCAACCGGCACCCCCGGCGGCATCTGCACCGTGGAGAGCAGCGCATCCAGTCCGGACATGACACCGCCGGACAATGGCAGGCCGATCACCGGCAGGCGGGTATGGCCGGCAATCACGCCCGCCAGATGTGCTGCCACGCCGGCGCAGCCGATCAGCACCTGCACGTCTTCCTGATGCGCGCGGTCGAGATAGGCCAGTACCTTGTCCGGGGTACGATGAGCCGAGGCCACCACAATTTCGCTGGTGATGCCCAGTTCGGTAAGGGTATCGCGCACCTTGACCACTGTGGGCAGATCATTGGGGCTTCCGGTGAGAATGCCTACTAATGTCTTGCTATCGGTTGCTTGCTTCATGAATTTCTCCTGAAAAATGTGACGTTGTTCTGCGGCTCCAGTGAATCAGGCCCATACTTCAAACCGGTTGCTGTCAGGGATGTAGCGCAACAATTCGCCATGTTCTATATCAAAATACCAGCCATGAAGCGCCAGTTGCTTTTGCGCGACCCGTTCCAATATCCACGGGAATGTCAGCAAGTTGTCCAGAGACACCTTGATGGCCTCCAGTTCACACGTCCGCGTTTGGGTTTCGAAAGGTTCTCCCTGCATTCTGGACAGTACGCGATTGCGGGCATTGTGGGCTATCTTCATCCAGCCGGAAATAAACCCATCCTGAGGCTCGGCGTCCGGCATCCAGTTCATCAATGCACGAATGCCGCCGCATTGGGCGTGTCCCAGCACGATGATATTTTCCACATTCAGATTGCACACCCCGAATTCCAGCGCAGCGCTGGTGCCATGATGGTTGCCGCTGATTTCGTATGGCGGCACCAGGTTGGCCACATTGCGGATGATGAACAAATCGCCGGGATTGCAGTTGGTCACGATGGCGGGATCCACCCTGGAGTCGCAGCATCCCACCACGATGGTCCTGGGAGTTTGGCCTTGTGTCATGAGGCGAGTAAACAAAGCGCGATTCCTCTCATAATTCTGACTGCGGAACTGTTTGAATCCGTCGACAAGTTTCTCGATATGACTTTCAGTCAGTCGTTTCAATGCTTCACGGTATTTTTCGCCGGTACGTGCAGCCACTTGCGGCGGAAATTCAGGGCCGGGAGCTTGCTTGTTCCACCCGCTCGCTTCCAGCCAGTCACGCACATATTGTTTGTCGAAGCTGGGCGGGTTAGCGCCCGGTTGATACAGATCGACAGGCCAGAAACGCGATGAATCCGGGGTCAGCGCTTCGTCGATCAGAAACAGCCTGCCTAATTCATCCAGGCCGAATTCAAATTTGGTGTCGGCAATGATGATGCCCTTAGTTGCAGCATAGGCTGCAGCTTCCTGATACAGAGCAATACACACGTCGCGCACTTGTGCGGCCAACTTTTCTCCAAGCAGATGTTCGGCCTGTTTGTAACTGATGTTCTCGTCGTGGGCACCCGCCTCGGCTTTAGTGGAGGGCGTGAATAGCGGCTCGGGCAGTTTGTCGGCTTCACGCAAACCATCCGGCAGCAGGATGCCGCATACACTGTGGCTCTTGCGGTATTCCTTCCAACCAGAGCCGACCAGATAGCCGCGCACGATAGCCTCGATCGGCAGCGGCCTGAGTTTCTTCACTACGATGGCGCGACCGGCGACCTGATCCCGTTCATTTTCGGCGACTACGGATTCCGGGGCAATGCCGGTGAGATGGTTGGGAATAATATCTTTCAGCCGCCCGAACCAGAAGTTGGATATGGCGGTCAATACTTCGCCCTTGCCGGGGATGGGCGTAGGCAGGACAACATCGAATGCGGACAAACGGTCGGTGGTAACGATCAGCAGATGCTGATCGTCTACTCCATAAATATCGCGCACTTTGCCGCGATTCAGTAATGGCAAACTGGCGATACTGGATTCAAATAATGCCTTAGTCATGTCTTCCATTCTGTAAAATGAATATATGGAAATCACCTGCTACAGAGACCCGGAAATAGCCCGTGAGCCACGTTCACTGCCTGCTACCACCTACAATGTGGCTCACACCCTGCTTGCCCGCAGCCCATCCGGTTGCCTGTTTGTCCCTATCCGTTCGATGCAATACCTCGCGATTCTGGATGCCGAGGAATTTGTTTTCCTCGACGGCGAGCGCAAATGCTGGATCGACATCGCGTGGCAGCATTTTCGTCCGCAGGAACGCACCTCATTATCCAAGCCGGTCGCCTATGAAGCGGTTTATTACCAGGCTACGGCAAGAGACTTGATGGTTCGGTTGCAGGGCGAATTTCCCAAAGCCTTGAACGAGCTTGCCGCCAAAGGACGCATTGATGGTCCGGGCCGCGTGCTCGAGTTCCCGGCATCTGCGTGTACCTGATCAAAGCGCGTTTATTCGTCCTCGCCCAATTCCGCATCCCATCCTTCTTCTCGCGCTGTCGTAATGGCCCGCGCATAGAGTATGCTATGTTTTTCGCGCAACTCATCCGGCAACCGGCTGGGCAGGTATGCGTAGGGTTCCCATGCGGCATACACCTTCTCGTATAAGTTCTGCATGCGCGCGGAATCCCAGCCCGTGCAGGTTTCCGTTTCCGGCAGAATGCCGAATACCCAGGCGTCGCGCACGATTCGCCCGAGGTGGGTCAACCCGCCGTTGGTGTCCTGGTCGACACCTGCATATGTTTGTTGAGTCATCGTGTGAGTCCTGCGTAAAGTAAAGGGAGTTTCTCCGGCAACCGTTCCACATGATCAACGACCATGTAGTTCTTTGCCCCGAAGATGCGCGAGACGTATTGATCGGCACGCGGATCTAGTGTCATACAGAAGGCGGTCACGCCGGAGCGCGCCATTTCCTCAACGGCCTTCTTGGTATCGTAACGCAGATACTGCGGGTCGCGTACGTCGATATCTGCCGGTTCGCCATCGGTGATCACTAGCAACAGCTTCTTCGATGTCTTCTGCAATTTCAGGTAGTGTCCAGCATGGCGGATGGCCGCGCCCATGCGAGTGGAGTGTTGGCCGCTCATGCCTGCCAGCCTGGATTTCGGTACATCGTTGTAGGGCTGGTCGAAATCCTTGTAGCGAAAATATTCGACATTGTGCCGCCCGTCCGAGCAGAAGCCGTGGATCGCGAAGGGATCGCCTATCCTGTTGATGGCATCTGCCAGCAGTACGGTGGCTTGGCGTTGCAACTCCAGCACGCTGTACTCCTGCCCGCTGACTTTTTCGTTGGTGGATTCCGACAGATCGAGTAATACCATCACCGAAATGTCGCGGACTTTGCGTACCGAGCGCATCATGATTCGCGGGTCGGGCTGCTGCACCATGCGGATATCCATCATCGCGCTGACAGCGGCATTGATGTCCACCTCGTCACCGTCTTCCAGTTTGCGGATACGCGTCACGCCCTGCGGCTGCAGTGCATCGAGCAAAACTTTTAGGCGGCCGATGGTGCGCTTGTGCTGCGCGGCAACGTCGTCGATGACCTGCAACTCACCGGACTTGGCACGCTTCTCCAGCACGGTTGCCCAGGCCGGGCGCTCGAGCTGGATCTGGTAATCCCACTCCGAATAATGAAATGGCTCCGACATCGGCTCTTTGCCTTCCAGTTCGTTGAATGACTTACCGTTGCTTTCATCGCCGATATTCTCATAGGGAAACAGTTCGCTACCCAGCACCCAAATTTCTTCGGCATCGTCGCCTGCGGCTTCAACATCGATCTCGTTGGCGAACTCCATCAGGCTGACGTGCTTGCGCACCTGCGTGGCGGTATCGTATCCGGCAGCGATGGCCTGATCGAAATCGAATTCCTCGAATTCCCAAAAGTAGCGGTTGTCGTCGCGATAAAGCGCGGTAAGGGTGTCGGTGCGCGGATTGAAGGCGATGCGCTTGGCCATAAATTCATGTGCCAGATGCACGCCGATGTCCCACGACACCTGGTTAATCTCGAGTTTCTCCGCCGCCTGCTTGAACAGCACCCGCCCCTGAGTGATCCACGGGTCGTTGTCCTGATAGCAATCGTCGAGAAGCGCGCGCGCCAAGCGGTTTAAGTAATCACCCGCCGTGTTCCCTTGGTTCGCCTCAATAGTGTGCAATTGCACCCAGAGTTTTTTCAGGCCGGGGAACTTGCGCACGGACAGTGTTTCGACACGCGCATCCTCGATCACGCTGATCACTGCCATCTGCCATGGATTGAGCGCTTCGGCCGAGATTGGGTCGCGGGTGTAGGCAATGTGTGCGGCGCTATGCGCTGCGGCAGCGCGGTACATTTCCAGTCCGCTGACCTTAATGTCGTTCAGGGAAAAGTCGTCGTAGGCATCGGGCAAATGAATGAAGTAGCCCTCCACATATGGACGGTATCCTTCGCGCGTCTCAAAGTCGCCCGAGGTCGGCTTCATGAAAAAATCTCGTGCCCACAAAGCGCGCAAGTACATGTTGATGCGGCGCTGCACATCGATGAATAGTGTACCCTTGCGTTCTTTCTGCAACATTGCCTGCGATTCTTTTGATTGCAGGCTGAAGTAACTGGTTTGCTCGGGATAGTTGGTACGGTGCGCGTGCGCCCCCCACAGCGCCCAGCGGCGCAGGCCCCCCAGCGTCAACTGGCTGAACAGTATCTCCAGGTTTTCCAGCATGGGACGCACACCTCGCGGCGCCTGCGCGAGCAATTGCGCGAGGAATTTTAGGTAGGAACGAAACAGATGTTCGTCGCCAAGCCTGTCGGCCGCCGTGGGTGCGGTGCTGAGCACCAGTTCTATCACCGATCCCGAGGTCTTCGAGGCCAGTTCTAGCGCGGTCTGCACCAGGTCGGGGATCGGATCTTCGCCGATCTCCTTGGCAACCAGCGGCGCGTGATCAATCCAGGTAGCGACAAGTTTATCGCCTTTGCCCAGACTCTTCAGTGCGGCAGCTCCCTTTAGGTAGTTGTCGAGACCGCGTGCACTAAAGACCTTGGTTGCTTCAAGCCATGCGGAGCGCAGGCTTTCCTGCAATTCCGGGGAAAGCGATTCGAGCAGTTCCTGACAGTCTTCGAGATTGATAGCCATGGTCACTCACATATGTTCATGGAGGATGCAGGTTCGCTTCGCGTATCAAAAGAACGTGGTCACTGCGGCGTCGAGCGCATCGCGCATGTCGGGATCGTCGGTGATCGGGCGCACCAGCGCCACGCGACAAGCCTTGACCGGATCGACACCGGTGGCGATCAGGCTACCCGCGTAGATCAGCATGCGCGTCGAGATGCCCTCATCCAGGCCGTGCCCCTTGAGGTTACGCGCGCGTTCCGCTATGGAGACCAGCTTGTCGGCCATTTCCGTATCGACGCCGGTTTCGTGTTCCACGATCTCGGTCTCAATGCCACGCTCGGGATAGTCGAAGTCGAGTGCACCGAAACGCTGCTTGGTGGATTGCTTGAGATCCTTCATCAGGCTTTGATAACCGGGGTTGTAGGAGATCACCAGCTGGAAGTCCGGGTGGGCCCTGACCAGTTCTCCTTTTTTTTCCAGCGGCAGCACGCGGCGGTTGTCAGTCAGCGGGTGGATCACCACAGTAGTATCCTGGCGCGCTTCCACGACTTCATCCAGGTAGCAGATTGCGCCGTAGCGGGCGGCGATGGCGAGCGGACCATCCTGCCAGCGGGTGCCATTGGCATCGAGCAGGAAGCGTCCGACCAGATCGGAAGCCGTCATGTCTTCGTTGCAGGCTACGGTAATCAGCGGCTTGCCCAGCTTCCAGGCCATGTGCTCGACGAAACGCGATTTGCCGCAGCCTGTCGGGCCTTTCAACATCATTGGCATGCGCACGCCGTAGGTGGCTTCATACAGTTCCACCTCATCCGAGACGGGATGGTAATAGGGTTCGCTTTCGATACGGTACTGCTGGATGATGTCGCTCATTATTGCCTCCTTACTATTGGTCAATACAGGGACGCAAACGGCCGTTTCAAATCAACAGGCTGTCATTAGCCGCTTGCGTCCTTGCATGGGACATCGGGTAGGTGTGGTGTTAACCCCCCCCGCCGCCAAGGGGGAGAGGAAGCGACGGGAGTGACACAACATCAAACGGTCTTGCCGCGGAAAATCACCATCGCAGCACCTTGCGACTGGTTGAAGTTGTTGTAACCGATCAGACGCACATGATTATTCGGGTTAGCTTTGTGGCAGGCTTCCGCTTCGGCCAGTACCTTGGCCACATCCGTTTCGCCGAACATCGGCAACTTCCACATGTACCAGTAGGAGTCCATCAGGTGTTCCGGTTCGGTATGCTCGATTGCCGGGTTCCAGCCTTTGGAAACCAGGTACTCCACCTGCTTTTTGATCTGGTCGCCGGTCATCGCTGGCAAGTAGGAAAAAGTCTCGAACTTGCGGCTGGCCGGGTCAGATACCCGTGATTTGTAGTCCATTACTTCGCTCATGATTCCATCCTTTAAAGTTATAAATATGTTCCATCGCAGGTTTGCATCCGGGGTCACATCCCCAAGGCTTCCGCCTCTGGGCCCCTGTTCCGCCCTCCAAAACCGTTACTTGTGTGCCACGTCCAGTTTGTCGACGGTGTCGAACTCGAACTTGATCTCTTTCCATGTTTCCATGGCGATCTTCAGTTCCGGGCTGGACTTCGCGGCTTCAGTCAGGACGGACTTGCCTTCCTTCTCGACGGCCACGCCCTGATTGCGGGCTGCCACACAGGCTTCCAGTGCGACGCGATTCGCTGCGGCGCCGGCTGCGTTACCCCATGGGTGACCCAAGGTACCACCACCGAATTGCAACACGGAGTCATCGCCGAAGATGTTCACCAGTGCGGGCATGTGCCATACATGGATACCGCCGGATGCGACCGGCATCACGCCGGGCATCGAACCCCAGTCCTGATCGAAGAAGATGCCGCGTGAACGGTCTTCCTTGATGAACTCGTCGCGCATGATGTCAATCCAGCCCAGTGTTGCGGCGCGGTCGCCTTCCAGCTTGCCCACCACGGTACCGGAGTGCAAGTGGTCGCCACCGGACAGACGCAGCACCTTGGTCAACACACGGAAGTGGATACCGTGGTGAGGGTTGCGGTCGAGCACAGCGTGCATAGCGCGGTGAATGTGCAGCAACATGCCGTTGTTGCGGCACCAGTTCGCCAAGCCTGTATTGGCTGTCAAACCGCCAGTCAGGTAGTCATGCATAATGATTGGAGCGCCGATTTCCTTGGCGAACTCGGCACGCTTGTACATTTCTTCAGGAGTAGGTGCAGTAACGTTCAGGTAATGGCCCTTGCGCTCGCCAGTCTCGCGCTGTGCTTTCAGCGTGGCTTCGTGCACAAACTCGAAACGATCGCGCCAACGCATGAACGGCTGGCTGTTGACGTTCTCGTCGTCTTTGGTAAAGTCCAGGCCACCGCGCAGGCACTCGTAAACAGCACGACCATAGTTCTTCGCAGACAGACCGAGTTTCGGCTTGATCGTGCAGCCCAGCATTGGACGGCCATATTTGTTCATCTTGTCACGCTCAACCTGGATACCCTGTGGTGGGCCACCGCAAGTCTTCACGTAAGCGATCGGGAAGCGCACGTCTTCCAGACGCAAAGCACGCAGCGCCTTGAAGCCGAACACGTTACCCACCAGCGAGGTTAGCACGTTAACCACAGAACCTTCTTCAAACAGGTCGATCGGGTACGCCACGAATGCGTAGAAACAGGTGTCATCACCGGGCACGTCTTCGATCTTGTAGGCGCGACCTTTGTAGTAATCCAGGTCGGTCAGCAGGTCGGTCCACACGGTGGTCCAGGTACCGGTTGACGATTCGGCAGCAACAGCAGCAGCCACTTCTTCACGATCTACACCGGGCTGAGGGGTGATCTTGAAACAGGCGAGGAGGTCGGTATCCAGCGGGGTGTATTCCGGCGTCCAGTAAGTTTGCCGGTATTCCTTTACACCGGCGTTGTAAGTCTTGACTGCCATTGCAAGCTCCTTTGTTTTATAGTTAAACAAATGTTTTTCGAAATGAAAAACCTGTGGCTCAGTTGAGCGTTTGAGGAATATAGTCGGAACTAATGATTTATAATAATTGTATTTATTGATAGATACCATAGACCATAGTCTATGATTAATTCTGGGAATGTTCATGATCAAAAACGCCACGCTACGCCAGTTGAAAGTATTTGAGGCGGTAGCGCGCAACCTGAGTTATACCCGTGCAGCCGAGGAGCTTTTTACTACGCAGCCCACCGTTTCCATTCAACTCAAGCAACTGACGGATCTGATTGGACAGCCACTGCTGGAGCAGGTGGGGAAGAAAATATACCTGACAGACATAGGGCAGGAGCTTTTGAAAGTTTGCGACGAAATTTTCGAAGGCCTAGATCGATTCGAGATGCTGGTGTCTGATGCGAAAGGAGTGAAAGCCGGAAAGCTGCGTCTGTCCGTGATCACCACCGCCAAATATTTTGTGCCGCGCCTGATAGGTCTGTTCTGCCAGCGATATCCGGGTATTGATGTATCCCTCGAGGTGACCAATCGCGAAAGGATATTGCAGCGCATAGCAGATAATATGGACGACCTTTACGTTCTGGGGCAACCGCCAGAGCAAGTCGACATGGTTTCAGAGCCGTTCCTGGAAAATCCGATGGTAGTGCTGGCAGCAGCCACTCACCCCCTGGCCGGGAAAAAAAATATCCCCCTGAATCGTCTGGCCAGTGAACCATTCGTGTTGCGCGAACGGGGCTCCGGTACACGCCTCGCCACCGAGAAGTTTTTTGGCGAACACGGTATCAAACTTAAGGTGAGAATGGAATTGGGCAGCAATGAAGCTATCAAACAGGCAGTGGCAGGCGGGCTGGGGATTGCTGTATTGTCTGCGCACACCCTGGCACTTGAGCGCAGTATTAATGAATTGGCCTTACTCGATGTGAAAGGATTCCCATTGCGTCGCTACTGGTACCTAGCTTATCACAAGTCCAAGAGTTTATCGGTCGTTGCGCAGGCCTTTCTGGAATTTATGCATGCCGAAAGCAAGCTGCTTGGCGAGAATTATTTAATGAGCATATCGGGCTTCCCTTCCAAAGATAATTCAAGCAAGAAGAAAGTGTGATTTTTAGCGGGCATTGCACGTGGCATTGGTACGTCCCGAGTTTCGCAGGGGAGAAAATAATGCCTTCTACTGGCAGATATCCGTACCGTAGAGAATGCGCGAATGACAAAGGCCCGCATGGTGCGGGCCTTTGCGAGATATTGAATAATAGTTTAAATTCAATAAGTTATACTGGCGGAGAGGGAGGGATTCGAACCCTCGGTAGGCTCACACCTACGCCTGATTTCGAGTCAGGTACATTCGACCACTCTGCCACCTCTCCGGATAGTGCCCAGCGACGCACGCCAAACTTGGCCGTTGCCGCAAGGGCGCGCATTTTACCAGCAACATTTGATTTTCGGGCAGAATGTTCGCCATGCGCAGCCTGTTCCCCCTACAATTTGCGGTCGCCCTTGCGCTGTGCGCCTGGCTCTGGATCAAGACCACCGCCGTCAACCCCCTGCCGGACTGGCATCAGGGAGTACTGGTGGTCATCGTGCCGCCTGCCGAAATGGAGACGGAAAACGCCTTCGAAACGGAACTCGCCGAACGGTTTGCCCAGCAGTTGCAGGTGAAACTGAAGGTCATTCCCTTGCCCGTCGACCAGGCGTTGCCAGCCCTGATCGCCAACAAGGCCCATCTGGCGACCGGCGTCCGCAACACGAGCGACTTCGCGGTGCGCTTCGGCAAGTCGTATCAATCGCTGGAAGAACTGCTGATCTGCCACGGTGCGACGCCGGACGACCTGGATGATCTCGATGGCCGCGAACTAGCGGTTGCCGCCGGTTCACCGCAGGAAGCCGCGTTGCGCGACGTACGTCACGACCATGACAAGCTGGGCTGGAGATCGCAGCGCAACACTTCGCCTCCCGAGCTGCTGGAAGAAGTCGCCGACGGCAAGATCGACTGCACGGTCGCAAACGAAGAACAACTTGCCACGGCACGAAATTACTATCCCGAACTGGGCGTTGCACTGGATATCGATTCACCCTCCGAAATGTCCTGGGCCTTCGCCAGCGATGGCGATCCGAAGCTGTTTGACGAAGCACAACAATTCTTCGCCCGCATCAAGCAGGACGGAACCTTGCGCCAGTTGATCGACCGTTACTACGGCCACAATGACCGCCTCGGCGCAGTGGATGCGGAAACCTTCATCGCCCAGACGCGTACCCTGCTGCCGCATTACAAGCGCTGGTTCCAGGATGCCGCCGACCTCACCGGCATCGAATGGCAGGTGCTGGCCGCGCTTTCATACCAGGAATCGCACTGGAATCCGAATGCCACCTCATACACCAATGTACGCGGCATGATGATGCTGACCGACGAGACCGCCGACCGCATGAATGTCGAGAACCGCCTCGACGCACGTGCCAGCATCGTCGCCGGAGCGCGTTACCTGCAGTTGCTCAAGGAACAATTGCCACTGCGCATCAACGAGGATGACAGGCTGTGGATGGCGCTGGCAGCATACAATCAGGGTATGGGGCATCTGGAGGATGCGCGCATCCTGGCGAGCCAGTCTGGATTGAATCCGGACGTATGGGCCGACGTAAAACGCATGATGCCTTTGCTGTCGCGCCCTTCCTACTACAACAGTGCCAAGCACGGCAAAGCGCGCGGTGGCGAGGCGGTGATCCTGGTCGAGACCGTGCGCCTGTACGACGACATGCTGAAACGCCTGGATACGCAGGAAAATCTCTACCGGTTGCCTTCTACGCTGAAAAACAGTTTCGTGGGCAGCCTCATCAATTGACGCTACCGTCGTCCGGACAGCAAAAAACGGTTAATCCCCAAAACGATAGCCATCGGTAGCAGACCCGAACTGATCGCCAGGAATTTGTTCAACCATCCCGGCACCACTTCCCCGCGCCCGCTTTGCAGCGCCCGGTAACCGGCTCGCGCGACGGCGCTCGCTTCCATCGGCTTCGCCCAGTGGAACAGGAGTGTGTGCTGCGCCCCGGCGGTTTCCTCGAATTCGGTACGCGTCGCTCCGGGACACAGGGCGGTGATGCTTACTCCGCTCCCGCGCAGTTCGCACCGTATGCCCCGCGAAAATGACAGCACATAGCTTTTGGTCGCGTAATACACCGACATGCCGGGCCCGCCAGGCTGGAAGCTCGCCAACGAGGCGACGTTGAGTATCTTGCCATGCCCGCGCGCGATCATTTGCGGCAAGGCGTGGCGCGTAAGCGAGGTCAGTGCGTAGATATTGAGATGAATCATGCGCTCGATGACTTCGGGCTCTTCCCCGGCAAAACTGCACGCATCGCCGATGCCCGCGTTGTTGACCAGCACGTCGATATTCGGGGTACATGCGCTGATTGCCTGCCACAATGCATTGCCTGCGTGAGGTTGTGCCAGATCCATCCGGAGAATATGCACCGTAGTGTTGTGCGCCTTGCCGAGTTCATCTGCGAGTTGCTTCAGTCGCTCCACCCGGCGCGCGGTCAGGACAAGATCGTAGCCGTCCGCCGCAAACAAGCGTGCCAGCTCCAGGCCGATACCGCTGGAAGCGCCGGTGATGACTGCTGTCTGCTTGCTCATGTTTGCCTTCCGATCTCGCATGTGCCTGAACAAATGCGCAGGCCATGATTCGCGACGATTTACTCCGGTCCGCCAGGCAGGGTGTGTGAATTGAACCGCCGATCCGGGTTGCGTCAGATCGCGTTGATGGAAGCCAGTCCGCCCATGTAGGGGCGCAATACCTCGGGCACCTTCACGCTGCCGTCCGCCTGCTGATAATTTTCGAGAACGGCGACCAGCGTGCGGCCCACGGCCAGGCCGGAGCCGTTGAGGGTATGCACCAGTTCCGGCTTGCCCTGGGCATTGCGGAACCTGGCCTGCATGCGACGCGCCTGGAAAGCCTCGAAATTGGAGCAGGACGATATCTCGCGGTAGGTATTCTGCGCGGGCAGCCATACCTCGATGTCATAAGTGGTCGCCGACGAAAAGCCCATGTCGCCGGTACACAGCTTGACTACACGATACGGCAGGCCAAGTTGCTTGAGGATGGTTTCCGCGTGGCCGAGCAAGCCTTCCAGCAGCGCATAGGATTGCTCGGGATGCGCGATCTGCACCAGCTCCACCTTGTCGAACTGGTGCTGGCGTATCATGCCGCGCGTGTCGCGTCCGTAGGAGCCAGCCTCGCTGCGGAAGCACGGCGTATGCGCCACGAACTTCATCGGCAGTTTTTCCAGCGGAACGATCTCGTCGCGCACCATGTTGGTCACCGGGACTTCGGCGGTGGGGATCAGATAGAAATTTTTTTCCACCCCATCGTCACCCGCCACGCGAGGAATGCGGAACAGGTCCTCCTCGAACTTCGGCAACTGCCCGGTACCGCGCATCGAGTCGGCATTCACCATGTAGGGAACATAGGTCTCGGTATAACCGTGCTTCTCGGTGTGCGTATCCAGCATGAATTGCGCAAGCGCGCGATGAAGCCGTGCAAGCTGGCCCTTCAGCAACGAGAAGCGCGCACCCGCAATCTTGGTGGCGGTCTCGAAATCCAGTCCACCCAAGCCTTCGCCGATGCTGACATGATCCTTCACCTCGAACGCGAACTTTGGAATATCGCCTACCTTGCGCACCTCGACGTTATCCGCTTCCGACTTGCCGAGCGGCACGGTCGCATGCGGCGTGTTGGGGATGACCGCGAGGAAAGCGTCCATCTCTTGCAGTAGTTGCGGCAGCTTGGCTTCGAGCTGCTTCAATTCTTCGCCGAGCGCGCCTACATCGGCCATGATCGCCGTGACGTCATCGCCTTTGACCTTGGCCTGGCCGATCTGTTTGGACAACGCATTGCGCCTGGCCTGCAACTCCTGCGTGCGGGTCTGGATCGTCTTGCGCTCAGCTTCCAGTTGCTCGAATTTCGCGGTGTCCAGCGTGTACCCGCGTGTCGCCAAGCGGTTGGCCACACCAGCTAGGTCGTTGCGTAATGCTTGTATGTCTAACATGAGAACCTCAAATTCAAAAACAATTTAGCCACAGAGAACACAGAGATCACAGAGAAATTCGCTTCACTCCACTGATCATTTGCTTTTCTCCAAAATTCAGTAATAGCCCTCTTTTTAAACCCGTTGCTTTCAGATATGAGAGCAATTGTGCAGTCGCTACTTCAGGCAACGCTCGCGAAGACTTTATTTCCACGACGACCTCGTCTGCGACCAGCAAATCGAGGCGTTGCCCTTGAATTGCGTGGCCTTTGTACAACACATCAACTGCCAACTGCCGCGGAAAACGCAACCCCATCAACCCCAACTCAATACACAGCGCTTCTACTTAAATAGACTCCAGTAACCCGGAACCCAGCGTTTTGTGGACTTCAATTGCCGCCGCAATTATCTTTTCAGTTAGTTGATCTGCCACGGCATTCTCTGTGTTCTCTGTGGCTAATTTTTGCTTTTTGCCTCACCCCGCGACTCCTTACTGACGGAACTTGTCGATTGCGGGTGCACGGTGCCAGCGGCTGTTCCCGCCCCGGACGCAACGCGCTGCCGCGTTGCAACCGCATCCAGTTCGCGCAGGTGCGCCAGCTTCTCCGCGATCTTCGCTTCCAGCCCGCGCCCGGCAGGCTGATAGAAACTCACTTCCGGCATGTCGTCGGGGAAATAATTCTCGCCCGCCGCATAACCCTCTGCTTCTTCGTGTGCGTAGCGGTAATCCTTGCCGTAATCCAGTTGCTTCATCAATCTGGTCGGCGCGTTGCGCAAGTGCAGCGGCACTTCGCGCGAACCGTCCTCGCCGACGAAGGCGCGGGCGGCATTATACGCGACGTATCCGGCATTCGACTTGGCCGCGACGGCAAGGTACAGCACCGCCTGCGCCAGCGCCAGTTCGCCTTCGGGCGAGCCGAGCCGTTCATAGGTGGCGGCAGCATCGTTGCACAACTGGATTGCGCGCGGGTCGGCTAGGCCGATGTCTTCCCACGCCATGCGCACGATGCGCCTGGCCAGGTAGCGCGGGTCGGCGCCGCCGTCCAGCATGCGCACCAGCCAGTACAGCGCAGCGTCTGGATTGGAGCCGCGCACGGATTTGTGCAACGCCGAAATCTGGTCGTAGAACGCTTCGCCGCCCTTGTCGAAACGGCGCAACTTCTGCGCCAGCGTGTTGTCGAGGAAGGCAACATCGACATGCTTCAGTCCCGCCGCGAGGGCGGCTGTCTGCAACTGTTCCAGCACGTTGAGCAGGCGGCGGGCGTCGCCATCCGCGTAACCGATGATGCGTTCCTTCGCCGCCTCATCGAACTCCAGCCCTTGCAGGGCAACCTGCTGCACGCGCGACAGCAATAGTCCCATCTCGGCCTCGGACAAGGACTGCAGCACGTAAACCTGCGCCCGCGACAACAGCGCGTTGTTCAGTTCGAACGAGGGATTTTCGGTGGTCGCGCCGATGAACGTGACCAGGCCCTGCTCCACATAGGGCAGGAAGGCATCCTGCTGCGACTTGTTGAAGCGGTGCACTTCGTCCACGAACAGGATGGTGTGGCGGCCGTTCTGCTGCAGCGTCTGTTCCGCATGCGCAATGGCCTCGCGGATATCCTTCACGCCCGACAGCACGGCCGACAGCGGCACGAACTCGGCATCGAAGGCGGAGGCCATCAGGCGCGCCAGCGTGGTCTTGCCCACGCCCGGCGGCCCCCACAGGATCATGGAATGCAGCTTGCCTGACTGGAACGCCAGCCGCAGCGGTTTGCCCGCACCCAATAAATGAGACTGGCCGATGACCTCGTCGATGTGTGCGGGGCGCAGCCGCTCGGCCAGAGGTGCAGCGGGCTGGTTGGGGGCGAAGAGGTCCGCGTTCATGGCGTCAGGGGTTTATCCTGCGAATGCGCTGAGAACCGTTGCTCACTCACCCAGCACATCTACTCCCTTGGGCGGCACGAACCTGAATTCCTGCGGGCCGAAGGACGGATTGTTTTTCAAGTTCGATAAGCGCAGAACAGTGTGATGGCCAAAGGGATCGTACAGCTCCATCACCACCAATTCCGATTGCGCGTTGAACGCCATGAGTATTTTCCGGAAATTGGTCTCGCTCGATTTGGGGATGGCTTGCAGCCATTCCAGGCCATCGCGATCGTCAATGTCTTTCAGCACAAAATCGCGCTCTATTTCGTTGCTGCCTGAAAGCAGCGCTGCAGGACTGCTGCCCAGTGCCGCGTCCAGTTTCTTCACCGTGACCTGGTTCAGGTCTATGTCGTACATCCAGAATTTCCTGCCATCACCGACGATAATCTGTTCATAAGGCTTCTGGTAGACCCAGCGGAACCTGCCCGGGCGTTGAAACTGCATGGTGCCGGAAGCGCTCTGGATGCGCTTGCCGATCTTGTCTTCCACGTCCTGCGTGAAATTGGCCTGGGCGGAGTGCGTGGAGGCGACAAAGGCATGCAGCCTCCCGATGGCGCTTGCGTGCGCGTCAAATGCAACAAAGAGGAGTGCGGCTACATATAATTTTTTCAGCATGTTTATTCCTGTCTTGAGGGGGCGAGCACTTCACGATTGCCGTTGCTTTGCATGGGCGAAACCAGTCCGGCTTTTTCCATCGCTTCGATCAGGCGCGCCGCGCGGTTATAGCCAATGCGCAAATGGCGCTGCACCAGCGAGATGGATGGACGACGCGTCTTCAGCACGATTTCCACCGCCTGGTCGTACAGCGCATCTGCTTCGGCATCTCCGCCACCGCCACCGCCATCGTATTCGCCTTCTGCAGCTTCATCCAGCGAAGTCAGCACGCCCTCGACGTAGTTCGGCTGGCCCTGCGCCTTGAGATGTTCGGCAACGCGATGCACTTCCTGGTCGGAAACAAAAGCGCCGTGCACGCGCTGCGGATAGCCGCTGCCGGGCGGCAGATAGAGCATATCGCCCTGGCCCAGCAAGGCTTCCGCGCCCATCTGGTCCAGGATCGTGCGCGAATCGATCTTGCTCGACACCTGGAACGCGACGCGCGTCGGCACGTTGGCCTTGATCAGGCCGGTGATGACGTCCACCGACGGCCGTTGCGTCGCCAGCACCAGATGGATGCCGGCGGCGCGGGCTTTCTGCGCCAGGCGCGCGATCAGTTCCTCCACCTTCTTGCCCACCACCATCATCAGGTCGGCAAGCTCGTCGATGAAGATCACGATGAACGGCAATTCTTCCAGCGCTTCCGGATTTTCCGGCGTGATGGTGAACGGATTGGTCAGCGGCTTCCCGGCTTTGATGGCATCGCGCACTTGCTGGTTGTAACCCGCGATGTTGCGCACGCCTAGCGCCGACATCAGCTTGTAGCGCTTGTCCATTTCCTGCACGCCCCAGTTGAGGGCGGAAGCGGCCTGGCGCATGTCGGTCACGACCGGGGCCAGAAGGTGCGGTATGCCTTCGTACACCGACAGCTCCAGCATCTTGGGATCGACCAGCAGCAGGCGCACCTGCTGTGGTGTCGATTTGTACAGCAGGCTCAGGATCATGGCGTTGATCGCCACCGATTTGCCCGAGCCGGTGGTGCCGGCCACCAGCACGTGCGGCATCTTGCCCAGGTCGGCGACCACCGGCTTACCGGAAATATCCTTGCCCATCGCCATGGTCAGCGGCGAATGCATCTCGGCATAGACCTGGGAGCCGAGTATCTCGGACAGGTGCACGATCTGCCGTTTGGGATTGGGCAGTTCCAGCGCCATGTAACTCTTGCCTGGAATGGTCTCCACCACGCGGATGCTGACCACGGACAGCGCACGCGCCAGATCGCGCACCAGATTGGTGATCTGGCTGCCCTTCACGCCGACGGCAGGATCGATCTCGTAACGCGTGATGACAGGGCCGGGATAGGCGCCAACCACCTTGACCTCCACGCCGAAATCCTTGAGCTTGCGCTCGATGAGGCGCGAAGTGAATTCCAGCGTCTCGGCGGAAACGACTTCGATCTGCTGCTTCGCCTCGTCCAGCAGATGCAAGGGCGGCAGGTCCGAGTCCGGCAAATCCGCGAACAGGGAGACCTGCTTTTCCTTTTGCACGCGCGCCGAACGCGGCACGTCGTAGACCGGCATTTCGATGTGGATGGGCTGATGCTCTTCCACGCGCTTCTTTTCTTCTTCCACCACCACGCTGCGTTCCTGCGTCGCCTGCGCGCCAATGCGCTTGTCCTGCCGTGTCTGCCAGACATCCCGCACCCGGAACCAGGTATCTTCGAGCAGCGCACCCAGCCAGTCGGCGAAACGCAGCCAGGACAGGCCGGTATATAGACTGAAGCCGGCTACCATCAGCGCCAGCAGCAACAGGGTGGCACCGGTAAATCCCAACACGTGCGACAGCGCGCCGCCAATCACTGCGCCAAACATGCCGCCGTGCGCACCCGGCAACGCAACCTTCCACGTATAGAGGCGCAAGTCTTCCAGCGCGCTGCTCGCAAACAGCAACACCAGGAAACCCAGCAGGGAAACCCGCAGGCGCGCGGTCATACGTGGTATCCGCACGGATTCGGTGATAACCGGCCCATACGCGTTGCAACATCAGCGTGACCCACCACCACGCGGAGAAACCGAACAGGTAGAGCAGCACATCCGCCAGCCGGCACCGAGCACGCCACCGGGATTGCGGGTGAAGGCCGCACTCGCGCTATGCGACCAGGGAGGGTTTGCGCCGGTATAACCATACAGGATGAGAATCAGGTAAAGCGCCACTGCCACCAGCAGCAGCCAGCGCGATTCCCGCAACAGGCCGAGCAATCTTTCCGGCAAGGGCGGACGGGAGCTTTCAGGCAGTGCCATCAGTAGCCTTCGAAATCATTGGGAGCCGGGGGCAGGAATCCCAGGCGGCGCGCGGCGCTGCGCTTCCAGCCGCGAATTGACGTGAAGCGCCTGATAGACCGCCGCGGTGTGTATCTTGACTGTGCCTTCTGCCAGATTCATTCTTTTGGATATCTCCTTGTTGGCCAGGCCCGAGGCGAGGTAAGTCAGCACTTCGAGCTGGCGCGAGGTGAGGCCGAACCTGGCCGCGCGCTGAGACCTCTTGTTGACCAGCGCTTCGCCCGGGTCGACAATGTTGACGGCTTGCTGCAGGAGCTGCGGCGGCAGATAGATGCCACCTTCCAATACCATGCGCAACGCGGACAACATGATCTTGCTGGACGACATCTTGGAGATGAACCCCATCGCACCTGACTCCATCACGGTCTCGATGTCATCGCGATGATCGGAACCGGATACGACCGCCCGGGGGATGCCCGGATAGCGCAAATCGAAGAACTGTATGGAGGGGACGCCTTCGCTGCCCGGCATGTTCAGGTCGAGCAGCGCGAGGTCGACATCGCTGTTGTCGTGTATCAGTTGCAGCGCCTCCTGAAAATTTCCAGAATCCAGTATTTCGACTTCGTCGGCAAGCTGCTGCAGCACATAGCGCATGCCGTCGCGGAACAACGCGTGGTCATCCGCCATCAGCACCCTGATCTTCATAAACTCCCCCGACATCTTTTCAGTCCTTGCAAGACGCCCCTCTCTCTAATGCGTCGACGAAACAGCCCGGGCCAAGCCGGTTGCTGCTCGCCCCGCAGGAGGAAAAAAACGAACGCACAAACTCCTCTCCATCTCCGCCCGCAATCATACCACTCCCCGCAATGGCCCCTGGGCTTCACCGTTCAGGGCGAAATGCATCATCGCCCGCAAACGCATCGGAGCGATCGGTTTGTGCAGCAAAATTGCCTTGCTGTCGTGTATCTGCTGCAGAGTCGTGCTGGCGGTGTCCCCGGTCAGCACGACCGCGGGCAGTTCACTGCCCCATTGCCCGCGCATCATCCTGATGACATGCAGGGCCGTCATGCCGTGAGGCAGGCGAAAATCACACACCAGCAGATCGGGTTTCAATCCGGCGATGTCCAGCTTGCGCATGACATCCTCGACATACTCTCCTGCCCTAACCTTGCATCCCCATTGCTCCAGAAGGTCAGCAGTCACTTCACGGATATCCGGATCATCTTCCACCAGCGCCACCACGCAGCCGTTCAAGTCATATTGCGTATGGCTGATCACGAAAGGTTGCGCCAGATTCTCGATATCGCCTGTCGGCACCTCGAAGCTTAATACCGTCCGACCCCGGGCTGCGAACTGACTTCCACCTTGCAGGCGAGCAGACTTTCGATGCGCCGCACGATGGACAAACCCAGCCCCAGGCCCTTGCGCCGGTCACGATGCGGATTATCGGCCTGGTAATACTCCTCGAAGATATGCGGCAAAGTCTCCACCGGGATGCCGACGCCGGTATCGGCAACAGCCAGGCGCACCGAGCCGGTCCGGCAGATACAACGCAGGATGACGCCGCCGGTATCGGTATAACGTATCGCATTTGAAATGAGGTTGCGCAGCATGCGCTCCAGCAGGAAAGGATCGCTGTGAACCACTGCATTGCACATCTCCTGCGGGCCATGCCCGCCGCCATCACAGACGGGCAACAGAAAATTTAAGCCCTTGGCCTGTGCCAGCGGCGCAAAATCGCCGTAGATCCGGTCGAACAGCGAGCCCAGCATGAAATGCTGCCTGCGCGGCTCGACGATGCCCGCGTCCATGCGCGAGACATCCAGCAGGTCGTCGAACATGTCGACCAGGGCATTGACCGATTTGCCGATCTGCTCGGCGAGGCGGATCGTCTCCTTTTCCGCGGCAGTATCGAGCAAAGCATCCGAGAACAATCGCAAGGCCTGCAAGGGCTGGCGCAAGTCATGGCTGGCGGTGGCAAGGAACTTCGATTTTGCCTGGTTGGCCTGTTCCGCCGCCTGGCGCGACGCTTCTGCCTCGCGTCTTCTTTCCAGCAGGGCGCCCACCAGCAATTCGTTTTCGAACCTGCGCCGCTGTGATTGCTCAAAAGTGCGGATCAATTCCAGCGAAGACTTGAGCACGAAGGCGAAGAACATGATCAACATGCCCAGCAGTATCCAGTGCGTGGTGTCGTTCTCCCACGCAAGCCGTGCCAGCAGCGGCAGCATGATCAGGGTCAAGTAGATGAACATCGAGGGTGGATGGAACGGGTTGCTGGTTGCAGCGCCCGCCGCCATGCCCATCACCACGCAGATCAGCAGGGCCTGATAGGCCAGATCGCCCGGCACGAACATCAGCACGCCCGCACTGCCCCATGCTAGTGCGGTCAGCACAGTCAAGCGCCTGAACGTGCGGTCCCAGTCGAGATTCTGCAGGACGGTTTGCGTCAGCGCACGGCGGCGATGCCAGAAATAGTACTCGATGGCGTGTACGGCATAGACCGCGGCCAGCCAAGCCTGCATCGTGGCGTGCGCCACCCTGTTCCACATCAGTATCACCAGCATCGGCGCCAGCACAACTTCCGCCACCAGCATCAGCGGATAACTGTCTATGCGTGCGCGCACCTGTTCTGCGCGTATCGGCAGATTCTTTTCGTCCAGCTCGAAACGCAGCAGGTCAAGCAACGAGCTCATTTGAATGCCAGCAACAGCCTGACGTCCTGCACCCACGCATCGGAATGCTGCCAGAAGGGTGACAGCAGGACGGGACGGCCTCTGGGCGCGATGAAATAAGTGCCCGCCGAATGATCCAGGTCATATCCGCCGTTCTTGTTCGTGTGCTTTTCGTAAGTCACGCCGAAGGCCTGCGCCGCCTGTGCGGTCGCGGCGCTGTCGCCGTACAGTCCCTTGAAGGTCGGATAGAACGCCACCGGATATTTTGCCAGCAGGTCCGTCGTGTCGCGTTCGGGGTCGAGGGTAATGAACAGCACCTGCACCCTATCCGCATCTTTCCCCAGGGTGCGCATCATCTGTGCCAGCTCGGCTAGTTCGGTCGGGCACACCTGCGGACAATGCGTATACCCGAAGAACAGCACCACGACCTTGCCGCGAAAATCTTCCAGGCTCACCGGCTTGCCGCTGGCGTCGTTCAGGTGAAAGTCCGCTTGCGCATACTTCGCGCTGACGTCACTGGCCTGGAATGGGGACGGCAGGGTCTGTTCGCCGCACGCGGCGAGCAGGGACAACAATGAAAACAGCAACAGATTACGCAGGGACATGGCAGCTACCGCTCCATCCGTTTGTATAAAATGTGTATCCGACCTTGGTCAGGCCATACACCCCGAACAGCACCACCAGCAGCCCGGCGGACAGCCGCACGCGCGGCGACTGTACCCAGCTTCTGACGCTTTCCCAGAATAACCCGATCGCCATCAGGTTCGGCAGTGTGCCCAGACCGAACGCCAGCATGATGAGTGCGCCGCGTAGCGCATTTCCGCCTGCCAGCGCAGTGAGCAACACGCTGTACACCAGCCCGCACGGCAGCCAGCCCCACAGCACACCCAATCCCAGTGCGCGCGGCACCGTGTTCACCGGCAACAGTTTCGCCGTCCACGGCTGCAGGTGTTTCCACAGAGTTCCGCCCAGGCGTTCGAGTTGCCGTACGGCGCCTGAGACGCCGGCAAGATACAGACCCAGCAGCACAAGCATCAGGCTCGACAAGGCAAATAGCAAATGCTGCACGGGAACCGCGTCACGCATCAGCAAACCGGCCTGCCCCACTGCACCGACCAATGCCCCCGCGACCACATAGCTGGCGATGCGCCCGCTGCTGTAGGCCAGGTGAAACGGCCAGCGCGCCGCATGGGCGGGTACCTGCGCGGTGAAAATTCCGACAATGCTGCCGCACATGCCCAGGCAATGCACGCCGCTGAGCAGCCCCACCAGGAAAACCGCGACCAGACTGAATTCAATCATCGGCTTCTTTCTTCTCCAGCATTTCCAGATGCAAATACGCAGCCACCGCGCGCGCATCAGGCTGCGACTGGCGGGGAATGATACCCAGCAGGGGCGCTGCGATGCGCTCGCACAACGCCTGGATGTTCTCCTGCAATGCAGGCATGCCCGCCCCGCAAGCGTCACGACGAGGCATCGCACCGTCCGCATCGAGCACGTTGGCCACCCAGCCCGCACATTCTAGTTGGTAATGGGCGATCGCGTGCAGCGTCAGCAAGGCATGATTCAGGCAACCGAGGCGCATGCCCACCACCAGGATGACTGGCAACTGCAGTTGTCTGGCGAGGTCCGCGCTGCTCTGCCGGTCATTCAGCGGCACGCAGAATCCCCCCGCGCCTTCCACAATGACCTCGTCGGCCTGCCCCGCCAGTTCCCGGTACGATGCCATGATGCGCGCGAATTCGATGTTCACTCCGGCATGCCGCGCGGCCAGATGCGGCGCAATGGGATGATGGAAGCAATAAGGATTGATCTGGCCGTACGTGGCCTGCACCGTACTTGCGGCGCGCAGGCGTTTGGCATCGTCATTTTGGTCGTCATCGTCGCAACCTGCCGCAACGGGCTTGAACCCGGACACGCGCCTGCCCTGCGCGGAAAACGCATGCAGCAGCGCGCAGCTCACCAGCGTCTTGCCCACGCCGGTATCGGTGCCGGTGACAAAATAGCTCATAGCCTGAAATCCGTCCGGATGATGGCGCGCCCGTCCGTTGTCGCCTTCGGCGCAGGCTTCCACGCATGACCGTAGATGATCTCGAAAGTGGCTGGCAACGTGCCGTCGCGGCGCAATTTCTCGTAATTGTCCGTGACGCGCCCCCATGCCGCCTTGCCCATCATGCCCGGCGCGCGCCCGGCCGTGGCATTGTGCGCGCCTATGCTCTTGAGGTCCTGCATCACCGCGCGCACGTCGCTGTAGGTCAGCGTGATTCTTTCCATCTCCATCACGGGATCGGCAAAGCCTGCCGCCACCAGCATGTCGCCGATGTCGTGCATGTCGGCAAAGCGGCTGAGGTGGTTGTAGCCATCCACGTTGTTAAATGCCATGCGCAATTCCTGCAGCGTATCCACGCCAAAACTGGAAAACATCAGCAAGCCATCCACGTGCAGCACGCGCTGCAAATCGGCAAAGGTCGCGGGCAGGTCATTGCACCATTGCAGCGCGAGGTTCGACCACACCATCCCGACGCTGCCGGAGGCGACAGGCAGGGCCTCGACATCGGCACAGAGGTAATTCTCGCGCCTGGCCGCAAACAGTTTGCTCCACCAGCCCGAGGTACCGCGCGCCACCTGCAGCATGCCGATCGCGATATCGACCGCGGTGATATCCGCTTTCGGGTAGCGCCCGCCCAATTGCCGCGTGCCCCAACCCGTGCCGCTACCGACATCCAGCACACGCTGCGGTTGCAGCTTGATGTAATCCAGCTTCTCCAGCATGCGCCCGCAGACCTCGCGCTGCAGCACCGCAGCCGCGTCGTAATCCCGGGCTGCCCGGCTGAACGCCCGCCGCACCTGCCGCTTGTCGATTTCAAATTCATTCATAGTTCCAACCATTTCTTGCCACTGAGTACACAGAGATCACAGAGAAAACCATTTCAGTACACATCTATCCCTGTAAACTCTGTGTACTCCTTCGTTTTCAAGAAATCCTTTAATGCTTCCACGAACAGTTCGGGGTGTGACAGGAAAGGCGCATGCGCGGCGCCGGCGATATTGACCAAGCGTGCCGCGGGCAGGGTCTGCGCCAGCCATGCCGACGCTAGCGGCGGCGTCAATTTGTCGCGCTCGCCTGCAATCACCAGCGCAGGCTGCCTGATCGCCGGCACTTCCGCACGCAGATCGGTATCGCGCAGTATCTCCAGGCCCGCACGCAGGGCAGCCAAATCCGGTTCGCCGCGGCTGAACAGGCATTCGCGCAAATGCGCCAGCAATTCGCGCTCGTTCTCGCTGCCGCGCAGTTGCAGCGCGATGAAACGACGCAGGGTCGCCGCATGATTCTGCTCCAGATCGGCGGCGAACTGCGCCAGCGTTCCGGCGGCCATGCCGCAGGGCCAGTCCGTACGCCCGGCAAAGCAGGGCGTGCTTGCCACCAAGGCCAGGCGCCGCACCTTGTCAGGTTCGCGCGCTGCCCAGCGCAAGGCGATCTGGCCTCCCAACGACCAGCCACACACCGCGAGCGGTTCGTCGAAGCTGGCAGACAGCCCGTCAACGATGGCGTCGAGCGTGGTGATTTTCCCCGCCGCGCTGTATCCGCAGCCCGGCAGATCGACGCTATGCACCCGGAAATCTGCGGCCAGTCTTTGCGCCGTGTCTTCCCACACGCCTGCATGCATGCCCCAGCCATGGATCAGCAACAGCGGCGCGCCGCTGCCGCAGCTCTCAACATGCAAGTTCATGCAATGCCCCAATGAGTTGATCCACATCTGCCGCGGTATGCACTGCCGATAGCGTGATGCGCAGACGCGCCGTACCCTGCGGCACGGTGGGCGGGCGGATCGCCGCAACCCAGATGCCGCGCGCGCGCAGGCCCTCGCTCAACGTCAAGGCCTGCTGGTTGTCGCCAATCAGCAGCGGCTGTATCGCGGTGTCCGAAGGCATGAGTTGCCAGGGCAGGCCCGGGAGTCCATCGCGCAGACGCGCAATGAGTACCCGCAGGTGCTCGCGCACGCTCTCTCCCTGGGCGATCAATTGCAAACTGTGCGACAGCGCCACAGACAGGGCGGGCGGTGTGGCCGTGGTGTAGACATAGCTGTGGGCATGGTTGACGAGCGTGTCGATGACCGCCGGTTCTGCCGCGACGAAGGCTCCGGACACCCCGGCGGCCTTGCCCAGCGTCGCCATGTAGACGATGCGTTCGGACGTGAGGCCGCAATGCGCCAGCGAGCCGCGTCCCTGTTCACCCAGCACACCAAAGCCGTGCGCGTCGTCCACGTACAGCCACGCATCATATTGCTCGCACAAGGCCAGCAATTCGCGCAGCGGCGCGATGTCTCCATCCATGCTGAACACCGCGTCGGTGATCACGAGTTTGCGCCCACTGTGTGTCTGCGCCAGCAGTTGAGCCAATTGCGCCATATCGCCGTGCCGGTAGCGTTTTGTTTCGGCACGCGACAGAAGCATGGCGTCGTTAAGCGAGGCGTGGTTCAGCTTATCGGCGAACACCGTATCGCCCTTGCCGACCAGCGCCTGCACAGTGCCCAAGTTCGCCGTGTATCCCGTGGAAAACAGAAGCGCTGCGGGTTTGCCGACGAATGCGGCAAGTTGCTGTTCCAGCTCATGATGCGGCGCGAAATGGCCGCTGACCAAATGTGCGGCCCCGGCGCCCACACCCCATTTCTGCGCACCCTGCTGCAGCGCGGCGATCAGTTGCGGATGACAGGCAAGTCCGAGGTAATCGTTGCTGCAGAAGGCAAGATAAGGTTTGCCATCCACGACGATGTGAGGGGACTGCGGGCCGGACAGCATGCTGCGCCGCCGCAACAGGCCTTGCGCGACGCGTTCGTCCAGCTCATTTTGCAGATCGGTGAAAGGCATTTTTTGCCACAGAGTACGCAGAGACCACAGAGACATCTTCGCTCTGCCCTATCATTCCTCTGTGTACTCTGTGATCTCGGTGGCTAATGGTTCTTTTCGACTAACGGGTACAACCCCAGCTTGTCCATCAGCGCCCTGTCGCGCTCCACCTCGGGATTGCCGGTCGTCAGCAACTGGTCGCCGTAAAAGATGGAGTTGGCCCCGGCCAGGAAACACAGCGCCTGCACCGCATCACTCATCTCGCCGCGCCCGGCGGAAAGCCTGACAAAGGCATGCGGCATGGTGATGCGCGCGGCGGCGATGGTGCGCACGAAATCCAGCGGGTCAAGGTCTTCCGTATCCGCCAGCGGCGTACCTTCCACCTTGACCAGATTGTTGATCGGCACGCTTTCCGGATAGGGATCCATGTTGGCCAGTTGTGCGATCAGGCCGGCGCGCTGGGTCAGGTTCTCGCCCATGCCGATGATGCCGCCGCTGCAGACATGCATGCCTGCGTTGCGCACCCGTTCCAGCGTGTCGAGGCGATCCTGGTAGTCGCGCGTGCTGATGATGTTGCCGTAGAACTCTGGCGCCGTATCCAGGTTGTGGTTGTAGTAATCCAGCCCGGCGTCCCGCAACTGTTCGGTCTGTTCGTCATTCAGCATACCCAGCGTGGCGCAGGTTTCCATGCCCAGCGCACGCACTTCCCTGACCATTTCCACCACGGCCTGCATGTCTTCGCCGGACGGCTCGCGCCACGCCGCGCCCATGCAGAAGCGCCCGGCACCGGCCTGCTTTGCGGCCTTCGCGGCCTTCAATACCTTATCGATTTCGAGCATTTTTGTATTTTCCACGCCTGCGGAGTGGTAGGACGACTGGGAACAGTAGCCGCAATCCTCGGCACAGCCGCCGGTCTTGATCGACAGCAGGGTGGAAAGCTGCACCGCATTCGGGTCGAAATGCTCTCGGTGCACTTGCTGTGCGCGAAACATCAGGTCAGAGAAAGGCAGCTTGAACAGGGCCTCGACGTCGGCAACGCTCCAGCGTGGTTTGGCCGGGGATTGGACAGGACGGGCGAATTCGACGGTTTTGGTTTGCATGGAAATATGAACAAGCAAGTAAAATGACAGGAAACAGCTACGCCCCAAAACTTCACTGGATCGGAACGACTTGTCTATTTTATCCCATCGTCCATTAAACATCAGTGTGAAATTTGAGCATCTGCTGCCCGCGCAGCCCTGTGTGCTTTGCGGCGCCCCCAGCAGGAACGGCCCGTGCTGCACGGCCTGCGATGCCGATTTGCCGCGCCTGACTTCGGCGCGTTGTCCCGTCTGCGCGCTGCCCACATTATCCGGCGACGTATGCGGGAATTGCCTGAAACAGGCCCCGGCTCTTGATCATACCGTAGCAGCATTCAGCTACGGCTTCCCGCTCGACAAGCTGATCCAGTCATTGAAGTTTCGCGATCACCTGATGCTGGTCAATTACCTCGCCGATGCGCTCGCAGGCCTGATAGACACAAAACCTGATTGCCTGATTGCCTGATTGCCTGATTGCCTGATTGCCTGATTGCCTGATTGCCTGATTGCCTGATTGCCTGATTGCCTGATTGCCTGATTGCCTGATTGCCTGATTGCCTGATTGCCTGATTGCCTGATTGCCTGATTGCCTGATTGCCTGATTGCCTGATTGCCTGATTGCCTGATTGCCTGATTGCCTGATTGCCTGATTGCCTGATTGCCTGATTGCCTGATTGCCTGATTGCCTGATTGCCTGATTGCCTGATTGCCTGATTTCCTGATTTCCTGGTTGCCTTGCCGCTGCATCCCTTGCGTTTGCGCGAAAGGGGATTCAATCAGTCGATGCTGCTGGCGCGCCGCATCTCGTATCGGCTGGGCCTGCCCCTGCTGCCCCATGCCTGCGAGAGGGCACGCAACACGCCGCTGCAATCCGCGCTGCCCTGGAAGGAACGCGACAAGAACATGCGACAGGCCTTCACCTGCAAACCCGATGCCGATGTGCGCGGCAAGCATGTGGCGATCGTGGACGACGTGATGACAACGGGCGCCTCGATCGGCGAGCTGGCGCAAGCCCTGAAACGCGCCGGCGCGCCCGGTAAGTGCATGGGTAGTGGCACGGACGTTGCCGCACGACCACTGAAATCAGAGTGTGTTGAGTCTGGCTTGCACGAATGCCCGCAACTGGGCGTTCAGGCCATGCGCGGCCAGCGCGCGCTGGTAGGTATCGCGAGCGGCGGCGTTACGGTTCAGCGCCTGCAATGAAATGCCCAGTCCCATCAGCCAGACGCCGTTATCGGGCACCAGCTTCAGTGCGGTCTGGTAATGGGCAACTGCTTCCTCCGGTCGATCCAGCCGTTGCAGCAAGGCCGCCACAAAGGCCTGGTAATCGGCCAAGCCGCCGGCATCGGGCAGTGTCTTCTGCAGGGTCTCCAATGCCAACGGCACCGCGCCGCGTTCCACCTGCAGACGTGCCATCAGCATCGACAATGAAGTGTCGTGCGGGTCGCGTAGCAACCCCTTTTCCAGCACATGCTCCGCATCCTCATTGCGTTTGAGGCTGATCAACAAGGCAACCCAGGCCTTGCGCGCGTCCTTGAGCGACGGATCGATGAGCAGGGCATTTTCATAGCCCGCCAGCGCGTCATTCGTTCTCCCTTCCTGCAATGCCTGTTCGGCATTGCGGAATTCGTCCTCGGCTTTTTGCCGGGGGCTGATTTTTTTCATCTGTAGGTCCGGAGCATTTTCCGCCTGCATTCCGTTCACTCCATCCACCGGCCGATCTTCTGTCTGCGCCGCTTCGGGGCGTACCGCTTGCTTCTTGGCGGGAACAGCCGCAGGCTCAGCTTCGCTGTTAACGACCAGCACCGGCTTGCCATGCAGATTCCTGACGGAGGGAGATATGCCGGGTGCGGCTGCAATACTCGCAATCACGACGGGCGCCGGAACGGGTGTAGATGCCGCAGCTACTGCGGATGCTGATGCGGCAGCGGATACCGGAACAAGTGTCGGTCGCACCTCGATCTTTGGCATGACCGCCACTGCAGGCTCTTCGCGCCCGGCCTTCATGGTACGTCCCAGGTACCACTTTCCCGCCGCCAAGAGCAATAACAGAACCGCCGCCCCAATAACATAGGGCATCGTATGCGGATTCTTGCGCGGGGAGACGGCGCGGATGGTTTCCTCGCCCAGCGGGAAGCTTGCCCCCCGGCTCTCGAGATCATTCAATACCTGGTTGATGAGGCTCATCGCAGCCAGATTCCTGCTGCAACAAGGGCAGATGCCGCTACCGCCGTGCCTCCCCAGCGTAGCCATACCATCCAGTCCCTGCGCGATTCCGGCGTATCGGCCGCGGCCTTGCGCACGTGCCGTACCAGCACCTGCTGACGGCCTTCCGCATAGGCCAACAACAGCGCCTTGTGCGCAATGATGTTCGCCAGTCTCGGCGTGCCGCGCGTCACCCGGTGCATCACGCTGACCGCCCCGCGTCCAAACAGGGTCTCTCCCTTGAAGCCGGCCACGGCAAGGCGATGGCGCAGGTAACGATCCATTTCGTCCCGGTGCAAACCCTGCAGGTTATAGTGAAAGGTGATGCGCTGGCGCAACTGGCGTACCGAATTTTGCTTCAGGCGTTCGTCCAGTTCCGGCTGCCCGAACAGCACCACCTGCATCAGCTTGCGCTTTTCGGTCTCCAGGTTGGTGAGCAGGCGCAACATTTCCAGGCTTTCCAGCGGCATCGCCTGCGCTTCGTCCAGGCACACCAGCACGCGTTTGCCGTCGCGCGCAAAATTGAGCAGGGTGCGCGTCAGCTCCTTCAGCAACTGATGCTGGTCAAAGGCGCTATCGATCTCGATGCGGAACTCATCTGCCAGCGCCAGCAAAAGACTGCGCGGCTCCAAGTAGGGATTCGGGATGTACGCGGTAATAAATCGGGCCGCATGGCGTCCGCTGACGCCGCCGTCCTGCGTTCCGATGGCAGTGGTTGTATCGCGGTCGCTGTTGAGCGTGGCGATAAACTTGCGGCACAGTAAGGTCTTGCCATTGCCCACCTCGCCCACGATCTTGATGAATCCTTCGCCGGTGCGTGCTGCCACCAGCAGCGTGTTCAGGCCTTCCTGATAATTGGTGCAGGCAAAGAAGAAACTGGTGTCCGGGGTCAGCGAGAACGGCGATTCGCGCAGGCCGAAGTGCGCAAGGTACATATTATTTGGACAAGTTGCTTATGCGATCACGACTATGCACGATATCCTGCGACCAGTCCTTATCGCTTTCCACGACGGTCGATTTCAGCAGGATGACCAGTTCCTGCTTCTGGGTGCTCCTGCTGGTTTGCCCGAAAATCGCCTTCGACAAGCCCGGGATGCCGGAGTCGTTATTGATCTCGGACTGTTGCATCAATCCGCCGATAGCAACAATCTGTCCGTTGCCCATGCGCACGATACTGTCCGTTTCAGACACCGTACTGGATGCCAGCGGAAGATTCATGGTACCTGCCAGTGTCCCTAGGTCGACCAGCTTGTTCACGGTCGCAACCTGGCTCACCGAAGGATGCACATGCAGGATGATCTCGTTGTTTTCGTCAATGCGCGGTGTCACATCCAGAGCGATACCCGAAAAGAACGGCTGCACCGTAACAGTCGGCGCGGTACCCTGTATTGCCGTCGTCGATTGCGTTCCCGCCGTGACGCCCGTCACAAAAAATTCGTCCGTGCCGACTTTCAGCACGGCCTTCTGATTGTTCAGTGTGGCGATACGCGGACTCGACAGCACATGCACGGTGCCTTGCGTTTCCAGGAAGTTCAGCAAGGCCGCAAAATTGCTGGTCTGAAAGGCCATTCCGAACATCGTGCCCGGGGTTACACCCGTCGGCAACGCTGTTGCCGCCGTTGGCAACAGCGACGCACCCGCTGTCGAGGTCAGTGCGGGATTCGACAATGCAGTCCCGGTAGGTGTCAGCGAACTTCCTGCGCTGGCCTGTCCCACCGACAAGTGGCTATTCAAACCATTTGCGAACGCACTCCAATTCACGCCGGATTGAAATGTCTCGCTCAGTTGCACCTGAACGATCTTGGCTTCGAGAATGACCTGACGCTCGACGGAAATCTGCGACGCCTTTAGATAAGCGGCAACGCTCTTCAGCTCGTCAGGCATGGCCCGTATCACAATCACTCCCGACATCGGGCTGATGACGATGCTGCGGCCGGGTTCGTCGCCCACGATGACTTTCAGCGCCTGGCTCAGGTCATCCCAGAAGTCGGCCGAGGTAGTGGTCGTCACTTTGCTGCTGTTGTCGGTACCCCGCTCGAACTTGAGACTCTTCTTGTCGCCGCCGCCGACGATCGTCGTTCCCTGATTGGATGTCATTCCCGCGCCGCCGGTGCTGCCTGGCGTAGACGATGCTGAAGAGCTGTCGGTCAATGCACTCGACGTCACGCGCAGCGAAGATGTCCCGGCGCGAATCCCGGTCAGATAATCCACCTGGAAGATTCGCGTCTGCAACGTCAGTGGCTCGATGAAAATGCGCGAGCCATCCACCTTGTAATCGTAGCCGTACAATTCGCGTATCGCCTCCAGCGCGTCGAACACGGTGACGTCTTTCAGATTGAGCGAGATGTAGCCGCTGACGTCCGGATGCACCAGCACGCTGTATCGCGTACCGGATACGATCGCCATGAACACTTGTTTGGCAGCAGTGTTATTGATGGCGAGATCAAACCTGGTTTCCTGTTGCTTTACATCGGACTGGGCCGCCGCAACCGTCGGCAGCGGCGGCAACAGTGCCTGATCCACTGCCTCGGGTTTTGCAACCTCATGCGAAGCTACGGCGGCGTCCATCTCCTGCTTGATCTTGTCTTGCGCCACGTTCGTATGCTTGGCGCCGCCGTCTGTAGCACAGGCCGACAACAGAAATACCACCAATAATCCTGATGCTCGCTTCATTCAACCCCTCCTGCTGCCTATTCTGGCAGATTCGTCCGCTCTGATGTTTTCCCGTTTCCATGCACCTCTTGCAGCCCGGCGCGATTTTTACTGATGCCCATCCTGGGAAACAACTCCAGCACGCGCTTTCCTGCCGCGTTCTGCAATACGACGCTGCCCTCGCGCACCTCGACCAGCGTGGAATCTCCCGATTTGCCTCCCAGCACGACCATCTCGCCGTTGATGATTGCCGCACTGTATTTCGGAGAAATGATGACGGATTGCAGTCCCGGCGGTGCAACTTCGGCCGACACCACATCCGCACTGTCGCCCGCTCTCAAGTCTATCGCCGGACGAGTCGGGTCCGGCAACGATTCTGCCGTCGCGATCTGCACGGCACACAGCAACAACGCCGTCAACACCGTCTTCAAACCTGTAGCCATGTCTTGTCCAAACTCAGCGTGTACAGCGTCAGTGTCAACTCCACAGTGGGGTATTGAACCACGTCCATCTTCGCCACCCCCCAAAACATCTGGGCAGGCAATTTTTCCAGTGCGGTCACGTACTGCAACAGGTCGGCATAGCCACCGCGCACCGTGATCGTCACGCCATGCTTGTAAATCTGCTTTTCTACCACCGCCGGTACTGCGGACGCAGCACCACCCGGCGTTTCAATCAGCAAACTCACAGGCACGGTGTCAAGCGCCACCAGTTTCAGATGGTCGTTCCGGCTCAGTACCTGCTCCAGCAACTTGGCCATCTTCTCCGGCGGCACGAGTTTGTCGCGCCGGTCTTGGAGGTAGGCGTCTCCATCCGCAATCTGCTGTCGCAATTCGCGGATGCGCTTGCGCGACGGCGAGTTGGCATCGTCCTGCTTGGCCTGCATCAATGCCGCAATCTGCGCCTGTATCTCCTTCATCTTTTCGTGCTGCTGAACCACCTGTTCGGAAAGGTTTTTCTGCCTAGCCAGCAGCGGTTCAAGGAACAAGGAATCGATCAATGACACAAGCAGGAATGCCGCGGCAGCAAAGATCAATATGCGTTCGCGCAGGGACATGCCATCCACTTTGGCAACGGTCTTGTCGATGTGCACTTTCAGCGTCATTTCTGCACCTCGGCGGGGGAAGCAGTAGAACGCAAGTTAAACTCGATGTAGCGAGGCACAAGGCGCTCGCCGTCTTTTTTCGGCTGCTGCATCTGCAAAGTCGAGAATGCCTTGCCATGCATGATCTTTTCCTTGCCCAGGCGCTGGATATACGCAGGCACCAATTGCGGATTCATCACCGCGCCGCTCAAACTCATCTGAGTACCGTCCCCGATAATGTCAAAGGCGGTAATCCACAATCCGTCTATGGCCTGCCGCGCAAACGCGCGCATGTATTCAGAATAGCCGTCTGTATTGCCGATGACGCCGCTCTTCAGTGTAGTCAGCACAGCCTCCTGAGAACTGGCCTGCGCCTCCAGTTGCTTCAGTTCATCTTCCAGCGCCTGCTGGGAGTGTTGCAGGGAAAAATCATTGGTAAATTTGACCAGCCGTGCCTGCTCCGCAGTATAACGATTGCCCATCTCGGCGGCCTGTCTGGACAGTTGAGCAACCTGATAAACCGCATAGGCATAGAACACGGCGGAGCCCAGCACAATCAAGCCCAGGGCCTGCACCATGGTCAACATGGAAAAATATTTCTGCTGCGTCAGGAAAATCGGGTTGAACAGATTGATTTGCTGACTCATAGCGTCTTCTTCTCCTGGCGTAGTGCCGCGCCCAATGCGGGCAAGGCATATCCGGCAAACTCATGGTCTGACAATTCCGGCACCGCAAAGATGTCCATCCCTTGCGCCAAGTCGAGCATTTCAACCGATATGCCCAGGGCATCGGTCAGCAATTTGTCCAACCCCAAGGATACCGGAGCCGACAGCAGGACGCGGCTTATCGGAATATGCTGGAACTGGCGGTCGAAGTAATCCAGCGAACGCTGCACCTCCAGTTCCACCCGATCCAGATACTGCTGGCGCAGATTCTCGTCTGCGTCCTGCAACTGCCCCAGCGTGATCTCGATCCGGCGCGCCAGAAACAATTCCCCATCGCAAGTGATAGTGAGCAGACCACCCTCGTCGCCAAATGCCAGCATCGCCAGGCCTCTGCCTTCCATCTCGAACAAAGCCGCGATGTTGCGCTGCGCCATCTCGTTGATGTCGATGACGCTCAACCCGACCCGGGCTTTTTCAAACATGGCGATGCGCTTGCGCAATGTCTCGTTGGGTGCGGAAACCGCATAAAGCGATTGCGGACGATCGCTGCCGTATTTGTTGCTCGGTATCTGCAGCACGTCGACGGTGGCATCGTCGATGTGATAATTGAGCGAATCCTTGATTTTCCAGCGTATCGCCGTCTTCAGTTCGTCGACCGGCACGTTCGGCGCATCCACCATCATCAATTGATATTCGCTGGCGGGAAGCAGCGTGGTAATCCTGACATCATCCACATGCGCATCCTTGCATGCTTTCTCCAACGTCGACGCAGAAATTTCCGCGAGGGGACACGGATAAAAAACACACTGGGTAATTTGCGGACGGGTTCCCGCATATTTGGCCTGAGCAATATGGATGCCCCGTTTGCCGATGGCGATGGCAACCCACCCGCCGTCACGACTATTTCGCCTTATCGCCCTGAAAAATTGTGGTAGTTTCATAAGTAGCGCGAACTTAATTCACTAACCCATTGCTGTCAAGGGATTTTCGCCTATGCCTGCCTATTTTTTACCGCGACTGCCCTGCTTCGACAACGAACTCAATATTTGCTGATATCGATGCGCTTGAGTGCGTCTGCCCCGACCGAAAAAGGCGAGCAAATACCATTCCGGCACACCAGCAGCTTCCTTCGCGGCATCAATACGCCTCGCGCAGGTAAATGAACTGATTGCTGCCCTTGTACATGCCAAAGGTGGCCCGGCCCGGCACACTGGGCAGCCAGGCGGGCCAGCCCCCTGCATTGATGTTCAGGTTTTCACTCCCGGAATTACCCGCACCCGGCGCGCCCAGTTTGATGGAATACACGTCTGCAGATACGGAGGTTATGGAACTGATCGTTCCCAGCGTTGTGCTGCACACACCGCTCGCCAGAAGATAACCGGGGGCGCAAGTGCCCAAGGAACGGGTGACATTGCCCGCAGTCAGCGTATCGACATTATCCGTTGTGCTGGTCACATAGCCATTGCCCGTCCAATATTGCACGGCCGCCGTCAGGGTCAGCGGTAGCGTCTCGGCGCCGTAAGCGTTGGTGACATTGACACGCCCGCTGACGACCGCTGTACCACCCTCAACCGAAGAGGCGCCGCGCAATGAAGTAACGGCGTCGGTATCCACCGCCCGGATATAAATGTTCGTCGGAGCTGTGGGTATCGTGGCGAATGTGAAATTGGGCGTGGCGGGTGTGCCGGGCGAAACCGTAGCGCCGCTACTGAATGCAGATGCCGCCACGGAACTGCCATTCACTGTGCCACTGGCCGCCGTCGAGCTGCCCGGCGCACTCCAGGCGCTCAAGGTCACCGCTTTGGAAAGTCCTGTTGCGTTACTGTAATTCTGGGTCGTTGCTCCCGCTGCGTTACGGGCGTAGACGTTGAGCGTGAACGGCTGTCCCGGCTGCCCCACTGCCGGACCGGAATAGACGAAGCCGTTGTATAGCACCGGGCAGGTCACGCCGGTCGGGCAAACCATGGGAACGCCACCAACCAGGCTGACCACCGTGTCGAAATGATCCGGGACGAAACGGCCAAACGGCCCCGCGGCCGTCACATTGCCGAAATTGCACCCGTATTGTCCCGCGGACAAGGTGTTGGAAAAACTGTTCGCGATGCAATCACTCTTGGTACTGATACTATCCACTCCGGTCCAGGTTGCTGCCTTGACCGTATCGCATGCGGCTGTTGTCATCGAGACACAGTCAACCGTTGAAACCACGCCTTCGTAAACACTGTCGACGGGCAATGTGAAGCCGCCCGCTTCGCTATACGTAAACGTCGACTGGATGGGGGGAGTCAAATTTACCGTGGACTGACCCGTGCCGGATACTGCTGCGGGGAAAGTCCCGGCCAGTATGCCATTGACAGTCGCCGGACTGGCCGCCGTCACGAGTGAATTGTTTATCTTGAGGACGCCCGTATATCCGCTTGTGCTCCCTGACACGCCTGTCGTCGTGGCAGACAGTGCAAAATTTCCGCTTCCGGCGCTGAAGGTCGGGGCACCCGATGTCCCCGCATTGGTCGCATTGCTGGAAGTGACCGAAGCGATGCTCAGCGGGCGCACCGAGAACGCGTCCGTGGAACAGGCGGTGGTTGGGGTGGGGGTGGTATTGTCGCTGATGATCGCTACCAGCTTCTGGTACGCTGTGTTGATCGTGAAGTTGGGCGTCGCCTTCTGCCCCTGATCGGGCGAGCCTGCGGCAAAAGTCAGTGTTTGCGTGCCTCCCGCGATTGCCGGCTTGCTCAAGCAGGTGGAAGTACACGATACCGTGCAGTCCAGGGAGGAGTTGGTCAGGCTGTCGCTGTTGTCCACCAGCTTGACCGTGACCGTTTTGGCGGCAGTGTATGCATAGGTTGTGACAATCTGGCTGTTGGCGAGCGCCGCCACATTGAGATTGAACGGCGTTCCGACCAGTTTGGTATAGATATGGCCGCTCAAGTAATTCTGAACCGCCACTGCCGGAGGCGTGCCGTAAGCCGAATCGATGGCATTGAAGCCGCCCGCAGTCCCTCCGTTGACCGGCACGAAGACCTGCGCGCAAATGCGCAGGCTACCGATCTCGTGAATATTGTAGGAGCCGCCGGTGGAGCCGGTGAACGATATCTGCCAGTTATTCGGAATCACCGCACTGGTCCAGCCCTGTCCGAAGGCATAATTTGCCTCTGTATACGCGTTGAAGCCGCTTGTTCCCCCAAAAATGTTGGTGTAGTTCGCGCCGTTTTGAGTTGTCGTATCCCGGTTCACATACAACAGGATGCTGCCGGTGGATGAATTCCTGGCGTCCACAATGACCTGATACATGTTTCCGGGCGCCGGCGTGGTCGAACTGTTATTGGAAATATTCCCGATGCCCAGCGCGCCCCCTTCCCAGCGGTATCCGTTCTGCCCTGAGCCCGGACCGCGCAGGCCCACGGATTGAGGATCGGCACCGGGACCGAGAACCCTGCCTTCGGTAGCCGCGGAATAGTTGCCATAATCATCCAGCGCAGTACCCAGCCAGCCGCCCGCGAAGCCCGGACAGCCGGCTGCCAGAGTGCAGTCCGACACTGGGGGGGCCCCTTTTTGCGCATAGCCCAGGGAACCACCGAAGCCGCCCGGCACCGCGGGCACCGCGTAGTCGGACAATATCATGGCAATCCCGTCGGCACCGGTTCCGTTATAGGAATAGCTCTGGAATTCAACGGAAATATAGTTGCCTGCGGCGGGGAAAATTCCGGGGACGGAAGCCGCGGTGGCATCGTTGCCGCTATTGTCGGTAAGGCGCAAATAGCCTGGATTGACGATCTTCGGTATGCCGAAAGTACCGCTGCTGGTCGAAGTCACCCAGTTGCTACCAGCGAAAATGGTGGAAGGATTCAGCGTGGTACGCTGAAAGGTATCACATTGGCACGTCAATACCAGGGGTTGATTGGTCGCCGGATCGATGGGTGTATTGGAAGGCTGCGTACAGGAGAATGGACAAGCCGACGTCGTAAATGAAGCATCTGCTCCATTGTTCGTACCGGAGCTATTCTGGCCCACGGCCTGAAAATGGTAGGTCGTGTTGCAGGTGAGGCCGGATACCACAGCAGAAACCGCGGTACTGCCCGAGCCGGACGCCAGCGGACTTTGCGAGGCGGTGGCCACGGAACCGTAGCCTGTGGTCAGGCCGTAGTTGAAAGTGACCGTCGTACTGTGGTTCTGCGGATTCACCGTGCCATTCAATGTCGCACCGGTGGCATTTATAGAGGTTGCGGTGTTGGTGGCCACCGTCGGGCTGGTTGCAAAAGCCTGACAGGGCATCAACATGACCAATGCGCACAACAGGAAATCCGGGGACAGACAATGTTTTCCGCAATTCATGAATTTGCTCATTCTCCAAATCCTTCGATATATGCAGTCACCACCGCCGGAGCACCGGGAGAAACTGCACGATAGTCCACCACAAGCAACGCCGGCATCATTGCGCAATACTGACTTGGATCTGCCGTTCGACATAGTCCGGCTGTCCGGTCGTGCCTTGCGTGGCAATCGACGTCAGGCCATAGACGGTTACCGTTCCACTCGCTGCATTCACCTCGCTGGCAGCACTGAAGGAACAGGTCACTGTCACGCTGAATCCGCTCAAGGTGCCGGCAAGGGCGGGCAGCGCGGTGCTCGGCGCGCATGATCCACCGTTGCGCAATATCTGATAGGCCCCCCATTCCACCCCGGTCCGTGCGGCCTGATAAGCCCGGTCGCCCCTCACGTCCAGCGCGGAACTCTGCTGCTGGTTGGTGGAAAAAGTGACCATCGCCAGGCCGAGAAAGGACAGCACCACCAGCAGGAAGATGGCGGAGACGATGCTGAATCCTGTTTGCCGTTTTTTCATGGCACGTTATTCACATGGGTTGCGGTGTACAGGCTGACGCTTTCTGCCTGCTCGCCCGCCGCCTGTTCGGTGAGGGTCAGGTGCATCGTCACCAACCCGGCTCGCGTCGATGCGCCGACTGCATAATTGAAAGAGCAGGCGCTTACGTTAGTCGCCATCAGCGCAGCGGTCGCCGTTGCCGGCTGCGCAGTCGGTTGCGCGGACTGGATCGTATAACCCTGCCAGCGCGTCAGCGTGCCGGCCGCAGGATTGCACACATAGGTGACTGCCGTTTGCACCACCTGGAAGCGGCATCCGCCGACCACGTTTCCGGAGGCATTGTATTGGCAGGAATCGAGGGGCAAGGGATTGGAAGATGCGATTGTGATGCTGTTTCCAACGTAACCGGTAACTACTCGGCGGTTGTCGGTTGCAGCGGTATTGCCGGAATAGGCATTCGCCCCGCTGATGCCAAGGTTGTACACCACAATCTGGTCAACTCCTCCATTCACATTTTCCGGCGGCATGGCGCCCAGTACATCGAAACTTGTATCGACGGCAGTAAAAACAAGCGGGTTGCCATTACCGGAACTGTCCTTCGAATCCCGATAGCGCCCGCCGCCGGTGGTCGGAATAAACTCCAGGTAACACGTGGTCGAGCCGCTACAGGTGCCGTTAATGCGCACGCTGTTTGGCAGCGCTAGGCGCAGGTCGCGCGCAATGCGGCGCGTCGCGGTATCGGCGATATCCGTCATCTCGGCCCGGCGCGCGCTATCCATATACCCCTGCACCGGCGCGCGTATGAAGATCGCCACGATGCCGCCGATGATGCCGGTGATGACGATCACCACGATCATTTCCACCAGCGTGAAACCCCGAATTTGGCGTGCGTTGTTCATCATGGTCCCGTATTCGGCGCATAGCGCGTGCGATAACCGTCCAACTGTATCTTCACGCCGTCCGGCCCGGTGACGATCACGGTAATGAGCAGGGATTCCGTGGACGGAATTGCACCGAGCGCAGTGGGCGTCACGGCGATGCTGGCGGAATAGCCGTTCACGGTCTGGTTCTGATTGATATCCAGCACCGCGTTCGCTGCCATGTTGAAACCAGCATAATCGTTCACGTTGTCGAAGTAGGCGTTGACGGCGGTGGGGGTTGGGAGGCCATAACGGTTTTCGGTCACTCCGCCGATGGTTTCTGGCCCCATGGATTCAATCGTCGCCGCGCAGCCGGTGCCGCCGACTACCGGAGCGGTGGCGGTGGCTGCGCTCGCGTCGTCCGGATCGCAATAAGTGGACGGCATCAGCTCCACTTCTTCCAGCAGCGAATCCGCGATGGCCAGCGCCTGCTTGTGCACCACCGAATCGGCACTGCTGCGTGTGGTGACATTCATCACCACCAAGATGCCCGTCAGCGCAAAGCTGATGATGACAATGAACATGATGAGCTCGACGAGGCTGATTCCGCGCTGCAGTTTCACGTAACACTCGCCCCCCGCAGGAAGCATGCATGATGGCCTGTTCATCCTCCCGGAAGAAGCCGGAACGACGGAAAGTGGCAGCGGCTCAGTGTACATAGCCCGTCACTGCTTCGACTGTGATAGCCGTGGAATAGCCGCTTACCGTGATGCTTTGCGCCGAGCTTGAGCTGGGATTGCCGAGCGCGTCAAAATAGAACGCCGTGCCGCCGCTCAGGGTCACACCGCTTGGCGCGGTGACGACGTAGGACGCCGCGCCGGCCGGACTCGCCAGGTTCTGGGTGCAGGATGCGGTCGTATGGGAAGTACTTGGCGAAGTCGGATCGTACATCAGCGTGATGCTGTTCGAAGCGAACGTCACGCACACGTACCGATGTTGCGCGATCGCCGCTTTCTGCGCGTAGCGCAAAGCGGAAATGGCCTGGTCGTAAAAGCCACGGCTGTTGAAAGTATTGCTGCTGAAAAAGCGCGGGATTGCCGCGACCGAGATAATACCAACGATGACGATGACTGCAACCAGCTCCACCAGCGTGAAGCCGTGTTCATTATCCGCGCAAAAATCGGGCAGACATGCATCGGCACCGCATGAATGGCCGATTTTTTTCTGCTTCGTTCCGAATTGTCCGGCACTCAAAAACATGGGCAATACCCTTCAAACCCGTAACTCACGTGAAATCGCAGTGTAGCAAAACGCGCACGGCAAACGAAACAAAGGGGGCCTGAGCCCCCCTTGTCCGTAGCCGACGTCAACTGTTATTTCCCGGGCAGGTCCAAGACAAACAATTCAATCTTGCCCTCGTTCGTTTCAGCCCGTCCGGTCAGGCCATGCATCAGCAATTGCCAACCGAGGCATTCAGTGTTATCACCGGCGCTATCCCGACTCCCGAGGATGGCGTGTAGCTTACTTCACACGAGGCCGGCACGCTTGCTCCGATGCCCTGCACCAAGAGCGGATTGTTTCCGCTCAGCGTGTAGTTGACCCCGGTCGCGCCCAGATTGGCCGCCAACTGAATGCCGGTTGCAGTTCCATCCGGATAACCGTTTACCAACGTGACGTTAGTACCGTCCATCGAAACAGTCGTTGCCGTAGAAGAACCTGCCACCAGCCATGCTGCATGCGCCAATGCCGAGGCAGACGACATGGCTCCCTGCGCGCCTTGCACGGCGGCAAAGCGCGCATTTTGTTGCAGCCCGACAAACTTGGGCAGAGCGGTTGCAGCCAGGATGCCCAGAATCACGATTACCACGACCAATTCGATCAGTGTAAAACCTTGTTGCTTCTTCATAATATATTCTCTCCTCAATGTGAGAGGCCGCAGCCCCGTTTTTGCTTCTTTACGCTCCGCTCCACTGAATGTCGCAACACCCAATTCCCCGGATTGCTTAAAATATAATCACAAATATGCGCAAACGCAAGCAAAATATTTTATATAGCAAAGGCTTAGAAAGTCTAGTTAAAGGTTTTACTGACCCCGAATCGACATTAATGCCCAATCCACGACACGAGTAGGGCCAACACATACAAACTGCACAGCATCAGCACCATGCCTGCGTGGCATGCGTGCTTGAAGACATACTCATCGAATCCGTCGCGCGGAATTTCGGCCGGCTTCAATGCCCGTCGCAAGGATAGCCAGCGATTCGAGGCTTGTTCAAACTCCCGCAGCAAGCTGGGGCGCAGCAACAGAAACAGGCCAACGAACGCACCGAGCAACGCGCCAAACAAGGTACTCAACACCAGCGCATCCAGCAACCCGCCTGTTATCCCCGGGGCAAATCAAAATGCCTGGCAATCCCGCTGACGGCACTCGCACGGTCTAGGCCAACGGTAAACGAATAAAGTATGTAAACGGAAGCCAGCAATATCAACCCGCCGCTGGCGCGGCGATGTCGGTAGAACCAGGGGTCAATTTCCACGGTGCGATCCAGAGATTGATTCAGATGCCTGGTGGATACCCAGCGGTTGAGAATGGCTCCGACCTTGCGCAAGCGCTGGGGACGCCAGAACAGCAATGCACCGACCAGCAGCGCGGCAAGATTGCCAACGATCAAAGCCAATATGGCGGCGCTTAACAACAGGGATTGAACAGCCGGATCCACGGGCACCTCAATTGAACCAGCGGTATGGCTCGGTAGGCTCGAACACGGTCGAGGCCAGTTCTTTTTTGCCTCCCGCCGCAGCGCCGACGGCGGTTTCATATTCAAGCCTGACGTGGAAGCGTATCCATTTTTTCCCGTCCTTGCCGGGGCTGAAATGATCGCTGCGATCCGGCACATAAATCAGATCTCGCGATTTCAAATCAAACAACCATTGCCCTGGCGTAACCGACTGAGGTGTCGGGTCGAAAAATTCCCCGGCATAGTTCCTGGGTTTCTGTTGCAGCCAGTCCATGGGGTTCTCCGTGGCAAGCACCGACGCCTGCGCCCCTCCCGCTCCGCGCGCCATCAGCGAGCCATAGCGCATGATCAAAGCGCTTTGCATTGCCCCGACCATCTGCTCCATGACGGTCTTTTCGGCTTGTTCCTGATAATAGGGAACGCGGCTCAGGAACATTCCCGCGAGGAGCGCAATGATGCCGGTCACCACCATCAATTCAAGGAGGCTGAAACCTTTTGAGAATTCAGGATGCCGGGTTCCGGATCCCGGATTTGGAATGGCAGACCGAACACAAGCCTGCGAACCGTGCGCGCCACCCAATATCCCAAGTCCCGAATCCAAAATCCTGGCGTTACTCATCGGTGCAGCGCCACTTGGCCCAGGTCCCACATCGGCAGGAAGATGCCCAGAGCCAGTACGAGTACCATCCCTCCCAGCAGGACGATCATGATCGGTTCGATATTGGCGCTCAGACTCTTGATCTCGTAGTCGACCTCGCGTTCGTACATGCCCGCGATCTCGAACATCAGGCCGTCCATGTCGCCCGTCTCCTCGCCCACGGCGATCATCTGCAGCACGGTCGGGTTGAATACGCCGGTTGCCGCCGCCGTGCGCAGGATGCTTTCGCCGCGCTCGACGCCGTCGCGCATCTGTTCAACGCGGCTGCGCATGAATTCGTTGTCCACCACTAGCCCGACCGAATTCAAGCCCTGCACGATGGGGATACCGCTCTTGAAAGCGAGTGCCAGACTGCGCGCGAAACGCGCCAGTGTCGCCTTCATGATGATCCTGCCCGCAATCGGGATGTGGAGCTTGTAGCGGTCCCACTTGTAGCGCCCGTCCACCGTGTTGATCCAGGAACGGAATGCGACCATGACACCGATCAGCGACGCCAGCAGGATCGGCCAGTTATGCACCATGAACCCGGAGAAACCCATCAATATCCGGGTCATCAGCGGCAACTGCGCATGGAAGCCTTCAAATACCTTGGCAAACGCGGGGATGACGAAGATATTGACGATGACGATGGCAATGGCCATCGCGATCACCACGAACATCGGATAGCGCACGGCCGCCTTGATGCGGTCCTTCATGTCCTTGTCGAATTCAAGGTGCTCATACAGGCGCAGGAAGGTGACATCCAGCATGCCGGTCATTTCGCCTATCTGCACCATGCTCAGGTAGAACGGCGAAAATACCTTGGGATGACGGCGCAATGCGGTGGACAATTCACGTCCGCTGTCCAGGCTTTCGCGCAAGTCTTGCAGCATGGCCGAAAACGCGGGGTTATGAGAGGACTCCTGCAAACCGGCCAGGGCGCGCATGATCGGGACACCCGCCTTGAGGAGGGTATACATCTGGCGGCTGAACAGCATCAGCTCCAGCGTATCGACCTTCTTTTCCGACGCCAGCCGCTGCCACAAACCACCCGCGGCGTTACCGGTGCTCAGGACAGATTGAGAGGTGGGCTTGATCTCGGTCGGGGTGATGCCGGTCTTCAGCAACTGGTCGGCAATGACGCCGCTATCCGTACCTTCCAGTGACCCCTGCACAAGGTCGCCGCGGTTGCTCCTTCCCTTGTAGGCAAATACCGGCATCAGTCTTCCACTTGGTTGCTGATGCGCATGACTTCCGCCACGCTGGTGCGACCGAGTTTCATCTCGCGCAGAGCCGCATCGAGCAGCGTCTTGCCTCGCAGGTGATCGCGCGCCACCTGCATAAAGTGCAGGTTGTCCTCATGGGCCGCGGCCTCGACCAGTTCCTGGCCCATTTCCAGCATTTCGTACACGCCCATGCGTCCGAGGTAGCCGGTGCCGTTGCAGTGCGAACAACCGCGGCCATGCAGCAACGTGCCCCAGTCGTTGCGCAGAACGCCTTCCTCTTCCAGCCATTCTGCCTCTTGCGGCGTGGGCAGATGCGCCTCGCTGCAACTTTCGCAGACGCGGCGTAGCAGGCGCTGTGCCAGCACGGCCTGCACAGACGACGCCACCATGTATTTCGGCGCGCCCATGTCGACCAGCCGGAACAGCGTGCCCGCGGTGTCGCGGGTGTGCAGCGTGGAAAACACCAGGTGACCCGTCATGGCGGCACGCATGCCGATCTGTGCCGTTTCCGCATCGCGCATTTCGCCGACGAGGATGACATCCGGGTCCTGACGCAGGGCAGACCGCAGCACGCGCGAGAATGTCAGCTCGATCTTTTCGTTCACCTGTACCTGGTTGATGCCGGGCAGCCGGTATTCGACCGGGTCTTCCACGGTGATGATTTTCTGGTCGACGGTGTTGATCTCGGCAAGGCCGGCATACAGCGTGGTGGTCTTGCCGCTGCCGGTGGGGCCGGTGACCAGCACCATGCCGTTGCTGCGCTGGATGATCTCGCGGAAGCGCTTGAGCATGTCCGGCGGCATGCCGAGCTTGTCCAGCGTGAGGAAACTGCCGCTCTGGTTGAGCAGGCGCATCACCACCGATTCGCCATACTGCGTGGGCATGGTGGAGATACGCACATCGATCGCCTGGTCCCGCACGCGCATGTTGAAACGGCCATCCTGCGGCAGGCGCTTCTCGGAGATATCGAGGCCGGACATCAGCTTGAGGCGCAAGGCCAGGGCGGGTGCGATCTTGCTGTCGGTCTCCGTTTGCAGGTGCAATGCGCCGTCTATGCGGAAACGGATCTGCAAACGCGATTCCTGGGGCTCGATGTGGATGTCCGAAGCGCGCACCTGCGTCGCGTCATCGAACATGGTCTGCAACAACTTGACCACCGGCGCTTCTTCGAGACCTACCGAGTCGCCGAGCGCACCGAAATCGATGTAGCTGTCGCCCATGTCCTCCGAGACTTCGCGTGCCAGGCCGCTGATCTCTTCGGTACGGCGGTAAACGCGGTCTATGGTCTCCAGCAACTGGCCTTCAGTGACGACTGCGAGATCAATGTCGCGCTTGAGCAAGCGCGCGATCTCGTCGAACGCGAACAAATCGGTCGGATCGGCCATGCCGACCAGCAATGCTCCATTGCGCTCTTCCAGCGCCACGGCGCGAAAGCGGCGTGCCTGGTTTTCCGGCAGGCGCCGGACGATGTCGAGATTGACGTTGTAATACTTGAGGTTGATAAAGGGGATGCTGAGTTGCTTGGCGATGGCCTCGGATATCTGGTCTTCGCTGACGAAGGCGTTATCGACCAGCACGCGCCCCAGTTTGCGTCCGCTGCGCTTTTGCTGTTCCAATGCAAACTGGAGCTGGTCCAGCGAAATGAGTTTCTGCTGAACCAGCAGATCGCCTAAGCGGATTTTCTCCGGACGCGCCATAATTCCCCCTCGTGACTATGCAAACCCTGTGAACAGGGACGGAAGTTAGCTGTTTTTCCCTGTACTGACAAGCCTTCTGAGCGCTTTCTTCATGTTTAACGTGATCCTGTACGAACCTGAAATTCCGCCGAACACCGGCAACATCATCCGTTTGTGTGCGAACACGGGTGCCCGGCTGCACCTGATCCGCCCGCTGGGGTTTGCGCTCGACGACAAGCATTTGCGGCGCGCCGGACTGGATTATCACGAATACGCGACGATGCAAGTACACGACAGCCTTGCCGATTGCATGCTCGGTTTGCCGCAGGTACGCCTGTTCGCCTTCACCACCAAGGCCGCGTATCACTATCACGAGGTGCAATATCAAGCGGGGGATGCTTTCCTGTTCGGGCCGGAGAGCCGTGGGCTGCCACATGCCGTGCTGGAATCGATTGCGCCGGAACGGCGCTTGCGCTTGCCGATGCTGCCGGATAACCGTAGCCTGAACCTGTCGAATACGGTGGCGGTGGCTGTGTTCGAAGCTTGGCGGCAATGCGACTTCGGCGGCAGTCAGCCCATGAACTCGCTGCCGGGCTGACGGCTCAGCAGTGCTTCGACGGCTTTGCCCACCGGCAGGTTTTCATACAGCACGCGATACACCGCCGCGCAGATCGGCATGTCCACCCCGCGTTGCTGGGCGATGCGATGCACTTCGCGCGCCGTATACACGCCTTCTGCCACATGTCCCAATTCATCGAGAATGACGGCGAGCGACTTGCCTTGCGCCAGCAGCATGCCCACCTGGCGGTTGCGTGAAAGGTCGCCAGTGCAGGTGAGGATCAGATCGCCTGCGCCGGACAAGCCGCCCAGTGTTTCGGCGTGCCCGCCCATCTGCAAGCCCAGCCGCGTCATCTCGGCCAGCCCACGCGTCAACAGGGCGGCACGCGCGTTGAGCCCCATCCGCATGCCATCGCAAATGCCCGCCGCGATGGCCAGCACGTTCTTGATCGCACCGCCGATCTCGACGCCGACAACGTCCGTGCTGGAATAGATGCGCAACCGGGAGTGATGCAATGCCTTCGCCGTGCGCTGCGCAAATTCGCTGTCATTCGATGCCAGCGTCAATGCGGTCGGTAGGTTGCGTGCCACTTCCTGGGCGAAACTGGGCCCGGACAACACGCCGCGTGGAAAGGAGGCAGGCAAGGTGTCCGCGACGATCTGATGGGGAAGTTGCGAAGTGCCGCTCTCGAATCCCTTGCACACCCAGATGACGGGAACAGGCGTCGGCAGTCTGGCAATCTGTTGCAGCGTGCCACGTAATGCCGCAACCGGAACGGCAACGATGACCAGTTCGGCAGCCGCCAGCGCTGCATCCAGATCGGCGCAAAGTTCCAGTTCGGCGGGAAGCGGGATGTCGGGCAAATAGCGCTGGTTCTGGCGGGCGCTGCGCATCGCTGCGACGCGCTCCCCATCGCGGGCCCACAGGGCAACCCGATGACGCGGTGCCAAACTGACCGCCAGCGCAGTCCCCCATGCTCCCGAGCCCAGTACCGCCACCTTCATCAGTCGCCCCACACATCGCCGGATTTGATATACCCGGTGCTGCCATCTGCGTGACGCACATTGACCCAGCCGGTGCCGGTATTGCCCAGCCATTCCAGCCCGAGTTGCTGGGTCGCCTTGAATACCATTTCGGAATTATTGTCGGGACTGCGATATGCGATAGTGGAAGGAACCGTCACCATGACATAACGCTTGCTGCTCAACTGGCGTTTTTCTATCCAGAACAGTTTTCCCGTGTTGTCGCGCACCTTGACCCAGTTGGCCAGCACCACCACCTGCTCCAGCGGAAGGTAGCGTGTAGCGACGAACAGCTTTTTTGCCTTCAGTGAGTTGGCGTCGTACAGGATGGCCGGTTCGGCAACCGAAACAAAATCGAAAGCGTGAGCCGAATGGCACACACCCAGCAACAGCAGCACTGTCGCCAGGCGTCTCATCAGTGCTTGACCGCCTCGGGGGCCTGGCTGCTGGCCTGCGACTGCTGCTTCTGCTGCTGGTAGAGGCCTTCGAAGTTGATCGGATTCAGGAGAACCGGTGCAAAACCACCGCGCACCGCGACGTCCGACACCACTTCGCGCAGATACGGATAAAGGATATTGGGGCAGGCAACCGCCAGCACCGTTTCCATGTCTTCCGCCGGCAGATTGCGTATCTGGAAGATACCGGCCTGCTTGGCCTCGATCAGGAACAATACCTTCTCTTTTCCCGGCAGTTTTGCCGTCACAGTGATCGTCACGGTGACGTCGAACAATCCTTGTTCAAGCGGCGCAGCCTGCGTCTGCAATTGCAGATCGATCTGCGGATTTTCGCGCTCGAGAAAGATGCCGGGCGCATTGGGTATTTCCAGCGAAAGATCCTTCACGTACAGTTTCTCGATGTTGAAGATCGGTTGCGTGTTTTCTTGTGCTGCTTCGGTCATGGGATTTTCCTCAGTGATTTCTTGCCAACATGGCATCCAGCTTGCCTTCCCGATCCAGCGCCGCGATGTCGTCGTACCCCCCGACATGCTCGCCGTTGATATAAATCTGCGGCACGGTGCGACGTCCGGATTTCTGAATCATGACGCCAAGCATCTCGGGCTGGAGATCGACGCGTATCTTCTCGATATTCCTTGCCCCCTTGCGCAGCAACAATTGCTCGGCGCGCACGCAATACGGACAGACTTCCGTGCAATACATGACAATCTTTGCCATCACTTCTCCAGCGGCAGCCCGGCCTTTTGCCAGGCCGTCACGCCGCCGCTCAGGTTGTGGACCTGGGCAAATCCCTGCTTGCCCAGAACGGCGCAGGCGGAAGCCGAGCGTTGCCCGCTGCGGCACACCGCGACGATGGGACGCTCGCGATACTTTTCCAGCTCGCCGATGCGTTCCAGCAGTTTTCCTGCCGGAACGAGCTTGCTGTTCAAAATATGCCCGGCATCATATTCGCCTTGTTCGCGCACATCCAGAACCAGCGCGTTCTTGTGGTTGATCAACTGCATTGCAGCCATATGATCGACCTCCTTGATGCCGCGCAGGCGGTTGCCGAAGAACGACCAGAACAGCATCGCCCCGCTGACCACGGCGACCAAAACGGTCCAGCTGTTATTTTGCAGGAATTGCAGCACGTCGATACTCCTCGTATTTTTGGGTGGCGAATTCTAACAGAGCGGAAAAATGGGCGGGGTCCTTGCGTGCCAGTTCTTCAAATTCAACGCGCGCCGTAGGGTAATCCACGGGGTACGACCAGATGCCCCGTTCCAGTTGCGCTCTTGCTTCCGCCTGGCGATCCGACAGTGCCAGAAAAGCCGCTTGATGGTAAACCAGTGGTGCAATCGGAATGAAGCGCAGAGCCCGTTTGTTCAGCTCGAACTTTTCCTTCAGATGGTCGGCGCTGAGTTCCATCGTACTGGCAATGAATAACTCGGCATACGAACACAACAGCGCGGACTGCTGAACCGCCATCAATTCATCCTGGACACGCGGAACAAGGCTGCGGTCGGTGCTTGCCTTGCCGCGCATCGCCAGTGCGTTCTCCAGCTGCGCATATCCCGAAAGTAGCTGGCCCAACGACAATGCGCCCAGCACCAGCATGGCGGCCACCGAAACGCGCCCTGCGTTCCGTAACTCCAAACGATAACTCTCAGTGTCGAACATGCCCAGCAGGATTGCCGCCACCCCCATGAAATACAGGTACCACAGCGGATATTCGAGCACGCTGTGGATGCCCAATACGCCCAGGACCGCATATCCCCACCAGTGATAGAGGGTGAACTGTGCGCTGCGCACGATTTTCCAACACCACTGGCCCAGTGTGCCCAGCAGAATCACTACGCCGGCCAACCCCGCCTCTGCTGCGGTCTGCATCACCAGGTTGTGTGCGTTGTTATACAGGCCGATGACGGCGGGATTTCGCAATTCCGCTGCAAGCTGGAAATGCTGGAACGCAAACTGCCCGAATCCTGCCCCCAGCACCGGGAATTGCATGAAAATCAAGACCGCCTCGCGCCACAGGTGCAGGCGGATCGACCCCCCGGTGGCATTGTCCCCGAACAGGCGCTCCGTGGTTGTCACGCTGCCTGTGGAACCTTCCAGCCAGGGAATCTGCACCACGAGGTGCATCAAGCCGAATGCGATCAGCAGCAACAAAGTGAAATACAGCAACGGTCGCAACGCTCGATCGCGCCTTTGCCAAAAAAAAGCCAGTCCGGCAGCGCACAAAAGATACAACCAGGAACTGCGAGACCCGGACAGTACCATTACAAACAGCATCGGCGTCGCAAACAGTGCCACTTGCCAGATGCGCAGGGAAAACCTCACATGCAGCAACCCGAGGGAGATCAATCCCAGCGCGATGTAATCGGCGAAGTGATTCGGCTGCGCCAGGTTGCCATACACTGCATAGGATGTCTTGGACGTGATGAACGGGTTCAGGAACGTGTTCCAGCGGAAGTGTTGCAGCACCCCCGCCAGCGTATTCAGTTCCGCCCCGGCCAGCAGGAAAACAGCCAGCGCAGTCGCCAATGTCGGTAACCCCAGCTCGATTCTCAGGCGCTGCCCCAGCAGCATCAGCAATGCGGCGAACATGAAATACAGTGCCAGCAGCATCAAGTGATCAAAGTAGTCTATGCGTCCCAGGAGGTATTGCACCATCAGCAACAGCATCAACCCAATCGGCAGCATCACAACGCGCGGTACCTCGGGTTCCTGCCAATAACGCGCAGTCAGCAATAGCGGCATGGCGCACAAGCCTAGCACGCCAGCGCCCCATTCCTGGTAGAACGTCGTGATGGGATAGGCGTGGTTGTAGTACAGGAAGGGCAAAACCCACATCAGGCCGACGAAGGCCAGGCTGATGCGTGCCAGACCTGGCGAACGGGGGGAAAGTTTGTTTAGCAACTGATTTTGCTACCGCAACGGGCAATGGTCAAAGGCCTTGGCTGAGCGAACTCGCTCCGACGCAGATTCATTTCCGCAAACGCCGCGCACAGCAAAAATAAGTTGCTGCCGAACGCGGAACCGACTCCCGCCCCCGGGGCCATAGACAACAGGATAAAACTGCCTGCGACAATGTGAACGATGCGTTCCGCGCTCATGCTCAAGGACTCCTCAAAAATGGGGATTTTACTGGAATTTCCTGCACAACACCGCCGGATGCGTTTCCCGGGCAGCGAGCGGTAATGGCCTCGCGGGAATGCCATGCCATCAGGTCGCGCAAAAAACGTCGCGCATCATCCCGACCAGCTTGAGGGTGCGCGGATCGCCGATGCGGTAGAACACCCGGTTCGCATCCTTGCGCGTGGCCAGCACCCCTTTGTCGCGCAAGATGGCGAGATGCTGCGAGATATTGCTCTGGGTAGTCCCCACGCTGTCCACAATTTCCTGCACGCTGAGCTCGTCGCCCGCGAGTACGCACAATATCTTCAGTCGCAGCGGATGTGCGATGGCCTTGATCGCCAGCGACGCCTGCATGATATGTTCATCTTTATCGATCAATTTGTTTGTCATAGTCACCTGCCATCTTTGGAAGCGGGGCATGTCTCGCCCCGAAATCGGCTAAAATCCCGCGCTGGCGCAGTGTTGTTTCGCAGCGCACTAAATTAGCAACTACTTATATTTTGATATCTTGGTGAGAAAAAAGCCAGCATGACCGCTCAATCGACTCAAAACGTTACTCCCGTCCTCCTGCTCATCCTTGACGGTTTCGGCTATCGCGAGGATCCCGATTTCAACGCGGTCGCCGATGCGCGCAAGCCGAATTGGGACGCATTATGGAGTGAGTATCCGCACACACTGATCAATGCTTCGGAACTGCGCGTCGGATTGCCCGCGGGCCAAATGGGAAATTCCGAAGTGGGACATTTGAATATCGGCGCGGGTCGGGTTGTGTACCAGGATCTGACCAAGGTCGATCTGGCCATCGAGAATGGCAGCTTCTACGCCAATCCCGCGCTCGTGCAAGCCGTGGAATCTGCCATGCAGCGCGAGACGGCGCTGCATATTCTGGGCCTGCTTTCTCCCGGCGGCGTGCACAGTCATGAAGCGCACATCCACGCCATGCTGGAACTGGCAGTGCGCTCAGGACTGAAGAAGATTTTCATCCACGCCTTCCTCGACGGACGCGATACGCCTCCGCGCAGCGCCGCCCCGTCCCTGCGTTCGCTGCAGGACAAATGCGCGCAACTCGGTGCAGGGCGCATTGCCACCATCGCGGGGCGTTTCTTTGCCATGGATCGAGACAATCGCTGGGAGCGCGTACAGATCTCCTATGACATGCTCACCCTGGGCCGGGCACCGTTCAGTTTTGCAACACCCCAGGCCGCTCTGGAAGCGGCCTACGCGCGCGGGGAGAACGACGAGTTCGTGCAGGCGTCCATCGTCGGCGAGCCCGCCGCGATGCAGGACGGCGATTCCGTGGTGTTCATGAATTTCCGCGCCGACCGCGCACGCGAGATCACGCGCGCGCTGACCGACGAAAAATTCGATGGCTTCACCCGCACCCGTTTTCCGCACCTCGGGAACTACACCACCTTGAGCAGCTACGGAGAAGACTTTCATCTGCCCTGCGCTTACCAGCCCGACACAATCCACAATGGCATCGGCGAATATCTTTCCAGTCTGGGCCTGAAGCAGTTGCGCATCGCCGAAACGGAAAAATACGCGCATGTCACATATTTCATGAATGGCGGCAGGGAACAACCTTACCCCGGCGAAGACCGCGTGCTTGTGCCCTCGCCCAAAGTGGCCACGTACGACCTGAAGCCGGAGATGAGTGCGTTCGAAGTCACCGACAAGCTCGAAGCCGCCATCCGCAGCAGGCAATACCAGGCCATCCTGTGCAACTACGCCAACGGCGACATGGTCGGCCACAGCGGCATCCTGAAAGCTGCGGTGGCAGCGGTTGAAGCGCTGGACACCTGCATAGGACGCGTGGTGAAGACAATGCTGGAATGTGGTGGAGAGGTGCTCATCACGGCCGACCACGGCAATGCCGAGCAAATGCGGGATCTGGCCACGGGGCAAGCGCATACCGCGCATACGCTCAATCTGGTTCCATTCATCTACATCGGGCGCAAGGCCAGCATCGCCGAGGCCGGTACCGGTGCGTTGCAGGATGTCGCCCCCACATTGCTGGCGATGATGGGGCTGCCGCAGCCGCCGGAAATGACCGGCAAGTCGCTCATCCGTATTCTGTGACCGCATTGCCGCGCTTCGCTCTGCTGGCGCTGCTGCTCTTCGCGGGCGCGGCGCAAGCCACGCAGCAGGATGACCTGGAAAAATTGCGCAAGCGCATTTCAGCCTTGCAGCAGGATTTTGACAAAACCAATGAATCCCGGACCGAAGCAGCGGACAGCCTGCGCGAATCGGAGCGTGCCATCAGCGACAGCAACCGCAAATTGCATGAGCTTGCGCAGCAACAGCAATCGGCCAACCTGGAGTTGTCGCAACTGCAGCAGCGCGCCTCGGCAATAGAAAAGGAACTGCATGAGCAGCAGGCCATGCTCGGGCGCCTGCTGTACCAACAATACCTGGACGGGGGTGAGCAGGAATACCTCAAGCTGCTGCTCAATAACGACGATCCGAATCAGGTTGCACGCGAGTTGCTCTATTACGAATACATCGCACGCAACCGCGCCACCACGCTGCAGTCCCTGCGTACCGGCCTTGCAAGGTTGCATGCAGTGACCGATCTGGCGCGCAAAAAGAACGAGGAAATCACCTCCTTGCAAACAGAAGCGCGCGACCAGAGGCAACATCTGGAGCAGGACAAGCATGCTCACCAACTGATGCTAAGCAGGATATCGCAGCAAATGCGGCAACAGCGGCGCGAAATTGGGCGCCTGCAACGCAACGAAAGCCGTTTGTCGCAATTGGTCGAGAAACTTGCGCATGTATTGCCGGATACCCTGCCGGATGGAATCGCATTCAAGTCACTCAGGGGCAAACTGGCCCTTCCCGTCAAAGGCCGGATCACCAACAAGTTCGGTGCGCGACGCCCGGAAAGTACGATGGCTTGGACCGGCTGGTTCCTGCGCACAACGCCCAATCAACCGGTGAAAGCAGTAGCTGCCGGTCGCGTGGTGTATGCGGACTGGTTGCGCGGTTTCGGCAATCTTCTCATCATCGACCACGGACAAGGCTACATGAGCTTGTACGGCAATAACGAGACGCTCTACAAGCAGGTGGGCGACAACCTGCGCGGGGGCGACCTTATCGCTTCCGTGGGTAGCAGCGGCGGCAATGCAGATTCCGGTTTATACTTCGAGCTGCGTTTCGAAGGTAAGCCGCTTGATCCGGGCGCATGGGTCAGGCACTAAAGCCGGGGCTCCTTTCGCGCCTATCCTTTCTCATGATCGAAAAAAGAGAAGATGGCGCGCATCTCACGCTTCAACATCCGGGGTGGTATATTTGCCGTGCCCGTTAACAAGGAAAATCAAATGAGTCGTCGCTTCAGGGAATATGGTCTTTTGGTCATCGGTCTGATCGCAGGCATTCTGGTCAGCCTGAATTTTTCTGCCGTTGCAGATAAAGATTCCGAATTGCCGCTACCTGTTGAAGAGTTGCGCGCCTTCTCCGAAGTGTTTGGCCGTATCAAGAGCGACTATGTCGAACCGGTGAGCGACAAGACGCTCATCACCTCTGCCATCAATGGCATGTTGAGCGGGCTCGATCCGCACTCCGCGTACCTGGATGCCGACGCCTTCAAGGAACTGCAAGTCGGAACACAAGGCGAGTTCGGCGGACTGGGCATCGAAGTCGGCATGGAGGACGGCCTGATCAAGGTGATCTCGCCCATCGAGGACACCCCCGCTTTCAAGGCCGGAGTCAAGACCGGTGACCTGATCATCAAGCTCGACGACACCCTGGTGAAGGGCCTGACCCTAAATGACGCGGTGAAGCGCATGCGCGGCAAGCCCGGAAGCTCCATCGTACTCACCATCCTGCGCAAGAACGAGCCCAAGCCATTGCAAATCAGCGTGATGCGCGCGGTCATCAAGGTGCAGAGCGTAAAATCGAAACTGGAGGAGCCGGGATACGGTTTCGTACGCATCACGCAATTCCAGGAACATACTGGCGAGAATCTAGCAACTGCATTGAAGAATCTGCAGAAGCAGAACAACGGTGCGCTGCAGGGTCTGGTCCTCGATCTGCGTAATGACCCGGGCGGCCTGCTGACGAGCGCAGTCGGCGTTTCCGCCGCGTTCCTGCCCAAGGATGCCCTGGTCGTCTATACCGAAGGCCGCACCGAAGACGCCAAGATGCACCTCACTGCCAACCCGGACAATTACCTGCGTGGCAGCAGCAAGAGCGATTACCTGCAGGACCTGCCGGAATCCTTCAAGAAAGTGCCCATGGTCGTACTGGTAAATGGCGGCTCGGCTTCGGCGTCGGAGATCGTCGCGGGCGCGTTGCAGGATCAGAAACGCGCCGTCATCATGGGTACGCAATCGTTCGGCAAGGGATCGGTGCAAACCATACTGCCGCTGGGCAATAATACGGCGATCAAGCTGACCACTGCGCGCTATTTCACGCCTAACGGACGTTCCATCCAGGCCAAGGGCATCGTACCCGACATCGTGGTTGAAGATCCCGCGACCGCCAGCCTTGATAATGCCTTCCGCCTCCGCGAGGTGGATCTGGACAAGCACTTGAGCAACAGCCAGGGCGAAGACAAGAGCGAGCCAACATCCAAAGCAGAAAAGAGCGAAACCCGGACCAAGGATGGCGACAGCGGCAAAGCGGAAGTTGCCGAATTCGGCGCAAAGAACGACTACCAGTTGAACCAGGCCCTGAATCTGCTCAAGGGGCTGAATATTCTGCGCGGGAAATAACGTGATAAATCCGTTTGAACTGCAAAAGGAGCGCTTGCTGATCTTCAGCGACGACCCGCCCAACCAGCTTTTTCAGGCCTACCTGCTGTTGATCGGGCTGGAAAATTTCCGCGTCGATATCGGCCCGCGACCAAACAGCCTGTCGATCCGTTACAGTGTTCAGCATTACTCCCTGGAGGCACTGGAAAAGGCGCTGTCCCGTGAAGGTTTTCGCCTGGAGCACAGCCTGCTTGATAAGATCAGGAATCAACTGATCCACTACTGCGAGGATGTGCAATACCACAACCTGAAAACACCGGAGCCTCGAACCAAGAACAATGCGCAGGAGATTTTCGTCAAGGCCTACGATCTCCATCCTCATGGCAATCATGACGACACGCCGAAGGAACTGCGCGAATTCAAGTGATGGCGCCCGGCGCACTCCGCGACTGGCTTGCTTCGATTCCGGGATCCGGCAGTGCGTCAAAGTCGACGACGGTATTTCTCCCTGCTTCCTTAGCCCGATATAACGCGTTATCCGCATTCAGCAGCAGTTCGCTCGATATGGTTTCTTTCAAATCCTGTGCGCACCAGAATCCGGCAGACGCTGTCAGACGTCGGTGCGGTGACTTCAGGTTCTCGATGTTCAGCGCGCAAATTCCCTGTCGCAATTTTTCGGTAAACTGCCGGGATTCTTTCCGGTCGAGTCCTGACGTGACGATGCAGAACTCTTCGCCTCCGTAGCGAAACACATAGTCTCCCGCTCTCTGGGCGGCGTGCTTGAGGGCTGCCGCAACCTGTTCCAGCACGCTATCCCCAAACAGGTGGCCATAGTTGTCGTTGAACATCTTGAAATAGTCGATGTCCAGCATGATGACGGTCAAGGGCTGGCCGCTGCGCCTGCAACGGTTGATTTCGCTCGCCAATACTTCTTTCAGGTAGCCACGGTTATACGTCTGGGTCAGCGGGTCTAGCGTCGAAAGGTGTGCCAGCCGCAGGATATTCAGCTCGTTGTGCCGCGCCAGCATCAGGGTGACGAATCCCGAGGTCAGATAGGCTGCAACGGGCATGGCGACTGCGAAGGTGGGCAGGTCATGTCGCAGCAGGATCACCGACACAAGGCTTGCCGCACCCACCATAAACCAGATGATACGCTCGCGCGGCGTTACTACTGGAGCAAAGACGATGGGAAATACCATCATCCACACCTCCGGATGCATCTGTTCGCTGCTGATTCGTAAGCCGTATAGCACCACACACAAAACTGCCATGACAAACCAGCCCGCGTAACGCAGCGACTCGTCGCCATGATGTCTTGTGCGCCACCGTAGCCATAATATGAATGTTGCAAATGCAAACAGCACCAACCCTTGATCCGGGGTTTCGATTACCAGAAGGTTTAACAGGAACGACGGCACAGCGACGATAGCCGCGATACGCAGGTGCGTGTGCAATACAGCCGCCCTGAAACGCTGAACGGAATATTGGCTCATGCAGGAACTCCAGAAAAACCATTAAGTTTTTGAGGTTACTCTCAACCCGTTAAATTTGAAAGCCTATTTTCTGAATATGCGCGCCGGGTCGCGGAAAGGCTCCTGTTCCAGCATTGCATTCCAAAGTCTCTGCCAGGTTTCCCAATCGTGCCCGCCCGGCATGGTAATCACGCGCGGCGGGGGGATGCGATCCATCAAGACCATGCTCGCGCCTCGATAGCGGTCATCGCTCCCAACACCCAGATAAGTGTCAGGAAATTCGGATGTGCCGATCCGGCAGCACCGGATCTGTTCGAGCAGCCCACGCTCATGGTCGCGACTCTCGATCACTCCTGCCTGCCAGTTGGCCAACCCGCCTGCCGCCTCGACCTCGGCAATGATTCCGCGCGTTCCCACGAACGGCGCAAGCAGGAATATGCCTTCGATTTCCGCTGTGCGCTGCGTGGCGCAGATCATCGCACCCGAACCGCCAAGCGAAATGCCAAGCAGCCAGATTCGACGGTAGCCATGCAAGCGAGCCTGGTCCAGCGAGCGATGCAGCAGTTGCTCAATACCGGCACCCTCGATATACAAATCGGCATGTGCATCCAGCGCAAGCACATCCACCGGCAGCTTCCGTGCCCGCAACGCATGAATAAAGCCTTTCTCCTGAAGTTGCGCGGGTGTATTCCTCGCGCCTGGCAACATGAGGAGCAGGATATGCTCATCATCCTTGACTGGCGCCACGTCGTAAATTGCATTTGCCGACGGGGGCATGTCAACTGTGGTTAGCCGGCTTCTTGCGCAGATCGAAGCCCGAGTAATATATATGAGGTACTGCGCCCAGTTTTTTCAGATGCAGTGTCTCGCCCCGGCCGGACCCCAAGCCTTCCGTTACGAGTTCGTCCGCCGCAACCGGCCTCAATGCCACGCGAAACACAAAGCCCGGCTTTGCCGCAAACGTAAATGCCCCGATCAGCAAACCGTCTTCATACAGCATGCGCACCGATTGTGGCAGAGGGCCATCATAGTCATTGGCAATCTCGTATTCACCAACGTAATCCAGCAGGCCCTGCGGAACGGCCACCGGCGGTATCTTTTCGCCGATCAGCATGGATTCGTTATTGCGTTTCAGGGCCAGGACATCGTGCCCGTCGATGCTGTGCAGGGACAGGTTCAACTCCTCCAGTTTTCTGATCCTGACCGGGATAAATCCGAACAGTTTGAAGCGTGCGCCGAATTGATTTTTTTCGCGGGGTATCAATTCCAGCTTTTGTCCCATGATTTCGGCGACAAGATCGCCGAATTTCGCACTCACTTTTACCAGTCCGATCAACGTATCAAAATATCCGTCATAGGCTTTTGCGTTTGCCTCAGTGAGCGGAACTTCCTTGACGGCTCTGGCCTCATCCGCTGGCAATATGATGCCCCGTTTCGCTTCCAGTGCCAGTTTGAGCGTTTCGGTTGCGACCTTGCCGATCATCGTTTCCGCCGTAACCGAATTAGACAAGACAACCACACCCAGTTTTTGCTCTGGCAGGACCACCATCAGGCTATGGTAGTTAAGCGTGGTGCCGCCATGACTGGCTACCGTGCCGACGCCGGGAATATCCATTCCGCTCAGCATCCAGCCCAGCCCCATCCTAAAATCAAAGTCCAACGGCACTTTCGCATTTTGCACCCTGAACATTTCCCGCAACGATTCCGGCTCGATGATCTGCCTGCCATCAAATTTCCCATCCGCAAACACCATCTGCATGAAATGAGCAATATCGGCGGCGCTCGAAAGCAAGCCACCGGACGGCAGATCGCGCAATGGTATGGCGTCTATCTCCTTACCCCTGTTGTAACTCTTGCCCGGGATTCGCGTCGCGAATTCGGAATGCGTCATGCCGAGCGGCTGCAGCAGATGTTTGCTCATGTAACAGGCATAGCATTCACCGCTTTGCTTTTCTATGCTTGCCCCCAGCAACGTGATGCCGAGATTTGAGTACGCGAACACATAGCCCGGCGGATAGGCCATGTATTCGTCTTTCAGCGCGGTGACGATCTCGGTGAACGGCCGCGGGTTCCGTTCGCTCATCCCATACATCCAGTTGAACGGCAGTCCGGAATGGTGCGTCATGAGATTGCGCGGGGTGATCTGGTTGATATCGCCCACCCGGCTCCTGATCGAAAATTCCGGCAAAAACCTCCGCAACGGCTGGTCGATATCCAGTTTGCCCTGCTCGGCAAGTTGCATCGCCGCCGTCGCGGTGAATACTTTGGCGATGGAACCCAGGTGATAGACCGTGTCAGGTGTGGCCTTGACGCTTGCCTGCTTGTCCGCGTATCCGAATCCCTGCTCCCACACGACGTGCTGGTCATCCACCAATGCTATGCTCAAGCCGGTCACATCCGCATCATCCATCTCGCGCTCGATCAGCCACGTGATGTACTCCCTGGTGTAGGCGTAATCCCCGTGCGCGGCGACAACAGGTTTTGGTGGCGGAGTGCTACATGCCCCCAGGGCGGCCACAAAAGTCACGAAAAACATCCCGCTTGCCCGCACAGTAACTCCTTGCCGTAAGTTCGCTTGACGCGGCATTGTATAATGCCGCGAAAATCCGATAGTTGACGCAACGATGCTTCTTTCCCGCCACAACTGGAAACCGGCGCCTGCAATCAGGCTTTCCATACTGATTCTTGCCGGCTGCGTGATCGCCACCCTGTGGCAAACCCGGTTTTGGCCCTGGACGCTGGGCATCGTTGTTTTCAATCACTTGATTCTTACCGTTGCCGGACTGTTCCCGCGCAGCACGCTGCTGGGGCCGAATATCGTTCGCTTGCCGCAAGATGCCGAACAACGGGGCGAGGTTGCGATTACCATTGACGATGGGCCCGATCCTGAAGTTACGCCGCAAGTATTAAGTATTCTCGATCGCTGCGAGGCAAAGGCCACTTTTTTCTGCATCGGCAAGCGCGCCGCCCAATATCCTGACTTGTGCCGCGAAATTGTCAGTCGCGGCCATTCCATTGAAAATCACAGCCTGTCCCATCAGTGGTATTTTTCGTTGCTTGGCCCCCGGAGCATCTTCCGCGAGGTTCGCGGCGCGCAAACGCTGTTGCGCGATATTACAGGCCAGCAACCGCTTTTTTTTCGCGCAACTGCGGGGCTGCGAAATTACAAACTTGACCCGATACTCACTCACTTGGGCCTGCGGCTCTGCAGTTGGAGCAGACGCGGGTTTGACACTAGAACTCGCGATCCTGATGTCGTTTTCAACAGTCTCGTTCGAGACCTGAAATCCGGGGATATCCTGCTGTTGCACGATGGAAATTCCGCTCGAACCGCTGCGGGAAGGGCTGTCATCCTTGATGTGTTGCCGCGCCTGCTGGAAAGTCTGGCGCAAATGAATCTTCATTCCGTTGCACTGCGTTCAGCCATTAAATGACAGAACACTTTCGTCGCACCCTGATCGCCCAGGCCGCACAACCCTATCGCGCCTCGGGCCTGTTTGCCTGGAATTTCGCAAAAGGAAAACTCAAGGGCGATCCTGCGTTCTTCGGGCTACTTGAACTGGGTTTGATTCCTGATGCCCGGCGACTGCTTGATCTTGGCTGCGGTCAAGGCTTGCTCGCTTCATGGTTGCTCGAAGCCCGGGACTTGTATCAATCAGGCAATTGGCCCGCCAATTGGCCCCCCGCGCCAAAGATCGAAAAAATCTGGGGGCTGGAATTGATGCCCAAGGATGTGGGCAGGGCTCGCGTTGCCCTCGGCACCCGGGCCGAATTTGCGCTGGGAGATATTTGCGACACCGATTTCGGCAAATCAGATGTGGTGATCATCCTCGATGTTCTGCATTACATCAGCTATGAGGCCCAGCAAGATGTGGTGCGACGCGTACGCGCTTCACTGCCCTCGGGAGGCACCTTCATCATCCGCATAGGAGACGCTGCAGGCGGGCTACCATTCCGCTACAGCAACTGGGTAGACCGCAGCGTATTCCTGTTGCGCGGCCATCGCCTGAACCGGGTCTATTGTCGAACACTGCAGGAATGGTTGCGGCTTTTGACGTACAACAGTTTTACCGCCGAACCGCTCCCCATGCACAAGGGCACTCCGTTTTGCAACGTAATGCTGATTGGGAAAGCAATCTGACCCGCGCTCATCCGTTGATTATTCGCGGTTCGCCAACAAATCCCCCGTACCCGCAAAATCATTTCCAAGGGACATGAAGGACATGAAAGAGAGAATGTTTGCCCCGCTCCGGGAGCAGCAACCCCTCCACCCATCTGTGGCAAACGCTACAGAACCTGTCGTCAGGCAATAGCGCAAGCCTCTGCATTACGCAGATCAGCCAGTCGCAATCAATGACCGCCTCCTGGCGACGGCAAAACCACCCGTACTTTTTCAGGTACACAAAACTGTTGCCTAGCCTGGCCGGCACGCTAACCGACAACCGTGAATCAGCCCCTTCCTACTGCCTGATCGGGGCTGCCTTCACAGCCTCCCACCACATTAGTTCGGCTTGCTGATGCCGGGTGTAGGGAAAGGCCAAGTCGCAGCCGGACGAACAGGAGCCGGTGCAGACGGAGCCAGCGACGTTGCGGCCGGAGCTACAGCGGCTTTGGCAACAACTGCAGCCGGCTTTTTCGCTGCTGCTTTTTTAGCTGCCGGCTTCTTTGCAGCGACCTTCTTTGCTGCCGGTTTCTTTGCTACAGCCTTTTTAGCAGCGGGCTTCTTTGCTGCCACTTTTTTGGCTGCCGGCTTCTTTGCAGCGACCTTCTTTGCTGCCGGTTTCTTTGCTACAGCCTTTTTAGTAGCGGGCTTCTTTGCTGCCACTTTTTTGGCTGCCGGCTTCTTTGCAGCGACCTTCTTTGCTGCCGGCTTCTTTGCTACAGCCTTTTTAGCGGCGGGCTTCTTTGCTGCCACTTTTTTGGCTGCCGGCTTCTTCGCTGCAGCCTTCTTTGCTGCCGGTTTCTTTACTACAGCCTTTTTAGCGGCGGGCTTCTTTGCTGCTACTTTTTTGGCTGCCGGCTTCTTTGCTGCGGCCTTCTTTGCTGCGGGTTTAGCTTTCTTTGCTGCTGCCATTTCAACCTCCTTGAGTGATGAAAGTTAACAAAAAACAACGCTACAACAGTACAACTACCACACCTCCGGCACGCCGCTGCGCGGAATGACCGAAGCCCTTGCAACAAAGACCGCAGAACAGCCTTTGTAAAAATTTACGGAGCCGTAATCCTGGCCCGACCATTTGCCGGAAACATCCATGTCGACAGGCTGCGACGGGACCGTGCGCAAATCCGCTCCCGAACCGCTTGTGGCGGAAGTCACCGCGCAGCCCGAAAACTGATTTGCGCCGAAACGTTGCCTGCTGACATCGAACAGGCACTGACATGACATGCAACCATAAACGACGCTTGACGGAAGCATGCGCGCGATGAAAGCTTTGTAAACGACGATCCAGTATCTGAAATTTTGAAGGGAGGGAAACCCCTGAGAAAGCTTCTCGTTATTCAATTGCGCCATAAGCACAAGGGGAAACATTAGATATTTATTCCCTGTTGAATAGCAAATACGCCCAATCCATGTCCCCTTTAACTGCAACTCGATCCCTATACCTAGTAGCCAGTTATCTATTTTTTTACTACATGTTGCGGTTGCAACTTTATCTGATTTGTGATCCATGTCAACATCTAACTGTGATTTTTTTGTACATTTTTGTCATTTCCTCTACAGATTTCCCAAAATCGTCGCACCCGAAAATTTCGCCCATCTTTTTTTCGGGCAACGCAGCCCCCGTGTTTTCGTTCTTCTCTGGAGTTTGCAAAACGCGGATGCGTGACTGGCGGAATTAAGGAAAACTGCCACTTACGCCTGCGCCGGGATGTCCAGACATGGCTTTTATTTCGTCGCCAACTGCAGCCAGCGTCTCGTGTAACCTGGCAATGTCGTCCAGTAGTTCGCTGATGCCGAGCCCGTCACGAATCTTGTGTTCTAGGTTGAAGGCGACGTCTCGAACCGATTCCATCCCCAATGTCGCAGAAGTACTTTTCAGGGTATGTGCGGTACGAATTGCCTTCGTTTGATCCCCGGCTGCCAGCGCAGCCTGCAGGTGGTCGGCATCGGCAAGATGGGTTTCGACAAATTTAGCCAGCATGCGATGGTAAGTCTCGAGATTTCCGCCGACAAATTTCAGGCCTGCTTCGCTGTTGACCAGAACATGGCCCGCAGCAGCGAGCGTTCCCTTGCTATATTCCTCAGGTTTCGTTGCGTTGGTTTCTCCCACTTCGGGAACCCAGCGCGCGATGGTTTGATACAGCCGTTCGGGCTCAACGGGCTTGGCCACAAAGTCGTTCATGCCGGCTGCGAGGCAGCGTTCCCTATCCTCCGAGAAGGCATTGGCGGTCATGGCGAGGATTGGGATGGTGGCGCCCTCAGGCATCCCCCGGATGATACGGGCGGCCGCCAGACCATCCATTACCGGCATCCGAATGTCCATCAGGATCAGGTCGTATGCTTTGGCCTTGACCATCTCCACAGCCTTGCCGCCATGGTTGGCCACGTCCACGACCAACCCCCGGATTTCCAGTATTTCCCTGGCCACCTCCTGGTTAATTTCGTTATCTTCCACGAGGAGGACTAGCGCCCCGCGTTTCATGCGGGCGTCTCGCGGAGTGCCGGTTTCACGATCCTGCGCAGCGACGGCACTGCTGCGCTCCAACTTGACGGTCGCCCAGAATGTGCTTCCCTGGCCCGGTACGCTGGCAACCCCCGCATCGCCGTTCATGAGTCGTGCAAGATTGCGTGCAATCGCCAGCCCGAGCCCGGATCCGCCGTATTTCCGCGTCGTGGACAGATCGGCCTGTTCGAAAGGTTCGAATATGATGGCCTGCTGCGCGTCGCTGATTCCTATCCCGGTGTCCTGCACTTCAAAACACAAGGTGACGAGCCCGTCCCGTTCATCGTCAACCCTCGCCCGCAAGGTCACACTGCCGTGCTCGGTAAACTTGACCGCATTGCCCAGGTAGTTGATCAGAATCTGGCGCAACCGCAACGGATCTCCTGCCAGTGTCAAACCGGACAGGCCGGGGTCAATCTCCTCAACCAGCATCAGTTGCTTTGACGCAAAGCGATCAGCCATCATGCCGCGTACTTGTTCGATGAGCGGGATCAACTGGAATGGTGTCTTTTCCGGCGTGATGTGATTGGCGTCAATTTTCGACAGATCCAGAATGTCGTTAATAATGCCGAGCAGATGCTTGCCCGATTGCTTGATCTTGTTGATCTTGTCCAGCTCGTCCGGGTCGGTGAGGCTGTTCTCAAGAACATGGGAAAAGCCCAGGATGGCATTCATGGGCGTACGTATTTCATGGCTCATGTTGGCCAGGAAGGCGCTCTTGGCTTGATTGGCAGCTTCCGCTGCCTGCAGCGCAACTTTGAGCTGATCAGTTCTTTTCTCGACCATTTCCTCCAGATGATGCCGGTGATGGGCAAGTTCTGCTTCAATATGTATACGCTCGGTAATATCGGAAAAGGTGATCACCGCGCCGACCACCTTGCCGTTTTCAATCATCGGGAAAGATATATATCTCACCGGAACGCAGGTACCATCCTTCTTCCACAGGACTTCGTCGTCTATTTCACTGGGCTCGCCGGTCTGAAGCGCCTTGAAAATAAGGCATGCCCTCACGGGGTAATGCCTGCCATCGCCGTAGTGATGGTGGATCAGATCATGCATGTTCCTGCCCAGCATCTCGGACAGTTCGTAGCCGAGCATCTTGCAGGCCCTGGCATTCGCGAAAGTACACTTTCCTTCGCTATCAATCTGATAGAGATTTTCACCCATGGATTCCAGAATCTGGGCTTTCTCAGCCAGTGCCGAGGCCAACAATCCCTTGCTCACTTTGATTTTGTGCAGCGCTGACTTGAGCGCACGGCCCCGCAGCACGACCAACTTCTGGCGCCGGATATTTTCAAGATAAGCGATCGTCAACAATGTCGTGAAGAACAATCCCGCCGACGGCCACCATTGCTTCCATCCATGATCCGGCGCGAAATTGCCGGGAGCGGGTATAGCCGTCAGTGTCCATTGCCTCCCACCAAACTCCATCTGTTTTGCGCGAACGAACCGGGAGGTCGCAAGCGCCCCTGAGACGTCATTCATTGCGGGTCTGGCCATCGTGTCATGCGGCAATTGACTGTAGAGCAACTGCTGCTCAAGAGGCGCGGACGCATCCTGCAGTTGTAGCAGCAAACCGTTTTCATGACTCCCCTTCAGGGCCGCCTGAATGGAATCGCCAATGCGAATGACGCCGGTGGCAAAGCCGATGAGTTTGATTCTGCGTTCTGCCGGGGTTGCGGGCACTATGCCAGCGTTGTACACAGGCGCAACGATCAGGACGCCGTATTGCGAACCTGTTTCCTGTACCAGGGTGATTCTGCCCGTCGCCGCAGGCTGTCCGGTTTCGGCAGCGCGGCGCAAGGCAGCCAGACGGGCCGGCTCGGAGCCGAGGTCAAATCCCAATGCCTTCTCGTTGCCGGTATGAGGTTCCAGATAATAAACGGGAAAGTATTCCCCCGCTTACCCGCAGGAACCAGATGATGAGTGCCATCCCTCTCCGTAATGGCGAAGTCCCGAAACCTGCGGCGCGCCCGGAATTCCCACGCCTTGCGATTCCTGGCCTGTACAAGCGGAACCCATGAAATTGCCTGCAGGCCGGGCGCCATATCCAGCAATCGTGCGGAATAGTTCCTGAACTGCCAGTAGGTGGCCGGATGCGTGACACCGAGAAAGTCTGCCAGCGACTGTATATCGTTAACGTTGCCCTGCAATGACTTGTCCGTTGCGGCAAAACAATTCTGCATCTCTTTGGAGAAAGCAAGCTCGGCATCCAGGTCTGCAGCCTTGATGTGCATCTGGTACAAACTCACGGCGACCCCGGCCCCTGCCGCCAAAATAAGGAGTGGCATCCAATAGGACTTCAAAAGGACGGACAGGCTTTTATTCAAGGTACTTTTATTGTGGCAGGATTTATTGCTGCGCGGTTGTGAACAAGAAATATTTCGCGCGTACGACTGATGGGGACTGCCATCTCATTCGGCTTTCCCGGAATTGCAGGGAAAAAGATATTTATTCGGGAATGGCGCTGAAAGAGTGATTCCCGTCGCAGGTACACCACTGCTCCGCAAACGCTCCATCCCGATTCTGACCAGCACGATCAATGGTTGCGTAAAGGCTCGGCCGCAATCCGCCCGAGTCTTTCCCGATCGGGAAAGACATCTTATCAATCATCAGCCCCATACAGGAACGGCGCCCGAACGGCCAACAGCCGACCATGACAAAGATTTAATACTTTGTGGCCACGGAGGGTAGTAAGGTTCTATTGTTGCCAGCAGTTGGTTAATGACTAACCTTGTTGAAGGAGAAAGTTATGAACCTGCCTATGCAAGAAAGTCCCGCAGGCACCTTCCAAACCGATACCCATCGTCGCCGCGAAGACCAGGATGCGATCCTTGAAAGGCATGATCCACCTGAGTTGCTGCTGGACGAAAGCGGAATAATCCTGCGTTGCAGCAAGTCCATGGAGCGCTTGTTTGGCTACCGGGTTAGCGAAATTGCCTGGCAACATATCTCTTGCCTGTTTCCTCAACTCTCGGAAGTTACCTTGACCCGGCAGGGTCGCATAAACCCGAAGCTTGAATACATTGCGCATTGCGGTCACGTGTTCGAGGGACTGGACAAGCGCGGCAACCGCGTCCACACCGAATTGAAATTCATCTGTCTTCAAAAAGATGGTGCATGCACCCTGAGGGTTATTCTGAGCCTATGGCAAACCGGACTTCAACATCCATGACAGCTCCACTCTTAAGCGAACTGCAAGGACTGACCAGTACCGAAGCCAGGCAGCGCCTCCAGACCTACGGCCCCAATATGGTTGCAAGCGAACGCCTGCGACCATGGCTGCTGCTTCTGCGCAAGTTTTGGGCGCCGGTTCCGTGGATGCTGGAAGCCACGATTGTGCTGCAGTTGGCCCTCGGCAAGGCCAACGAGGCCGCCATTATTTGCGCATTGCTGGTTTTTAACGCCGTGCTGGGTTTCACACAAGAGCATCGCGCCAACAATGCCCTGGCGTTGTTGAAAAAGCGCTTGTCAATCCAGGTGCGCGTGTTGCGCGACAATGCCTGGAAGCAGGCAGATGCGCAAGACCTGGTGCCGGGCGATGTGGTGCATATGCGCATGGGCGATCTTGCTCCCGCAGATATACGCCTGCTTGACGGGCAATTGCTGTTGGACCAATCCGCGCTGACCGGCGAATCCCTGCCCGTTGAATCAGCCCGAGGGGCGGCAGTACACGCCGGAGTCATCGTGAAGCGCGGCGAAGCATCGGGTGAAGTCACCGCGACGGGTGCGCACACCTGCTTCGGCAAGACCGTTGAACTGGTACGCACCGCGAGGACGGCAAGCCATCTCGAAACGCTCATCGTCACGATCGTGAAGTATCTGGTTGCGCTCGACGTAATCCTGGTTGCCGCTTTGCTGCTCTATAGCTGGACAAACGGCATTGCCATCACTGCTGTGCTTCCCTTTGCCTTGATCCTGCTGGTCGCTTCCGTTCCGATCGCCCTGCCCGCAACCTACACGCTGGCAACAGCACTCGGTGCACTGGAACTGGCCAAGTGTGGCGTGCTGGTGACACGTCTTTCGGCCATCGAAGAAGCCGCCGCGATGGATGTGCTGGCAAGCGACAAGACCGGCACCATCACACAAAACCGTTTAACAGTAACCACACTTCAGCCCCACACTCCTTACGACACGGACAGGCTGTTGCGTTATGCGGCACTTGCCTGCGACCAAGCAACACAAGACCCGATAGACCTGGCCATTGTTGAGGCTGCACAGGCGCGCGGTCTGCTTGCCGGGATGCCCCCGCGCCTGAGTTTCACGCCCTTCGAGCCGGAGACCAAACGATCGGAGGCTTGTTATCGCCAGGATGGCAATACGCTGTGCGTGGTCAAAGGCGCGCCGCAAGTGATCGCGGCGCTGGCGGGCGGACTCGATATCGCGTCTGACGTGGCGCGTTTGGGGGCGGACGGTTCACGCGTCCTCGGGGTTGCAGCCCGGACGGATGCCCAGGGGTGGCTTTTCGCAGGGCTGGTGTCGCTGCAGGATCCGCCACGAGAGGATTCGCATGCATTGATCCGCAGCCTGCATGACCTTGGAGTGCAGGTGCTGATGGTGTCCGGAGACGGCCCGGCAACAGCCCGCGCTGTCGCGCAGCAGGTGGGCATCGGCGGTCGTGTATGTGCCCCGGAAAACCTGAACGATGCGATCAAGCATGGCGTGCTGAACTATGACGTATTTGCGCGCATCCTGCCGGAAGACAAGTTTCGGCTGGTGCAGGCGTTGCAGCAGGCCGGGCATGTAGTCGGCATGAGCGGGGATGGCGTCAACGATGCCCCGGCGCTCAAACAGGCCGAGGTCGGCATCGCCGTGGCCAACGCGATGGACGTCGCCAAGGCGGCTGCCAGTCTGGTGCTGACCAATCCCGGATTGGGCGACGTGAAGGCAGCCGTGGAAACCAGCAGGCGCATCAACCAGCGCATGCTGACCTACACCATGAACAAGATCATCAAGACACTGGAAATCGCCATTTTCCTCAGCGTCGGCGTAATGCTGACCGGTGTGTTCGTGATCACCCCGCTGCTGATCGTGCTGCTGCTGTTCACCAATGATTTCGTCACGATGTCCATTGCCACCGACCACGTTTCCTTTTCGCGCAAGCCCGAACGCTGGAATATTCCCAACCTGATGCTGACATCCGGCATCCTCGCCGGACTCGTGCTCATCCTGTCGTTCGCCGTGTTCTTTTCCGGGCGCGACTGGCTGCATTTGCCGCTCAGCCAGTTGCAGACGTTGATTTTCGTGATGCTGGTTTTTACGGGCCAGGGCAACGTATATCTGGTGCGTGAGCGCCGCCATTTCTGGCAGTCTGTCCCCGGCCCATGGCTGCTGATTGCTACCCTGGCAGATATTGCCGTTGTCGGCATTCTGGCCACGCAGGGAATACTCATGACGGCCATTCCCATGCGGTTGGTCACCGGGTTGATCGTCCTTGTGCTGATCTATCTGGTCGCCGTGGACTTCATCAAGATACGTGTCTTTCGGCACTTTGGTTTCTAGTGTTCGCCAGCGCATTGAGCCTTGCGCCGGAATTCTTCGATTCACGGCTCGTTCTTTTCATGATGCCCGCCAAATTCGTGGCGCAGTGCGGACAGCAACTTGTCGCCGTAATCAGCCGCGCCGCGCGAAGTGAAGCGGTTGAACAGCGCGGTCGCCAGTCAGCGTCAGTTCTCATTAATGATGAGATCAAGAACCCTACAGGTAAAGCTAATAGATTTTTATTCTCAATAAAGATGAAATCGATTTATCATATTAAAATGAAGCTATGATTTTTCTTAACTTCTGCTGCTATGTACGCCATTTATCTGACTTACCCAAACCAGTCGTGGCGACTTCCAGAAAGAGGAGTTTGCAATCAAAGACAATTACTTATATCTCCCGCTGCCGTCATTCAGCGCCCCACAACATTGGTAACACGATCAATGCCGAACATAAATAATAAAGGTTCATCTGACAATTGCGTGGGTAAAAGATAATCTATCGTCTCTAACTTGGTTAAGGGACGAGCGATGGAAAGCAAAGAGTTGTACCGGCACTTGCTGGGGATAAACGAGCCGTGGACGGTAGAGCGTGTTGATCTGGACATGACGCAAGGCCGAGTTGATGTGTATGTTGGGCATGCGAAGGGCGTGCGCTTTGCCTGCCCGGAATGTGGGCAGGAACATCCCGTGTACGACCATTCTGCTGAACGGGTTTGGCGACATCTGGACAGTTGTCAGTTCATGACCTACCTGCATGCCAGTCCACCGCGCGTGTCTTGCACTGAGCATGGCGTTCGGCAGGCGCGCCTGCCATGGGCGGACGAGGGAAGCCGGTTTACGCACCTGTTCGAGGCGCTGGCGGTGAATGTCCTGTTGGCAGCCAATATTGAACGTGCTGCAGGATTGTTGCGCATCAGCTGGGATCAGGCGTGGCACCTGATGGAACGTGCGGTGTTGCGCGGTCGTGCTGCCAAAGGCGATGCCTTGCCCAAGCAGATCGGCGTAGATGAGAAAGCCATCGCCAAGGGGCATCAATACATGACGCTGGTCTGCGATCTGGATCAGGCGACGGTGGAATACGTTGGCGAGGGGCGCCGTGAAGAAAGTCTGGCTGCCTATTTCGACGCCTTTGGGTTGGCGCGCTGCGCCGGGATAGAGGCGATCAGTCTCGACATGTGGCCGGCCTTCATCAATGCGTGCCAGGAAGGTGTGCCAGAGGCGGATGGCAAAATGGTGTTTGACCGCTTCCACATCATGCGCCATGTCGTCGAGGCGGTAGACAAGGTCAGGAAGCAGGAACACAAGGCGCTGAAGAATGAAGGGAACAACACGTTGGTCAACAGCAAATACCTGTGGCTGACCAACCCGTCCAACATGACTGACCAGGCCAGGATGCGATTCAAGGAACTGCAAAGCAGCGAGCTTGCGACCGGACGCGCCTGGGCGCTCAAGGAGGTGTTGCGGGAATTGTGGAGCTACACGTCTGCGGCCTGGGCGTTGAAGTTCTGGAAGCGTTGGTACTTCTGGGCGACGCATAGCCGCTTGCAGCCCATGATCGATGCGGCGAAGTTGATTGCGCGGCACTTGCCGAATGTGTTGACCTATTTCAAACATCGCATCACCAATGCTGTGGCTGAAGGGCTGAACTCAAAGATTGCAACTGTACAAAAACGTGCCTGTGGATTCAGGAACCGTGACCACTTCAAGATCGCCATCTATTTCCACTGCGGCGGGCTTGATCTGTATCCGGCTCAAGTTACCCATGGGAAAGTCTGATGAACCATAATAAAAAAGCGGCAAAGCAACAAATGGCGGCTAAATCAAGCAAGGATTGCGATGTGGCATTGTTAATGCGGTAAACAAGCAGTGCCCTGTCGTAAGAAAAAGCCGTTTGTTGATTCACTTCGATTTTCCATCCCTGTCTAACAGGATTTTCTGTGTATAACCACAAATAGGCGACAGGCTGATTCCCAAATTTATTAACCAAAGCCAAAATAATTGAGTTTCTATCAAACTGTGTCCATTTTTCAGAATATTGATTTCCTCGAGAAATTGGCCGAATTCGTACTAAATTTTCAGCCCTTGCAGCTATCTCTTGCATAAAATAAGGGCCAGAACGTACCAATTGATTTTCTTTTGGGATAACAGAGTCGCCCAACCGGTAACTGGCGAAATAACCCGTGTTCATCATGGCCATACAAAATAATATGATCGCAACCCCCAATAAAACATTTGCGAACGGGTTCTCTCGTATAGAAAAATCTCTTTGAATTTTGTATCCAAAAACTATCATATTCTTCAATACCATAGTTGCAGGTAGAACCAAGCCCTGAATGAGCGTTACTGGCCGCGTTCTGCCTGTTTGCCTTTGCTAACACCGTCGCCGTAGCTTACTCGATACCGGACCTTCACGACCTGCTGTTCCTAACCCGTTTGCGAAAGTCGGCCATACAAATTCGATTCCCTAAACCCGACGTTCGGCTTCCCCCCTTGTCTTGTAATTCAGTGAGGCATAATACAATGTGATACGCACTGTCGGCCTGTTTCCGTCATCTTGGCAAATAGAAATACCGACAACACCATTTTCTGACGCCGTAATACAGATACTCCATATTGTATGTAGTAAACGCACAACTAAAATTTTAGCGACGGGAGTTGCGATGAGTGTCCACGAATTGTTTGGTATGTGCGTTATTGGCTATTCATTCGGCTTAATTGATCGAGTGGGTATTTCATAACTCATGGAGAACAGTATGAAAATAGCAAAACTAGCCGCATCAATGATGGTTCTGTTGTTGATTTCTGCCAATCTGGCCTTTGCCGATGAAAGAGATGACCATCGTGATGGTAATCGACACGAACAAGTTGAAAGAGGTGCGGGCCCGCATGGATATCACAAGGGAGACCGGCTTCCGGTTGCCGAACACAACAAGCGTTACGTTGTCAGAGATTGGCGCAGCCATAATTTGAGGGTGCCGCCCCGAGGATATCACTGGGTTCAGTCAGGAAATGATTTCCTTTTGGTTGCAGTTACTACCGGCGTAATTGCCGATCTCGTACTATCACACTGACCTTTTACTGACTCAATTAAAGGGTTCGGCATGGTGTTTTCATACCGGATTCTTTAATGCTGGCTACTGTTCAAGGGCAGGCATCAGACTCGACCATCGTGCAATTGCATTTCTTCTTTCCAGCTTTCGCTACTGCCGAATAAGCTGAATGGATTGCAATAGCCAACCTCAGACAGAATCAACACGCCGATGGTAATTAGAAATCCAATCAGATTATTTTTTCGATGAACTATTCCCTTTAACTAGCCCTTCACGTTGCGCAGATATAGAAAGCACAACCCGAATCCCCAGTTGCGCTGGTTGTGAGTAAGGCGAATCAGGTGATCGGCGATTTTGATATTCTCTGCTGACTGCTTTGTCTGGTAGCGGTAGCAGGTCTGGCTGATTCCGAACGCCATGCAGGCCCATCGGATGCTGACACCTTGCCGTTCAACCGTTTATCGAGAAAGTCTCCTTTCAGGTAAGTAGTTGTTATTTGCATTACACCTAATAAAAATGCTCACCGAAAAATCGGTGAGCATTTCAACTTCAAGGACGGCATATTAAGCGGACAACCTTCGTTCGTTTGAACGAGGAAGGATAACGTGTCACAAAAGGAAGCGTCATCTGTCCAAAGGGAAGCGTTATCTGTCCGTCAACGGCGCAGCCCCTTAGTCCCAAGACAACGCGCCGCCTGTCTGGTACTCGGTGACACGGGTCTCAAAGAAATTTTTCTCTTTCTTCAGGTCTATCATTTCCGCCATCCACGGGAAGGGATTGGTTGCCCCTTGGTATAGCACGTCGATACCGATCTGCTGGCACCGGCGATTCGCGATGAAACGCAGGTATTCCTTGAACATTGCGGCATTCAGGCCCAACACGCCGCGCGGCATGGTGTCTTCGGCATAGCGGTATTCCAGTTCCACGCCTTTTTGGATCAGGCCGCGCACCTCTTCGCGGAATGCGGGGGTCCAGAGATGCGGGTTTTCCAGCTTGATTTGATTAATGACGTCCACACCGAAATTCAGATGCATGGATTCGTCGCGCAGGATGTACTGGTACTGTTCTGCAGCACCCGTCATCTTGTTTTGCCGACCCAGCGCCAGGATTTGCACAAAACCGACATAGAAGAACAGCCCTTCCATGATGCAGGCAAACACGATCAGGCTGCGCAGCAACTTCTGGTCGTTCTCGGGAGTGCCGGTCTTGAAATCCGGGTTGGTCAGCACGTCGATAAACGGCAGCAGAAACTCGTCCTTGTCGCGAATACTTCGCACTTCATGGTACATATTGAACACTTCGCCCTCGTCCAGCCCCAGACTTTCCACAATGTATTGGTAAGCGTGGGTATGGATCGCCTCTTCAAAAGCCTGGCGCAGCAAATACTGGCGGCACTCCGGATTGGTGATGTGGCGGTAGGTGCCCAGCGCGATATTGTTCGCGGCCAGGCTGTCGGCTGTGCTGAAAAACCCGAGGTTGCGCATCACTAGGCGACGCTCGTCGTCAGTCAGCCCATTGGGGGTTTTCCACAACGCAATGTCCGCAGACATATTTACTTCCTGCGGCATCCAGTGGTTGGCGCAACCCGCCAGATATTTCTCCCATGCCCACTTGTACTTGAACGGAACCAACTGGTTCACATCAGCGCTACTGTTGATGATGCGCTTGTCTTCCACACGAATGCGTCCGGTGGACGTTGAAGCGATCGTGTAAGTCTGCTCCTTGGCACCCAAAGAAGCGTCGATTCCCATCGATGCCATGCGCGCGCCGACCATAGCGGTCGCGGGATTTATGTCGTCTTCAAAATTCAGCATTTCCATTCCTTTGCAACTTGGTGTTCGCCGCCTGGTGCGGCGAACCGGTTATTTTCACTGACAGGATTCGCATTCCGGATTGTCAATCGAGCAGAACTTTGCTTCTTCCGCCACTGGCGCGGCGGACATTTCGCCGCCACCGCCGCTTGATACTGCGTTCAACGAGCCGGCGCGCGAGGTGGATTTTTCTGCCGACGTCGCCCCCAGTGCGCGCAAGTAATAAGTGGTTTTCAAACCGCGCACCCACGCCAATTTGTACGTCTCATCCAGCTTGCGCCCCGATACGCCGGACATGTAAATATTGAGCGATTGGGCCTGGTCTATCCATTTCTGGCGGCGCGAGGCCGCCTCGATCAGCCAGATCGGTTCGACTTCGAATGCCGTCGCATAGAGCTCGCGCAAGTCTGCTGGTATGCGATCGATCTTTGCCAAGCTGCCATCAAAATACTTGAGATCGGCGATCATCACTTCATCCCACAAACCAAGCGCCTTGAGGTCGTTCACCAGATGCTCGTTAATGACGGTGAATTCCCCGGACAGGTTCGATTTCACAAATATGTTCTGGTAAGTGGGCTCGATACAAGCCGACACCCCGATAATGTTGGAGATGGTTGCCGTCGGGGCGATGGCCACGCAATTCGAGTTGCGCATGCCGTTTTGCCGGATGCGTGCGCGCAAGGCGTCCCAATCCAGGCTGGATGACATGTCCACTTCGACGTAGCCGCCGCGCTGCTCACGCAGCATATCCAGACTGTCTTGCGGCAATATGCCTCTATCCCACAAGCTGCCGCGGTAGCTGGCGTAACGTCCGCGTTCTTCGGCCAGGTCGGTCGAAGCCCAGTAGGCGTAATAGCAAACAGCCTCCATCGACCGATCTGCAAATTCCACTGCCGCGTCGGACGAGTAAGGAATGCGCAGGTCGTGCAAACAATCCTGGAAGCCCATGATGCCCAGCCCGACCGGGCGGTGCTTGAGGTTGGAATTGCGCGCCTTGCTCACCGCGTAGTAATTGATATCGATCACGTTATCCAGCATGCGCATGGCTGTGCCCACGGTGCGCTTCAGCTTGTCGTGATTGATCTGACCGGCCCTGACATGATCTTTGGGGTAGAGATGCGCCGCTAGGTTAACCGAACCGAGATTGCATACCGCGATCTCGCTGTCCGAGGTGTTCAGGGTGATTTCGGTACACAAATTGGAACTGTGCACCACGCCCACATGTTGCTGCGGGCTGCGAATGTTGCACGGGTCCTTGAAGGTCACCCAGGGATGGCCCGTTTCAAACAACATGGTCAGCATCTTGCGCCACAGCGATTGCGCCGGCACCTTCTTGAATAGCTTCAATTCGCCGCTTGCGACTTTTGCCTCGTAGCCCAGATAGGCCATCTCGAATTCCTTGCCGAATTTGTCGTGCAGGTCAGGACAGGTCGAGGGGGAAAACAGCGTCCATTCCGCACCTTCCATCACCCGTTTCATGAACAGGTCCGGAATCCAGTTTGACGTATTCATGTCGTGCGTGCGGCGGCGGTCATCGCCGGTGTTTTTGCGCAATTCCAGGAACTCTTCGATATCGAGGTGCCAAGTCTCCAGATAGGCACACACTGCACCCTTGCGTTTCCCTCCCTGATTGACCGCTACTGCCGTGTCATTCACCACTTTCAGGAAAGGCACGACTCCCTGCGATTTGCCGTTGGTGCCCTTGATATGGCTTCCAAGTGCGCGCACATTGGTCCAGTCGTTACCCAGGCCGCCCGCGAATTTGGACAGCAGCGCATTTTCTTTCAGCGCTTCGTAGATGCCGTCCAGATCGTCCGCCACCGTCGTCAGGTAGCATGAAGACAATTGGGAGCGGCGCGTACCTGAATTGAACAGCGTTGGGGTGGAGCTCATGAAATCGAAGCTGGACAACAGCCGGTAGAACTCGATCGCACGCTCTTCGCGGTTGACCTCATTCAGGCTCAGGCCCATCGCGACGCGCATGAAGAAAGCCTGCGGCAGCTCGATGCGCCTGCCGTCCTGATGGAGGAAATAACGGTCATAGAGCGTCTGCAGGCCGAGATAATTGAACTGGAGGTCGCGACCGGCGTCCAGCGCCTCGGCCAGACGTTCCAGATCGAAGTGCGCCAGCTCTTCGTTCAGCAGTTCGGCTTCAATGCCGCGCTTGATGAATTTCGGGAAATATTCTGCATAGCGCAACGCCATGTCGGCCTGCACCACCTCTTCGCCGAGGATTTCACAGAAGATATTATTGAGCAGCAAACGCGCAGTAACAAAGCTGTATGCAGGGTCCTGCTCGATCAGTGTGCGCGCCGAAAGAATGGCGCACTTGCGCACTTCCTCAATGGCAACGCCATCGTACAAGTCCTTCAAGGTGAGCTTGAGTATCTTTTCCACGTCGACGGCGGAATCCAGCCCCACGCAAGCCGACTTGATCTGCGCGGTCAATCCGCCCACATCCAGCGGACGCATCGCGTTGCCGTCTTTTACGTTAAGAACATGTGAGGGCTCATCGTCTTTCTTGCTTTTTGCACGCTCCTGCGTGCGTTGCTCGCGGTACAACACATAGGAACGCGCCACATCATGCTCGCCTGAGCGCATCAGAGAAAGCTCCACCTGGTCCTGAATATCCTCGATATGCAAAGTGCCGCCGTGCGGTTGGCGACGTACCAGCGCGTTCACCACATTTGCCGTCAATTGCTCCACCAACTCGCGAATGCGCGCTGACGCAGCACCCTGCCCGCCGCTGACAGCCAGAAACGCCTTGGTCACGGCGATGGATATCTTGCCCGGCTCAAACGCGACGACGGAACCATTGCGACGGATAACCTTGTATTGATCCAGGGATAAACTGGCGGAGGAAGCAACAGATGCCGAATCTTGATGAGGAAGCATGGATGGAACAGACGTGGAAACGTTATTTGAAGCAAGCAGCATACAACTCCCCTTGAGTACCCGAGCCGGAAACGGTCAAAGATGCCGAATCCAGCCGGAAAATGAAAACCACTAGATATAGTGGTGAAACCACCTTATTGCTACTAATTCTAGTGCATCAATGAATTAATGCAAGCAGAATTTTGGCCTATCTATTTATTTCTTCCGGCCCACGCCTCCACCCTTTTTACTTGCGGAAAAGGGGGGTTAAATTCGCGTTAATTTCTTAATTTTCCGGCAAGCATTTCCAGTTGAAATAAGGCCCCGGATCCGTCTTGCGATCAGGCGCGATATCTGAATGGCCGACGATATCGTCGATTGGATAGATGCGTTTGAGGCGCCGAATTAGACGCCGCAATGCGCCATACTGAGGATCGGTGTATGGCTCGAAATCACTGCCTTCCAGCTCTATGCCGATGGAAAAGTCGTTGCAACGCGCGCGTCCTTGCCAGCTTGAGACACCGGCATGCCATGCCCGTTTGTTACAGGGAACGAACTGCACGATCCGGCCATCGCGCCGAATCAGGAAATGGGACGATACCCTGACGCCCCTGAGTTGCTCGAAATAGGGATGTCTCAAATGATCCAGCGTATTGGTAAAGAATCTCTCGATCGCATCCCCGCCGTATTCATTGGGCGGCAAGCTGATGCTGTGTATCACCAGCAAATTCACTGCGGTGTGCGGGGGGCGACCATCGTGATTTGGCGAAGCGACGCGCCTGGTGCCACTCAACCAACCCTGCTGATCCAGTTTCAATCGGTGTTGTCCTTGTCTGTTATGGACAAGCGCTCCATGCGGTAACGCAGCGCTCGAAACGTCACGCCCAGCACCTTGGCCGCCGCCGTGCGGTTGAAGCGAGTCTGATGCAGCGCCTCCAGAATGGCATCGCGTTCGATACGATCCAGATAATCCGCCAGGGGGTACTTGCCGACTCCTCCCGGCCTGGCTTCGCCCGGCGTCGGCTGCAGCGGCATCAACTGCAAATCCGCAGGTGCGATGACATCCTCCTGACACAATGCCAGCGCCCGCTCGATGATGTTTTCCAGTTCGCGCACATTGCCGGGGAAATCATAGCCTTCCAGTTCGCGCAATGCCTCTGCAGAGAAGCGAGTATTTGAACTTCCGCGCAGGCGTTCGAGCATCTGGTTGGCAATTTGCGGTATATCCTCACGCATCTCCCGCAACGACGGCATATGCAACGAAATGACGTTGAGGCGATAATAAAGATCCTGCCTGAATTTTCCCTGCTGCACGCAACTGCCCAGATCGTGATGGGTGGCGCTCAGAATGCGCACATCCACAGGTTCTTCCTGGGTAGATCCGACACGGCGCACCTTTCTTTCCTGAATGGCCCGCAGCAGCTTGACCTGCATTGTCATCGGCAGATCAGCCACCTCGTCCAGCAGCAAGGTGCCCTGATGGGCCGCGTGGAAGAATCCTTCCCTGTCTTTTTCCGCGCCCGTGAAAGCACCCTTGCGATAGCCGAAGAATTCGCTCTCCATCAGATTCTCGGGGATGGCACCGCAATTCACCGCAATGAAAGACTGTCCGTGGCGTGAGCTTTTTTCGACGATCAACCGGGCTGCCAGTTCCTTGCCGCTGCCGGATTCACCACTGATATGTACGGGCGCTTGGCTGCGCGCGACACGGTTGATGAGTTCCCGGATTTGCGCCATGGCCGGCGAACTTCCCAGCAAGACGCCTTCCCCATCCTTCTCCATCTCGCTTGACCGTGGCAACTTGAGTGCAGACGCAACCAGCGTACGCAATTGATCCAGCGCAACCGGCTTGGACAGATAGTCAAACGCGCCGGCCTTGAGAACCGCCACGGCGTTCTCGAGATTGCCGTGGGCGGTAATGACCGCAACCGGCACGTCCAGACCGCTTTCGCCGATGTGCCGCACGACTTCTAACCCGTCACCATCCGGCATGCGCATATCGGTCAGGCACAAATCAAAACTTTCCGCGTCCAGACGCTCCTTGGCCTGCTTCACGCCGCTGGCGCGGACCACCTCCAGCCCCATGCGCAGCAGCGTCAATTCAAGCAATTCCAGGATGTCCGCCTCATCATCCACAATCAGCACACGCGGGACTGCTTTTGCCCTAAGACTCATCATCGCTCCTGAAAATGATGCGGAAGCACGCCCTGCCCTCGGGGGCTTGGCTGTATTCAATCATCGCGCCGTTTGCCTCGCAAAGTTCGCGTGCGATATACAGACCCAGCCCCGTGCCGCTCGCATCCGTCGTAAAAAACGGCTCGAACAATTTCTGCATTGCATCGCCGGGCACCCCCGCTCCGTCATCAGACACCTCAAGCGTTACCCTCCCGTCATCCGCCGTAAACGCATGCACCCGAACGCTGCCCGGGAGTTTCTGGCTGTATCGCAAAGCGTTGCGACACAGATTCCAAAGCACCTGCTCAAAATGTCCGCTGTCAAAACGCGCAGTGCACGCCGGATCAATACGCAACTCAAACATAGCGGAGGAAACCTGCGAGACCTGGCACACGTTTTCCACGACCGCAGCTATGCGTAACGCCAAATTCAGTCTCTCGGGATGCAGTCGGTCGCGCCGGTTAACCTGCATTACATCCTGCACAATGCGATTCAGGCGCATCGTATTATCCAGAATGATCTGCAGCAACCTCGCCTGTTTCGAGTCATGATCCTGCTCTTGCAACAACTCCGTCGCGTAGCTGATGGATGAAAGGGGATTGCGCACTTCGTGCGCGATATTTGCGGTCAACCTTCCCAGCGCGGCAAGCTTGACCTGTTGCGCCTGTTCTTGCACGCGCTGCATATCTTCCAGCACCACCACCGCCCCCCAGAACCCCTCGCGTTGCACCGGCAAGAAACGTACGCGTACCGGATGGTTGGTCCCGGGCAAGCGCAATACTTCATGTCCGAGTACCCTGTTCTGGCGCCAGGCAGCAAACATCGCTTCGAGCAGGGGAGAGCACTCTGCCAATTGCGTTTTGACATCAGCCGGAAAAACATAGCCCAGCATTTTTTCCGCACCGGGATTCGTCTGGCGCACCACCCCGCGCTCATCCACCACCAGCACCCCGTCCGGCATATCCTGAATCATCAAGCGATTCGCTTCGGCCATATTGGAAAGGTCCACGCCGCGCCGTAGCGCCAGCTTCTCGCTGGCAACCGCATATTTGGACAGCGTATGGGCCAGCCAAGCCACCGCAAAATAGGATGTACTCAGGATGCCCACCTGAAGGAACTGCGCCACTGCCGCATCTCTGGTCAATATCGCGTATCCATGTTCCAGCAGCATGGCAATGCTGGCAAGTGCAGAAAACAGCAGGGTGATCCGACCGCGCCCGATCATTCCGGCCAGCGCCAATGACACCAGCAGCAGCATGCCTAGGTTGCTCTGTACACCGCCACTGAAATATGTCAACAACGTGACGGCAGCGATGTCAGTGCATATCTGAAACGCAAGCTGCAGGGGGGTCCCGGGTCTGCGAAAACCCGCAGCCAACGCCGACATCAATACCATCAAGGTATAGGCCGCAGCGACCCAGAAGAACGACATGCGGTCGCGCACATTTAACGAAAACATTTCACCGAACAACGTCGGCACAAGCAGGAGCGTACCCGCCAGGATCATGCGGTACAGATTGAAAAAACTGATGGAACGCCACACACTTGCCTGCGATAGCGGTGCCGCCGTTTGCAGGGTGGGGAATAAGCCAGTAAGGGATAGGCTTTCCCGCATCGCGATTATCTTGAGGTGTGTTCGCGGCGGTGCGCGTCGCTGCAATAGAAATTGCCGCCTGCCAGAATGCTTTCGCTCTTGGGTAAATGAACCCCGCAATGCACGCAGCGCACCATTTCTTCCGCGGCGGCTGGCGCGTCCTGTCGCGGCGCCGGCCTGCGATATGATCGCAGCAACAGATAAATCACGATGGCGATAGCCAACAAGAACAATAAACGACTCATTCGCCACACTACTCCACAGATAGCCGCGCGCAGGCGGCAAACTCAAGCTTCCGGCATTGTAAATGCAATGTGTACATGGAACAAATCAATCGCCCCCGATGCCCGGCAATAGATCAAAAAGCCTGCTTCGCCCTCCACCTCGCCAATTTCCCGGACGGCGCTGGCTGGCTAAATTAGCGGCGCCTCCTTGCATACCCTGAACGCACGCAAATTTCCTGCCGTGTTATTTTCAGCACCGTCGGCAATAACCCACACTATATGCGGCGACACTGCGAACCGCACCGACTCTCCAACAATTTGGTATGATCAGCACGATGTTTCTTGCGGCTGCGCAATCAACCGGCTTGCTTCCGGGAGGTTTTTCTGGTCTTTGCGCGAGGATTTGTCGATTTGAAAGAAGCTTCGCCCGAATTTCCGAAATTAACGTCAAGGTACTCAATATCGCATGCAGGATTCCCCCATTAACATCCCCCCGAGGTATAGTGGGGAAGGCTGGATTTATCCGGCAGCGCAATATATTTAATCATTCCTTGAAGGTCAAAATTCTGAAATGAACAACTGGCTAACTAAAATTCCGATGCGCTATTTTGCGTATTTCGCGCTTTCAATTTGGGCGGCGCTGAGCTTCATGTTGTTGCACAAAACATCCTATGGCGTCGATGAGGGCGCCGCGCATGCGCTTTTGCTTGTTTGGTCTGTATCCGACAACGTTGTCAGTCCGATTGTAACGTTGGGTTTCCCTGATTTTCGTACCTTATTTCTGGCCCCCGTCGCCATTTTATGGACGGGCAACATAGTTGCCGCCAAAGTTGCTACGATGTTAATCATGGCAATCGCGGCTTGGGCTGTTCATGCCTGGCGTTTTCGCAGCGGATATGGTGAAAGTGCCTTGTTGGCCACGGGATTGCTGTTGATCTCGCCGCTCGTTATAGCTCAAATTGACACCATATCAGTAGCTCCCTACCTGCTGTTTACGTTTGCACTGGGCGCGTGGTCGGACCAACTCTATCGCGAATCAAAACGCGCTTTCGGGGGCATGTATTTTGCCCAGATCCTGTTGTGCTTGATCAGCATCACGCTTCACCCGATCGGCCTGGCTTATCCTTTCGCGCTGCTATGGTCCTGGTACAGGAATCCGCTAGACCAGAAGCACAAACGCTATTTTTACAGCGGCATTGGAATTGCGGTCCTGATGGCGCTCGCATTGACTTCGGGATGGAGTCACGTTGAATGGTTTTCAAATCCAGTCAGGAGTTTGTCCGGCGTTCTGCTCGGCTCCGCCGAAGGCGAGGAATTTGGCGCGTTCCACTGGATTTGCGGGATTGGCATGTTGTTCGTTTTGATCTATGTGCTTTGGAGACAGGCCGCCAATCTGTGGGCGGATTTTCTCGGTCGAATAATGATATCCGCACTCATCATCGGTTTGCTGACCGGCGATGAAATATTCGGGGTTGTAGCGCTGGCAATTTGCTTGTATTGGGGTTTGCCACTCCTGTTGCAGAAGCCTGCCAATCCAGACAGCAACTCTTGGGGAAAAGCGCCTGTTCTGGCACTTTCTTTCGTTATTTCGACAACATTCATGCTAATAGATAAGCAGAACTACCAACAATTGCCCATGGACTACCTGTCGCCACGCGACACACTCATCAAGACGCTTGCAGAGGACGGGGGATTCTTTTCGAATAAGGACACCGATCTGGATTCTTCGGCAAGGAAGCCGGTACGTGTTGCCAGTCAGTGGCCGGGGTTGACCATGCTGGCCTGCAGATGTGATGCCCTTCCACTTCCCCCTAATGCAAAAAATAGCGACGCCCTGCTTGCAATGCTGCGAGGCATCGACTATCTGATTTTCGACCCTCGCAACCCGACAAACAGCGCGCTTTCCCGAAACCTTGCAATGATGGACTCGGGCAATGTTGAAACAGTCGCTTTACAGGCAGGCGGCGTGATCGTTCAGGTTAAACATCCTGCGACCAATATCACTCCCGAAAAAAAATCATGATGATGGAAATATCCATATTCCTGCTTGCGGCAATTTGCGGGTTGTTTATTACAGGCTTCGCAGTGCATATGTTTATCGGCGGCCTAGTCAGCACGGAAACCGAGTATCAAATTATCGGCGTTGTATGCCTTTTGGTTGCCGGGGCAATCGTGTATATGGCATGGGATGTCATTGAAAGGCGCGCCGGCAGGAAGTAGTGGCCTGCGTTGCGTAGCAGTCTCATGGCCAAAGAATCAAAAACAATGCTGTTAAATCCTGTCGACAGGGCAGTTTTATTGGTCGCGAATGGCCAAACTTAACGATTCCTTTACGCTCCTCCAAATGCGCCGCAAAAGGTTGCAGGAGCGGGTGGATTCCGCTAGACTTGGCCTTAAAGTCAGGCAGGTTAGTTGCTTACTTTGAATATACGTTTGTAAAACTTTAAGGGGAGTGTGCCATGCCAGTTGAACTGCTAGTTCCAGTTGTGATTTTCGCTTTGGGCGTTGTGGTTGCTATTCATCTCGGCGGGATGGGGATTGACCGCATCGTTGAGAAGAAGTGAGAATGACAGTTTTGTTTTGACAAAATACTGCATCAGAAAATTCCGGGAAGTTGCCGGACATTTTCTGATGTTTTATTTAATTCACTGACCTCCAGACACCTATTTTTGTTCACATCAAAGTCGTCCTGGGACTGGTATATGTGCACTGACATCCTGCGATGACCACAAATATTCTGCATCGACACCTTCTGAAATTCCTGCTGCTTTCTGCCCTCTCCTTCTTCATCGGTACTATTCACGGCATGTTTCAGGTCATGCCACCGGTTCGGGCATGGCTTGATTCAATCGGCAGCCCTTACGGCGGCCCGGGGCACATGATTGATCCCCTGGCTCATGCACATATGAATCTGGTTGGCGGCGTAGTCTTGCTTGCGATGTGCGTAACGTATTATTTGCTGCCGGTTTTTACCGGGAAAAATATATACTCCATCAAACTGGTGCAGCATACTTTCTGGTGGGTCAGCGTAGGCGTCTATAGTTTTTATGTTATACAGATGGTGTTCGGCATTTGGGAAGGCCTGTTGATCAGTTCTCCAGGCGATATGGCTGCCGTGCATCGTTTTTACGGGCCTGTGATGGCCATTTCCGGAACCACGATGGCAGTCGGATTTTGCACCTATCTCGCGAACGTTATCCTGACGATCACATCCCGGCCCGGGGATGCGACAAGTGCTTCTTCGAATTAATTCTTTGCGAGCTTGAGCGGGAACAAAAGTATCTTTTCATCCCCGCCTTGTTGTAACCGCACCTGAAGTGCTACTGATTCACCGTCCCCAATATCGATCGCGCGGCGGTATACGCCAATATTCCCATCTTGTATTGCCTGCACCCATGGCATTGAGCCGTTCCCGCGCAGGGAGACCGTCAAATCCTGGATGGGTCTTCCTCGCGGGCCGGTCACGATAACAACGATCTCTGACATTCCGGCGAGCGGCGGATTCGGATGAGTTTCGATACGAATATCCGCATCTTTCCAGTGCTGCGCGGGAATCGCCAACTGCGCACCGTTGTCGCCGCACGCGGCCAAAGCCACTAGGATAAAAGTGAAAACTGCCAACAGGCACTTTTTCATCACGTATTCAGTTTGATTTACAGTCATGAATGCTATTTTTTTTCGTCCGCCTTTTCTTCCTTTTGTTTTTCCTTGTCGGAATCAAGTCTTCCCCCGACATTGGATCCATACATATTCACCATGTAATACACAAATGCTGCGGCCGCTGCAATATATACGATGGAGCCAAGGAATCCGGGATCTTTCACCCAATCCAGCCAATTGACCACAACCCCCGGTCGTAGCCCCCAGAACGGAAAACTGAGTCCGACGCCCACGAGCAATACAATCACCACAACGGCCATGAACCAATAGGGCACCTTCAATTGCGATTCCGGAATCTTCTCCACCAATTCCCAGTCTTCCATTCCGCGCTTGTCCAGCCGCTCCTGATCAGAGGCGTAGCCGAAATTATCCTTACGCAGTTCACCCCATTTTGTTTCTTCCGCAACTTCCAGCTTCTTGTCTGTGTTTTCCATTTCAATGCTCCTATTCAACAAAGTGTTGAAGATTAAAACGTCCTGTCCATCCGTCATTGGAGCGAACCACCACCGCGAAGGGGTGGAGACCGCGTTCCAGCTTCGGCGACACGGTGAGAAAGACTGAAGTCCTGCCCACAGTTTCCATACTCACCGTTGGTTCGCTCAGGGTAAAAGATCCCGCCGGCAGACCTTCGACGGCAACGCTGAGTTCTGAGGGACGGTAGCGTTTGCTGGATATCTCGATGCGGTAATCGCGCGCGGATTGATTATGTTGCGTCTGCAAATATCCCACTGCAAGGTGATACGGCTGGTATGACCATACACCCCAACTGAACAATGCAATGCCGAGCGCTGCAAAGGGCGCTGTCCAGCGGAATCTCGATAGCAATTTCATCGAGTTGTCTCGCAACTTTCGCACGTCGCCTGTTTTTCTCTGGCCGAATTCAAAGCGCAGCAACCCCACATCGCCCGTCTTCGCATGCAACCTGTTGCAGGCATCGATGCAATCGCCACAGTTGATGCAACTGTCATAGATTTCTGTTTTGCGCGGATCCAGCTCGATGAAGCAGGTCGTTACGCAGTAATTGCACTTTTCGCACTCGCCTGCCCGGCTGGCATCGTAGAGCACATGCAGCGTCTCCTTGGTCTTGAACGAGTGCTGCCACACCCTGTAGACGCACGCGAAACGGCACCAGAAATGTCTGAGAACCGCGATATCCAGAAGGATCATCATTACCCATACCGAATATATCCAATACAGGGAGCCCGCCAATCTTGTGTCTGTTCTGAGCGTCATGAAGGACCAGACCACATCCGGCGGATAAAAATACAGCAAAGGCAGCAAGGCAAAAAACATCGCGGCGCCCGTAAACGAGAGCCCCAGCAACGTCCAGTTCAGGGCCTTGTTCTTGGCCGCTGCCACTTTGGGCGCTTCGCCCGTCAGGCTGACTTCCGCACGCTTCCCGAGCAATTTGTGGGTCATGTGGTTTGCCCATTCGGCGACCGTGTTTTGCGGGCACGCCCATCCGCAAAACACGGTTCCCGCGATGGAGTACAACGCAACCAACCCAGTCGCTATCATGATCCACAAACCGGAAATCAGGAAAAAATCGGCGAACCAGATTTGCCATCCCAGCACGACCAGCGCGCCATTTTCCGGGTCGATCCGGAATAATCCCGATACCGGGATGACCACGAGCAGCAGCAGAATGAGTATTTGGATCGAGCGCCGCTTCCATTGGTAATTGCCAGCGCCTTTCTTGATGCTGGGCCGTACCACTTTGACTGGAATGCTGGAAAGCGCTTTATTCATACCGGTGGACATGTATACCTCTTGAGTTGGCCACGGAGCAGGTCAAATTCATTGAATTGATCTAGCTTCACTGTCCAAAGGAGCATTTTCAAGTAAACGTGAACGATATTGTTCAGCGATCTGCGGTTTACCCTCTGTTGATTCCAGGTGCCACAATGCGCGCAGGGCACCAACATGGTTCGGGTAGACTTTAAGTATTCGTTGAAGGGCATCACGTTCGCTCAGACCACGCTCTTTGGCTTGTGTGAGCGACTGCCACATGCTATCAGCTAGTGAATTCGCGATCCAGCGATCTTGAGGGTTAGCCTGGTAAGCCAGCCAGATCAAGTTTCCCGCTTTGGCCGCATCTCCGTTTATGGATGACACCCAGGCACGAACCGTCAGTTCGGTTGAGACATAGGCGCGCCCGAATTCGCTCTTGTCTTTCGCCTCGATTCCCAATATTTTCATTGCGACATCGGGGGCAGGGTGGCGCTGCAACAACCACAGCATCAGATTGGCCAGATTGACGCTGCCGTCGTACCGGGCCCGTGGCAATTTATATTCGATATACGGCTCCCACTCGTCCTGTACTGGTCCGCTCATTTCCGCAATTGGCCCCCAATAACGACCGATCCACGTCCAGGCTCCCTCTCCGCCGGTCGCCCGGCTTTGTTCCGCCATGTCCATCCGTTTCAGGTTTTGCAAAATCGAATTTGCGCCACCAAATTCGTCTTTGGAGCCGACCAAGGCCAAATGCATGCCGTCCATGAATAATTGGGCGTTCGGGTATACGCGCTGAAAGCTCCGCAGCACCACCTTCAATGAGTCAATTTCAAACTGGTTGAGTGCCAGCCATTGCACAAACACTCCATTACTTGTCAGGCGACTTTTGGCCCTTGCAAACTGCTGCACTGACAGGAGTGAGCCCATTCCCGCAATATCCGGATGAAACAAATCGCCTACGATGACGTCGTAGTGACGTTGTGTGCTGCTCAAAAAGTGCTTCGCGTCGTCCCGCTGGATTTGCACTTGATCCAGAATATTTCCGTTCACCGGAAAAAACAGGTGTCTGGCTGAGTTGATCGACCCCTGCGATAGCTCCACCGCACTCCGGATCAGGCCTGGAAACGGTTCCGATCCGGCAATGGAGATTCCGGTTCCCAAGCCAAGGAACAATACGCTTTTGGGCGCGGGGTGCAGTAGCAATGCAAGCCTGGCCTGGTCTTTCTGTATTTCAACCGCACTTGGGTCGGTTGATGCATCCATGCGCTGCAAATCGCTCAGCAATACCAATTGTCCATCCGCTTGTCTGACGACATGAGTCAAGGATATTGCATCCTCATACAAATACAGGTTACGGCTATCTGCCTCTATCTTGGGCAGCAAGTCACGTACCGGGGGCATGGTTCGCAACGGCCACGCCGCTACCAGCATCATGGCAAAGCCCAGCCACGCCCAACGCGAATTGACCCAGAGCAATCCAAGTGCGGAAATAACCAGTGCACACAGGGCAACCATCCCCACGCTGCCCAGCAGTGGAATGAGTATCAAACTCGCGATGACCGCTCCGGCGCTGCCGCCCAGGCAATTGGCGCCGTACAGCCAGACACCGGCGGTCTCGACGTTATCGTAACGGCTGGCCAACAGCGGTAGCCATGCCCCCAGCGCCAATGTGATCGGGAGCGTAAATATTCCTAGAACCAGCGCCTGGTATGTCGTTGCCCAGAAGAATGATTTGAAGTCGCTTTGTTCTATCCATGCAGAAGTGGCGGGCAATAACAGCAAACCCAGCAGCACTCCTCCCCCTATCAGGAACGGCATCAGGACAGCCAGACCGTATTTTTTCAGGCGTGGCAGGAACAGGCTTCCCAGCGCGATCCCCAGAAGAAATACCGCGAGGATCAGCCCAAGCACATATTCTGTGCGCAACATGATCATGCCATACAGCCTCACCCATCCGATCTCCAGCATGATGCTTCCGGCCCCGATGCCCGCATAAATCATCAATGAAGAGATCGGTGGTCGTTCGTTCTTGTGACTGTGCTCCTGCAAAGCTGCCTTAGCCTGACCGGCGTTGCGGAACACGAACAATGCGGCAACGCCAACGCCGCATCCAACTGCCGCCACGATTCTTACCGAATCAATCCACCCGATTGCTTGCAAACTCCACAATGGAAATAATGCGCCTGCTACGCCGCCCAGGGTATTCAGACCGTATATTTTTCCCAACGAAATGGTCGTTTGCTCGATCACTTTCAATATCAGTGCGAAACCGGCGCCCATGGCAAAAGCAGGAACGAGCAACAGACAAAGCGCGCCCGCTCCCTGCAACAGGTACCACTGCATCAGGGTTAGCTGGGTTGAGATTCCCTCTATCCAGTTGTTTGAGTATTGAAGAAATGTTGGCAGCGACAAGGCATAAATCGCGATTCCGATTTCAAGGGCGGCAAATACTGCCAGGGGAGCCTTGTTCTGCTTTGCCCATTTAATTCCCGCCAGACTGCCAAGACCCAGGCCCAGCATGAATGCCGACACGGTGAGCACCACGCCGAAGATGCTGACGCCGAACTGCATGGATAGCATGCGTGACCACAATACTTCATAGGCGAGGCTGGTCAGGCCTGAAAAGCAATACAGCCCCCCCACGAACCATCCGATTTTGTGTGTATTCCCTGAAATGTTGTCGGACGGCTGGCGGAGTGACATGAGCAACTACTCGATATTATTCTGGCTTATTGTGGACACCCGGGTGAGTTGTGCGCCGTAAACAGAGGCCGTCGGGCGATCCCTAGAATGGGAAAAACCACACCAGGGCGACGACGGCGTGAACCACCGCTAGGGTCATGCTGAGGCCGGCAAATATCATGTGCGCCACGAATACCGGTTTGCCAAACAATCCCATCGCAATTCCCAGTCCTCCGGTTATCAGGACCAGAGTTAACAGTGAGACTCCCAGCAAGAACATGACGCGCTGCTTGTCTTTGTCGGTGATGGATTTCGCATGCTCAGATTCTCTGTGCTGCTTGTTGAACGCCTGCAGAATTTGCGCGCTCTCGCCCTCTTTTGTTGCTTCTTCTGCGTGCGCAGGAAGCGCGCAGGCAATTGCGAGTAGTGCTGCCAATAGCACCGTGAAAAGTTTTTTCATCGATAGGCTGTGAGGTGTCATAGGGATTGGGTATCTATTGAGGTAAGTGGGTCGTGCCTTCATCATCGGTGTCGTTTGTTCTTTTGCGCATCGCATTTCGCCACGCCAACACCACCATGATTACGAAGGGGGCAAAAACACCCATCAACAAAAAGATAAAAATGTACCAAGGCGTGGCAATGGTAACGTGTGCAAAGCGATAGCTATCCACCGCCGCCTCTGCCATGGAAGCTTCAGCCACCCCCAAAAGCGCCAGTGCAGTTCTAACCCAGTTCAGATTCATCATAACTCTCCATTAATGCGACTATTTTGGCAGGTCTGATGCACACCTGAAACCATAAAAATCGGAGGCGTAGTTTGGCCAGGAATAATCCCTGTGGTAGGTTGCGGTCGAAAAGGGATCGCCCTTCCATGATCCGCCACGCAGCACTTTATAGTGCTTGTTTACCGGCACCAGGTCGGCGACTTTCAACGCCCTGTCCTGGTCATCCTGTACTTTTGCAATTTTTCCCTTGAATACTTCCGGCTCCGCATCCGTGCCTTTATAGGGCAGGAAGTCGTCTTCTACCCATTCGTTGACATTCCCGGCCATGTCATACACGCCGTATGGGCTTACGCCATTGGCGTATGTCGTGACATTTGTGGCCGATCCGACGTTGTAGTAAGTATTCAGACGGGCCGGATCCATTTCATCACCCCACGGCCAGCGCCTGCCGTCCGTGCCACGTGCCGCCTTTTCCCACTCCGCTTCCGTAGGCAAGCGCTTACTGGCCCATTTGGCATACGCCGACGCGTCGTACCAATTGACCATAGTGACTGGATACTGCTGGGTGCCTTCCTGAATTTTTCCGTTCTTCCAATCGGATGGAGGACGATGGCCGGTCGCGGCAATAAATCTGGCGTATTGCGCATTGGTGACTAGATATTTGTCGATTCTGTATCCATTCAAATTGACGGTGTGCTGGGGGTGTGATGCAGCATCGGCATTTTTAAGATTGGTGCCCATCACAAATTTTCCGGCAGGTATCGTTACCATGCTGTCCAGCTCTTGCCATTGCGATTTCGTCAGCAGCCCCTCCGCTTCGGTGACTGTATATCCCACCGCCTCATTCTTGCGGGTCTCATTTTCCTCGTGCAGGGCGATGTCTTCCCCTGCAGCGCGAATCCTGGTTGATTCTTCCTTTAAATTGTAGGTTGCCAACGCCCGCATTTCACCCATGCGTATCGAGCCCAATTTGACGACGTGCAAGCTTCCGCCGACCACCACCAGCGCAATGCAAGTGATGATCGTGGCCGAGAAAAACCGCTTTCTTTTAAGTTGTTCGGCCGGACTTAACTCTATTTTCTTATCCATTCTTTTCAACATCAGAAGTTCCTTTCCGCGACCGACTGCTTCCCCGCGGAAGAATTCATTTTGGAGCGCCCATACACTCTCTTGATCATGACTTCTCCGACTATTCCGCCGATGCCCGCCGCTTCCATCGCTAGGATCACGTAAAATCCCCACCAGCCCATCGGATGCAAAATGCTCCCATGCGGAACACCCGTGACATATAGAATCTCAGCGTAGCTTACGCTGCGCACAATCAACGGGGGGAAGTAGCACAGCCATTTTCCGCCCATGCCGAATATCCACGACACCACCAAACCGACAGTAAAAGGCAAAACGAACAAATCCAATCCCCAAGCAAAACTGAAAGTCGACAAGCCCGAGAACAGTTCTATTTTCACCCCCAACAACCTGTCACCCAAATGATTCAGGGCTACTCCCGCCAGAAGCGCAACCAGTCCCATCAGATATTTGTGCTTCATTTTGGAGGCTCCTCCGATCCCGTCAACTTCTCGTACTCTGATTTTTTGGTCTGCTCCAGATACCAGTCCTTAACTTTCAGACTTGCCAGATATTCGGAAAGCACGCGGCGGTCATCATCCGGCATTTTTGCATAGGAAGGCATCCGATATTCCTTCTTCAGCCTTGTGGGCAATACCGATTGCGGATCTGCGGAGGACAAGTAATTGTAAATCCAGGATTCCGTACGTAGCGAACCGATTCCATCCAACATCGGCGCAGGAACTGACTGCAGCGCATCTTTCAGCGTCCACAGCGAATGGCAATCCTTGCAATTGTTGCTACGGTAGATATCCGTCGCTTTCCTGGCCACTTCGGCATTGGCCGTACTATAGAAAGGAAGGTCATGATCATGCTTCCCCGGAACCTGCAGCAGAGACTTGACCAAACCGGCGACCAGTACCAAGCCGATAATGACTAGTATGCCTTTTTCCCCGCGCTTCATGCCTTGTTCTTGTGTTTCTCGGCATCTGCCGCCAGAAACCTGTCACGGCTTGCAATCTGGGATTTGATGACCGCCTGGCTTTTTGCGAACTCCTCCGGCGACATCTTGGCTCGGTCTTTTTCGTCAAAAAGCACGTATTTGATGTCTTCATCAAACTGTTCGTTTTTGACACCCCAGCGTATCCAGTAAATCACAGCCATGATAATGACCGCCCCGATGATCAGCCACAGATATATGGTCCAACCGTCAGGAAGACCTTCAATGAAATTAGCCATTTTGCATCTCCACCAAAATATTCAGAAAAGGTAACCGCCCAGCATCTGGATGGCGCCCGTGATCACCGCAACGACTATACCTATTATTATTGCGCCAAACATCATTTTCTCCCCAACCTTCATCTGTTTGGGTCGATTCTTGCTGAAAACGAAGCCAATGACAATGCCGGAAAATATGATGATGCTCAGCAGCAAGAATACAAAAATCCACTCGCTAAACTGCTGACTGCGCATCCCTTCGATACTAAGGTCAAGTTTTGGAGAGATTTCTGGGCTAATTTGCGTGAGGGCGGGAATAGCAGAATTTAGAACGGAGATTTGAATCGTGAACTCCTGCACTAATTTGATAACCACTGATTAGAAACCCCGGGCGTACCGGGGTTCCAAGCCACCCGAAAATTTCCGGGCGGAGTTTACATTTTTTGCCGTGGCAACGGCCCAACATCCCGTTTCAGCACCGACCCAGATCAGCCGGATCGACCACACCAAGACTACTTCAACATGCTACCAAAATCCGATCGGGCATGTTGCGGAACTTGCGTCCCGCCGCCTTTGACGTCTGCTACTTTTTGTAACGATCAATAAAGAACGAGTAAATCGTCGGTGCAATAAACACCAGCAATATAATCCCGCCTAGCACTCCCGGACCGAAATCGACTTCTATCATGATGACTACTCCTCAATGTTGTGGATTGACTGGATTGGCCAGAATGAACGGGCCAATCCAATTCAACGAATCAATGCGTGTGCCTGGGCTGCCAAGTTGAAGGCGGCAACCTCTTGATCAGGATGACCACCATCGTGAAGAAATACAGCACGTAGAAAATGTCGATGGTGTAGCCCTTGTCCCACCATGGCTGAATTCTTTCGGGGGTTCCGTCAGCCTTGGTATTACCCTCGAAGTTCGCCAGAACAACATGATCACCCACAACGTTGTACTCACGCAAATCGACACCCTTGGCCATCAAAGCCTCTATTTCCGGCTTGATGATGCGCAGATCGTTCATGCTCAGCGGATGACGCTCCAGCAACTCGTCATATTTACCACCCACATTCATCTGAACGATCTTCTTCATCGCTGCATCATCATCTTGAATCGCCTGCACTTCAGGAGTATTCATCGCCTTTACGTAGCCCTCGTAGATGGCTGCATTCGGACGCTGACCCCATAGCGGAAAGGTAACCGCAAATGCAGTGAGAACGGTGAGGACAACCAGCAATACCACGGGCATAGGCATGCGGTGATTATCTTCCGTTATCCCCCCGAGGTTTTCCTTTTCCCACAAGACCTTATCGGCTTCATTCGTCGCGGGATCGCACATCGTAACCAGCGGCTTATTAAAATTCCAAGACATTTTTTATCCTCCTTGTTACTTCAGGCTCAGCATGAAGTCGATCAGACTGCGAATTTCAGAATCGCTGGCATAACTCGGAACATCCGGAGGGGACACACGCTTGCCCTCACGGTATTCGTCATACTCTGCGCGCCATTTATCGTAATCGATCTTGTTGCCGGACGCATCCTTTTCGCCCCACAGATAGTCGAACCGCGGCATGATGGAATGCGGCTGGACCAAACGAGGATTGAAGAAGTGCATCATCATCCACTCTTTGGACGAGTTGCGCGAACCGACGTGCATCAAGTCAGGAGCCTTGCGATCCGAACCGAATGCAGTTGGAGACTCACCGTTGAAGTCGCCGAGCATCGGAGGTGCACCGAAGACCTGCCAGTCCTGCGTTTGCTCCGGAAGCAAGGTGTGGCACCACCAGCAACCTTCGCGCACGAAGAACGTTTTGCCTGCGCCCGTATGAGAAATATCCTCATCCTTGGCTACGTGCATCACGTCGGCCGGCGCCCAGCCTTTGGTAGCGGTCAGGTTCTCGATATAGCTGAACTCTTTTCCTTGATACGTACCTTTGCTTACCGCAAACACCGCACCGGAGGTTCTTTGCGCCTCACCAATATGACCCTGCTCTACGCTCAACTGCTCGATACCCTGCCCGAGGATGCGCGGATGCAATATACCTGCAGGAAAGGTCGTACCTGGTTGGTACACAAACACTGACATTGCGTCGGTGAGAGGCTGGCCCGTTTTCGGATCAGCCTTCAGGGCAACAACGATAGGCTTGTTTTTGCCTTGCAGAAACGGGTCTTCCAGATTGAAGCCCGTTTCGTGCCCCACCGACAGTTGCTTCGAAAGCGCCACATCGGTTGAAGACACTGATGCAATATTGATGCTCGGAAGCAACAAGGTAATACACATCGAGCCGCCAAACGCCATGGCGAATAGCCGCGCCCCAACTTTATATTCTCTAAATCCAGCCATGCTTATTCTCCCTAAATTTTACACTGGCCAATATTAGCGCTCGTATCCCAGCTCATGAGGCATCCGGCCTTCTGGTACTTCAGTTCCCTTGCGTGCCGTCATCCACATGTTGTACAGCCACAGAACGTTGCCAATAAAGACCAAGGTACCGCCAATCCAGCGAGCGATCATGTATGGGTGCTCAGCGATAACGACGTCGATATACGGTACTTCGTAAATCTTGCCCGCGCCCTGAATCAAGCCGGCGATCGTCATGGAAACCCAGTAAATCGTGAAACCGATCAGCAGCAGCCAGAAGTGCATATTGGCCAGCGTCAGGGAATACAGCTTGCGCTTCATGATTGTCTGCAAGCCAAGGTAAACGGCCGCAGCCTCCAGGAAGGTGGAGAAACCAAGCAATGCCAAGTGTGCGTGAGCAACAATCCACCCTGTTCCGTGGATGTACCAGTTAATTGCACGAGTTTGCTGGAATCCACCCTGCATGTTCAGAGGAATAGCCATCAAGCAACCGGTGATGGTAAAACGCACCTCCACGTTCTCGACGAACATGTGCCATTTGCCCTTCATCGTCAGCATGATGTTCGAAACGAAGGCAATCGCCGGCACCAGAATCAGCACACCTTCCACGGATGCGAAGGACTTCAGCCATTCCGGCAGCGGAGCCGACATCAGGTGGTGCGCTGCAGGGGTGGAGTAAAACACCACTACGGACCAGAAATGCAGGTGGCCGATGCGGTGCGAGTACAGAGGATTACCAGTTACTTTCGGAATGGTGTAATAGGCGATTGCAGCGGCAACCGGAGTGATCCAGAGCCCCAGCACGTTGTGCGCAAACCACCAGGTCAAATAAGCTTCGGTAAGACCGGTCAGATGGAAAAATTCCGGCGAGTTACCCACCAGGAATACGATGATGACCATGAAAACGGCCGCAGCAAAGAACCAGTTGGTCGTGTAAATACCCTGAGTACGGCGGTTCAGAACCGTCATCCATACGTTGGTTGCCAGCGGTATGAAAACAAAGAAGGCCAGGTACAAGTCAATAGGCCACGGGAAATCCGAATATTCACGTCCGGAGGTAATGCCGGCCCACAAAACCGTCAGACCCAGTGTCAAGCCAACGTTCCAGAACAGACAGTTCCACAAACCCAGCTTCTCGGACCACAACTTTGTGTTCCCCAGAGCCGGCGTGATGTACATCATGGCCATCGCAAACGCCATCGAGATCCAGCCGAAAATCACCGCCATCACGTGCACTTGACGCATGTGACCGAAGGCAAAATAGATATTGCCGGTCACGAAGTCCGGAAACGCCAGCTTCGCCGCATTGAACGAACCCAGCCCGGTACCGATCACGAACCATATTATCGATGAAAATCCGAAGAACACCGCAGCCGAACCGGCCGGTATGTCTTCGTTTTTGGCAAACAGATATTTCAACATATTACTCCCCCTCAACTCGAAAAATTAGTGATTATCGCCACTGCTGTCATCTTCGTGTGGAATAAGTATGTACCACGACAGCAACATGCTCGAAAACGCTAATAGCACGCCCAATGAACCCGCAATTAAAGCCATAGCACACCCCTCAAATAGTTTAACAATTCAACAGAAGCTTCAAAGCCAAGATCAGGCAGCCCCGCTCTCCAGCTTGTAGTGGCGATTCAAGCCAACATACAGAATCACACAAAACGCAATTCCGAAAACGATCATTGCCTCATCGATAAAGCCAGTAAAGGTAGATGGGTCATACGCCGTCCACGCAGCGCCACCCCAGTTACTAAACCCCCCGCGCCCCAGCAGACACATCAGAGTTGCGCCAAAAACGCTGCCATTACCCATTCCCGTCAGCATCCCGCTTATAAGAATCAACCACATGGATAGAGATTTAGGCTCTTTGTTTGTACTCATGACCCCCCCTTAAAATTATCAAAAAATCAAAACTTACCAAAAACACGGCCACACGAACGATCCCCAGAGACAGGAATGAATTTCACTTGGATTACATTTAAAACTTATAAATCAACTTGTTGAAGCATCTCAACGGACACCAAATTTTCAATACAAACTTTGTTTTCCGGATGTTAATTACCATCCCCCCAACTTGTCAAGGGAATTATACGACTTCCCCCGCAATTGACGTGATTTACCGCAATTTAACATTTATTTAACGCATATTTGACGAAAGAAGAGCCCAATAACACTATTGCTTCGGGGATTTCTTGGTGCTAATATCGCCCCGTCTGAAAGGGTATATATTTTTGTGTGATTGTTTTTATAACCATGATTGATCAAGGAGATACACATGCTTGAGCCAGATGTAACAACCAGCGAAGTTCTGATTATGTATGCGGGTATATTCGTATTTTTGTTCGGCTTGGCTTTTATTGTGATGAAGAAGCACTCTTGAATCAGCAGGGCCTGAGTCCGCTGTGTGAAGGAGTGTGGTGGCTTTAGTCCTGCATGGATTGCAGGTAATTAATAATTTGAGGGGGAGGCACATGCGTAAATTATCGAATTTGGCAATGGCGTGTTTGGGGGCAACCGCCATGCTGGTTTTTTCAGGTGCAAGCTTTGCTGACGGCAATACCGTCACCGTGAACCTGACCAACGGAAAAAATATTTATGAAAATGGCAAGGCTGACGGAAGCGTGCCAGCTTGCGCTACGTGTCATGGCGACAAGGCGATGGGACAGGATGCAATGAAAGCGCCTAGGCTCGCAAATATCGGATATGTATACATTGTCAAACAGTTGACGAATTTTGCAGAAGACAAGCGCACCGATACCATCATGCAGCAAATGAATGGCATTGCAAAAGCACTCAGCGAACAGGACAGGCGTGATCTGGCCGCTTATGAAAACAGTTTCCCGAGAAATGCCGAACTTTCCGACCTGAAGCAGCTTCAGGCCGACGGTACCAAGATCGGCGTGTCTTATAAAGGCTCTATTTTGGTTCGCTACGGGCGCAACGGTCCGGGCGTAGCTGAAAAAGACAAGGTATCTGCTTGTGTTTCCTGCCATGGCTTCAATGGCCGCGGGGCAGATCCAGTGTACCCGAAAATCGGCCAGCAGAAATATACGTACCTGGTTGCTCAATTGACCGACTGGCGTGACGCCTCCCGCACCAACGACCCCATGGGGCAAATGCGCAAGGTTGCCCACAATTTGTCCGACGATGACATCAACGATGTGGCCACCTTCCTGTCGCAGGCACCGGACAGTACCGCTGGTGACGGAATGGAAATCGGCAATCAGACTGTTCTGGAAAAACTCAAAGAAGTTCGTTAAAGTCGGAACTTGAGTATGTGATCATCCAGCGTCGGCTGACCGGCGCTGGAACTAAAATGGATACTGATCTATCATAGCGGTCAGTATCTTTTTTCTTTTGAGTCCTGCCTGGCAAACACCGCCTTCATTCACATTTGTAGCAAGATCGGAGAAACATGAAAAAAGGAGAAAAGATCCTTTTTGGGATAGTGGCGTTGCTTGTCGTGATTACAGTGATCAACTTCACCGTTCTGGAATCAATCAGGCGCAGTTCAGACAAGCCTCTGTTTCCTATTCTGACTCACTTCGTTTTTACAGATGAAGGTTTGCGTGGTTACCAGATATATCAGCAAAGAGATTGTTATACCTGTCACCGTGCGGTCGGCAGCGGCACGAGCATGGGGGTCAGCCTGGACGGCTTGGGTTCGAAGCATGACGTTGAGTACTTCTACGATTTCCTGAAAAAACCGGAGCAGGTTTACGGCGCAAAGACTATGGATCACGGCACCCCTCCCAAGGATGCAGCCTACGTGTCAGAACTTCCGGATGCGGATTTGCGTTCCATGGCTGTTTTTCTGTCCGAGCTGAAATCGGATCAAGGCTCATCTTCATCTTTCATCCCGCCCAAAGGCGATTCGAGCTTTATTGATGCCATGCTGGACATGTGGGCTCCAGACGGTTGGCGGGCACAATACAGAGATATCCGTGATTGGATGAATACAAAACCACAAGAGGAACAACATGAAGCAAAGCATTGAGCACAGCACGGCACAACTCGAGGAATTCAACAAATACCTTTTATGGTTCGTCTACGCGTGCATTATTTACAGCATCATCGGTTTCACGTGGGGAGCTATTATGGGAGGTGTCCCGGCCTTCCGCTACTTTGTGGACTATAGCGCGCACGGACGCCTGATTACCCTGGCACACGGGCACATCAATCTGCTGGGCTGGGTGGAAATGGCGATTTTTGGCGCCTTGTACTACGTTGTTCCAACCGTTTCCAAGCGTCAGATTTACAGCGTACGCCTGGTCAAGATCCACTTCTGGATGCATAACTTCGGTTTGATCGGCATGGTTGTGTTCTTCTTCTCTGCCGGACTGATCGGCGGTCTCAGTTCGGGTGAAAACACCGAAAAGGTTGTAAGCCATTTGCTGGCCTTTGTGGGAATGTTCGGAATGCTGGTGCTTACTGCCAATATAATCTGGGGCTACAACCTGTACAAGACAACCAAATCGGGGTGGAAATTGCCGTTATGAAAAGGCGCCTGTTCCTGTCGGTATGCTGCGCGACCGCCCTGTTTGGCATGAGCGGCTGCGAGCAGCAGCAGGGCCTGTCCGCCGGTCTGCAGGTTGGAGCGAACGCGCCGAGCCTGGCCACGAAAACACTGGCCGATGTCGACGGCAACTTCAGCAAAATCACCACCTACCGGCAGCCAGATGCGCGCATGTACCAGTATTCTGTGGACAAGGCCCTGCTGGCAGGCAAGCCGATCGTCCTTGAATTCGCCACGCCGGGCCACTGCACCAATTGCGACCAGCAACTGCAAATGCTGAAAGGCGTGATGGATGAATATCAGGACCGGATGATATTCATCCACATCGATCAATATACCAATCCTCAGGCGTACAAGGCCTATCGCGTGATGGGCGATCCCTGGACATTTATCATCGACAAGCATGGCGTCGTGCGGTTTGAACAGGCTGGACGCATGTTGCTCGGCGAAATGGATGATGCATTGAAAAGCGTCATGTGAGGCTGCATGCCAAGCCTGATTACTGTTGAAAATTCAAGATGAGAACAGAATAGCGGTCATGAAGGAGATGATGAATTTCGATTTGGTACCCGATCGCAAAGGGATGGTTTGGGATCTGTTGCTTTACATACCTACAGTCATAGCACTGGCGTCCATAGCGGCGGGTTTCTGGTACGACGATGACCACAACATGGGCTATCTGTTTTTCTTCCTGACCTGTTTCTTTTTTATCGCCGGGTTTAACCGTGTATTCAAAACCAGGCTGATGCTGCTGCCATCCGCCCCGATATCCCTCAAGGTAAGCGATGAAACCTTGGGCTTGGTGCAGCGCAACGGCACCCAGGTCAACCTGATAAAGAACTTGCGCTACTTCCCTGACTATTCCGGAAAAACTTTTGGCATTTCAGGTCTGGATGGCTCAGGCAAGCAACTGCAATTCGTGTTTCACAAAGGCCAATTCCCTACTCCAGAGAAGTTTGATTCGATTCAAACTTTCCTTAAAACCCACCTGAACAAGAAATAAGGACGCGTCGCCTGACATTTCGCCAAGTCCGGTCGTGGGCGGCGCCGGATATCCGGCATCTCTTACTTTTGACGCACCGCATGCGCAGGGCGGAACACCTTGCACTGCTCCGGATCGGACTCCAGATACGCACCATCGATCAGGTCGATGCAATAAGGAATTGCGGGAAACACGGCGCTCAGGCAATCGTCTATCGAAGAAGGTTTGCCTGGCAGATTGAGGATCAGGCATTTGCCCCGCACCCCTGCCGCCTGGCGTGACAGGATGGCCGTCAGCACAAATTTCAACGATGCCGCGCGCATCTGCTCACCGAAACCCGGCAGCATCTTCTCGCACACGGCTTCCGTCGCTTCCGGCGTCACATCGCGTGGAGCCGGGCCCGTGCCGCCAGTGGTGACGATGAGGCTGCAGCCAACGACGTCGCTTAATTCGATGAGGGTCGCCTCTATCAGCGCCTGTTCATCGGGTATCACCCGCGCCACAGCTTCCCAGGGACAGGTCAGCACGCGCGTAAACCACGCCTGCGCTGCCGGCCCTCCTTTGTCTTCGTATTCGCCGCGGCTGGCGCGGTCGGAGACAGTCACAATGCCGATTCGTGCGATGCTCATGCTTAATCCCTGTATCCAGTTTCATCCTGAAACACCATTCCGTCCAGCAGTTGCACGGTGACTTGCTCGCCTTCCGCGAGACCAGTACTGTCCGAAGATATCACCAGCAATCCGTCCGCCTTGGCCATGGACGTCAGCACACCGCTGCTTTGCGAGCCGGTGGAGCTAGCAACGTATCCCGATGCGTCGCGCGCCAGCAGCACACGTACGAATTCTGTGCGCCCCGGACGGAATTTCACCGCATGCGCGAGCCGCGCTGCCACGGTACGCCGATACAAGCGCGGGTTGCCCATCATCCGACGCAATGCCGGGGCGACGAATTCCTCGAAACAGACCATGCTGGAAACCGGATTTCCAGGCAAGCCGAACACCACGGCGTTGTCGGCGTGACCAAATGCGAGCGGATGCCCCGGTCGGATCGCCACGCGCCAGAATTTCATCTGCACCCCCAGTGCTTCCAGCGTCGGGCGCACATAATCGTGTACTCCAACCGAGGTGCCACCTGAGACCAGCAACACGTCGAACTGCAATCCATCCTGCAGATAGCGGCGCAATTCTTCAGGTTCATCGCGCGCGATGCCGAGCAGCACCGGCTCTATGCCGAGCGCCTGCACCTGCCCCATCAGGGCATATGCATTGGACTCCGGGATCTTGCTCAAATCCACCGGATCGTGCATCCCCTCCAGTTCATCGCCGGTCGAAAGGATGGCCACGCGTGGACGGCGATACACGGAAACCTTCGAGGACTTCACAGTCGCCAGCACACCGATCACCCCCGGCGTGATCTCGATTCCCGCCGTCAGCACCACTTCGCCGTTCTTCATGCTTTCGCCCTGCGGACGAATGTCATTGCCACACTTAAGTGCCTTGTCGATACGCACGCCGCCTGCCGCCAATTCTTGTGTATCTTCGACGCGTATCACCGCATCCGCGCCCTGAGGCACCGGCGCACCGGTCATGATGCGCGCACACTGTCCGGCCTGCACCCCCCTGGTCGGCATGTCGCCCGCCCTGATATCTTCGACGACCGTCAGCGATACCGGCGCATTCGCCACATCCGCGCAGCGCACGGCAAACCCATCCATCGCCGACACGTCATAAGGCGGCAGGTCGCGATTGGCGCGAACCGATTCGGCCAGCACGCGCCCTAACGAGTGTTCCAGTGTCACGGTCTCGACCCCGGATGGCGGGACCGATTCGAGTATCAGGCGCAGTGCCTCACTTGCACGTAAATGCTCCATTACTTCTTCACCTCGTTCATTGCCTTCGCCACATCCTGCGGCGTATCCAGATCAAAAAAGCTGCGCAGCTCAGGATCGACAGTCGATATCTGCTCTTCGCTTACGTAGCGCACCTGCAATCTTTCGAGCAGCGTGCGCAGGCTGTGCTTATCGTTGCCGCTCAGAATGTCCTGCACTACCCCTAGGCAACTGACCGCATAAAACGCGGCCAGCGGTTGCGGAAAACCGTGCGCGCAGGGAACCACTGCCTGATAACCTGCGCGCTGCGCTGCAAGAAATTCGATCACTGCCGGTTCGACGAAAGGCATGTCGCATGCCACCGCAAACACCCACGGCGTGGCGACATGTTCCAGCCCCGCGGCCAAACCTGCCAGCGGCCCGCTGGCCAGCGACTCGTCGCACACCTGGGGCACGCCCAGCCCGGCGCGCATTTGCCGCACGCTGACGATAACCCCGGGAAAGACACTTTGCATCTTTGCGGTGATGCCTTCCAGCAACGCCGAGCGGTTCAGCATCAGGGCAGCCTTGTCCTGCCCCATGCGGCGCGAATCACCGCCTGCCAGAATCAGCGCGGTGCAATCCTCTATCATCGTCCGGCACGCCGCAGGATGAAGTTGACGATACCGCCGACATCGTCGAGCGCAAAATGCTGCAGTTGCGGATACACCTCGTCCACGTCGGTAACGATTGCGATCAGACCATCTTCGACGGTGCAGCGCGGAGGCTGCGCACAGGCGCGGCGCAGCACTTCGATCTTTGCTCCCGGCGCATGCGAAAAACCCTCTGCCAATATCAGGTCCGCCTCGCCCAAAAAGCGTTGCGCGAGTTGCTCCGGCGCGCGCGCTTCCTTCGCATCCGCCACCAGTTGCAACGCATCGCGGGTGAGCAGCATGCTCATGACCGCCCCCGCATCCTTGTAGCGGTAACTGTCTTTGCCCGGCGTATCCAGCTCGACCTTGTGGTGAGCATGCTTGATAGTCGCAACTTTCACCTGGCGCCCGCACAGTTCACGTATGAGTTTCTCGACCAGCGTGGTCTTGCCGGAACCAGAATGGCCGACGATGCTGAACACATTTGGCACTGATCCCGTCGTCGCGCTCATGGATGTGGCGTTACCCAGGAATCTCCCTGCGGCGTGCTCTCTTTCTTCCAGATCGGCACACGTTGTTTCAGCTCGTCGATCATCCAGCGGCATGCCTCCAGCGCAGGGGCGCGATGCTCGGCTCCGGCTGCGATGAACACGATTTTCTCACCACCTTTCACCGTGCCGATGCGATGCACGATACGCGCATCCAGCAGGCCGAATCTGGCGATGGCTTCGCTGCGCAATTTGTTCATCTCCAATAACGCCATGCGGCCGTACGCGTCGAAACTGATCCCGGAAACCTCACGGCCTTCCGAGAAATCGCGCGCGCAGCCGAGAAAGGTAGCGATACCACCCATGCATTTTGAGCTGACTTGCAGCGCCCTGATTTCTTCTTCTACGGAAAAGTCGGCATCCTGAATACGGACCGGTTCGTTCATCTCAGCCTCCCGAGAATTTCGCCATGAAAGCGATCTCGTCGTTGTCGTGGAGGATCGTCTGTTTGTCGTGAACCTGCACCTGGTTGACGGCGATGAAGCTGACAATGCCGAAGGCGCTCGGATGCTGGGCACCCAGGCGCACGATGACGTCATGCAAGGTCATTCCGGCGGCAAATTCGACCTGTGTCTCGCGCATCTGTACCCGGTCGGCGACCGGACCGAAGAACAGCACCTTGATCATGTCGCCTCATCCCGCTTCCACAAGCCGCTCTTGCCGCCTCGCTTCTCGTCGAGTTGTACGCACTCGATGCGCATGCCGCGGTCGATCGCCTTGCACATGTCATAGATGGTGAGCAGCGCAACACTGGCCGAGCACAGCGCTTCCATCTCGACACCGGTTTGTCCAACACATGTCGTCGTAGCGATCACCCTGATCCCGACGCAACCCTGTGCATCCGGCTCGGGGATTTCGCTGAATTCGATTTCCACACCGGAAAGCGCAATGGAATGGCACATCGGAATGATGTCCGGCGTGTGCTTGGCTGCCATCACCGCACCGACGTCGGCCACTGTTAGTACATCGCCCTTGGCGATCTTGCCCTTACGGATACGTTCCAGTGTGGCCATCTGCATGCGCAGCACGCCGCTGGCAATGGCAATGCGCTGGGTGCCGGGCTTTTCCGACACGTCCACCATGCGTGCGCGACCTGCATCGGAGAAATGCGTCAACGTGTTCATTTATTGACTCACTTTTTTTTCGAATTCATTGCTCGCCTTTTCCCCGCACACGCGACACTCCGGATCCTTGCTCAGGGAGCTGCGCAGGATGTTCATATCCAGCGCGTTGACGGAAAGCAGTCTGCCACTCAACCCGCGCTCTATTCCGATCAACAGCTTGAGTGCTTCCGCCGCTTGCAAAGTGCCGATGATGCCCACCAGCGGCGCGAAAACGCCGGTCGTCGCGCAACGCAATTCTTCCGCCTCGCTGTCTTCCGGGAACAGGCAGTTGTAGCAGGGTGCATCGTTGCGGCAGTAATCGAATACGGCAACCTGCCCGTGGAACTGGATCGCTGCGCCCGATACCAATGGCTTGCGTTGCGTCAGGCAAACACGGTTGACGGCATAGCGCGTCGCGAAGTTGTCGCTGCAATCCAGCACGATGTCGGCCTTGGCGACCAATTCGTGCAAACGCGCTTCATCGGCGCGAATCGCCAGCGCAACGCATGCGACCTCGGGATTGATGTCGTGCAGCGCGGTTCGTGCGGAAACGACCTTGGCCTGGCCGACCGCTGTCGTGCGGTGGATGATCTGGCGCTGCAGGTTGCTGAAATCCACAGTATCGTCGTCGCACAAGGTGAGCCGACCGACGCCGCTCGCCGCTAGGTACAGCGCGGCGGGCGAACCCAGTCCGCCCATGCCGATGATGAGCACATGCCCCCCCAGCAGGCGCTGCTGCCCGTCAATGCCGATTTCTTCCAGCAGGATATGGCGGCTATAGCGCAGAAGCTGCTGATCGTTCATTCAAGACTCACTCATTCTCGGTGTCCGCTCCTGCAGGGATGCTTGTGCTCTTCCCTGTGTGCGCCGCCACAATCAGGTGTTTTGCACCACGATCTTGGGGAACGCCGCGCTGTGATCCTGCGCCATGTCAGCGACCTTGACCGCGACGCGCCGTGCAATCTGCTTGTAGACTTTCGCAAGCTTGCCGTCCGGATCGGCCACCACCGTAGGCTTGCCTGAATCCGCCTGCTCGCGAATGCGGATATCCAGTGGCAGTCCGCCTAGGAACTCCACCTTGTAGTCCGCGCACATCTTCTCTCCGCCGCCCGCGCCGAAGATGTGTTCCTCGTGTCCGCACTTTGAACAGATATGCGTACTCATGTTCTCCACGATGCCGATGATCTTCACATCCACCTTCTCGAACATCTTCAGGCCTTTCTTGGCGTCCAGCAGCGCGATGTCCTGCGGCGTGGTAACGATCACCGCCCCTGTAACCGGCACCTTCTGCGCCAGCGTGAGCTGGATATCGCCCGTGCCTGGCGGCAGGTCGATCACCAGGTAATCCAAGTTGTCCCAGCGGGTCTGGCGCAACAACTGTTCCAGCGCTTGCGTCACCATGGGGCCGCGCCAGACCATGGGCGCATCGTCGCCCTCGATCATGAAGCCGATGGACATCGCTTGCAGGCCATGCCCTTCCATGGCTTCCATGGTCTTGCCGTCCTTGGAAA
>CAVRYQ010000098.1:0-6295 GCA_963725375.1 uncultured Pseudomonadota bacterium | reverse complement strand
GGGTGCAGGTGCTGTTCATTACCCTCGACCCCGAACGCGACACGACGGACCTGCTGGCAAAATATCCGGTGGCGTTCTATCCGACCTTCAAGGGACTGTACGGCGACAGCGCCGCGACCGCACAGGCGGCGCAGGCCTTCGGCGTGACTTACGAAAAGCACACGAACAAGAACGGCGGATATGACCTGGATCATTCGGCGGGCACTTATTTCATCGCGCCCAGAGGCCGTCCCGTCCTGCTGTCACCCTTCTGGCAGCATTCCGATGCGTGGGTGCAGGACGTCAGGCTGTTGCTGGCATTCAAATGAGCTCGTTGCTTGACCTGCTGCGTTTCGAGCTGGACGAAAAGAATCTGCCGATACGCGCAGAACAGGTGCGCGCACGCATAGACAGTTATCCGCTGATGCTGGTGGCGGAAGTTGTGCTGGCGCCGATGCTGGTGATACTGATGTGGAACAGGGTGGCGCACGCCACGATGCAGGCTTGGCTGGCCGCGGTCTATGCCGTACACGCCATCGAGTACTATTTCTGGCATCGCCGCCGTGCGCTGACGCAAACCGTCCTGCAGAATCTCGACTGGGACCGCACGTTCAGGCGCTTGACTGTGCTGACCGCACTAGCATGGGGCAGTGCGGGCGTGCTGATGTTCGTGCCGGGCGATCTGGCCTATCAGGCCCTGCTGATCTGCGTGGTGATGGGCATGGCGGCGGGCGCTGCAACCAGCAACCCGTTCCATCCACCCTCGATGTTCATCTACTTGACCCTGATCATGCTGCCGCTGCTGGCACGGCTTGCGTGGGAGAACGACACCACGCACTGGATACTGCTGGGCATGTTGATCATGTTCTTCGCCTTCGTGCTCAAGTCTTCGCTGGAATTGATCCGCACTTTTGAGCAATCACAGCGGCGCAGGTTCGAAAACGAATTGCTGGTGGGCGCCCTGCTGGAAAGAAGACGCGAGGCAGAAGCGTCGCGCCAGGCGGCGGAACAGGCCAACCAGGCAAAATCGAAGTTCCTTGCCACCGCCAGCCATGACTTGCGCCAGCCCTTGCAGGCCTTGCGATTGTTCTCGGATGCTTTGCTCGATACTGCCGCGGAAAAGGAGACGATCCGCCTCGCCGAGCAGATCGGCAAATCGGTCAATGCCCTGGTCGACATGTTCGACGACCTGCTGGATGTCTCGCGCATGGACGCGGGCATCGTCGAGCCGCGCAGGCAGCATTTCATGCTGGGCTCGCTGTTCGACCGGATCTACGGCGATTTTGCGCCGCTGGCACAGGCCAAGGGCTTAAATTTTCTGTTGCCCGTCTGTGATGGCGGCGGGCATGGCCCGCAGGAGATGTGCAATGCAGTGGTTCACAGCGATCCTTTCCTGCTGGAGCGCATGCTGCGCAACCTCATTTCAAATGCGATACGTTATACCGATACCGGCGGCGTCATCCTGCGTTGTATCTGCCGGACCGGCTCGGTGCGCCTGGCTGTTGCCGATACCGGCGTCGGCATCCCGGTGGAGACTTTGCCGCATATCTTCGAGGAGTATTACCAGGCCGATAATCCGCATCGTGACCGGCGCAAGGGCCTGGGGCTGGGTTTGTCCATCGTGCGGCGCATCGAAAGTCTGCTCGCCTGCAAGGTGGAAGTCAGTTCGCAGCCCGGGGTCGGATCGGTATTCAGCTTCGAGGTGCCGACAGGCGATATCGAGAATCTGGCGCAACCTTTCGTGATCAGCCATACGCAATATGACTTTAACGGCTGCGTGGTGGCGCTGGTGAAAGATGATCCGGATATCCGTGAAAGTGACTGCTGACCTTCTGGAGCAATGGGGATGCAAGGTTAGGGCAGGAGAGTATGTCGAGGATGTCATGCGCAAGCTGGACATCGCCGGATTGAAACCCGATCTGCTGGGGTGCGGTGATTTTCGCCTGCCTCACGGCATGACGGCCCTGCATGTCATCAGGATGATGCGCGGGCAATGGGGCAGTGAACTGCCCGCGGTCGTGCTGACCGGGGACACCGCCAGCACGACTCTGCAGCAGATACACGACAGCAAGGCAATTTTGCTGCACAAACCGATCGCTCCGATGCGTTTGCGGGCGATGATGCATTTCGCCCTGAACGGTGAAGCCCAGGGGCCATTGCGGGGAGTGGTATGATTGCGGGCGGAGATGGGAGAGGAGTTTGTGCGTTCGTTTTTTTCCTCCTGCGGGGCGAGCAGCAACCGGCTTGGCCCGGGCTGTTTCGTCGACGCATTAGAGAGAGGGGCGTCTTGCAAGGACTGAAAAGATGTCGGGGGAGTTTATGAAGATCAGGGTGCTGATGGCGGATGACCACGCGTTGTTCCGCGACGGCATGCGCTATGTGCTGCAGCAGCTTGCCGACGAAGTCGAAATACTGGATTCTGGAAATTTTCAGGAGGCGCTGCAACTGATACACGACAACAGCGATGTCGACCTCGCGCTGCTCGACCTGAACATGCCGGGCAGCGAAGGCGTCCCCTCCATACAGTTCTTTCATTTGCGCTATCCGGGCATCCCCCTGGTGGTCGTATCCGGTTCCGATCATCGCGATGACATCGAGACCGTGATGGAGTCAGGTGCGATGGGGTTCATCTCCAAGATGTCGTCCAGCAAGATCATGTTGTCCGCGTTGCGCATGGTATTGGAAGGTGGCATCTATCTGCCGCCGCAGCTCCTGCAGCAAGCCGTCAACATTGTCGACCCGGGCGAAGCGCTGGTCAACAAGAGGTCTCAGCGCGCGGCCAGGTTCGGCCTCACCTCGCGCCAGCTCGAAGTGCTGACTTACCTCGCCTCGGGCCTGGCCAACAAGGAGATATCCAAAAGAATGAATCTGGCAGAAGGCACAGTCAAGATACACACCGCGGCGGTCTATCAGGCGCTTCACGTCAATTCGCGGCTGGAAGCGGTCAGCGCCGCGCGCCGCCTGGGATTCCTGCCCCCGGCTCCCAATGATTTCGAAGGCTACTGATGGCACTGCCTGAAAGCTCCCGTCCGCCCTTGCCGGAAAGATTGCTCGGCCTGTTGCGGGAATCGCGCTGGCTGCTGCTGGTGGCAGTGGCGCTTTACCTGATTCTCATCCTGTATGGTTACAACCGCGCAGACCCTTCCTGGTCGCATAGCGCGAGTGCGGCCTTCACCCGCAATCCCGGTGGCGTGCTCGGTGCCTGGCTGGCGGATGTGCTGCTCTACCTGTTCGGTTTCTCCGCGTGGTGGTGGGTCACGCTGATGTTGCAACGCGTATGGGCCGGTTATCACCGAATCCGTGCGGATAGCGTGTTTGACCAGCGCGCGCTGTGGGTTTCCCTGCTGGGTTTCCTGGTGTTGCTGTTTGCGAGCAGCGCGCTGGAAGACTTGCGCCTCTATACGTGGAAGGTTGCGTTGCCGGGTGCGCACGGCGGCATGTTTGGCGCAGTGATTGGCGGCGCGCTGTCGCACGTGTTGGGATTTACCGGTGCCACCCTGTTGCTGCTGGCGCTGATGGTAGCCGGCTTCAGTCTATATACCGGCCTGTCCTGGCTGCGTTTCGCCGACTGGCTGGGTGCGCTGCTCGAAGATACCTGGTTCCGGGTGCGGGATGTCTGGCAGACACGGCAGGACAAGCGCATTGGCGCGCAGGCGACGCAGGAACGCAGCGTGGTGGTGGAAGAAGGAAAAAGAAGCGCCGTCTGGAAGAGGCGTAAGACCTCCGCATCGAAATGCCGGTCTACGACATTGCCGCGTTCGGCGCACATTGCAAAAAGGAAAAGCAGGTCTCCCTGTTCGCGGATTTGCCGGACTCGGACCTGCCGCCCTTGCATCTGTTCGACCAGCAAACGACGAGATCGAAGTCGTTTCCGCCGAGACGCTGGAATTCACTTCGCGCCTCATCGAGCGCAAGCTCAAGGATTTCGGCGTGGAGGTCAAGGTGGTTCGCCGCCTATTCTGGGCCGGTCATTACGCGTTACGAGATGGATCCTGCAATCGGCGTGAAGGGCAGCCAGGTCATCGGTCTGGTGCGCGACCTGGCGCGTCGCTGTCCCTGGTCGGGATCCGCGTGGTGGAGACCATTCCCGGCAAGAATTACGTGGGCTGGAGCTGCCGAATCCGAAGCGGCAGATCGTGCGGCTGTCCGAAATCTGATTCCAGGTCTATGACGAGATGCATCGCCCGCTGACCATTGCGATGGGCAAGGATATCGCCGGCAATCCGGTGGTGGCGGACCTGGCCAAGATTCCCGTTTGCTGGTGGCCGGCACCACCGGCTCGGGTAAATCGGTGGCATCAACGCCACGATCTTGTGGTTGCTGTACAAGTCGACCCCAAGCAGGTGCGCCTGATGCTGATCGATCCGAAGATGCTGGAATTGTCGGTTTACGAAGGCATCCCGCACCTTATCGCCCCGGTGGTCAACGACATGCGCCACGCCGCCCACGCCCTCAACTGGGGCGTGGGGGAAATGGACAGGCGCTACAAGCTGATGTGCGCTCGGCGTGCGCAATCTGGCCGGCTATAACCAGAAAATCGCGATGCGGAAAAGCGCGAAGAGATACCAATCCGTTCAGCTTGACGCCGGAAGCGCCGGAACCGCTGGAAAAACTGCCCACCATCGTGATCATCATCGACGAGTTGGCCGACTTGATGATGGTGGTCGGCAAGAAGGTCGAAGAATTGATCGCGCGCATCGCAAAAAGCCCGCGCCGCCGGCATCCATTTGATTCTGGCGACGCAGCGGCCGTCGGTGGACGTGATCACCGGCTTGATCAAGGCCAACATCCCGACCCGCATCGCGTTCCAGGTCAGCAGCAAGATCGATTCGCGCACCATTCTCGACCAGATGGGCGCGGAAGCCTTGCTCGGCATGGGCGACATGCTCTACATGCCGCCCGGCACCGGCTTGCCGGTGCGCGTGCATGGCGCTTTTGTGTCCGACGAAGAAGTGCATCGCGTGGTCGAACATTTGAAAGCGCAGGGCGAGCCGAATTACATCGAAGGCATCCTGGAGGCGTCGCGGAAGAGGGGGCGGAGGGCGGAACGAAGGCGGTGGCGGCGGCGGCGAGCCGAGCGCTGTACGATCAGGCGGTCGCGGTGGTGCTGAAGAACCGGCGCGCATCGATCTCGCTGGTGCAGCGCCATTTGCGCATCGGATATAATCGCGCCGCGCGCCTGATGGAAGCGATGGAAAAAGCCGGCCTGGTTTCGACCATGCAATCCGACGGCAATCGTGAAGTGCTGGCCCACTAAAAACAGGAATAAACATGCTGAAAAAATTATATGTAGCCGCACTCCTCTTTGTTGCATTTGACGCGCACGCAAGCGCCATCGGGAGGCTGCATGCCTTTGTCGCCTCCACGCACTCCGCCCAGGCCAATTTCACGCAGGACGTGGAAGACAAGATCGGCAAGCGCATCCAGAGCGCTTCCGGCACCATGCAGTTTCAACGCCCGGGCAGGTTCCGCTGGGTCTACCAGAAGCCTTATGAACAGATTATCGTCGGTGATGGCAGGAAATTCTGGATGTACGACATAGACCTGAACCAGGTCACGGTGAAGAAACTGGACGCGGCACTGGGCAGCAGTCCTGCAGCGCTGCTTTCAGGCAGCAACGAAATAGAGCGCGATTTTGTGCTGAAAGACATTGACGATCGCGATGGCCTGGAATGGCTGCAAGCCATCCCCAAATCGAGCGAGACCAATTTCCGGAAAATACTCATGGCGTTCAACGCGCAATCGGAATTGGTGGTGATGGAGCTGTACGATCCCTTTGGCCATCACACTGTTCTGCGCTTATCGAACTTGAAAAACAATCCGTCCTTCGGCCCGCAGGAATTCAGGTTCGTGCCGCCCAAGGGAGTAGATGTGCTGGGTGAGTGAGCAACGGTTCTCAGCGCATTCGCAGGATAAACCCCTGACGCCATGAACGCGGACCTCTTCGCCCCCAACCAGCCCGCTGCACCTCTGGCCGAGCGGCTGCGCCCCGCACACATCGACGAGGTCATCGGCCAGTCTCATTTATTGGGTGCGGGCAAACCGCTGCGGCTGGCGTTCCAGTCAGGCAAGCTGCATTCCATGATCCTGTGGGGGCCGCCGGGCGTGGGCAAGACCACGCTGGCGCGCCTGATGGCCTCCGCCTTCGATGCCGAGTTCGTGCCGCTGTCGGCCGTGCTGTCGGGCGTGAAGGATATCCGCGAGGCCATTGCGCATGCGGAACAGACGCTGCAGCAGAACGGCCGCCACACCATCCTGTTCGTGGACGAAGTGCACCGCTTCAACAAGTCGCAGCAGGATGCCTTCCTGCCCTATG
>CAVRYQ010000097.1:0-3677 GCA_963725375.1 uncultured Pseudomonadota bacterium | reverse complement strand
GCTATGTTTATTGCCGCGTTTCTTCGTTCGCATTTCTCGTATTGCTCTTTCGTCAAGATGCAGAACCCCATTCCCTTCGACGCGCCGGACGGGCTGCCGGTAAATTTCATTTTTGTCTTGCTCGTCCCCGAACGCGCGACGGATCTGCATCTGCAACTGCTGGGCGAATTGGCGCAGATGTTTTGCGACAAATCCTTCCGCGATCATTTACAGGCGACCGACGATCCCGTCGCAATCCACAAGCTGTTCACCGACTGGCAGGGATAAATATCGTGGCGCAAGTCAACATCCAGCAACTCTTCGAAGACAAACAGGAACGCCTGAGCCTTACCTGGGTTGGCGGCGCCAAGGGCGGCGACCGCGTACTGGAGAGCGAAGTCGTCAATGCTTCCAACCGCGGCCTCATCGGCCACATGAACGTGATCCATCCGAACTGGGTGCAGGTATTCAGTGGCATCGAGCTCGACTATCTGCACGCGCTTTCCCCGTCCGAACTCGACACCACGCTGACACAACTGGAGAAAAGCGAGTCTCTGTGCCTGATCGTCGCAGGCGAGACCGAAATTCCGGAAGGCCTGCTGGGTTTTGCCAATCGCACCCACACGCCCTTGTTCCGCTCGCCGCTGGGCAGCGTGCAATTGATGTGGATGATCCGCCATTACATCGTCAAGGCGCTGGCTGACTCCACGACGCGCCATGGCGTTTTCCTCGACGCACTCGGCGTTGGCGTCATGATCACCGGCGACAGCGGCGTGGGCAAGAGCGAACTGGCGCTGGAACTGATCACGCGCGGCAGCGGACTGGTGGCCGACGACATCACCGAACTGTATCGCATCTCGCCGGAGACGCTGGAAGGACGCTGCCCGGAATTGCTGCGCGACTTTCTGGAGGTGCGCGGCTTGGGCATGCTCAACATCCGAACCATGTTCGGCGAGACGGCGGTACGGCGCAAAAAGAGCCTGAAGTTGATCGTGCATCTTTATCGCCCGCCGCATGACGACCTCTCCAAACTGGAGCGCCTGCCGACTGCCGGCTTCGAGGAGATCATGGGCGTCAAGATCAGCAAGGTCGAGCTTCCGGTGATGGCTGGCCGCAACCTCGCGGTGCTGGTCGAAGCCGCAGCGCGCAACTTCGTGCTGCAACAGCGCGGAATCAACACCATGCAGGAATTCATTTCGCGCCAGGAATACCTGATGCAGGGGCCCTGAACGTGCAGTTGTTCCTGATCAGCGGCCTGTCCGGTTCCGGCAAGAGCGTCGCCCTCAATGTGCTGGAAGATAGCGGATACTACTGTGTGGACAACCTGCCTGCGGAATTGCTGCATGTACTGACGAACAACCTGAAGCTGGCGGGTATACGGAAAGTCGCTGTCAGCGTCGACGTGCGCAGCGGCAACAGCGTTGTACTGCTGCCGCAATACATCGAAAAACTCAAACAGCAGAATATCGACGTTCACGTGTTGTTCCTCGACGCGAACAACGAGACGCTGGTGAAGCGTTTCTCCGAAACGCGTCGTCTGCATCCCCTGAGCAACGACGCCAAGACGCTGCCGGAAAGCGTAGCGCTGGAACGCGAACTGCTGGCCGGAATCGCCAGCATAGGCCACCACATCGATACCAGCGACCTGAATGCCAATGCCTTGCGTGCCTGGATCAAGCAATTCATCGCGCTTGATCGCGCGCGCCTCACCCTGCTGTTCGAATCCTTCGCCTTCAAGAATGGCCTGCCTCTCGATGCCGATATGGTGTTCGACGTGCGCTGCCTGCCCAATCCGCATTACGACCCGGTGTTGCGGCCCCTGACCGGACGCGACCAGCCGGTGATCAACTTCCTGGATGGCACGCCGCTCGCGCAAAAAATGTATACGGATATCCGCGACTTCGTCGCGGGCTGGTTGCCCAGCTTTATCGCCGACAACCGCAGCTACCTCACTGTCGCCATCGGTTGCACCGGCGGGCAGCATCGCTCGGTCTATTTCGCTGAAAAGCTGGCACAACATTTCAAATCGCAGCAACAAGTTCTGCTGCGCCACCGCGAACTCAAGCAACAAGCCTGACCGTGCTGCGACATATCAAGTCCGGCGACTACCTGATATTGCTCGCGGGCAGCCTTTGCACCGCCTGGATCACGATCGCGGTCTGGTCCGGCGGCGCGGCGGCCGACAAGGCCATCATCCGCAGCGGCGGTAAATTGTTCCGCGAGGTGCCTCTATCGCGCGACCAGCAGATCGAAGTGCCGGGTCCGCTCGGCAACAGCGTCATCACCATCGAGAAGCGCAGGGCACGCATCACGTCCGACCCCAGCCCTAGGCAATATTGCGTGCGCCAGGGCTGGCTGCAACAGGCGGGCGAGATCGCCATCTGCCTGCCGAATGAAGTGAGCGTGGAACTGACGGGCGGAGCGAAAAAATATGACAGCCTTAATTACTAGGATTCTGGAATCAAGAATGAGGATAGAGGCAAACCGGGACAACCATGCTTCCGCGCAGATCGATGTAAAACGCAAGGAGTCCTCGCACTCCTCAATCCAACATCCCGGATCTTCACTGCTTTTGGACGCCACCGCCGAAGACCACCACATCGCCAGGATGGCGGCGGTCGCGCTCGGCCTCACCGTACTGGAGAATGCCATCCCTTCGCCGCTGCCCGGCGTCAAGCCGGGACTCGCCAATATCGTCACGCTCGTCGTGCTGGAACGCTACGGCTGGCGGGTGGCGGCCTGGGTATCGCTGCTGCGTGTACTCGCCAGCAGCCTGCTGTTCGGCAATTTCCTCGCGCCCGGATTCTTCCTCAGCCTGTCCGGCGCGATATGCAGCCTGGCCGTGCTGGCGCTCAGCCTGCACCTGCCGCAGCGCTGGTTCGGCGCCGTGACCGACAGCATCCTCGCCGCCTTCGCCCACATCGCGGGACAGATGACCGTCGTGTATTTCTGGCTCATCCCGCACAGCGGCATTGCCTACCTCATCCCCATCTTCGCGACGGCGGCCTTGGTGTTCGGCACCGTGAATGGATTGGTTGCGGCCAGTTTCATGGATAATGGCGAAAAAGCAAAGGCGGGACCACAACAATGAAAACGATCACCCTCGCGTTGACCGGTGCCTCGGGATTGCCCTATGGCATGCGCCTGCTCGAATGCCTGCTGCAGAGCGGACAGCGCGTGCATCTGGTGTATACGCAGGCCGCACAGATCGTCGCCAAGCAGGAACTGGATTTCACGTTGCCGAATCGCCCGCAGGAAGCCGAACAATTCTTTGCCGAACACTTCGGCAAAATCAGCGGCGAACTCAAGGTGCACGGCATCCAGGATTGGTACGCGCCCATAGCCTCCGGCTCCAATCCCGGCGACGCGATGGTGGTGTGCCCCTGCACCATGGGTACGCTGGGCAAGATCGCGGGCGGCATCAGCGACGACCTCATCGCCCGTGCTGCGGACGTCATGCTGAAGGAAAAACGCACACTGATACTGGTACCCAGAGAAATGCCGTTTTCCGCGATTCATCTGGAGAACATGCTGAAGCTGTCCCATGCGGGAGCCGTGATCATGCCGCCGAACCCGGGGTTTTATCATCATCCGCAGAGCGTGCAGGATATTGTGGATTTTGTGGTGGCGCGTTTGCTCGATCATCTTGGCGTCGAGCAGACTTTGATGAAGAAATGGGGGGAGTGAGAGGGTTGGTC
>CAVRYQ010000096.1:0-6508 GCA_963725375.1 uncultured Pseudomonadota bacterium | reverse complement strand
GGCCTCCGACGTTTGTAGCCGCGCCTCGCTCGAAACACTGCTGGCGGTGGTGCTTCAGCAATTCGGCAAGGTCGACATCCTTATCAATTGTGCGGGCAGAATCAAGCGTGCTCCCACCCTCACTGTGCCGGAAGAAGAATGGACTGCCATCCTCGACACCAATCTTACGGGCACTTTGCGCGCCTGCCAGATCTTCGGGCAGCATATGCTCGAAAGAGGATACGGCCGCATCGTCAACATCGCCTCGCTCAACAGTTTCGTCGCCCTGAGTGAAGTTGCCGCCTATGCCGCGAGCAAAGCAGGCGTCGTATCCCTGACGCGCTCGCTAGCAGTGGAGTGGTCGAAGAAAGGTGTTACAGTCAACGCCATCGCGCCGGGCGTCTTCCGCACTGACCTTAACGCACAACTGCTCGATAGCACACCCCGCGGGCAGGAACTTCTGATGCGCACGCCCATGGGCCGCTTTGGAGCAACTGAAGAGCTGATCGGCGCCGCTGTCTTTCTCGCATCCGATACGGCTTCGTTCGTCACTGGACAAACACTGGTTGTCGATGGAGGCTTCCTGGCCAGCGGCGTCAACCAGTAAACTCGCATCGACTAATTGAAGAATACTTCGGAGATCGTATGGCAGAAGCAACCTGTGACATCGGCCTGATTGGCCTCGCAGTGATGGGCCAGAACCTCGTCCTCAACATGAACGATCACGGCTTCAAGGTTGCGGTGTTCAATCGCACCGTGACGAAGGTCGACGACTTTCTCGTCAATGAAGCCAAAGGCACCCGTGTCGTCGGCGCACACTCTATTGAGGAATTCATCGGCCTGCTCAGACGCCCACGCCGCGTGATGCTCATGGTAAAGGCCGGTGATACTGTCGACCAGATGATAGACCATTTTTTGCCTCTGCTTGAGCCCGGCGACATTGTGGTCGATGGAGGAAACTCGCTATTCACCGATTCAAACCGCCGCACAAAGGAGCTGACTGCAAAAGGAATCCTGTTTGTTGGCACGGGTGTTTCCGGCGGAGAAGAAGGAGCTCGTTTTGGTCCCTCCATCATGCCCGGCGGCAATCCTGCGGCATGGCCGTATGTGAAAGATATCTTCCAGTCCATTGCAGCCAAGGTTGAAGATGGAACGCCCTGTTGCGACTGGGTTGGCGAGGATGGCGCAGGCCACTACGTAAAGATGGTCCACAATGGCATAGAGTACGGCGATATGCAGTTGATCTGCGAGGCTTATGACTTATTGCAACGCGGCCTGGGATTGAATGCGGATGAACTCCAACAGGTCTTCGCAGACTGGAACAAGGGAGAACTCGACAGCTATCTCATCGAGATTTCGAGTCATATCTTCGCCAAGAAGGACGACGATGGATTGCCAATCGTAGATAAGATTCTCGACACGGCCGGGCAGAAAGGCACGGGGAAATGGACCGTCTTCAGTTCCCTCGATCTCGGACAACCTGTAACGCTGATCGGTGAGTCTGTCTTTGCCCGCTGTCTCTCGGCACTGAAGGATGAACGCGTAGTCGCTTCCTCCATCCTCAACGGACCCGGCGCCGGACTTGCCGACATCGACCGCGAACCATTCATTGAGGAAGTACGCTGTGCACTCTACTGTTCCAAGATCATCTCGTATGCGCAGGGCTACATGCTGCTGAAAGCAGCCGCCAGGGAGAATGGCTGGAATCTGAACATGGGTGGGATTGCGCTCATGTGGCGGGGCGGATGCATTATTCGCAGCCGTTTCCTGGGTAAAATCAAAGAGGCCTTTGACAAGAACCTCAACCTCGATAACCTTCTCCTCGACAGCTTTTTCTCCGGCGCTTTGAATCAGTACCAGGCTTCCTGGCGCAAGGCTATCGTTCATGCCGTCGAGTCGGGTGTGCCTACTCCGGCATTCTCGACAGCTCTCAATTTCTTCGATGGCTACCGTACGGCTCGCTTGCCCGCCAACCTTCTGCAAGCCCAACGCGATTATTTCGGCGCGCACACCTATGAGCGCGTGGATCAGCCACGTGGCCAGTTCTTCCACACCAATTGGACGGGCCGAGGAGGTCGCGTTTCCTCAACCACTTACAACATTTAGGAGCACCATCGAAAACCGCATGCCAGTGCACTCGTCGCATCGTTCGACTGGATTGACAGTCGTCTCCATGCTGGCTGTAGAGGTTAATCACTCGCGCGGTATAACTTCGCCTGACAAGGTTTTATAGATGCCAAACAAACCGGAGAGCCGTTCCAAGTCGCAGCCACCGCGCTTCTCCTTCGCGAACAAGATCAGCGCGTCCAACAAGATTCCGCGCCAGATCAATCGTAACTTGATCTTTAACCAGATACGCACACGACAGCCAATCTCGCGCGCAGATCTTGCCCGTATCTCCGGCTTGCAACGAAGTACCGTATCGCTCATCGTGGAGGAATTGCTCGCCGATCGTTGGATTGTTGAAGGCTCGATGGGCCGCTTGCCACGTGGCCGCAGGCCTACGTTTCTTAATGTGAACGGCCGGCGCGGTGTGCTTGCTCTTGATATCCACCCCGCTCAGACTACGTTGGCCGTCGCCGATCTGGGCGGCAAGATCATTGCGCAGGACCTCATCTCTCTCCCCGACGATCCGCAGAAGGTCATCGCGGTCATTGTCAGCGCTATTCAGAAGATCATCTCTGCGAATGCGGATCGCTCTTTCGATGGGGTCGGTATAAGCCTTCCCGGCAGAGTCGATCTGCAATCAGGAAAGTCCGCCAGCGGCAAGTCACTTCCGGAAAGGCCTATCTTCGCGCCAAACGTCCGATGGCCGATTGCGCAGATCAAGTCACGTGTCGAGCAGGCAACGGGTCTGCCCGTAGTTGCGGACAACGTTGCCAACGCTTGTGCGCTTTCAGAGGTGTGGTTCGGCGACAGCGATGCGATGCATGACCTGGTTGTTGTCAACGTCTCTGAGGGATTGGGAACTGGGATTTTCGCGAACGGGCGTATTCTCCGGGGTGAAGGGGGAGCCGCGGGCGAATTCGGTCATGTGCAGATGGATCCGAACGGTCTGCGGTGCGGTTGCGGGGGGATCGGGTGCTGGGAGACTCTGGCCGCAAACCCAGCGGCCATGCGGTACTACGCAGCGCTAACGGGGGAGCCTCCGCGTCCCTTCGATGAGATCCTCCGATTGGCGACCGAGGGAGACCCCAATGCACTGCAAGCAATTGATACGATGTGTTTTGCTCTTGGGCGCGGCCTGCATATGATCGCGTCTGCCCTGGCACCCTCCGAGATTGTTGTTGTAGGAGATATCACGACGGTTTGGCACTTTGCCGGCCCTCTGATCGAACGGGAAATGCGCAGTCATCCCTTGCCGACGGCACCCCGGCTCCGGCCAGCGCAAGAGGGGAACAAGGCAAGGCTGCGCAGCGCTGTCGCGCTCGTCATGCATGAGACTCTTCTATGAATCATCCCAACTCCATCGTCTCCACAAACCGCTTTCTGCACCGCTCTCGCAATTGCGAATAATCCGAGGTTCTATGCGAATTTGTTTTCTCTTGAAGGTCCGGACGGAGAAGCTTGAAGAGTACAAGCTTCGCCACGCACACGTATGGCCGGAGATGCTGGATGCGCTGCGCAGCACAGGATGGCATAACTACTCCCTCTTTCTGAGGCCCGATGGCCTCCTCGTCGGTTATCTGGAGACAGAGGATTTTAGCCGCGCCTGTGCAGCCATGAAAGACCACCCAGTGAATGCTCGGTGGCAAGTGGAAATGTCTCCGTTCTTTGAGGCAATGGAAGGCGCGGCGCCGGACGATCGCATCCTACCCCTTGAAGAGGTTTTCCATCTTGACTGAATCAGGGCAACCACCCGACATGGTAGTACTGCATCCGATACTCATGGATGCTCAACGGCTAAGTGCTTTTGAAGTTTAGAACGTTCGGGGCAATGATCTAACTCTGGGAGATAGACGATGAATACCTTCAACTCCATGCGTCGTGACTTTCTTCGCACAGGCGGCCTTGGTGTCGCCGCTGCTGCCATGCCGGTCGCTTCCTTTGCAGCATCTGGCGAACAGAACGCCGAGCCGCCTGCGCCGCCCCTGGGCCTATTTGATGTCCGGACCTATGGCGCGACCGGTGACGGCAAAGCGCTTGACACCGCAGCCGTGAATCGCGCCATTGAGGCGGCTGCTTCTGCGGGCGGCGGTGTAATCTTGTTCCCGGCAGGTTTCTATCTATGCTTCTCGATTCGGTTGAAGAGCCAGGTCCATCTTCACCTGCTCCAGGGAAGCGCCATCGTAGCCGCAGACTCACCGCTCCCCGGCGAAGAGACCGGCTATCGCGGAGGCGTTTACGATGCAGCGGAGCCGAAGACTGCATGGGACGCGTATCAGGATTACGGCCATAATCACTGGCATAACTCCTTGCTGTGGGGCGAAGCTCTCCACGATATAAGCATCACGGGCCCCGGACTTATCTGGGGCAAAGGACTCTCCAATGGCCGATCGAAGAAGGACCAGGGCGGTCAATTCGTTGCTGAGCAGGCCGGTGTCGGCAACAAGGCAATCGCGCTGAAGAACTGCCACAACGTGGTGTTTCGCGACTTCTCCATTCTCAAGGGCGGTCATTTCGGCCTGCTGCTCACCGGCGTTGACAACCTGACCATCGACAATCTCAAGATTGACACCGATCGCGACGGCATGGATATTGATTGCTGCCAGAATGTGCGCGTCTCCAACTGCACGGTTAACTCACCGTGGGACGACGGCATCTGCCCCAAGTCGAGCTATGCTCTCGGTTATGCGCGGCCCACCCGCAATTTGACCATCGCCAATTGCTGGGTTACTGGCGACTATGAACTCGGTTCCGTTCTCGATGGAACTTTCAAGCATTTTTCAGAGAACGCCCCCGCATGGCGGACGGGCCGGATCAAGTGCGGCACCGAGTCCAATGGCGGATTCATCAACATCACCATCTCCGATTGCATCTTCGAGGGCTGCCAGGGGTACGCACTGGAAACAGTGGATGGCGCCCTCATGGAAGACATCACAATCACGAATACAACCATGCGCAACCTTGTGTCGAGCCCCATCTTCATGCGTTTAGGCGCGCGATTGCGTGGCCCGAAAGAGAGCACTCAGGTGGGCACGCTGAAGCGCATCCTTATCAGCAATCTCACTTGCCATGCCGCACCGCAGCGTGTCAGTTCAATCCTCAGCGGCATTCCCGGCTTCGCAATCGAGGACGTGAAGCTTTCCAACATCTACATCGAGACAGTTGGCGGAGCGCCACTGGAAATGGCCAAGATTGAACTGCCTGAATACGAGAGCAAGTATCCCGAGCCGGGAATGTTCGGCCCTACACCGGCATCCGGATTCTTCGTGCGCCACGTCCGTAACTTTGAAATGAGCCACGTGGAAATTGCGAACGCTGCTCCTGACGCACGTCCCGCTTTTCACCTGGCAGATGTCGAGCGAGCTGACTTTTTCGCCACCACAGCTCCCCGCGGTCCTGAAGGCGCAATTGCACTCCACAACGTCAAGGACCTGCGCATCGGCTGGAGTCGTGCAGCTTCCGATGTGACACTGAGCAGCGCTGACCACAAGATCCTTTAGCACCGGAAGACCACCGTGCAAAATGTTCGTTTCCAATTGGATGTTTTATCGAGATGAGGTCTCAATGAAACTTGCAACCGCCGCAGTGCTCGGCAAATATTCCATTGGCGTGGGTGACCGGTTCGCCCACCAGGCGAAGGCTCAACTCGAGGCCTGCATCCTTGCTGCTGAGGCCGGCGTTGAAGTGATTCCCGTATGGAACAAATCGAATCGCGAGCACACCATCATTGGCTCCGAGCCGGCCTCAGTGCGCGCTGCCGCCGATGCCGCCGTCAACGAACTCGGCTGGAGTCTCCCCTATTATTGCGATGCGGACCACATCAACCTTTCCACCGTTGAGCGCTTCCTACCCGCCTGCGACTTTTACACCATCGATGTGGCCGACTCTATTGGCAAACCAGCGGACCCTGCTTCCATTGATCGCTTTGCGGGCCGTCACCCTGAGCTTGCCGGCGCAATCCCGATGCTGGCGTGCGATCAAATTATCGAGGTCACGCAGGATATGCTTTCACGAACAGCCGCCAAGTTTCTCTCTGCAATTCAGGAGGCGGGCAAGATCTATCGCCGCATTCAAGAGAGCAAAGGCGATGGCGCATTCATCCCTGAAATCTCGATGGATGAGACGGACTCCGCGCAAAACCCGGCCGAGTTGCTCATTATCCTTGCCGCCATCGCCGACGAGGGCATACCTATCCAGACCATCGCCCCAAAATTCAGCGGCCGCTTCAACAAGGGGGTTGACTACGTTGGCGATCCGGCTCAATTCGCGCGAGAGATGGCTCTTGACATGGCCGCAATCCAGCATGCTGTTGCCAAATACGGATTACCATCCAACCTCAAGTTGAGTGTCCACTCCGGCAGTGACAAGTTCTCGATATACCCCGTTATTCACGCAGCCATGCAGCAATTTTCCGCCGGGGTCG
>CAVRYQ010000095.1:0-4401 GCA_963725375.1 uncultured Pseudomonadota bacterium | reverse complement strand
GGATCAATCCCGGGGCCGGTTTCAGGAACTCGGTTTATGTCGGAGGCGCGGCGTTGTACCAGTTCACGCCCTCGCTTCAGTTGGGAATGGAAATCTTTCACGAAACGCCGGACAGCGTGGACGGGCAGAGCGCGACGGGTTTCAATCTCGGCGGCGTCTTCAATCTGGCACATGAATACAATTGGCTGCTTTCTGCGGGGAGAGGGCTGGTCAACGCTGCCGCCACGAACCAGTTTTCCGTTTATTCTGCACTGCAGGTACTCTATTGATGATCAGTCATGCATGAACCAGAACAATCGCGATACGACGGAGCCGGTCCGAAGGAGATGAGATGGCAATTGGATGGAAGAACACAACTTCAAAATATGGATGGCTGTCGGTTTCCCTGCACTGGACGATGTTGCTGCTGATCGTTGCGGCCTATGTCACGATGGAAATCAAATCGGTTTTCCCCAAAGGCAGCCCGGGGCGAGAGACATTGGCGCTGTGGCACTACACGCTTGGGCTGTCAGTATTCGGTCTCGTTTGGTTGCGCCTGCTGGCGCGCCTTGCAGGTCAAGTACCCGCGATCGAACCGCCATTGCCTGCCGTGCAGGCTCAATTGGCCAGGGTGGTGCAGCTGGTACTGTATGCGCTGATGATGGGCTTGCCTTTGCTGGGCTGGCTGACGCTCAGTGCCAGAGGCAAGCCGGTGCCGTTCCTCGGCGCGGAATTGCCGGCATTGGCCGACAAGAGCCTGCAAATGGCGCTGGAGCTCAAGGAAATCCACGAATCGATTGCGACGGCGGGTTATTTCCTGATCGGGCTGCACGCAGCCGCGGCGTTGTATCACCACTATGCGAAACGCGACAACACGCTGAGGCTGATGCTGCCCTGGCGTTGAACGGCATGAATGCGACCGGAAGCTAGAGGGCTTTCCGCTGCTCCAGTTGATGTGTGCAGTCGAGCGCGGCGAGCTTGTAGCATTCCGCCAGCGTCGGGTAGTTGAAGACGTTGCTAATCAGGTCACGTACGGTGCCATGCAGGTTCATCACCAGTTGGCCGATATGCACAAGTTCGCTGGCCTGTTCGCCGACGATGTGCACGCCCAGCAGTTTCTCGTTGCGCGCATCCACGATCAGTTTCAGCATGCCCTGCGCATCGCCGATGATCTGGCCGCGTGCGCTGTCCTTGAAGTTGGCGCGTCCGACCACGCAGGGAATGTTCTCCTGGTGGACTTCCTTTTCGGTTTTGCCGACGTAGGAGATTTCCGGGATGGTGTAGACCGCCATCGGCAGGTTGTCCCCCGTGACGTATTCGGCGCCGCCCAGGGCATGAAGCACTGCCGCGCGTCCCTGCTCCATTCCCGTGGAGGCGAGGGCGGGGCGGCCGATCAGGTCGCCCACGGCGTAGATGTGCGGTACGCTGGTCCGGAAATGCCGGTCGACCGCGATCCAGCCGTCCTGCGCGCTGATGCTTGCCGCGGCCAGGTTCAGGCCGCCGCTGTTTGGCTCCCTGCCTTGCGCGTAGAGCACAGCGTCAGCGCAGATCTGCTTGCCGCTTTCCAGGACGGTGACGGTTCCATTGCCTTCACGGCGGATTTCTGCAACGCGCTCGCGCATGTGGAACGTGACGCCCATGCCGAGGAAGCTGTCGGCCAGCACGCCGACTACATCCTCGCTCAGGTATTCCAGCAATTGCGCATGGCTGTCCACCACGCAGACTTGCACGCCCAAAGCGGCAAAGATCGAGACGAATTCACAGGCGATGACGCCGCCGCCAACGACGAGCAGGCTGTCCGGCAGATGGCGCAGATTCAGGATCGAGGTCGAATCCAGCACCGTCTTCTTGTCGAAGGGAATGTTGGCTGGCCGGCGCGGCCTGGAACCGCAGGCAATAATGATGTTGTCCGCTGAGATGCGGCGCGTGTTGCCCGCAGCATCGGCAACCTGCACCGTATGCGCGTCGACGAACGAAGCTTCGCCAGGGATCAGCGCTACACCATGGCGCAGCAGGCGCTGGAGAATAACCGACTCCTGCTGCGCGATCACGGCTTCCTTGCGCCGCACCGCGTCCGCCAGCAAGCCGTGGCGGCTGCGACCATCGGGTGCGAGCGCCTGGCGCATGCCGCCGGAGCGCGAAAGCAGATAGGACACTTCACGCATGGCCTTGCTGGGGATGGTGCCGGTCTGCAGTCCTGCGCCGCCGATCTTGGGCTTGCGTTCGATGATTGCGGCACGCTTGCCCATGCGCGCCGCCTGCCAGGCCGCATGCTGCCCGGCGGGGCCGGAGCCGATGATGAGTACGTCGTAGTCCATCGAATGCCCTGCTTATTTAATTTTCATGCCGGGCTGCGCACCCGCATCCGGCGACAGTACGAAAAGTCCCGGCGCTTCGCCCGAGGCGGCCAACACCATGCCTTCCGACAGGCCGAATTTCATCTTGCGCGGCGCGAGGTTGGCGACCATCACCGTCATGCGTCCTTTCAGGGCTTCCGGATCGTAAGCCGACTTGATGCCTGCAAACACGGTGCGCGCTTGCGCTTCGCCGATGTCCAGCGTCAGCTTCAGCAGCTTTTCCGCGCCTTCCACGTGCTCGGCATTCACGATGAGCGCCACGCGCAGGTCGATCTTGCCGAATTCGTCGATGCCGATGGTTTCGGCGATCGGCGCAATGGCATGTTGCTGGTGCTCGGCGTGGCGTGTCTCGGAATGCGATTCGGTCATGGGTTTCAGGCTTCCCTGGTTGGCGGTGACCATGGCTTCGATGAGATTGGGGTCGAGGCGGGTGGCGAGATGCTGGTAGGAGTTGACGCGCGTGGGCAATGCCGCAAGGTCGGCCCAGGTGAAGTCGCGTTCCATGCCGAACAGTTCGCGCGCGACTCGCGATGTCAGCGCGGGGAGTACCGGCGACAGCAGGATTGAGAGTACGTAGAAACCGTGCAGTGCGCGCGAGCTGATGTCATGCAGTGCAGTGCGCTGAGTTTCATCCTTGGCCAGGGTCCAGGGTGCTGCGGCCGCAATTTCACCATTGATCCGGTCGGCGATAGCCATGATGTCGCGCAACGCGCGGGCGTAATCACGCGCCTCGAAGGATTCCGCGACTGTTTGCCCGCTGCCGATCGCGCCGTCGAGCAGGTGCTTCGCGTCGGCAAAGGCCAGCTTTCCAGCAAAGAACTTGGTGAGGAATCCCGCGCAACGGCTCGCAATATTGATGTACTTGCCGATCAAATCGCTGTTCACCTTCGCCACGAAATCGTCGAGATTGAGGTCAATGTCTTCCATCGTGCCGTTGAGTTTCGCGGCGTAGTAGTAGCGCAGGTATTCCGTATTCCCGATGTGGTCTACATAGCTGCGCGCGGTGATGAAGGTGCCGCGCGATTTGCTCATCTTTTCGCCGTTGACAGTGAGGAAGCCGTGCGCGAACAGCCTGGTCGGCGTGCGGAAACCGGCGTGCTGAAGCATGGCGGGCCAGAACAGCGCGTGGAAATACAGGATGTCCTTGCCGATGAAGTGGTAAATCTCGGCGTCCGAGCCCTGATTCCAGTAGTCGTCGAAATCGATCCCGGTCCTCGCGCACAGTTGCCTGAAGCTGCCCATGTATCCTACCGGCGCATCCAGCCAGACGTAGAAATACTTGCCCGGCGCGTCGGGGATTTCGAAGCCGAAGTAGGGCGCGTCGCGCGAGATGTCCCAGTCGGTCAGCTTGTTTTCGCCTTCGGCGCCGAGCCATTCCTGCATCTTGTTGGCGGCTTCGTGCTGCAGCGCGCCGCTGCGCGTCCATTCGCGCAGGAATTTCTGGCAGGTATCCGCGGAAAGCTTGAAGAAGTAATGGTCGGAGTTGCGCAACTCAGGTTTGGCGCCGGACACTGCAGAATAGGGCTCGATGAGGTCAGTGGGCGCATACGCCGCACCGCACACTTCGCAGTTGTCGCCGTACTGTTCCTTCGCGTGGCACTTGGGGCATTCGCCCTTGATGAAGCGGTCCGGCAGGAACATGTTCTTGACCGGGTCGTAATACTGTTCGATGGAACGCACCTCGATCAGGCCGTTGGTCTTCAGGGTGCGGTAGATGCCCTGGGCGGATTCCATAGTTTCGTTCGAGTTGGTGGAGCCATAGTTGTCGAAAGCCACGTGGAATGCGGCAAAATCGTCGTAATGTTCCTGCCATACGCGGGCGATAAGCTGTTCCGGGGTGATGCCCTCCTTTTCGGCGCGCAGCATGATGGGGGTGCCGTGGGTGTCGTCGGCGCAGACATAATGGCAGGTGTTGCCGCGCATCTTCTGGAAGCGCACCCAGATATCGGTCTGGATGTACTCGACGAGGTGGCCTAAGTGAATGCTTCCATTGGCATAAGGGAGGGCGGAAGTGACGAGGATTTTTCTGGGCATGTGACGCGATTCCTGTAATAGACAGCGATTA
>CAVRYQ010000094.1:0-28309 GCA_963725375.1 uncultured Pseudomonadota bacterium | reverse complement strand
ACTCGCCACTCGCGACCATCTTCTTCAGATCGCGGTTGGTGGAAGCAATCAAGCGCACATCGACGGAAACGTCCATGGCGCCGCCCAGCGGACGGACGCTTCTTTCCTGGAGAACCCGCAGCAATTTGACTTGCATGCTCAGGCTGGTTTCGCCGATTTCATCCAGAAAGAGCGTGCCCCCGTGGGCCGATTCGATAATTCCCTTGCGGTTGGATTCCGCGCCGGTGAATGAGCCCTTGAGATAACCAAACAGTTCGCTCTCCAGCAGGGTTTCCGGAAATGCGCCGCAGTTGATCGAAACGAACGGCTTTTCCCGGCGCAGGCTGGCCTCGTGGATGGCGCGCGCCACCAACTCCTTGCCCGTGCCGCTTTCGCCGGTAATCAGCACCGTGCTGGTGGTGGGCGCCACGGTGCGCACCATTTCCAGAATGGATTCAATGGGCCGGCTATGGCCAACGATGTTATGCGCGGCAAATACCCGCAAGAGCTCGCGGCGCAGCCGCATATTCTCTTCGCGCAGCGCCATCTCCTCCGAGCGCCCGCTCGACCGTCAGATGGAGTTCCTCCACCAGGGTGTCGGTCTTGACCACGTAGCGGTATGCACCCAGGTTCAAAGCTTGGATCGCCGCTTCAACTGCGACGGCAAAGGGTGATTTCTGTGCGATGTGGGGGGTCTTTTCGGACATGTGGTTTCCTTTGATTACGACGGCTGAGCTGCCAAGGTACATGAGTACCGCATCTGGAGCCGTGCCTGACAATTGCAGCGGAACGGCGCTGCCCCAATTTTCTGTTCCGGATGTGGAGGAAAGAAAGTGCCCGCATGTTAGGGGGCGCACCGGGAAAGATAAAGGCATTAATGCGGGATGGCCTGTTCCATAAATGGAACAAAACATTTCCTGGCCCAGGACCGTCCGGCATTTCCCGGATATTGCCTTCAGGACCGTCCCACCATGGCGCAGGCCAGCCTGGCGATCAGAGCGATCAGGTCGGCAAAGCAGGGCCAGTGTGCACAGGATGGAGATGTCCGGCACGCCGAACTTGTCCGTCAGACGAACGCCCCGGCTTTGATGGCGCCCGCGGGTTCGTAAGTCGCGACGACGACGCCGGTCGTGGAGACCTGCGCATCGACGACCTTGTAGCCTGCCGGGCGGGCGCCTTCGGCAAAGAGCCGTTTGCCAGGTCCCAGCGTCACCGGGAAAATCCACAGGTGCATCTCGTCGACCAGCCCGCGCGCGAGCAGCGTCTGGACGAGCTGGCCGCTGCCATGCACCCAGAGGTCGGGCGCGTCCATCTGTTTCAACTTCTTGAGCTCGCCGACAACGTCGCCCGTGACCAGCGTGGAGTTATGCCACGACAGCGCCCGCTGCGTGCGCGAAACGACGTACTTCCTCGTGCTGTTGAAGGGCCGGGCGACGGCTTCGTCCGCGGACGCCCGGGGCCAGTAGCCGGCGAAAATATCGTAGGTGCGCCTGCCCAGCAGGAGCTCGAAAGGCTGTTCCATGAAGCGCTGCATGATGCCGCGCATCTTCTCGTCCCAGTAGCCGAACGACCAGCCGCCCTGCATGAAGCCTCCGTCGCGATCCTCATCCGGTGCGCCCGGCGCCTGCATCACGCCATCCAGCGATACAAAAGTGGTTGTAACGATCTTCCTCATGGCCGTCTCCTGTGTCGGGCATTTGTCCTGCGTGGTGCGCTAATTCGGGATGTCAGGCTCAACCAGCAGTGCGAGCTGCACGAGTGATTCCTGCCAGCCGAGATAGCAGGCTTCCACGGGGATCATTTCGGGCACGTTTTCGTGCACGATGTCCATTTCGGTCCCGCACGACACCGGCCTGAGCGTGATGGTCGTCTGCATCACGCCCGGCAGGTAGGGGTCGTAGAACTCGTCCGTGTGGCAGATGCGCTCGTTCGGCACCAGCTCCAGGTATTTTCCGCCAAAGGAGTGGCCGTGGCCGGTGGAAAAGTTCGCGAACGACATTCTGTAACTGCCGCCGACCTTGGCCTCCAGCTCATGCACCCGGCACGTGAAGCCATGCGGGGGCAGCCACTTGGCCATTGCATCGGCATCGAGAAATGCGCGATAGATTTTTTCGGGCGTGCTCTTTAGCACCCGGTGTAGCCAGACGGTGTTGCCTGCCATGATCCATCCTCCTGTTCTATTTCGCCGTTCGTTCGAGGGTGTGCTGCAGGATGACGTGGGTTGCTTTTTCCGTGGGCACGAACTGGACGCATTCATAGCCCAATGCGCGCATGTCCAGCCCGCCGAACAGCGATTCTCCCTTGCCCAGCAGCACGGGCGAGATGGCGATGTGCAGCTCGTCGACCATGCTTGCCGCCAGGTATTGCCGTATGGTGGCAGGGCCGCCGCCAATGCGCACATCCTTGCCCGCGGCCGCCTGCCGCGCCCGATCGAGCGCTTCGCGGATGCCGCCTGTTACAAAATAGAAAGTGGTGTTGCCCGCCATCGCGATGGCGGGGCGAGCGTGATGCGTGAGCACGAACACCGGCACATGGTACGGCGGGTTGTCGCCCCACCAGCCTTTCCATTCCAGGTCCGGCCACGGGCCGCGTACCGGCCCGAACATGTTGCGGCCGAGTATCCAGGCGCCCACATTGCGGAACCCGCGCGCGGCAAAATCGTCGTCGATTCCCGTCGTGCCGCCTTCCGCGCCCAGCACGATGTGACGGAAGGTCCGCGTCGGCAGGAACCACTGGTGCAGTTCCAAGCCGCCGACTCCCAGCGGGTTGTTGATGTCCTGGTCCGGCCCCGCTCCGAAGCCATCCAGCGAAACCGAAAAGCAGTCCACTCTGGTCTTGCCCATGTTCTTCTCCTGAAGTTGCGGCCGCGGAAGGCTGGCCAGTTGTTATGCTCGCACGGTTTCCGCCAGGTAATCCCGAACCTCCTTTCGTCTGGTGACAAGGCGCGTCGTTGCGCGTGTTCGGGAGCCCGATTCGTAATTTACCAACAGGCGAAATACGCTTGGCAACTATTTCTGTCAAGTATTGACGGGAATGCAAGCCGGGGATGTTTCCATTCCGTGGGCGCCTGAAAATCGCCGCATTCGCGCAAGGTGGACAGCATCGCGTCCTGCGCGTAGCGTAGATGGACTGTTCAATTGTTCTGTTTTGGGACAAGTGTCGCAGTTTGGAACGCCAGGCAGCGCGAGGTTGTCGCCTGTCACATGTTGGAAGCTGCATTTAATCAACATGCTAATCTCCCTGTTCAAATTGGCACGTTACTTGAGATACAGATACTGCAGCAATGCATCGGAAACGATCCTGCAATCGCCAACAGGCATATTGAACAGAGGAGAAACTTATGATTTACGCAGCCCCCGGTACCGCTGGTGCCAAAGTCAATTTCAAAAAGCAATATGACAACTTCATCGGCGGCAAGTGGGTCGCCCCGGTCAAAGGCCAATATTTCGACGTCATCACGCCAATCACCGGCAAGCCCTATACCAAGGCAGCACGCTCCGGCGCAGAGGACATCGAATTGGCGCTCGATGCCGCGCATGCCGCCGCAGACAAATGGGGCAAGACCTCCATCACCGAGCGTTCCAACATACTGCTGCAGATCGCCGATCGCATTCAGGCGAACCTGGAAGTACTCGCTTATGCCGAAACAGTGGATAACGGCAAGGCCATACGCGAAACGCTGAATGCCGACATTCCATTGTCCGTCGACCATTTCCGCTATTTCGCCGGTTGCCTGCGCGCCCAGGAAGGCCATTTGTCCGAAATCAACGAGACCACCGTTGCCTATCATTTCCACGAACCGCTGGGCGTGGTCGGGCAGATCATCCCGTGGAACTTCCCCATCCTGATGGCGGCCTGGAAGCTGGCGCCTGCGCTGGGTGCCGGCAACTGCGTGGTGCTGAAACCGGCCGAGTCCACCCCGATCAGTATTCTGATCCTGATGGACCTGATCGCCGACCTGCTGCCGCCGGGCGTGCTGAACATCGTCAACGGTTTGGGACGCGAAGCCGGAATGCCGCTGGCCAACAGCAAGCGCATTGCCAAGATCGCCTTTACCGGTTCCACCACCACGGGGCGCGTGATCGCCCAGGCCGCCGCGAACAATCTGATCCCCGCCACACTGGAACTGGGCGGCAAGTCGCCCAACATCTTCTTTGCCGATGTCATGGACAAGGACGACGGATTCCTGGACAAGGCCATCGAAGGCCTGGTGCTGTTCGCCTTCAACCAGGGCGAAGTGTGTACCTGCCCGTCGCGCGCACTGATCCACGAATCCATCTATGACAAGTTCATGGAGCGCGTGCTCAAGCGCGTTGCCGCCATCAAGCAGGGCAACCCGCTCGATACCGACACCATGATGGGCGCGCAGGCGTCGAAGGAACAACTGACCAAGATTCTGTCCTACCTCGACCTCGGCAAGCAGGAAGGCGCCAAAGTGCTGGCGGGCGGCGGACAAGCGCACATGGGCGGCGATCTGGACGGCGGATATTACGTGCAGCCCACGCTGTTCAAGGGCCACAACAAGATGCGCATCTTCCAGGAAGAAATCTTCGGACCGGTACTGGCCGTGACCACGTTCAAGGACGAAGCGGAAGCGCTCGCCATCGCCAACGACACCCTGTACGGTCTGGGCGCGGGTGTGTGGAGCCGCAACGGCAACGTGGCCTATCGCATGGGACGTGCCATCAAGGCGGGCCGCGTGTGGACCAACTGCTATCATGACTACGCAGCCGGTGCGGCGTTCGGTGGTTACAAGGAGTCCGGTATCGGTCGCGAGACGCACAAGATGATGCTCGATCACTACCAGCAAACCAAGAACCTGCTGGTAAGCTACAGCGAGCAGAAGCTGGGCTTCTTCTAAGCGTTTCGATCACCGTTGTCTGCGTGCAGGCAAACCACACGGGGCGGGCGACCGCCCCGTTTTTTTTGGAAGGAGAGGGTCATGGTCGAGAAAGTGATAGCCACGGAAGAAGCGCTGAAACTCATCGAATTCCTGAAGCAGAAACACGGCAAGTTGATGTTCCACCAATCGGGCGGCTGTTGCGACAACAGTGCCGCCAATTGCTATCTGCCGGGCGAGCTCACCATAGGAGCGGGCGACGAATATCTGGGCGAGATCGGCGGCTGCCCCTTTTACATCAGCAAATCGCAATACGAATATTGGAAACACACCCAACTTATCATCGACGTGATCGAGGGGCGCGGCGGCACCTTCTCGCTGGAAGGGCCGGAGGGCAAGGCATTTCATACCAGGTCGCGGGTGTTCAACGATGACGAGTGGGCCGAGATACTGGCCAGCCAGGCCAGGACGTAGCTGCCTGAAGCAGGTTTTTGAGCCGCAGGATGCAGTCAACGACAGCCTTTCAAAGTTAGACATTCCTCCGCTAAGCCTTTAGACTTGCGCACTTTTTTCACAGGCCAGCAGCATGTCCGACGACATAGAACAGACCATCAAGGAACCGGCAGCCGTCCCGCGCGACCAGATCTCGCGCGAAGTGGCGCGCCGCCGCACTTTCGGCATCATCTCCCACCCCGATGCGGGCAAGACCACGCTCACCGAGAAACTGTTGCTGTTCTCCGGTGCGATCCAGCTCGCGGGCGCGGTGAAGGCGCGCAAGAGCGGGCGCCATGCGACCTCCGACTTTCTCGAGATCGAGAAGCAGCGCGGCATTTCCGTCGCCAGCTCGGTCATGCAATTCGAGTACCGCGACCACGTGGTGAATCTGCTCGATACGCCCGGACACCAGGATTTTTCGGAAGATACGTATCGCGTGCTTACCGCTGTCGATTCGGCGCTGATGGTGATCGACGCGGCCAAGGGCGTGGAAGCGCAGACCATCAAGCTGCTCGACGTGTGCCGCATGCGCGACACGCCCATCATCACCTTCATGAACAAGATGGACCGCGAGGTGCGCGATCCGCTGGAACTGCTGGACGAGGTCGAATCGGTGCTGAAGATACAGTGCGCGCCGGTGACCTGGCCCGTTGGCATGGGCAAGACCTTCCGCGGCGTGTACCACCTGCTGCGCGACGAAATCCTGCTGTTCACGCCGGGCGAGGAACGCGCGGACGGCGAGGTCGAGGTCATCAAGGGCATAGACAATCCGGAACTGGCGCGCCGTTTTCCGCTGGAGATCGAACAACTCAAGATGGAAGTGGAACTGGTGCACGGTGCCTCGCACCCGTTCGACCTGCAGAGTTTCCTTGACGGCAAACAGACGCCTGTGTTCTTCGGTTCGGCCATCAACAACTTTGGGGTACGCGAAATATTGAATGCCCTGCTTGACTGGGCGCCCGCACCCATAGAGCGCGATGCTTCGGTGCGCAAGGTGAATCCGAACGAGCAGGCGTTCTCCGGCTTCGTGTTCAAGATCCAGGCCAACATGGACGCCAACCACCGCGACCGCATCGCGTTCCTGCGCGTGTGCTCGGGCCATTTCGAGCGCGGCATGAAAATCAGACATTTGCGCATCGGCCGCGAAATACGCGTATCCAACGTGGTGACCTTCATGGCCTCCAGCCGCGAGCAGGTGGAAGAGGCATATGCGGGCGACATCATCGGCCTGCCCAACCACGGCAACATGCAGATCGGCGACAGCTTCTCGGAAGGAGAGGTGTTGCAGTACACCGGCATCCCGTATTTCGCACCCGATTTCTTCCGCTCGGTGCGTATACGCAACCCGATCAAGGTGAAGCAGTTGCACAAGGGACTGCAACAACTGGGTGAAGAAGGCGCGGTACAGGTGTTCAAGCCGGTGGACGGCGGCGACCTGATCCTGGGCGCGGTCGGCATGCTGCAGTTCGACGTGGTGGCCAGCCGTTTGCAGGGGGAATACGGCGTGGACGCGATGTTCGAGGGCACCAGCACCACCAGCGCGCGCTGGGTGACTTGTAACGACAAGAAGATGCTGGCCGATTTCGAGAAAGCGTTGTCGCACAACCTGGCCATTGATGCGGCGGGCAACCTGGCCTATCTCGCGCCGAACAACGTGAACCTCAAGCTGACGCAAGAACGCTGGCCCAAGGTGGTGTTCCATACCACGCGCGAACACGCGGTCAAACTTTAATGCCGCAACTTGAATTTCATCTGCGCGGAGACTTTGTCGAGCTCAACCAATTGCTCAAACTTACCGGCGTGTGCGACAGCGGCGGTGCGGGCAAAGCGCTGGTGGCGGAAGGCGCGGTCTCGGTCGATGGACGGCCGGAATTGCGCAAGACCGCCAAGATTCGTGCGGGGCAGGTAGTGGCGCTGGGCGACGTGTCGATCAGTGTGCTGGCCTGAATCATGTTGTACATCGCCCACAACGTCATCATCCGCGAACGCGAGATCGAACTGACTGCCGTGCGTGCCCAGGGCGCGGGCGGACAGAACGTTAACAAGGTTTCTAGCGCGGTTCATCTGCGCTTCGATATCGGGGCATCCTCCCTGCCGGGGGAATTCAAGCAACGCCTGTTGCAACTCGGCGATCATCGCATCACCAAAGACGGCGTGGTTGTCATCAAGGCGCAGGAATATCGCAATCAGGAACAGAACCGCAACGAAGCGCTGCGGCGCCTGAAAGCCCTGGTGCTGTCTGTCGCAGCGAAACCGAAGCCGCGCGTCGCGACCAAACCTTCTCGCAGTGCTCAGAAAAAGCGCATCGAGAACAAAGTCAGGCGTGGTGAAACCAAGTCCCTGCGCGCCCGGGTGAGCGACTAGATCGTTACGCCGCATTTCTTGTGTCGCCGGAATTTTCGACCGCTCCGACCGCGCAAGGTGGTCAACTCTGCCCGAACGCGCAACTGGTCACCGACGCCGTCCGGCGCAGGGGGCGTATTCCGATTCGGGAAGCGCGCTATCACGAATTCATAAACCATGATCTTCTTGTGGGGAAAAAATGATTAAAGTCATCCCGATTCCTGCCGATAATACAACTGTGGCTAGGTGAAAAAGCCGCAGTTGTATATCTAGACAGAAGGAGATATTCATGGCAGTCAATCCCGCCAACGCAAATGCAGGTAGCAGCTACGTATCCCAGGTTCAGCCACGTACTCAAGCCCAGACCCAAAAGGCTGGGGCGGCGGCGGGCGATACTGATGCCGACGGCTCCAGGAAGGCCGCGGCAGTGAGTACGCAGTCTCAGCCCCAACCCAAGCCTACGGTGAATACCAGTGGGCAGACAGTAGGCTCCGTCATTCACGTCAAAGCCTGATCGCCTGCTACAGGCAGTCGACAAAGCGCAGGGCGCGGCCGTATTGGCTGCGCCCTGTTTTTTTGTCTGATGCCGGTTAAAGCGCGGGGAATTCCTGCGCATTCAGAATGCCCTGCCTGTCCGGGAATATGTGAAAAAAACTGCCCGGCAAAACGTTCGAAATGGGGGAGGAAGATCCCGGAAAGTAATCTTCAATTCATATTTATGTAATCCAATTTCCTTATAGTCATTAATCTAACGGTTTGTATCGTCTGAATAATGAGCAAAACACAATCAAGTTCTCTTGAATCCGTTGAGATTCATCCTTATGCCAGTTTGCTGATCGAACTTGAGGCATTGCGGAAGGAACTTAAAAAGCTCGAACGTTCCTGTTCGGCGACGCTGCAGCGTACCAATCCCCTCCATCTGGCAAGCGCAGTCAACCTGGTTCACTATCTCGGCTTGAGGAGCCGGGATATGCGGCCGTTGCAGGAAAGGCTGGCGGCAGTCGGTCTTTCTTCGTTGGGACGCATGGAATCACATGTGATTTCGAATCTCACCGCAATCATTGATCTGTTGCGTTGTGCGGTGGGAGAAAGTGCACTCGATAAAATATCCACCAACCAGGAAGATCCGGGCGCTTCGCAACTTGAAAGCAATACCAACACTTTATTTGGCAAGCCGCCTTCCCATCGCCGTGTCCGCGTCATGGTCACGCTCCCGCGCGAAGCGGCCGATGATTATTCACTGATCAAGAAAATGCTGGTGCACGGCATGGATTGCGCGCGCATCAATTGCGCTCACGATGCGCCCGACACATGGGCCCGAATGATTGAACAAATCAATCTGGCGCGTCGCGAAACGGGAAGGCACTGCCGTATCCTGATGGATCTGGGCGGGCCGAAGTTGCGTACCGGTGACCTGGCGCGTGGTGCAGCAGTGCTCAAATGGAGACCACGTCGAGACAAGTTGGGCAATGTGGTTGAGCCAGCGCAAATCTGGCTTCACCCGGAAGACGATGCGTCTCCAGGCCCCGCCACTGCCGACGCTTGTCTTCCGGTGCGTGGAGATTGGCTGAAAAAGGTGGCATTGCATGACACGATAGAATTGACGGATGCGAGAGGCGCCTTGCGCAACCTGCAAATTGTGACTCAGACCGATGATGGATTCTGGGCGGTTTGCAGGCAAACGACCTATGTCACACCCGGCACGGAACTGCACCTCATCAAGGAATCCAAGACAGGCCATTCGCGACGTGTGAACGTTTTGGGCGCGGTTGGGGCCGTGCCGCCGCTGCCGGAAACCATTCTCCTGCACGTCGGGGATAAATTGACCCTGACGCGTGAACAAGTACCGGGTACGCCGGCTCAAGTCGATGATTTCGGCCGTCTGTTGCATATGGCCAGCATTGCCTGTTCCCTGCCGGAAGTGTTCCAGGCGGTCAAGCCCGACGAGCGTATTCTGATAGACGACGGGAAGATCGGCGGCGTTATCCGCAGCGTCAGCAAGAGCAAAATAGTCGTCGAGATCACCCAAGCGCGTGAAGGTGGAGAGAAGCTGCTGGCGAGCAAAGGCATCAATCTGCCGGACAGCCATTTGGATTTGAATGGATTGACGACGGAGGACATCGAGCACCTGAAATTTATCGTCATGCACGCCGATATGGTCGGACTTTCGTTCGTCAGAACCCCCGCAGACGTGGAACTATTGCAAAAGGAATTGAAGCGACTGAAAGCAGACACGTTGGGCATCGTGTTGAAAATCGAAACACGATCGGCTTTCGAGAATCTTCCGGAACTCATATTTTCATTGATGCATTCACCCAACATCGGGATCATGATCGCCCGCGGTGATCTTGCAGTCGAGTGTGGTTATGAAAGACTCGCTGAATTGCAGGAAGAAATACTATGGTTGGCTGAGGCGGCACATCTGCCGGTGATATGGGCGACGCAAGTGCTGGAGGGCATGTCCAGGAGCGGCACGCCCAGTCGCGCAGAAATAACGGACGCTGCGATGGGTGTCCGTGCCGAATGCGTCATGTTGAACAAGGGGACTCATGTCATCGATGCCATCCGATCGCTGGACGACATCCTGCATCGCATGCAATCGCATCAATTGAAAAAGACCTCGCTGTTGCGACGCCTGCATTGGTGGCCGATAGTCAAGGATAATCGCTGAATCCTGGCGCAGTGCTGCTTTTGGCGACAATCATTGACATTGATTTTTGCACCGCGGGTTCTTCGCGACGATTGAAAACATGACCGCAGCAAGCAGAATACACGACCCACTTGCAGTGCAATAAATACGAAACAAAAAGTTCATGCGCTTGTCGCAAGTCTGCACTAGTCTGGTCAGGTGAAAGTTCGTTCCATATTCATTTCAGATGTTCATCTCGGTACGCGGGGCTGCCAGGCAGACCGCCTGATAGATTTCCTCAGGGAGTTCGAGGCCGACCACCTGTTTCTCATCGGAGACATCATCGATTTCTGGGCGATGGGGCGCAGCGTACAGTGGTCGGCCAAGCAGAACACAGTCGTACAGAAAATATTGCGTCGAGCACGTCATGGGGAAAAGGTTGTCTTCGTCCCCGGGAATCATGACGAAGTACTGCGAGAGTACAACGGCACATTATTCGGCGACATCCTGATCGCATCCGAATGGCTGCACGTCACAGCCGATGGCAGGCAACTATTGCTTGTCCACGGCGACCAGTTCGATCAGGTGACCAAGCACCACCGCTGGATCGCGATTTTGGGAGACGTTGGATACGACCTGCTCGTCCGCATTAACGGATGGCTGTCATGGTGGCGTCGAACATTGCGCATCAGCGGATACTGGTCTCTCGCAGGTTTCGCCAAGCGCAAAGTGAAGTCTGCAGTCTCTTTCATATTTGATTTTGAAAATTCGGTCATTCATTCAGTGCGGGACCGTGGACTCAACGGAGTGATTTGCGGGCACATCCACAGTGCCGCCATCAAGGAGATCAGCGGTCTTTTGTATGTAAATTGCGGAGACTGGGTGGACAGTTGTACCGCCGTGGTCGAGCATCTTGACGGCAGGCTGGAACTGATCGAATGGCGTCAAAATGCCGATCTGAGAACATGAAACAGGCAGTGCCAGATTTGCCAACCGGTTTTTAACCCGGAACAGATGAATCAAGGTGGCACGCCCGCGTGTTCCGCCTGAATATCCGCAAAATAGCTGGAGCGCACCATCGGTGCACACGCGGCATGGGAGAACCCCATTTCCTTTGCGGCATCCTCAAACATCTTGAAGGTATCCGGCGTCACGTAGCGCAGCACGGGTAGATGGCCGTCGGAGGGTTGCAGGTATTGTCCCAGCGTGAGCATTTCAACATCGTGATCGCGCAGATCGCGCATGACTTGCAGCACTTCTTCGTCGGTTTCGCCCAGGCCCAGCATCAAACCGGATTTGCTGATCACGTGCGGGAAGCGCGCCTTGAATTCCTTGAGCAATTTGAGTGAATGCGCATAGTCTGCACCGGGACGCGCCAGGGAATACAGGCGTGGCACGGTCTCCAGATTGTGGTTGAGCACGTCGGGGAGGCTGCGCGCCATGGCGTCCAGCGCAACGTCGAGGCGACCGCGGAAATCCGGCACCAGCGTTTCCAGTTTGGTGGCGGGCGAGGACGCGCGAATGGCGGTGAGACAGTCGGCAAAGTGCTGTGCACCGCCGTCGCGCAGGTCGTCCCTGTCGACGCTGGTGATGACGACATACTTCAGTTTCAGCAACCCGATGGAGTGCGCAAGGTTTTTCGGTTCGTCCTTGTCCGGCGGCTGGGGTTTGCCGTGCGCCACGTCGCAGAAAGGGCAGCGGCGTGTGCATACGTCGCCCAGGATCATGAAGCTGGCTGTGCCCTTGCCGAAACATTCCCCGATGTTGGGGCAGGACGCTTCCTCGCACACGGTATGCAACTGGTGTTCGCGAAGCATGCGCTTCACTTCGTTGTAACTCGCACCGCTGCCGGATTTTGCTCGTATCCATTCCGGTTTGCGCAAACGTTGCTGCAGGGGAATGATCTTGATCGGGTTGCGCGAAGTTTTGGCTGCGCCGGTCTGCTTGTTAGTGTCGCTCATGGGGGAAGATTGTAAGACATTCGGCATGGCGCCCGATTCTAAAATTCGGAAAACCATGTAGGATACAGGTTGAATAATACCCAACCATAAAGGTATGGTATATTTCGCACTGATGGTTACGCCATTCCCATTTTTAGTAAATCGACTAGGAGATTGTCCATGGAACACCAACTACCCCCTCTGCCTTATCCCAGGGAAGCGCTCGCGCCGCACATGTCCGCCGAGACTTTCGATTACCACTACGCGAAGCACCATCAGGCCTACGTGACCAACCTGAATAACCTTATCAAGGGAACGGAATTCGAGAACGCCGGCCTGGAAGACATCATCAAGAAGGCGACCGGCGGCATTTACAACAACGCAGCTCAAGTTTCCAACCACACTTTCTTTTGGCACTGCATGAAGCCGAATGGCGGCGGCGCGCCCGCCGGTGCGCTGGCAGAGGCCATTAACAAGAAATGGGGCAGCTTCGACGAATTCAAGAAAGCCTTTCAGACTTCCGCCGTGGGCAACTTTGGCTCCGGCTGGACCTGGCTGGTGAAGAAGGCCGATGGCTCGCTGGACATCGTGAACCTCGGTGCGGCCGGTACCCCGTTGAAGAGCGGCGAAGGAAAGCCCCTGCTGACCGTGGACGTGTGGGAACATGCTTACTACATCGATTATCGCAACCTGCGTCCGAAATATGTAGAGACCTTTCTCAACAATCTGGTGAACTGGGATTTTGTAGCGAAGAACTTCGCCTGAGTCATGTGTTTGGCGTGTTTCGCGAGAATATATCCGTAACTTGGAGAATATATTCGTAACTATTTCGGAGAGACCAATAATAAATTCGTAACTCTGAAACGAGAATATCGGCACGAATTAGAACGCGATTAAAACGGGGAGCCAATTGGCTCCCCTCGTTTTTTTGTGGTCGTACCAAGCGCTAATAAGCCATCAATGGAACATCTTCCGACGGCTTTTCGGAACTATATGCAGCGCAACATAAGGCCGAGAGGACGTTTTTAAGTTCGCAATCTGAAGATTCCAGAAAATAGCCTTTAACTGGAAAGTTCCGAAAGTCGGCCTTATGGAAAGCTTTGCATAAGGCCGATTATGTCCAGTTCTCGATTATGTGAAGTGACGGCTGAAATCCGCACCAATCGCTGATTGCCGGTGACTAGATCAAATTTCGGCCTTCACATAATTACTGCCACTTCAAGAAGTCGATCAGTAAGTCAGGAGCCGTGTAGCGATGGGTCTTGGCCTCTGATTCGTAAAGCATGGGCAAGGCGCGCTCCTTCATGGTCAGATCTGCCTCGACGTAGTGATGCATGGTGACTGGACTCTTATGGCAAAACCGGGGCTACCTGATGTCGATATCGGCCTGCAATAGATGAATCGAAGTGGTGTAGTGCGGGCCATAATAGGCTCCTGAACTGGGGCCACTACCTCAGGCAACCACAGAAATTATGTCCAGCTTGCATTTGCATCAAACCCTGCCTTGCCGCATATGGAAGCGTTGCTGAAACAACGGGACAAGACCCTGCGGACTTGGGGCGGTGAGCATCCCGGTGAGGACATATTCGAGGATCGCAGACAGGACATTGCGAGCCAGATGCCGATATCGGTCGAAGCAACGCTACACGCCATGGAAAAAGAAGTTGCTGATCGATCATCCGATTTCTTGATCTGAATGCCTTGTTCAAAGACGAGCGCGCCATCGAACCTCCCGGATTACCGCAACACAGGCGGCGCAAGCGCGTGGACATCACCCATCGCAGTGAAATTGCTGTAAGGATTGTACTGGTCGTGCGACCAACTGACGTCACGAGTTTCCACGCGTGATTTGTTCAACTATTTAAAGGAGATTGATATGTCCATGATGTGCAAAATGAACGGTAGTTGTGAAACTTCGCAGGGTATGTGCATACACGAAAAGATGATGCTGGGCATGATTGTCGTGCTTGCAGTTGCGGGCGCCGCGTTCTGGTTTCTGCGCTGAAACAGGATGCCGCATGGGCAGGACGTAAGCGGTTTGTTGCCACGCAACCTGCTTATGGCCTGCACGGTATTGCATTAGGCCGATGTACATCTGCCGGATTCCGTGCACGACGACTGCGCTTACTGCCAGCGAGTGCACGCTTTTCATGGTGCTCACAGTGCAAAGTCGGCACTATCACGCTCGGGTGATACCATTTGTCGCCGCATCAAAGTCATACCAATTGTCATCGAAACCGAAAGTGATATGAATACCGTCAGCGCAATCGATACCGAATCGCTGCATGAGCACTATGGCTATCTCGTGCGCTATGCCATTTTGCAATTGCGCGATCCGCATCTCGCCGAGGATGCGGTGCAGGAAACTATGGTCGCCGCGATCGAGGGGCAAGGGAGATTTTCCGGGCAATCTTCGCTGCGCACCTGGCTGATTGGCATCCTCAAGCACAAGATACTAGATATGTTGCGCAAACGGGTCCGTGAGCCGCAACTGAATGTTGCTGAAGACGAAGATGAATGCGATCTGATCGACGCATTGTTCAGCGAAAACGGGCGCTGGGCTGAACCTCCGCAAACATGGGGAGATCCCGAGCAGTCACTGGAAGATGCCAATTTCTGGAAAATTTTCGAGCAGTGCAATCGGCGTATGCCAGTCAACGCTGCGCGCGCCTTCATGATGCGCGAATTCATGGATATGTCTACCGAAGAAATCTGTCAGGAACTCAATATTTCTCCGACAAACTGCTGAGTTCTTCTACATCGCGCCCGGCTTGCATTACGCGAATGTCTTGATCTGCACTGGTTTGGGAATATGGGGTAACTATGCTGAACTGCAAACAAAATACTGAATTGCTGTCGCAATCACTGGATCGTCCGATGACTTTCAAGGAAAGGATGGCGATACGCATGCACCTCATGATGTGTCAGGGGTGCCGCAATTTCGAAAAACAACTTGCCTTCCTCCGCAAGGCGTCGCGCGAACTGCCGCGCAAGCTGTGAAGGAATCCGAAAATGCGTGATCGCAAATGTCCTTTTACAGGTTAAATTCCGGTTCCGGCCACGACGCAATGTGTCGCACCAAGGTGCGCTGCCGAGAGATTTCCGGCACGTCGGTGGGGTGGGTCAAACGATGCGGGATGCCGGGGATATTACAACTCGGACAGGGGCCTCTCGGCAAGCCTGTCATCTTTGGTACTCAACTGCTCGATCACATCGATCAGGGATTTATCCAGCGCAAGCAAGGCGGTCTCCGGCAATGCCTGCAGTGCTTCAGGCAATATTCCCTCTGCGGGACCGGGCGCTTTTTTCAGAATCGATGCAGCATTTTCGGTCAAACGCAATCCAACCCGTCTTTGATCTTCTTTGCTGCGCTCCTTGATGATGAGGCCGTGCGTGACCAGTTTTTCAATCAATTGACTGCAGGTTGACTGGTGGATGGCCAAACGTTCAGCCAGTTCGGAAATGCCGATGCCGGGCGTTTTTTCCACTTCTTGCAGTATCCACAACTGCGAACCCGTGACGCCGCATGTTTCTTCCACATCCCGAAAGTGCTGGCGAACTGAGCCGAAGATGATGCGAAATCTCTTAAGAACTTGAACCGAAAGTTGATTCTTGCTGCGCCGACTCATATTTATCCCTTTTTTCTGGGTCATTCCATGCCACCAATTTAAAATTATGGCTCCAAATGAAAGATAGGTACAACAAGAATTGGCGCAAACCTGATTTGTTTGAATTCCTTGGCCGGTTGTCACTGGCAAAATCGACAACAAGATGCAATCGCTGAGGGAGCCCCGCGCTCAGGGGGTAACACTCGTGCGATGGTGATGGGGGGGGGCAGGCGACACTCCGGTGATGGGCATTGCAGTCGTTGAGGAATATATGAACCACGTGCAGCACGATACCGTCGGGACAAAGGTATTTTGAATGCGGAAAACGATTGCGCGATCCACCAGGCATGCTGGCCGCTGCTTACGTGAGTATTCGCGATGGTACGTGCTACCTGATGCTGCCTACCACGGCATTCTGCGCTTAGTACTTACGGATGAAATGCAGCGCCAGCGTATGGAATAGCGGCGCCGGGCAAACCAGTTTCGAACAAAGCTTTGCAATGAAGGCGGTCGCCATTAACGGCAGTATCATTTCGTGGTTGTCTACCATTTCCATCACGATGACGAAGGCTGTGATCGGCGCCTGGGTAACGCCCGCGAAGTAGCCAACCATACCGATGATGATCACCGCGCCGGAAGGTACTGATGTGAAGAAGTGCGCGATATTTGCTCCAAATCCGGCACCCGCAGAAAGCGAGGGAGCCATGATTCCTCCGGGTATCCCGCTGATTGAGGAGATGACCGTCGCCAGCAGTTTGAGCACGCCATAACTTTCAGGCAGCGTTGCGCTGCCATCAAGGATCGACTTTGCTTCGCTATAGCCGCTCCCGTAGGTTGTGTTGCCCGACGCCAGTCCGACCAGCGCCAGCAGCAGTCCGCAAAGTGCGGCAAATGCGATCGGCTTTGCCTGCATCCACGCGCCGATTCTTCCCGTCAGTCCATTGTTGAATTCGATCAGCGCTCGACTGAACACTCCACCCAGCAGTCCTCCGGCAATGCCGCAGATGACGACGACACCCCATTCCTTGCCGAATGCCAGCGATTGTGACGTATGTCCAAAATAAGAATAATTTCCGAGCAGGGCGAGCGAGCAAATGCCGGCGATAATGACAGTCATCAATATGGTCGAGATGTTGCGTTCATCAAAGGAGCGCCCCATCTCCTCAATTGCGAATACGATTCCGGCGAGTGGGGTGTTGAAGGCTGCGGCGACCCCGGCTGCGGCACCGGCCAGAATCAAACCCCTGTCCAGATCATGTTTGGGAAAGTGGGCCAGTTTGCCCAAGTTGTGCATGATTGATGCGCCGATCTGGACGGAGGGACCCTCCCGCCCGGCGGAAGCGCCAACAACAAGTCCGGCGATGGTGAGTACCAGTTTTCCAACTGTCACGCGCAACGATAGCAATTGCTCGCGGATGATACCGTTTTCCTTCGGGTCGAGGGAGGCGATTGTTTGCGGTATCCCGCTGCCCTGGGCTCCCGGGAAATATTTCCGCGTAAGAATGACGACTAGGGCAAGTCCGAGCGGTGTCATCACCAGAGGGAGATAAGGTGAAAAAGTCAGTAGCTTGTGGAAAATGCCGTTGGCCCACTCCGAAGCGATCGCAAACAGGATGGCTATCAGTCCCACGCTCACTGCGCCACACCAGAACACCAGCCTTCTCTGCCATTCCAGGATCAGGGGAGCCTCCAGAAGCCTGGACTCACGATAGCGTCCTTGCCATGTAAAAATCTTCGCCTTTATTGTTGCGAGCATATTGAGTATCCCGGCGTAGCGGTTCATGCGATATCCCGTAACAGTGAACGCTCCTCAGAATCCGACATGTGCGCAACCCCGTCCCATTTGTTCCAATTCTACACAGCAGGCGATTTTCTGACCCGCATATTATGCCTCGCCAATAACATTTACATCCATATAATTCATGTAAACCAAAATTGATGTCATGCGTTACTGAAATTGCTTCGCTCCGGATCAATTCATGTGGGAGGATTTTATCGTGAAAACAATAGCTGTTGTTTTAGCTTCATTGATGGTTGCTGCCTGTTCTTCTTCACCAAAAACAAACATTGCGCAAGTATCGCAAGCAAGCGAAAAAAATGCCGCAACTGCGACGGCGGCGGCTGACATGGAATTGGGTAAGCTGAATGCTGCAATTGAGCAACTGCAAAAGCAAAGTGACTATTTCGACTATAACAAGTATGTCGTCAAATCCGAGTATCGGACCGTGATCCGGAAGGAGGCCGAATTCATCAAGTCCCACAAGAATGACTTCGTTACGCTGGAAGGAAACGCGGACGAACGCGGGAGCGAGGGCTACAATCTGGTTCTTGGAGAAAAGCGGGCAGAGGCCGTACAGAAAAGTCTGCTGCATTACGGTGTGTCCGCCAGTCAGGTCAAATTGGTCAGCCTGGGCAAGAACAAGCCGCGGCTGACTTGTCATGCGGAAAAGTGCTGGAAGGAAAATCGCAGGGTTGATTTCCAACACAAGCTTGGTTGAAAAGCCTCCCGTTGTCAGGAAGGCTGGGGTCAGGTGGCAGTCCCCTTGCTTTGCAGACCAGACTGGTCTGCAAAAATGCGCAGCTTGCCGTGAATGATGGGGTAATTTTGATGCTAACTCGATAAATGATGCGTTCACTTTCAATCCTGGCGTGGTGTGTAGTACTGCTGTTCCAAGCTGACCTGGCGGCTGCAGATACTTACAAATCCTGGAATCAACTGACACAATTCCAGCATGAAGCTTTGCAGCCTCTGGCGACGCAATGGGATACACTTCCCCCGAGGTTGCAAAAGCACCTTTTGCATTCTGCAGGCTACTATCGGCAACTTACCCCGGATCAAAAGAGGCGGTTCCAGAGCAGGCTTGTACAGTGGAGCAAGCTGACACCTGAACAGCGTGATCGCGCGCGCGAAAACTTTCGCGCCTTCGAAAAAGTTCGCCCTGCCGTTCGAAAGCAAGTGGTGCAAATGGCGCACGAGCAGAAACTCGGCGCACCGGCAGCGAGTGGTGTAGACGCCATCGGCCCAATACCGTAATTCTTCATATGTCCGCAGGATTGACCGGTGTTAGAGTTGACTATATTGCGTTTCAACTGACGTGGAACGAGGAGTGACATCATGATTCCAAGGGTCGCCGGGTATTTTCTTTTGATGTTGTGTTGCGTCGGAACCGCCCGGGCCGATATCCAGTTTCGCTGTCCTTCGGAGCTCCCCGCCCTGCAGAAGGGCATTACAGGCTATTTGCGAACATTGAAAATTTCCCCTGCGCTGGTAACGCAAAGTGTGGATAGCCAATCGGGCAGTCTTACGCTCACCCTGACTACGCCAAGGAATGATACCCGTACTCTGGATTTTTTCATGCGTCCCGAGTTTGCGCTGTCAACGGAGCAGGTGCGCTTGCCGACTGCCGGCAACGGAAAAATGCGCCTGCTGAAAACGGTGTCCAGAAAGGAAATCGTTCTCGCATTGCTGCAGCATGGCAGAACAACTGCATTCCAGAATAATGCGTGCTCGGTCGAGGCGCTGTCCGATCGCGTGGGTGTGCGCCAGAATATCGTTGCATGGGCCGAACATCTGAATTGGGATTGGCCGAATGGCGGGCCCGCCAGATGGAACGCGAAATACTGGACGCGTGGCACACCCAATCCCGGAGTTTCTCTTCACGTTGCGGTCATGGATGCTTTTTTGCATCAGGACAGATATGCCATGGGCTGTTACACGGCAACCAAGCTTGTCATCGTACAAGGCACGCTCGACTACTACAGCCGCGTGAAACACGATCCGGTACGCACTCGCCGGGTGGAGCGGGCGCTGCTTGCCGATGGAGACCCTCTGGTTGGAATCGAGCCCGGCAGTATGTGGAGTTTTGAAAAGGACTACGATACCGAGGAAATGGAACAAAAGGGAAAATTGCTGAAACTCTATTCAGCCGTGGCAGCCGGGAATTTCATCCCCGGTGACTGGGGATATATCGTGAATACCGATCCGACTTCGGAGCAGAAAACCGGATATGAGGGCTCCAATGCCATTTATCTTGGGCGCAACCGTTTTGACGATTACTACAATGATAACGATCACAGCTACACCTATGAGCAAAAGCTTGACGAGGTCTATCAATGGCGCAATGGCGTTTTCAGTCGGATGCGCGACGGAAACAAGATAAGACAACTCACTTCAAAGGAGCAAGCTGCGCTCAGCATGACGCCGGATAACGGCGGTCTGCAACTGGACATACGTGCGGTGCCCAGATATTTCTGAGAAACACCTGCCCATGATTGCATGGGCTTGTGGCGTCGGCGGTTCCAACTCGTTCGTTCTGCAGGACTTTCCGCGTATTCTGCGCGCGATCAGTGTGGAGCCATGCCGCGGATATCCCCGTTCTGGAAGCGTTGCTTGTCCGGTTTTTCGATCACAAGGCGGTGTCAATGGTGCAGCCGGGCTATTCAGCTTCGTTGTCCCGCGGATGGAATTGGACCGCAGCGATGCGTGCCGTCACCAGTACGGCCAGCAGGGTAGAGAGAGCAAGGATTTCAGACCAATTCATATTGTGGTCGTACAGACCAATAAAAACTTCCCTCAAGACAAACGCAATGCCGACTTCAGCCAGAATCCTCAGGCGCACACGACGAAACTCTAGGTAATCGGTAAAGGTACGAAACAGTTCAATGAGAACGAAGACCGAGAGAACATCAATGACCAGTTCCCGGTCTAGTCCGTCAACAAGGCCGTGCACAAGGTTGTGCGAGGACATTGCCTTGCCGAATTCATTTGCCGCAGAGAAAAAATCGAGTACCAGTCCAGCCAGGGCGCCGATCAAAGTGAGTATCATGACAAAAACCAGGACCGAAACAATGGCGTCCAGCATCCTGCCATAAACCTGCAGGGCTTTGCTCTTGGCGTCCGCTTTGGAATTGGCTTGCGGCAATGTGTCAGTTTCAATTTTCTGTGGCATACATAACAGTCTATGGGGTGTTGGTACCTGCTTGATTAACAGTAGCACATTTTACGGAACGCCAATACGACCGTTTGCTTTCGGTTGGGGCACGCAGGGTTATTTCGGCCGACCGGGCCGCTTGTCGCGTATGTTCCTTGCCCTGGAGCGCAGGGGCGTCCGATACGCGGATGATCGATTGCCTTGCTGGCGTGTAAAGTCTGTGCAGAACCGGATTTCAAATAATGAGTGACTTATGTGTTTTCCCGAAAAAAATGATCCGGATGCTCATGTCACTGGCTGCCCGCGACCGGGAATTGTCCAGAAATTCAGATTTGAGCCCGATATCGTTGGAGAACGTGACGACTGGAGGTAGACTGTGCGGCAGTTCAAAACCATCGGGCGGCGTTCTGGAAGGCAAATTGTGAAATACGAGCATGATCGACAGACAAGTGAAGAAATCCTGCGTTTGCTGATTCAAAAAATGGCAGAACATCCGGCTGCTTTTACGCCGCAGAACTATGCGGTGTGGTACGAGTATGTGACCGGTATCAACCCGGCCTTGACCGAGAAAATAACCAGTCAGCTCGATAACGGCGAACGGCTCGACGACGCTACCATAGACAGGCTGTATCAAAAATACGTGTCCGAGTGCAACATGGATGTCGAATGGGCATTACGCGAGGATATCCAACTGTTATTGAAGAAGTTGGCCGAATCGACGACACAGACAGATGATCAGGCGCATAGATTCGACACCAATTTGCACGCATACGGTGACAAACTGAAGAAGAATCCGGATCCCGCCGGGCTCATTACCCTGATTAGCAGCATGGCAGACGATACCAACAAGATGATCGGCTCCATGCAGGATCTGCAGGCGGAATTGGCCGTCAGCAAGCAAAAAGTGGAGAAACTTCATCAGGAGCTTCAGGCGGCCCGTGGGGAGGCGCTGATCGACCCGTTGACTGGTATCCTCAACCGGCGGGGATTTGAAAACAGCGCGAGTGCGACATTCGCCGATAAAGCGGCTGTGGCTAAAGGGCTATGCCTGCTGATGGTGGACATCGATCATTTCAAAACGATCAACGACACACATGGACACCTGTTTGGTGACAAGGTTATTCGCGCCGTCGCCAATACGCTGAAATCCAAAGTCCGAGGTCAGGACTCCGTCGCCCGGATGGGGGGAGAGGAGTTTGCGCTCTTGCTGGCGGAAACGGATTTGGCGGGTGCCCGCATCGTCGCAGAAAATATGCGCAGAACCATAGAAGAGTGCCAGATACATCGCATTGACGCCCGGGAAAAAATAGGAGGTATCACGATTTCCATAGGCGTGGCTGAATATGCCAGTGGCAATAACCTGCTTGATCTGCTGAGCCATGCCGACAAGGCGCTCTATGCTGCAAAAAAGCAAGGCAGGAACAGGACATCTGTTTATGCCGACCCGAAGGTTATGTAACAGGACTGCGTCGGACGCGGCAAACAAGCAAATGAAGTCTCCCGCCACTAAGCGCGTAAACGCGTTGTAGTGTGGGTTTCTTCTTGAGTCAACGGCCAGAGCGCAGGAGTGTTACCACCACCACGACTTACCACGGTCTCACCAAGCGTTGATTGCGTTTCCACAACCGGTTCGGAGCCTTCCACCCCTACCTTGATCCTTGTGATCCTGCACCGTTTTTTTTCTTTCCGAACACACTTCCCAGACAATAATTGCCGAACGCCACGCATGGCAATCACTTTTGCCGCGTTGTGATCCGCATGATCGGTGTTCCCGCAGCTTAGGCAGACGACTTCGGCTTGTGAAACCCGATTGTCCTGGTGAACGTGGCCGCACGCGACACATTCCTGCGAAGAATAAAACGGTGGCACTTCGATAACCAGCTTGCCATGACGGTGAACCGGATCACGTCCACCTGCTGATCGACATCCATCCGGCGCTCAATATCTCGGTGCTGATTAACAATTTGAAGACGGCCAGCGCACGTCGAACCCGGAACCGCTTTGCCGAACATCTCAGCTCTTTTTACCGCAAGCCGTTGTTCTGGCATCGGGCATATTTCGTCGGCAGCGTGGGCGGTGCGACGCTTGAAACGGTTCGTGCTTACGTGGATGCCCAGGGAACGGAAGAACACGCACGCAAGGCCAAAGCAACATCAAAAACCAAACCGTCCGCTTGCCCCCCTCCTGGCGCAACGCAGGTGTGGCAATCGTCCAAGAAGGGGAATGCGCGGACAAACTTTCAACAAGGCATTCTTCCGGACCACCGCATCTTCTGTCCGGAAACGTGCATCAAGTGACAAGCAAGGCATCGGGCTAGTCGCTGTCAGCTACGCCATCACGTTGATATTCGATCCCGGAGCCCGACCTAGCAAGGCCTGTTGAGCCAGGAAGGCTTGCAAAGCCTGCTGAATTTGCTGAATCTGGTCGGTTTGTTGAGATTGCTGACCCGATAACGCCTGACTTTGCAAGGTTTGCTGGGCTTGCTGATTAAGCTCTGCCTGTGGAGCCTGAACCGTCTGTTGGCTCTGCTGAACCTGTAATGCCTGTTGAACTTGCTGATCAAGCAACGCTTGGGCCTGCAGGGATTGCAAGGCTTGCTGTCCAAGCTGCACCTGTTGAGCCTGCAATGCTTGCTGAACTTGCAATGCCTGTTGATCTTGCTGATCCAGAGCCGCCTGTTGCGCCTGCAAAGCTTGTTGGGTTTGCTGGGCTTGTTCGGCTTGCAAAGCTTGTTGGGTTTGCTGGGCCAGCAGGAATACCTGCAGTGAGTCCGTGGAGCTAATAGCGCTGATGGCCATGATGCCTCCTTGCTGGCGAATGTATCCGCAGCGAGCTCATCGTACCCCTGGTTCAATCCGATTTCAACACGCACGCACGTATCTGCCCTCGGAGGCCCCAAAGCAGAAAGTATGCCTGTATGCCATGAGGCGCTCGCTATCGACGTCAGTGAAGGAAGGCAGGAAAATCAATCGCTCAGGGGTGCCAATAAGTTTGCTAATATTTTGCCATCGAAAATCGCATGAGGTACACGCAATGCCGCCACTGATCGAATGCATGCCAGATGGCGAAAATGGATGGATGTTCTTCGTCGGTTTGGTGATGCTGTTGTTGTCGTCAAATGCTTGGGCTGCTGGCGAGGCCGCCGAAGTGAATCAGATGTATCAGGCATGCATTAATTCCGGTGGGCGCGCTGCGTCCAATTACAACGCCTGGGTGGCGCAAAATGGTTGTATCTGTCCCGGTTCATCGACGGGTTCCGGCCAGAGGACTTGCGGAGGTGCTGGGGGTTCCGTACTGAACGCTGGCGGCAGCGGCAACCTCATGGTGGATTCATCAAAAAATGTTGTGCAGGGAATGATGAACGGGAATCAGCAACAAGTGGGTGTCGGGATGATGGGGATGGGCGCTGCGGCGCTGATTCAGGGGTTGCAGGGCAGTCCTGAGGACGACGCGCAAGCGCAGGCTGCCGCAGTGGAACAGGCGCGGCGGGCGCAACTTCGGAAGGAGGAAGCGGAGGTGAATGATGAGGCCGCGAAGAATCGCTTGTTGGGTGAATTAATGGATACTGGAGGTCAAGCGACAAGCAATGCTGCGGCCGGAGAATCGCAGGCCGGGACGCAGGTCGTATTGTCCGGATTGCCACTGATGAGCGACGAGATTTCTCCGAGCGCGCCTGTCATGCCGACTAACCCGGCATCCAATCCGTCACCCGGAATGCCCAGATCCGATGCGTTCAAAAAAGGATATCAGGATGCCGCTCAGTGCTATTCCTCCAGCGCGGGCACTTATTGCGGCGGCGTGCCTGCGGAGCAATTGCAAAGTTGTGTGGCGGATTATAACGGGGGATTCAACACCGGCAAAAAGCATGTCGCCGTCATCATGAAAGAAGCGTTTGACGCCGGAAAAGAAGATGGCGAAAAAGGCGAACTGGCGAATGGCCCCTCAGATCCGCGCGCGGAAGGGCCCTGCCGCGTAACCTGGATTGAAACCTACAATTCAGGCTATTTCCAAGGCGCGCACAATAAGTAGGGTTCAATACGCCGGAGTTCCCCATTCCGCTATCTTCCGTTTCACCGCAGTTACATTCGGCGCGTCCGGCTTCAAATAGAGAAAATGTTTCATGTCCATGATCGCCGCATCATTGGCATTCAATTCTCCCAGTACCAGTGCGCGATTGTAATATCCGGATGCCCACCACGGCGCAAGTTGCAATGCCTTAGTATAGAGATCGACGGCTGTCTTGAAATTCTTGTTTCCAATTGCGGTATTTGCCTGAATTGAATAAACCTCCACATCATCCGGAAGCTTGGGCTTTTCCTGCATGGCGAGGTACTGATCTGCAGCCTGCCTGAATTTGTCTTCAGCTTCTGTACCGTAATTCGAATCAAATTCAAATTTGAGGCGCTGAATGGCGTCAATCACGACCGTGGAATCGGGGCCGAATGGCATGGGACCATCCGGGTAAATCATGTTGCAGCTTCCGTTCATGTGGTCGTATTCTTTTTTCTGGTAGTCGTTGACCACGCGGCCGTCCCAAGCCAGATCGAAATAGTCCGGCCACTCATGCAAGGCATGGTAGTCGAGCTTCAGGTTCTTCATGTCCTTGTAATATGCACTGTATCCGTGGCCGCTTTCGCTGGAAATGTATTTGTAGTGATCCGGATAAAATTCGACTGTTGCGATGGCATCGCTACGGTAACCCAGTCCATTCACATACCTGCTGCTTGGTGGGTAGCAGTGAGACAGCGCATTGGCAAGTATTCGCTTGGACTCGTCAACTGACAATTTGTTGGCGTTCTCCGCCGTCGGTTCGTAAACGTAAGATTCGCTGAAATATCCGGCACACCCGGATAGCAGGCACAAGCAGGAAATTGACATTGCAAACAGGCGTGGCGCTTTACGGTGCAGGAGGCGGGCCTCAATGGAAGTATCACTGTTAATCAAGACGCATCTCCTTTTCGGGAACAGCAACCGACGGGAACCAGCCGCCAAACGCTGCATGCCGGGTGGCCGATCCGGCTGTTGGCTGGTCGTGATACGACAACCGCTGCAGGCTTCACCAATCATTCCGGGACGATTATTGCTCATTACCAGGGAATGTTCAAACTTGGTTACAGGGAAGGCAGTATCGCCATTTGATCAATTTTGCTTCAACGAGGTACGGGCTGGCGGCGGTGACCCCGGGCATGCAGCGAGCGCAGCACGAGACGGGTTGGCCTCGACTGGATGCCTTTGCGCTATCGTTCGCTAATTCGACGATGAACTGGCAGAATTCTGCCGGAGCCGTATTCAGGCAGTGCCGAAGTTACGGTGAGATGCATAACAAGTTTATCGGATACCGCATGCGAAAAATCATTCTGATGTTTCTACTTGCAATCGTGAGCGGCAGCGCGAGCGCGCAGTGGGTTTATTTCGGCACCGCCATCGTCGGGGATGACGTTGTCATGGCTTACGTCAACCAATCGACAATAAAAAAGAACGGCAAGAACGTGACCATGTGGATTCTGTATGATGCCAGAGCGCCAAGGAAATTCGAGGACTCCACTTATCTTTCTTCCATGGGGCAGGATGAATATGACTGCGAGAAGGCGCAATCAAGGAACTTGGCCGTGTTTCTGTATTCCCGGAACAGGGGACACGGCCGCGTTGTTTCAAAGTCTTCCGCACCAAGCAATAGCTGGGATCCTGCACCGCCGGATTCGATGGTCGGACATCTGTTGAGATATGCATGCGGGAAAAAATAGATTCGCACTTGCAGTTGACGGTTGGGTTCGACAGGTAAGCTGCTAGAATGCATTCGTGCAATTTACTCGTATGATTCCCGGTCATGACTGGAAATTCGAACAAACATCCCGAACCTGATTCTGCCACAGACGAATTGGCGGAAGTCGAACTGTCCGATGAGGATATTCTGGACGCGATGCGGCACATTCCAGGTTATCTGGACATCAGCACGACAGACTTCAGGATGATCTACCACCTGGCGCATCGCCATGCACTTGGGCGCTTGTTCGATGATTTCAGGGCAGGAAGTCTCATGCGCACAGGTATTGAGCCTTTACGACCCGATATGCGCATGGACGAAGCAGCCAAAGCGCTGGTGCGTTCCGGCCTCAAAAGCCTGCCTGTCGTGGATGAAAACGGCTGCGTGATCGGGATGCTCACGGAAACCGATTTCCTGCAGCGGCTCAATGTGGGCACTTTTCTGGAGCTGTTGCTGGCCATGCTGGACGAATCTTTCGAATTCAAGCATCGTTGCCATGAGGCGCAAGTGAGTGGCGCCATGACAACTCCGGCCATTACACTGACCCGGGATGCCGGGTTTGCAGAGGCCATCAGCGCGTTTCACGAGCATGACGGTCGCAGCACACCCATCGTGGACGACCTGGGGCGCTTGCTTGGCGTGCTGTTGCGCAAGGATTTTATCGCCGCATTTCACCAGGGAAGTCGCCGTTGAATATCCGCGAATACTTTCAGAAGATGCGTGGCAGCACGCGCGGCAGTCCGCCTCGTGTCAGCAATTCCGAAATCCTGTGGTCATGGATAGGCGCGTTCCTAGGCATCTCGGCGGTGGCCTGGGTGGATCATTTCTTCTTCGAGGGAACCGATTTGACGCTGATGATCGGTTCATTCGGCGCCACTGCCGTACTGATCTATGGCGCCATACGCAGTCCACTGGCCCAGCCGCGCAATCTGCTGGGAGGGCATATCCTCTCTGCGATCGTTGGCGTTAGCTGCTGGAAGCTGTTTCAGCACTACCCCTGGTTTGCCGAGGCGATGGCAGTGTCAACTTCCATCGCGGTGATGCACGCCACCAAAACCTTGCATCCCCCCGGCGCCGCTACAAGCCTGATTGCGGTATTGGGATCTCCGGCGCTTCATAAATTGGGATATTGGTACGTATTGATACCGGCAACGCTGGGGTCGTTGATCATGTTGCTGGTGGCGGTGCTGGTCAACAACATCGCCGCGTCGAGACGCTATCCGGAAATCTGGTTCTGACTTTTAAGGAACAGCAAGATAAATCGACTTGGCGTCTCCTGACGCGCCGCCAAGCGTGGTTCGCCAACGATAGCCGTCGGACTGCATCAGGCCGCCAGCGTGCCATCCTCGCGCTTATCCAGAATTTTTCCGCTATAGGCGTCGATGGACACCAGCCATGTTCTGGCCCCTCGCGAAATTTCGACGTGGTAGACGTTGCCGTCCTTCTTGCCAGGTGCCGTAGCGGCCAGTCCCCCGGATGCATCGTTGACGCCAAGGCCGGAATCGCGATTGACAATGATGGTCCTGCAAAAATCATCTTCTTCACATTCGCGCAGGTCACGTGCAAAACTGACGGTGGCCGTCAATGCGATGATGCCTGCGGCGGCGGGGAATATCTTCAAATACTTCATCACGTTCCTTTTCTTGGGAAACAATTGCCTGTTTATCGAACCCGATACAATGCAGCACGCATCGCACCGACGCAGATGAGATTGCGATCGCGGAAATTAGTTCCGCCGGATCGGACTGGGCACTGATGCAAGCAGAATTGCAATATGAAC
>CAVRYQ010000093.1:0-3345 GCA_963725375.1 uncultured Pseudomonadota bacterium | reverse complement strand
GGAAGTCGAGTTCCAGCGTGTCGACGATGACGAAGTCGCGAATGATGAGGTTCTTGAGCATTTACAGTGTCTGGTTCCAGAGCAGTTTTTCGCGCAGGGTCCGATAGTAACTGTGCCCCACCGGATGCAGCAGGCAGACCGGGGCGGAATAACGCGAGACCACCACCCTGTCTTGCCCGTTCAGGTCGAAATAGGTGTGTCCGTCCAGGCGGACCCGCGCTTCGAAAGCGCGATGCATGGCGATCTCCAGCACGGAGTCGCTCTTCAATACGATGGGGCGGTTGCTCAGGGTGTGCGGCGCGACCGGCACCAGCGCGATCAGGTCCAGCGCCGGATGCAGAATGGGGCCGCCGGCGGACAGCGCGTAAGCGGTGGAGCCAGTCGGCGTTGTAACAATCAGGCCGTCGGCGCGCTGATTATAGAGATACTCGCCGTCGATACGCACCTCGAATTCGAGCATGCTGCTGCTGTTGCCCCGATGAATCACGACGTCGTTGAAAGCCAGGGATTCGAATACATGCCTCTCTTCCCTCATGACGGTGGCGCTCAGCAACATGCGCTTCTCGGTGACGAATTCCCCGCGCAACATGCCGGACAGGGTGCGCTGCGCAGTATCGATGGAGATGTCTGTCAGAAACCCCAGGCGTCCCTGATTCACGCCGACCAGCGGGATATCGAACGGCGCCAGCGTCCTTGCAACATCCAGGAGCGTGCCGTCGCCCCCCAGTGCGATCGCCAGGTCGACCCTGGCCCGCATCTCAGTCAATGCGATCACGTCATGGGGATGAGCCGGCAGGTACTCGGCGGTGAGATTGTCCACCACCACCTTCAGTCCCATGTTTGTCAGGAAGTCGGCCAGCTTGAGCAAAGGCTCTGCAATCTCGGGCGACTTGAATTTGCCGATCAGCGCGACGGTTTGGAAGTGGAATTTCATGATGCGCGATTAAACCACATCGGCATGCCGATCGCCACGCCACCTCGACCAACCAGCGGCCTTCGCGATATCCAGACCCACCGCTCCGCGCGCGCTCCCGATCTTTTCGTTCCGGTCGAAATTGAAATATGCCAGGCCGTGATCGGCGTGCATCAGGTCCGCGGCGATGGGGAAGATTTCGCCCGATTTGGCAAGGGCGTCGCCCATCACGCGGTACCGCACCGGGCAACCAACAGGTTTTCCCGGGATGATAGAATCCGCGCATGCTCAACGATCGCGCACAAGTACTGCTCAAGACCCTAGTGGAACGCTACATCAGCGACGGCCAGCCCGTGGGTTCGCGCGCGCTGCAGCAGTTTTCCGGGCTGGAAGTCAGCCCCGCCACCATCCGCAACGTGATGGCCGACCTGGAAACGATGGGTCTGGTCTCCAGTCCGCATACTTCTGCCGGGCGTGTGCCCACCGCTCTGGGCTACCGCTTGTTCATCGACACGCTCATGGTGGTGCACCCGCTAGCCAGACACGGGTGCAGCAACTGGAAATCCAGTTGCAACCGGCGAACCCGACCCGGTTGCTGACGCAGGCGTCCAATCTGCTGTCCGAGCTTACCCACTTCGCCGGGGTGGTCGCCACACCCAGACGCACCAGCATCACCGTGCGCCAGATCGAATTCCTGCGCCTGTCCGAAACGCGCGTGCTGCTCATCATCGTGATGCCGGACGGCGAGGTCGAGAATCGCGTGCTGGTGACGCACAAGGAATACAGCCAGTCTCAATTGACAGAGGCAGGCAATTTCCTGAGCCAGCACTATGCCAACCTCGCGTTCGGCGACATACACCAGCGCGTGCAAAACGAGTTGCGCCAGTTGCAGCACGACATGACCGCGCTGATGAGCGCGGCGATGGCCGCCAGCGATGAGGCGATCGCGCGCAAAAGCGAGGATTACGTCATCAGCGGCGAACGCAACCTGCTGCATATCAACGACCTCTCCACCAACATGACCCAGCTACGCAACCTGTTCAACATCTTCGAACAGAAAACCGAGCTGCTCCAGTTGCTGGATGCGGGCCGCCACGCGCCGGGCGTGCATATCTTCGTCGGGAACGAATCGGGCCTGATCGGCCTGGACGAATGCAGCGTGGTGAGCGCGACCTACACCGCCGACGGGGAGATCATCGGCACGCTCGCCGTGGTCGGCCCCAAACGCATGAATTATGAACGCGTGGTTCCCATCGTGGATATCACCGCCAAACTCCTGAGCAACGCACTTTCACAACATTGACCCCGCGATGGCCTATCTGACCGAACCGAATCATACCCACGAGTCACCTCAAAAAACCGGCATCCTGCTGGTCAATCTCGGCACTCCGGATGCGCCCACGCGGCAGGCGGTCCGCACCTATCTCAAGGAATTCCTCGGCGACCCGCGCGTGGTGGAGATACCCAGGCCGGTCTGGTGGCTCATCCTCAACGGCATCATCCTCAACACCCGCCCCGCGAAATCCGCGGCCAAATATGCCGCCGTCTGGATGAAGGAAGGGTCGCCGCTGCGCGTCCACACCGAAAAGCAGGCCGCGCTGCTGCGGGACAGTCTGAAACAACGCACCGCCGCGCCGCTGGTGGTCGAATTCGCGATGCGCTACGGCAACCCGTCGATACCGTCCGTGCTGCGCAAACTGAAAGAGCAGAACTGCCAGCGCATCCTCGTCGTGCCGATGTATCCGCAATACGCCGCCAGCACCACCGCCACAATGAACGATATTGTGTTCGAGGAGATGCACCGTATGCGCAACACGCCCGCGCTGCGCACCATCAAGCATTTCCACGACCATCCCGGCTACATCAGAGCATTGGCCAACGACATACAAGACTACTGGGCAAAAAACGGCACACCGGAAAAACTGTTGATGAGCTTCCACGGCCTGCCGCAATTCACGCTGGACAAAGGCGACCCCTACCATTGCGAATGCCGGAAAACCGGCCGCCTGCTCGCGCAGGAACTGGGGTTGAAGCCGGATCAGTACGCCGTCAGTTTCCAGTCCCGTTTCGGCAAGGCGGAATGGCTCAAGCCCTACACCACGGCGACGCTGAAGGAATGGGGAACCTTGCAGACCATGCGGGTGGACGTGGTGTGTCCCGGTTTCGTGGCCGACTGTCTTGAGACGCTCGAAGAAATCGCCATGGAGGGAAAAGCGGATTTCCAGCGTGCAGGAGGCGGCGAATACCACTACATCCCTTGTCTCAACGAGCGCAAGGACTGGATACACGCACTGACTGATCTGGTGATGGACAACCTGCAAGGCTGGCTGGACGAAGCCAATGCCGCGGAACTGGAGCAAAGCCTCCGACTGGCGCAGGCCGCCGGCGCCCGGCTCTGATTCGCCTGTCCGGCAACCATGCTGCCGGACGTC
>CAVRYQ010000092.1:0-11055 GCA_963725375.1 uncultured Pseudomonadota bacterium | reverse complement strand
ATAGGCTCGCTGCATCGGATCCACCACAAACGTGAAGGCTACCTGGTGTTTTTCCTTGTCCACCTCTCGGTGCCGCATTTACGTTGGCTAATGCATAACCCTCTTCCCCAAGGCTCTCGCTGATCTTGCGTGTGGGAAATCGGTGATCGCATCGCGCGACAGGACATCGCCGGGCTTGACGCTGATCATTTTCGCGCATTTCTTCGTGCGTGAGCATGGCTCCGGCGCGCACCACCTTGACGCCGGAAACGGTGTATTTTTCGCCCTCGGAGATATTCAGCGTAATGAATATGTCTTTCTTGTCCGGCGAGATCGATACCTGAGTCGACTCAATATTGAGTCCACAAAGCTGGAGCTTCACGTAGAGCGTGCGAATGCTTTCCATGTCGGGAGACAACTTCTGCTTGGAAATCTGGTTATTCTTGCTGAACCAGGAGGAGTTTCAGCCTGGTGTGGCCGAATTGCATGGCGGCAAGCAGCTCCTTTTCCGAGTAGACATGGTTGCATACGATATTGATTTCCCGGATCTTGGAAACCGACCCTTCATTTACGTCGAAATTCATCGCCACCCTGTTACGCTCCAGGTTCTTGACCGTGGGTTTCACATCCACTGAATATTTTCCTCTGGCGACGTATTGCCGCTTTAATCCTGCACTGATTTGTCCAGCACCGATTCGTCGAGGATGCGCCCTTCCGCCAACCCCACGAGTTTCAGATCTGTTGTTCAACTCGGATTTCGGAATTCCTTCACGCCGTTGATTTCCACGCTGGCGACCGTCGGGTGCTCCTTGACGACCATGACCAGTACGTTCTGGTCGACCCTCAATTCCACATCCTTGGAGCAAACCTGCGAACAGCGCGTCACGAGGCGGGCGCGCGATCGTCGTCCAGCGTATCGCCAACTTTCACCGGCAGATAGCTGAACACATACCCGGCTTCAGTACGCTGGATACCCTCCACAAGACCGCCCTTGATGACAAACGGTCAAATAACCAGGCGATGTGGCATGCAGAAGCGGAGCAGCCACCGATTCTTTTAATTTCATTATTCTGTTCAACCCAAAATCAGGCGGACTGATCTTCATCAACGCAAAACCATCATGGTAACCAACAGTGCGGATACCCACTTTCTTGCCGCGTTCCCAAAACCCTTGGACACCGGACTGCCTTGATCAATTCGATCGAATAATACAGCAAATGCCCGCCATCCAGTAAAGGGATTGCATTCAGATCAGTATTCCCAGGCTGATGCTGATCAGCGCGACAAAGTGGATACCCGCGCCAACCCCCAGCTGCGCAGACCGCCCGGCATAATCCGCGATGGGCAATCGGGCCCGAAAGATTTTTAAGCGATACTTCGGCCCCAACTTCATCTTTCCCATCATTTTCAGGCTCACCGGAGTCCGTATCCTGCCCCTTGCGCAACGCTTCTCTGGCACGCTGCCAGCCTTTCACGTATACGTTTCACCATCGCATCCAAACGCCGCTTGATCAATAAAGGCCGCAGTGCCCACAACGGCGGATCGTTTTCCCGTTTTCACTGATGGCCTCGGGAATCAAATCCAGCTTCACGACCGAGCCTGCACGTTCGATTTCGATATCCAGCTTGATGCCGGGGTGATCGCGCACCGCACTTACCCAATCTTCCCACAGGGCCAGCTTGGCCCGCCATTTGCCCGAAGGATACGGTCGTTCACCTGCAATCCGGCACGTTGCGCGACGCCGCCGTCGACCAGCTTGCCGATAACGGAATAGCATGGGAGGTTGATACGGTTGCAAACCGAGTCCTGTATGAAATCGCCGTCCAGATCGGGCGGCGGTGAGGGCGTTCATGTCCAGCGTTCCGTACGATTCCTCACCCTGGACGTTCCGCAATTCAAATTTCGCCGCTTTGCGCCCCAGCACGGAGTCGAGCAATACCCAGCGTATCTCCTGCCAGTCGGGAGCGACCTTTCCTTTCTCTGATGATCGTCTGTTTGGCTTGGAGCCCCGCTGCTGGATTTTTTTATTCGGCGCGACTTCGCCCAGTACCGGTTTCAGGCCCTGCACGCTTGGGGGAAAAGGATGAAATACAGGATGACCGCCAACAGCAGGTTGGCAACCGGCCCTCTGCCCACGACCCTCGCCATGCGCCGCGCACTGGCTTGTGGTGTCCAACGCACGCGGCAGCTCATGTTCAGGTACTTCGCCCTCGCGCTCGTCCAGCATCTTGACGTAACCACCAGGGGGGGGGGGGGTGACCATTCAGTTTCGCCATGACCAAAGCGCTTTGTGTAGAGGGCTTTGCCGAAGCTGATGGAAGAATTACCACCCCCCCGCACATCGTTGCCATCGCCATACTGGTGGTGTTCCATGAACTGGGGCATTATGCGGTAGCACGACTGTGCGGCGTGAAGGTACTGAAATTTTCCATCGGCTTCGGCAAAGCCCTCTACACAAAGCGCTTTGGTCATGGCGAAACTGAATGGGTCATCTCCGCGATCCCGTTGGGTGGTTACGTCAAGATGCTGGACGAGCGCGAGGGCGAAGTACCTGAACATGAGCTGCCGCGTGCGTTCAACCACAAGCCGGTGCCGCAGCGCATGGCGATTGTCGTGGCCGGGCCGGTTGCCAACCTGCTGTTGGCGGTCATCCTGTATTTCATCCTTTTCGTCCATGGCGTGCCGGGCCTGAAACCGGTACTGGGCGAAGTCGCGCCGAATACACCGGCTGCAGCAGCGGGGCTCCAAGCCAAACAGACGATCATCAGTATCGACGGAAAGGCGACCCCGAGCTGGCAGGAGATACGCTGGGTATTGCTCGACCTCGTGCTGCAGCACAAAGCGGCAAAATTTGAATTGCGGAACGTCCAGGGTGAGGAATCGTACGGAACGCTGGACATGAACGCCCTCACCGCGGCCGATCTGGACGGCGATTTCATGCAGAAACTCGGTTTGCAACCGTATCAACCTCCCATCTATCCGGTTATCGGCAAGCTGGTCGACGGCGGCGTCGCGCAACGTGCCGGATTGCAGGTGAACGACCGTATCCTTCGGGCAAATGGCCAGCAGCTCGCCCTGTGGGAAGATTGGGTAAGTGCGGTGCGCAATCACCCCGGCATCAAGCTGGATATCGAAATCGAACGTGCAGGCTCGGTCGTGAAGCTGGATTTGATTCCCGAGGCCATCAGTGAAAACGGGAAAACGATCGGCCGTATCGGCGCTGCGGCCTATATTGATAAGGCAGCATTCGATGCGATGGTGAACGTTGTACGGTATCCGCCGCTGGCAGCGCTGCAGGAAGCATTGCGCAAGACGCGGGATACCGCGCTGGTCAGCCTGAAAATGATGGGAAAGATGATTCAGGGCGAAGTATCGCTTAAAAATCTTTCGGGCCCGATTACCATCGCGGATTATGCCGGGCAGTCGGCGCAGCTGGGGGTTGGCGCGTATATCGGCTTTCTCGCGCTGATCAGCATCAGCCTGGGAATACTGAATCTGATGCCCATCCCTTTATTGGATGGCGGGCATTTGCTGTATTATTCGATCGAATTGATCAAGGGCAGTCCGGTCTCGGAGGGTTTGTGGGAAGCGGGGCAGAAAGTGGGTATCGCACTGTTGGTTACCATGATGGTTTTTGCGTTGTATAACGACATCAGTCGCCTGATTTTGGGTTGAACACAATAATGAAATTAAAAAAATGGGTGGGCTTGCTCCCGCTTCTGCATGCCACATCCGCCTGGTCATTTGACCCGTTTGTCATCAAGGACATTCGTGTGGAGGGTATCCAGCGTACTGAGCCGGGTACGGTGTTCAGCTATCTGCCGGTGAAAGTTGGCGATACGCTGGACGACGATCGCGCGACCGCCTCGCTGCACGCGCTGTTCGCCACGGGTTTCTTCAAGGATGTGGAATTGAGGGTCGACCAGAACGTACTGGTCGTGGTCGTCAAGGAGCGCCCGACGGTCGCCAGCGTGGAAATCAACGGCGTGAAGGAATTCCCCAAATCCCAGTTGAGCGACAATCTGAAACTCGTGGGGTTGGCGGAAGGGCGCATCCTCGACAAATCGGTGCTGGACAAATCAGTGCAGGAATTAAAGCGGCAATACGTCGCCAGAGGAAAATATTCCGTGGACGTGAAAGCCACGGTCAAGAACCTGGAGCGTAACAGGGTGGCGGTCAGTTTCGACGTAAATGAAGGGTCGGTTTCCAAGATCCGGGAAATCAATATCGTAGGCAACCATGTCTACTCGGAAAAGGAGCTGCTTGCCGCCATGCAACTGACCACGCCGGGCTGGTTCACCTGGTTCAGCAAGAATGACCAGTATTCCAAGCAGAAGTTGTCTGCCGACATGGAAAGCATTCGCACGCTCTACATGAACTCCGGCTATATGGATTTCAATATTGAGTCGACTCAGGTATCGATCTCGCCGGACAAGAAAGACATATTCATTACGCTGAATATCTCCGAGGGCGAAAAATACACCGTTTCCGGCATCAAGGTGGTCGGCACCGAGGCCGTGCTCACGCACGAAGAAATGCGCAAAATGATCAGCATCAAGCCCGGCGATGTCCTGTCGCGCGATGCGATCACCGATTCCACGCGCAAGATCAGCGAGAGCCTTGGGGAAGAGGGTTATGCATTTGCCAACGTAAATGCGGCACCGGAAGTGGACAAGGAAAAACACCAGGTGGCCTTCACGTTTGTGGTGGATCCGATGCAGCGAGCCTATATCCGGCGCATCAACATCACCGGCAACGAGAAGACCAGGGACGAGGTCATACGCCGCGAGTTCCGGCAGATGGAAGGCAGCTGGTTTGCCACGTCAAAAGTCAAGAATTCCAAAAAGAGGCTGGATCGCACGGGCTATTTCTCGGAGGTCAACGTCGATACCTCCCAGGTGCAGGGTACAAGCGACCAGATGGACGTCAACCTCAAGGTGACAGAGACGTCGACGGGCAGTTTCCAGATTGGTGCGGGTTACAGCAGCCTTGAAAAGGTGACGCTCATGGCCGGCGTTAGCCAGAGCAACGTGTTCGGAACAGGAAATACCCTGTCCACGCAGATGAACACCAGCAAATTCAACCAGATCTATTCGGTTTCCTATACCAATCCTTATTATACCGATGACGGCATCAGCCGCGGCTTTGACGTGTACAAGCGCAGAACGAATGCGCTGGCGATCGCGATCAGTCCCTACACTTCAGAGACCTATGGCGCCGGGGTGCGTTTCGGTTTGCCGATCAAGGATGATGAAACATTCCACGTTGGCACGTCAGTCGAGCAGACGACGATTGGCCTGACTCCGTTGAGCCCGCAGCGATATATAGACTACATCAACCTGTTCGGCGAGACCGTCGACAATCTGCTGACTACGGTAGGCTGGTCGCGCGACACGCGCGACAGCGCGATAACGACGACCGATGGAACGTTGCAGCGCGCCTCGCTGGAGGTCAGCGTTCCGGTGTCCGATCAGCATTACTATAAATTGACCTATCAGCACCAGTTGTACTATCCGCTCAGCAGCAACTATACCTTGATGCTGAACGGCGACTTCGGCACTGCAGGGGGATATGACGGCGCGCCGCTGCCCTTCTTCAAGTACTTCTATGCGGGCGGCGTAGGTTCCGTGCGCGGATACAATCCGATGTCACTCGGCCCGAGAGATGCCAACAACCTGCCGTTGGGCGGCAGCAGGAAAGTCGTCGGCAATATCGAGCTGCTATTCCCCATGCCGGGAATGGAAAAGGAAAAGGCGGTGCGATTGAGTGCGTTCCTGGACGGCGGGGAGATCGTCGGTACCGGCGGGCAGCTTCCGGGTTCAACGGGAATGCGTTATTCTACCGGCGTGGCTTTGACATGGCTCTCGCCGGCAGGGCCCCTCAAGATCAGCTGGGCCAAGCCCCTGAACGAGCAACCGCAGGACAACATACAACACATCCAGTTTACGATGGGCTCGATGTTCTGACCACTACAAGGAGCTTGAAATGAAGACGTTACTTTGTGTGATTCTGGTGTTCCTGGCATCAGTCACACAGGCCTGCGCCGGAGATTTTCGGCATCGGCGTGGTGGATACCGAGCGTATTCTGCGCGAATCGGACCAAGCGGTCCGTGCAGAAAAGAAGATAGAGCAAGAATTTTCTGCGCGGGATCAGGAGATCAAGAACCTGATCAAGCAGAGCAAGGATCTGCAATCCTCCCTGGAAAAGGACGGGACTACCATGTCCGAGCCGGTGCGTCGCGGCAAGGAACGTGAACTGGCCAACATTAACCTGACATTGCAGACATTGCAGCGCGAATTCCGCGAAGACCTGAATCTGCGCAAGAACGAAGAACTGGCGGCTGTACTTGCACAGGCAGACAAGGCGATCCGTGCGATCGCCGAGAGCGAGCAGTACGATGTCATTTTGCAGGAGGCGGTCTATCGCAACCCGAAAGTGGACATCACCGACAAGGTTCTGAAATACCTCTCCAAAGAGGCTCCCGAAAAGTCCGACAAATCTGAAAAGCCAGAAAAGTCCGACAAGTGATCTGAAAGAATTCTATTCGATGGAACGTACAGCCTACCGACTGGCAGACATTGCGGCACGTTTCGGCGGGCAAGTGATTGGAGATGCTGATACACAAGTGCGGCAGATCGGCACGCTGGAGCATGCCACCGCCGGGCAGATCACTTTCCTCTCCAACGCGAAATACCGCATGCAGCTGGAGCACAGCAATGCCTCTGCCGTGATCCTGTCCCGAACCGATGTCGACGCAACCGCGATGCCGCGCATTGTTTGCGACAATCCCTATTCGTATTTTGCGAAGCTTTCCGCGTTCCTGAACCCGTTGCCGGAATGCATTCCCGGCGTCCACGCGTCCGCCGTGATCGGAAAAAATGCGTCGATATCTCCCCAGGCCCACATCGGCCCGCAGGTGACGATAGGCGACGGCACTGTGATCGGCGCGGGGACGATCGTGATGGCGGGGTGCCACATCGGGGAAGGCGTGATATTGGGCGAAAGCACCTTGCTATATCCCGGTGTTACCGTGTATCACTCCTGCCTCATCGGCAATCATGTCATTGCGCATTCCGGAGTCGTGATCGGGGCCGACGGTTTCGGCATGGCCTGGGACGACGGGAAATGGCTGAAGATCCCGCAGATCGGCCGCGTGATCATCGGCGATCATGTCGAAATAGGCGCCAACACCACGATAGACCGGGGTGCGCTGGACGACACCGTGATCGAAGAGGATGTGAAGCTGGATAACCAGATTCAAATTGCGCACAACGTGCATATCGGCGCGCATACGGCCATCGCCGGTTGTGTCGGGATAGCGGGCAGCGCCTCGATCGGCAAATATTGCAGGATCGGCGGCAGCGCCGGGATATTGGGGCATCTGCAGATTGCGGACCATGTCGAGATTGCATCGTTTACGCTGATCGGAAAATCGATCACTGAGCCTGGCACCTATACCGGGATATTTCCGTTCAGCAGGAACGACGAATGGCGCAACAATGCGGTGCATCTCCGCCATCTGGGAGAATTGGTCAAACGCGTCAAGGCGCTGGAAAAAGAAATCGAATCACTGAAGGGGGAGAAAATATGAGTACGACGATGGATATTCATGAAGTACTGGAACACTTGCCGCATCGCTATCCATTCCTGCTGATAGACCGGGTGCTGGACGTCGTGTCGAACGAAAGTATCATAGCGCTGAAGAATGTGACCATGAACGAGCCGTTCTTTCCCGGCCATTACCCGCACCATCCGGTGATGCCTGGGGTGCTGGTGATCGAAGCGATGGCGCAGGCGGCTGCCATTCTCTCATTCAAGACGATGGGAACTCTGCCGAATGACGATCTGGTGTATTACTTTGTCGGCATTGACAATGCACGTTTCAAGCGTCCGGTCGGCCCCGGTGACCAGTTGATCCTGAAGGTGTCCATTACGATGAATAGGCGAGGCATGTGGAAATTCAGCGGCAAGGCTGAAGTGGACGGACAAGTTGCTGCGGAAGCGGATCTGATTTGCACATTGCGGACCAAGGAATGAGCAGCTTGCGTCATCCCACTGCAATCATCCATCCGAATGCGAAGCTGGCAGACGATGTCACGGTCGGAGCGTATTCGCTCATAGGGGAACACGTCGAGATCGGTGCCGGAACGAACGTCGGTCCGCATGTGATTGTTGACGGGCATACCCGCATCGGCAGAGACAACCGCATTTTCCAGTTCAGCTCTATCGGTGAAATCCCTCAGGACAAGAAATACAAGGGGGAGCCGACGCTGCTGGTGATTGGCGACAACAATACGATACGCGAGAACTGCACTTTCAATCTGGGTACAGCACAGGACAGCGGCGTCACCTCCATAGGCAGCGACAACTGGATCATGGCCTATGTTCATGTCGCGCACGACTGCCATATCGGTAATCACAACGTCATTGCCAACTCGGTGCAATTCGCCGGACATGTGACGGTAGGCGAACACACTTTGATCGGCGGCATGAGCGGCATCCACCAGTTCGTGCGCATAGGCGATTTTTCCATGCTTGGATTCCAGACTCGCCTGTCCCAGGACCTTCCTCCTTTTGTGACGGCGGTGGGGAATCCGGCAGAGGCCAAGGGGCCGCACCAGGAGGGGCCGCGCCGCGCCGGCTATTCGGCGCAGCGTCTGGACATGATCAAGTTGATGTACCGCACACTGTATCGCGCCGGCAGCGGCTTCGATGCGGCCAGGAAGGAAATTGAAGATTTGCGCGGCCGAGTTCCGGAGGCCGACATGGATATTGATAATATGCTGACATTTTTGAACAACGCCAAGCGTGGCATCGTGCGGTAACCGGTATGACTGATTCTGTAAAGACCATTGCCATCGTGGCAGGCGAGGCATCGGGAGACTTGCTGGGCAGCCTGCTGATGGATGCCATCCAGCAGGTTGTCCCCAACGTGCGCTTCATCGGCATCGGCGGCCCGAAGATGCAAGGTGTCGGCATGGAAGTGCTGTATCCGCTGGAAAAATTGGCCGTGAACGGGTACATCGAGGTGCTGCGGCATTACCGCGAACTGGTGGGCATCCGCCGCAACCTGCGCGAACGCTTCATTGCGACGCCGCCGGATCTCTTCATCGGCATCGATGCGCCGGACTTCAATCTTGATCTCGAACTGGCCCTGAAGCAGCGCGGCATACCCACCGTGCATTATGTCAGTCCCTCCATCTGGGCCTGGCGCGGCGAACGCATCCACAAGATCAGGCAGGCCGTATCCCACCTCCTGGCGCTGTTCCCGTTTGAAGCTCCGCTCTATCAGCAGGCGGGCGTGCCGGTCACCTATGTAGGACACCCGCTGGCGGACATGCTGCCGGAAAATCCCAAGCAGATGGAGATGCGCGAACAGATGCGCATCATGCCGAGGAACGCCAGGGTGTTCGCGTTGTTGCCGGGCAGCCGCCAGGGAGAAGTGCGGCGTCTGGCCAAGACCTATGTCGAGACGGCCAAGCTGATCCTGCAACAACTGCCTGAAGCGCAATTTCTTGTGCCGCTGGCCAGTCGCGAGACGCGCACCATCTTTGAAAATGAAGTCTGGAAACAGGAAGCGCAGCAACTGCCCATCACCCTGCTGTTCGGCCATGCGCATGACGCCATGATCGCGGCCGATGGCGCCCTGGTCGCTTCCGGCACGGCAACGCTGGAAGCCGCGCTGCTCAAGTGTCCCATGGTCATCACCTACAGGATGCCCGCGCTGACGTACTGGATCGCCAAACGCAAGCAATACCTGCCTTATGTCGGGCTGCCGAATATCCTCGCGGGGAAATTTGTCGTGCCGGAAATCCTGCAGGACGATGCGACCGCCGAGAACCTCGCACAGGCGCTGCTCAATCTGGTCAACAACAAGCAGGCCGTGGCGGAACTGGAGCGTACTTTTAGCGCAATGCACCAGACCTTGCGCCAGGATGCCGCGCACAAGGCCGCGGCGGCTATCCTGCCGTACCTGGCATGAGCGCCATCCTGCTCATCTGCGGCGTCGATGAAGCAGGGCGGGGGCCGCTGGCTGGGCCGGTGAGCGCAGCAGCAGTCATCCTGGACGAAGCACGCCCCATCGAAGGCCTGGCCGATTCCAAGAAACTTTCCGAAAAGCAACGTGACCGGCTCGCTCCCATCATTCGCGAACGTGCGTTGGCCTGGGCCGTTGCCTATGCCGAAGTCGGCGAGATCGACCAGATCAACATCCTGCAGGCGACGCTATTGGCCATGCGCCGCGCAGTTCTGGCGCTGCCCGTGCAGCCGCAACAGGTTCTGGTGGACGGTTTGTATTGTCCGCAGACAGGCATTCCCAGCCAGTCCATCGTCAAGGGCGACAGCAAAGTCGCGGCAATTTCTGCCGCTTCCATCCTGGCCAAGACTGCGCGCGATGAACTCATGCTGCGCTTGCACGAGCAATATCCGCAATATGGTTTCGACGGACACAAAGGCTATCCCACTGCAGCGCACCTCGCCGCCCTGCGCCTGCATGGCGTGTCAGTCGTGCATCGCCGCAGTTTCAGGCCGGTGCGCGAAGCGTTGCAGTACACTCAGCAACATCATTCGGAGTAATCATCATGGCCTTTTTCAAACTCATGCACTTGCTCGCCGTGCTCATCTGGGTTGGCGGCATGTTTTTCGCCTATGTCGTGTTGCGTCCGGCCGCCGTGGATATCCTGCAACCGTCCGAACGCCTGCGTCTGTGGGACAACGTGTTCCAGCGTTTCTTTAAGTGGGTCTGGGCCGCAATCGGCACGATACTCGCCACCGGTCTGTACATGATCTACCAGTATGGCGGCATGGCCCATGTGCAGCCGCATATCCATGTCATGCTGTTGCTTGGCCTCACAATGATCGGCATCTACGTCTACGTGTTCTTCAGCTGCTATGTACAACTCAATTTGCATGTGGGCAAGGAACGCTGGAAGGAAGCCGGCGCGATCCTGGGCAAGATGCGCAAACTGATCGGATTGAACCTGACCTTGGGGCTGGTCACTGTGTGCGTAGCGGTGCTTGGAAATTTGTGAGGCTGAGAACATTATTCTGATTCAGCGGGATCATAAGTCAGTCC
>CAVRYQ010000091.1:0-34639 GCA_963725375.1 uncultured Pseudomonadota bacterium | reverse complement strand
CAATTGCATTTGCCAGCCAATCTGATCTGATTCCCCCTCAAACCAGTTGATGGCTTCAAAATTCTGGTCTGCCGCGGCGGCATTTGCATTTCCGATGGCCGGATAATCAGCCACGTCAGAACAGTCTGCAAGAACAAAGGCAATGTCATCGAGTGCCGGCTGATCATCCAGCTTTTCTGTTATTGCCTGCACTAGGCAGTCAAATTTCTCCTCCTTGGTCTCACATCCCGAGAACATTTTCTCCAGATTGAGTTCGGTGCCCTCCTCAATGCCCAATTCCGTAACGCCATCGGAACACATGAAAATCTGGTACGACTCCTCCCCGTAAATGTAATATTCAACGGTACTGTCAAATTCCTGATCCCTGAATACTCCAAGTGGTACATGAGTGGATTTGAATCGGTGCATTATGTTGCCACCGCGCTGAATCAACAGCGCATCAGGACAGCCACCATTCCATACGCTGATCCTTTTTTCCCTCGAATCCAGTGAAATGACATTTGCCGCAACGTATCTTGGCAGCGTTACATACTTTCTCACCCGCTTGTTCATTTCTGCGACGATGCTCGATATGTCAAAACCCTTGGCTGTCATCTTGTAGAAGGGCTCCACAACGGGCATGATGGACAACGCCGCTGCCAGTCCGTGTCCTGCACTGTCCGCCAGCAACAGGTGCAGACAACCGCTCGGTGTGCGGGCTGCCGCGATCAAATCGCCGCCGAAATCTTTCGCCTGCAGCAAATAATGACTTACTGACCTGTCGGTAATGCGCTCGAGCGCGGACAGTTTTTCCATGAACCTGACTGCGATGCTGCGGTCATCTTCAATATGCGCCTTGTATTCCTCCAGCATCACATTTTGTTTTGAAAGTTCAGCCAGCAAGAGTTGCCGCTGGTGCAATGCGCTGATCTTTGCCTCCAGCAATTCATAGTGCACCGGCTTGTTTGTATAATCGTCCCCGCCGGCATGGAGCCCTTCGATGATGTTCTCGGGCTTATTTAATGCAGTCAGAAATATGATTGGAGTGTGCCCACCTTCTGATTGACGAATTGCGCGAGTCGTTTCGTAGCCATTCATCTTCGGCATCATCACATCCATCAGAATCATCTGTGGCCGACATTCGCCCAGCATCCGCAGTGCTTCTTCACCGCCGGCAGCCAAGAATGGCACGTGCCCCATTTTCTGGAGCATCGATTCCAGGACAACGCGATTCAGGCGCTCGTCATCAACGACGAGTATCCTCAAGCCCGCATGTTTTATTAGCTCGAAATCTTCTTTCATCAGTTCATTCGATCTTGAAAAGTTTACCAAAGTTGGCAATTTCAAAGATCTTACGAACCGTAGCATTTGGCCTGTACAAAGAGACGGATTTGCCAACTTCTGCAGTGCGCTCATGCAATAACATCAGCATGCCCAAAGCCGAACTGTCAATATATGTCACCTTGGAACAGTCAATGCGCAACTCGCTCACCGCGTTATCCAGCAACAGAGGGGAATATGCTTGCCTGAATTCCTTTTGCGAATTGAAATCAAAGCGCCCGTCAAGATAAATCATCGCCAAGCCTTCGTGTGTAGCCACTTTGATCTGCGTGCTCATGAGGTTCTCCAAAAAAATCTAATTCATCAATATCCAGGCAACGTAAACGGTGCCTCAGGGGACTCAGCCCGCCACGTCAAGCCGCTGCGGCGATCCGGCTCAGTACGCGCTGGGCCATGTCATGTATATCAACCTGATCATGCACGGCGCCAACGGCGATCGCTTCCCGCGGCATGCCGAATACTACACAACTTTTTTCATCCTGAGCCAGGTTATAGGAGCCCGCCTGGCGCATCTCGAGCATCGCAGCCGCGCCGTCTTTTCCCATGCCAGTCAGCATCACGCCAACGGCATTTTTTCCTGCACATTGCGCGACAGAACGAAACAACACCTCGACGGAAGGCCGGTGATGATTAACAGGCGCGGCCTGGCTCAATTCGGTCAAATAGGTTGTGCCGCTGCGCTTCAAAAGCAGGTGCGAATGGCCGGGCGCAATATAGACATGGCCGGGCAGGACGCGCTGGTTATGCTCCGCCTCGCACACCGTCATCTTGCACAGGCTGTCCAGCCGCGCGGCGAAGGATTTGGTGAAGGCCTCAGGCATATGCTGCGTCACCATGATTGCAGGCGAATCGGCCGGCATGGGCATTAAAAACAGTTTGAGTGCTTCCGTGCCCCCCGTAGACGCCCCGACTGCGATCACTTTCTCAGTTGTGGCCAGACGATTACCGAGCGGAGGAAGGATCTCAGCCGAGCGAAGGCTTTGTCGGCCGACGGGATGGCTGCGCGATGCACCCCTGATCTTTGCCGCAATTTCATCTGCATAGGCATTCATGCCGTCGGCTACCCCAATTTTGGGCTTGGACACGAAATCGACCGCACCGAGTTCCAAAGCGCGCAGAGCCGCATCCGATCCACGTTCGGTCAGGCTGGAAATCATCAAGACGGGCATTGGACGCAAGCGCATCAGCTTGTCCAGGAAGGTCAGACCGTCCATTTGCGGCATTTCCACATCCAAGGTAAGCACGTCCGGGTTCAGTGCCTTGATCATCTCTCGCGCCAACAAGGGATTGCTGGCAACACCCACAGTCTCCATGTCATCCTGGCGGTCGATAATTTCCTTGAGAATGCCACGAATAAGCGCCGAATCATCAACAACAAGTACTTTAATCTTTCGCTGACGCGCAAGTTCAGTCATTAAAATAACTCCACATCACCCTGGATATCCGCATTCTTGATTCGTTGGCTATACTGCACTTCGCGCTGAACAATGGTGTCGTTATGCGCGGTACGCAATTGCTTGACCAGTATCCTTCCCGTCGCCGGAAAGTAATATACCTTGCGAGGATACAGGCCCAGCAAATCTTCCGCCAGCAAGGCAATTCTTTCCGTCTGAAGATAATCAATGACGAACTCGGCGTTGCGTTGCCCCACGTTTGCGACTGTAAATCCGCGCAGGACGTTCCCTCCCCCAAATACTTTCGCCTCGAGATTGCTGCGCTTGGCACCGGACTTCAATAACTGGTTGATCATCAGTTCCATCGCGTATGTGCCGTACCGCGCCGAGGTTCCAGCCGGGGAAGTATCGTTTTCATTGCCCGGCAACATGAAATGATTCATCCCTCCGATTCCGCTAAGTCGATCGCGGATGCACGCTGCGACGCAGGAACCGAGTACCGTCACCAGCACCATGTCACGGCCCGTGACATAGTATTCCCCCGGCAATATCTTGACCGCCTCCATGTTGAAGTTTCGATCAAAGTACTGATTGGGTGAGACTATTTCCTCGTAGTCGCCGTTCGCCATGACTGCTCCGTTAACGGACACCCGACTTGGGGTGCGCAGATTTGAACTTCGGCGACAACTCGTACACGGTCTTGCCGCGCAGCTTGAAGTACGCGTCGGCGTGGTAAAAATTTTCCGAATGACCCGCATACAAAAGGCCTTCTTCCGTCAGCAATGGCGCAAATTTCTTGAGGATGGCCAGTTGCGTGTCCTTGTCAAAATAGATCATCACATTGCGACAGAAGATCGCGTCGATTCCTCCCTGTATCGGCCATTTCGCATCCAGCAGGTTCAGTTGCCGGAAGGTGATCATGCGCTGCAATTCGGGGCGAACCTTGACCAATCCGTCGCTTCTTCCTTCGCCTTTGAGGAAGAAGCGCTTCAGTTTATCGCTGTCCAACCTCTCCACCCTGTCTAGCGGATACACGCCCTTGCGCGCGGTTTCGAGTACATTGGTATCAAGATCGGTTGCAAGTATGGTCACCGGCGGATTGAAGCTGCCGAACGCGTCGATGGCTGTCATCGCCATGGAATAGGCTTCCTCTCCCGTGGAACTGGCCGAACACCACAATACAATTGGGTGGCTATTGCGCAGCTTGAGCAATTGTTCCGCCAGCAGGGGAAAGTGATGCGGCTCGCGGAAGAACGACGTGAGGTTGGTGGTCAGCGAATTGACGAAGGCCTGCCACTCCTTCTCGTCATTCTGTTCGAGCAGCTTGAGATACTCACCGAACGTCCGGGTGCGCGTCGCCCGCAAACGACGCGACAACCGGCTGTATACGAGCTCCTGCTTGCTGTCGCTCAGGGTGATTCCGGCATGGTCGTAAATCATCTTGCGCACCCGTTGAAAATCCTGGGTGGTGAAGTGAAACTCTCTGCTGTCAGGGTCTTTCATTTCCGCCTTCCATCATTCCAAAAATGCCGCAAGGCCGAGAAAGCGAGGACAGGCGCGCATGAGGGCGCATGTGCCCCGGTAAGCGACCGTCCCACATTCCTGAAATCAGAACTCCTTCCAGTCTCCATCCTCATCATCGTCGACCGGTGGCGGCAATGGACGCGGGCTGCGCTTGACCGGTGCCGCCTTCGTTGCAGGAAGCGGTCGGGCAGCAGGCCGAACTGCCGGAATCTCGCGCGCCTGCGTCTCGCCTGGCAACTTGAATGTGCTGATCATTCTGGCCAGCCCCTGAGCCTGCTCTTCCATGGACTCGGCCGCGGCTGCCGCCTGCTCGACCAGTGCGGCGTTCTGCTGTGTTACGTCATCCATCTGGGTGATCGCCGTATTGACCTGCTCGATACCCTGGCTCTGTTCGGTAGATGCCGCCGTGATCTCGCCCATGATGTCGGTCACGCGTTTGACCGAGTTCACCACGTCCTCCATGGTCTTGCCTGCCTTGTCTACCAGCTCGGTACCCACAGTGACCTTTTCGACCGAGTCCCCGATCAGGGTCTTGATCTCCTTGGCCGCCGCCGCACTGCGCTGCGCCAGGCTGCGCACTTCCGTGGCAACAACCGCAAATCCGCGACCTTGTTCGCCTGCGCGCGCCGCTTCCACGGCCGCATTCAGCGCCAGGATATTGGTCTGGAATGCGATGCCGTCGATGACGCTGATGATATCCACGATTTTCTTCGAACTTTCGCTGATGGAGGACATCGTTCCAACCACCTGGCTCACGACCTCTCCACCCTTGATGGCAATGTCCGATGCGCCGATCGCAAGCTGGTTGGCCTGGCGTGCATTCTCGGCATTCTGCTTCACAGTGGAGGTGAGCTGTTCCATGCTGGCCGCAGTCTCTTCCAGGCTCGAAGCCTGCTCTTCCGTGCGCTGCGACAGATCGGTGTTGCCGGACGCGATTTCCTTGGACGCCGTGTTGATGGTATCGGCAGCTTCCTTGATGTGGCTGATGGTGTCGGTCAGTTGCGCCATGGTGGCATTGGAATCGTCCTTCAACTGGCCAAATGTGCCTTGAAAATCTCCTGACATGGTCTGGGTCAAATCGCCGCGCGCCAAAGCGCCCAGTACGCGCACCACTTCTTCCAGTCCATTCGAACTGGTATCCAGCAACAGATTGATGTTCTCTGCCATTTGCAGGAAGAAGCCGGTTTTACCCTCCAGCGTGCAACGCTGGGTGAAGTCGCCGCGCGCGGCGGCGGCAACGATATTGGCGATTTCTTCCTCTACCGCAAGCTCGAGCGTGCGATCTATCCACTCCACCGCAGAGCCGAGATGTTCGCCCTGGTCGTTGACGACCGCGCTGACGGTCAACGCAAAGGTATGCCCTCCAATCTTGATCGTCGCCTTCGTCGAGCCCCTCAGCCGCTCCAATAGCTGTGCCTGATGTGCCGGATTCTTGTGGAACTGGTCTATGTTGGAACCGAGCAGGTTGTCCGCGCTGAAGCTGGGGAAGTCCTTGCGGATATCCTCCTGCGCCGCCCTGAACATTGCCATGATCGCCTTGTTCACGTAAATCACGTTACGATGCTTGTCCGCGATCATCACGTTGGTGCTGACATTGTCCAGCCCGATCTTCACCCTGGTCACTTCATTCGCCGTCTGCTTGGCATCCGACACTTCGAAACCCATGCGTATCTGCATCGATTTCATGGCGTACATCAGCATGCCGGACTCGTCCGCGCGCTTCACGTCAATGATGTCGTGATAATTGCCCTGGGCGATGCGAAAAAGTTGAGTGCTTGCGCGCCTCAGAGAACTGACTATGTGCTTGACCAGGAACGATGCCATCAAGGCCACGACCGCACATAAAAGCAATATCACTGCCAACAGTTTCCATGCCTGGCCCTTGATCGCCTCGTCGATATCATCGACATACACGCCCGAACCAACCATCCATCCCCATGGAGTGTAGCCCTTGACGTAGGATATTTTCGGAACCGGCTTGTCCGAACCGGGACGCGGCCACTCGTATCTGACGAAGCCAGCCCCTTCGGCGCTGACCACTTTGACCATGTCGACGAACAACTGCTTGCCATCGGGGTCCTTCGTGTCCGTCATGTCCTTGCCATCCAGTTCCGGCTTGGCCGGATGCATCACCATCCGCGGATGCATGTCGTTTATCCAGAAATACTCATTGCCGTTGTAGTGCATCTCTTTCAATTGCGCCATTGCGCGCTTCTGTGCTTCAGCGAGCGGTATCTGGCCGGATTCCGCGGCCTTGCCCAAACTTTCCACTACCCCCCAGGCCGTCTCCACAGCATAACGCGTCGCGAGCTGGCGATCTTCCAGCATCGAGTTGCGTTCGATCACGAGCATCACGGTGAGCACAGCCACGAACGCCACCAGCGTCGCAGAGAATGTGGCAATCAGTCTGGACTTCTCGCTCAGATTCGAGAAATATCCCAGTAACTTCCTTATTCCACCACTTGGTACTGCCTTGCCTTCCACAATGCGCAGATTGCCCTGCCTGCCTTCGCGGAACAGGCGATAGGCGGCTTCGTGCGCTTCTATCTGGGCTCGCGTAGGTTTGCTGCGCACGGACATGTATCCGACGCAGTGGCCATCCTGAAATATGGGCGTGGCATTCGCAACTACCCAGTAGTAACCGCCGTCCTTGCGCCGGTTCTTCACCAGGCCGGTCCAGGGTCGGTTGAGCTTCAGCGTACGCCAGAGATCGTCAAAGGCCTCCACCGGCATGTCGGGATGCCGTACGAGATTGTGCGGCTGACCGATCAACTCTTTCTCGGTGAAACCACTGGCCTCGATGAAATCTGGGTTGACGTAGGTGATCACCCCTTTCAGGTCGGTCTTGGAAACAATCGACGAATCTTCCCTGAGTTCGTATTCGACGTTGTTCACTGGCAAATTGGTACGCATTTATATCTCCTCAAAACACTTTTTCTACTTCTGAATGCTTCATTCGGTATGACTCAAACTTTTAACCTTTGGCAGACAACCGTGGGACGGCCCGTGGTCGAGGCGCACTTCCTTCCACTTTGGATTGCAGGGATTTGATAGCCTCCACAGTCCTGGTCGATGCCCGGAAGAAATCACCGCCCAGCTTGTCCGTCGCCTCGCTCTTCTTGTTGTCGTGAACACATTGCACGATCTCCCCCACGCCCTTATGAAAGGCAGCATGGTGTTTCTTCAATTCATCATATTCCGGTAATCTGGCATAGGCAGTGGCTGAACCGTAGAGCCACTCGCCAAGCGGGCATTGGTCGTCGCGCGACACCTTTTTCACCTCAAGATTTTCCGTGCTGCTTCCTTTTATATACGCGACCAAGCGTGCCTTCCATTTTGTATGTGCCTCGATCGCGTCCGAAAATGAAAAATCTCGCGGCGCTTTCGCAGGCAGGCGCGCAAACTCCCGCGCTGGCGCCGCACCTCCTGCTTGCGACAGGCGGAAGATGGACATCAATTGCGCCATCTCCTGTGCCTGCTGCTCCATGGATTCAGCCGCAGCCGCAGCCTGTTCGACCAGCGCGGCATTCTGTTGGGTTGCATCGTCCATCTGCGTGATGGAACGGCTCACTTGTTCGATGCCCTGGCTTTGCTCGATTGATGCAGCCGTGATCTCGCCCATGATGTCGGTCACGCGCTTGACCGCATTGACGATGTCCTCCATGGTCTTGCCGGCGAGTTCCACCTGCTGTGCCCCCTGTCCAACCTTGTCGACCGAATCGCTGATGAGCGTCTTGATCTCCTTGGCCGCCGCCGCACTGCGTTGCGCCAGACTGCGCACCTCGGTGGCGACCACGGCAAAGCCACGCCCCTGCTCGCCTGCACGCGCGGCTTCCACGGCCGCATTCAGCGCCAGAATGTTGGTCTGGAAGGCAATACCGTCGATGACACTGATGATGTCCACGATCTTGTTCGAACTGGTGCTGATCGAAGACATGGTCTGCACGACCTGATTGACTGCGACGCCGCCCTTTACCGCCACTTCCGATGCTCCTAGCGCCAGCTGATTCGCCTGGCGTGCGTTCTCGGCGTTCAGCTTCACGGTGGAGGTAAGTTCATCCATGCTGACTGCGGTTTTCTCCAAACTGGAGGCCTGTTCTTCCGTGCGTTGCGACAAGTTGGTGTTGCCCGAGGAAATCTCCTTCGCGGCCGTATTGATCGTGTCGGCCGCAGCCTTGATGCGGCTGATGAGCTCCGTCAGCTTGGCAACAGTGGTGTTCGAATCGTTCTTGAGGCGGCCGAATGTGCCCAGGTAATCATTGCTGATAGTCTCTGTCAGATCGCCCTTGGCCAATGCGCTCAGGACGCGCGCGACTTCCTTCAAGCCCAGATCGCTGGTACCGGTCAGGCGGTTGATGTCTTCCGTCAGTTTGAGGAAGAAGCCTTGTTTGCCCTCAAGCCCCACGCGGTGCGTAAAATCGCCGTTGGCGGCCGCCTCGACAATGTCCGAAATCTCCTTCTCTGCCCTGAGTTGTTCGGTGAGGTCTATCCATTGGCCCACTGTGCCCAGCCTCTCTCCGGTTTCGGAAAAAATGGGCGTGGTGACGACATCATAAACGCGCCCACCCAGTGTCAGGGTCGTTCGGGTGGTGGCGGCCAGGTTGCGCAGGCGATTGAGGGCGGCCGCAGGATCGGCATAAAAAACACCGATGCTTCCGCCAACTACGCGATCCGCCACGAATGCCGGATTCTCCTGCTGAAAGGTCTTTTCGTACTTGTGCAATACGTCGCGCAAGGCATAATTAATGTAGATCACTGTACCGTCGTTGTCGGCAACGCGCACGCACATGGTGACGTTGTCCAGGGCACACTTCAGTCTCGACATTTCACGTGCGGCCTGATCATCGATCTCCTGTCTTTTCACCAGCTTGGCCTGCAGGGTTTTCAATAAATACATCAAACTGGACTTGTCGCCGGTTTTGACGTTGATGGTGTGGGAAAAATCGTTCTCGCCGATACAACGTGCGGCATCCGCAGCTTCAAGCGGTTCTCCACCGAGTTGCCTGAGCAGGTTACTGGCGATCCAGCGGCCAATGACCAATACGACAACACCGATGCCAGCCATGAGCAAAATCATCCAGATGATGCGACTCCGGACAATATCTGCGGCAGTGGCTTCGTCGTGAGCCGTTTTTTCATTCAACTTGACTACCAGGTCATCGATGATGCGGCGATGCGTGTTGTATTTCTCTTCCAGCGCGGGAAGTACGGCGAGCGCAGCAGCCTTGTCTCCGCGCTGGATCGCCGGGATGAAACGTTCATCGCGCAACTTCAGGAATTCTTCGCCCGGTTTGTAGGAACCGGCCAGGATCAACTCCTTGATATCTCCGTCGGGAAGGTTCTCGGACCAATAGCGATGACGCGCCTCATAATCGGCCTCCAGTTGTTTGCTCTTTTCAACCAGGGCCGGGACATCTTTTGCCTCCGCACGGGCCAATTGCAGAACGACCAGATACTCCTCGATCAAATACTCCGAGGGAGGCAGGATGTCCGCGACCAAATCCTTCTGCAAAGCGACATCCTTGTATATCGGGCCGGTCACCTTGGCCAGATTGAGCGTATTCAGCGCCACCCAGCCTGTGGCCAGAAAGCCGGCCACGAAGGTTCCCAGGAGGAAGATAAATCTGTTTGTTACGCTCATATCGTTCATGTCAGTATTTTTTGCTAACCGATCGCCACTTCATCCGTCAACGCCATATCAGCACTGGACATCAGCCTTTCGATGTCGACCAGTATCAACATGCGTTCTGCCACGGTGCCCAGCCCCAGGATGTAGCGCGTATCGAGTGCGGATGAAAGATTGGGCGCTGGATGTATCTGATCCGGATTGAGCGTGAGCACATCGGAAACGCTGTCGACGACGATGCCTACGGTGCGCGTTCCGAAATTCAGGATGATGACCACCGTGAACTGGTCATATTCGACCGCGGGCATGTTGAACTTGATGCGAAGATCGACGATGGGCACGATGGTGCCGCGCAGGTTGATCACGCCCTTGATGAATTCAGGCGTGTTGGCTATGGTCGTGACGGCATCGTAGCCGCGTATTTCCTGCACCTTCAGGATATCGATGCCGTACTCTTCCTTGCCCAGGGTAAACGTCAGGAATTCGTTGTTGGCCAAACCGGCCCGGCTGTCGCTTGCATTGTTTTCCGCAGTTGCCATTTGATCCTCCTTGCTGCTTCACTCTGCCCTTGTTCGATTTCCCCCCACGGACGGGAGAAACTGCAGGGTTAAAACCAACTTGTTATGTCACGCCGCCAATCGGTTGTGCTGGGATGGTGCCAGGCTGAGCGCATTCACATCCAGTATCAACGCCACTTTCCCATCGCCCATGATGGTTGCGCCGGAAATTCCGGCAAGTTTGCGGAAGTTCGATTCCAGACTCTTGATCACCACCTGGTGCTGCCCCAGCAGCTCGTCCACGAGCAAGGCAACTTTCCTGCCCTCCGACTCGACGATCACGACTATGCTGCCGCCGCCCGCTTTCTGGATTTGCGGCAGATTGAACAGGGCGCGCATCGCAACCAGCGGCAGATACTCACCCCGCACGTGAATCAGGTGCCCTTCGCCACTGACGTTACGCAGGTCTCCCTCGCCCAGAAGCAGCGATTCGATGATATTGGTCAGCGGAATGATGTAGGTTTCCAGTCCCACCCGAACGGACAAGCCGTCCAGGATCGCCAGCGTGAGCGGCAGCCGGATGGTGGTGCGCGTTCCCAGCCCCTCCAGCGAGTTGAGTTCGATACGCCCGCCCATCGCCGTGATATTGCGTTTGACCACATCCATGCCAACGCCGCGGCCTGATACATCGGTGACTACATCTGCCGTGGAAAAACCGGGTTCAAAAATGAGCATCCAGACATCCTGATCCGGCATGTCTTCGCGCACCGGCAAGCCCCGTTCCCGAGCCTTGCTCAATATCTTGCCGCGATTCAGCCCGCCTCCGTCGTCCGAAACCTCGATGACGACATTGCCGCCCTGATGGGATGCCTGCAAGGTGATGGTACCTTTGGGTGCTTTGCCGGAGGCTATGCGGGTCTCCGGATTTTCGATGCCATGATCCAGGCTGTTGCGTACCAGATGGGTGAGCGGATCGGCGATTTTTTCGATCAGGCCTTTGTCCAGCTCGGTTCCTTCACCGATCGTCTTGAGTTCCACCTGCTTGCTCAGCTTGCTTGCCAGATCGCGCACTACGCGGGGATAGCGACTGAAAACAAAGGAAATCGGCAGCATGCGTACGGACATCACTACTTCCTGCAAATCGCGCGTATTGCGTTCCAGTTGATGCAAACCGTCCTGCATTCTTTCAAACATCACGTCGTCCATCTCGGAAGCTGACTGCGCCAGCATCGCCTGTGTGATGACCAATTCTCCCACCAGATTGATCAACTGATCGACTTTTTCCACGTTTACCCGAATGGAGGTATCGGCCGTGGCTGCGGGCGCTTTGTCCGCAGCGCGCCTGCCCTTCTGCGTTGGCTCGTCCGTGACATCCGAGGCTCGACGCGATGGCGTCAGCTCTTTTGCCGCTTCATCTTGAGCGCCTGAAGAAGGTGCTTCGTGCACGGAGCCGGAGCCCTGTCCGGATTGCAGATTGGCTAGATCCTGCTGCCCCGGAAGCTCGCCGACTTCGGTGAAAAATCCGAAACCTTCATCGATGACGGGCGATGGAGTTTCTTCATCAAAAAATCCGAAACCCGGATCTTCCGACGCCGACGGCGCCTCAGGCGTGTCATCGAAAAATCCGTAGGCGGCATCCTTGTTTTCCTGCACGGACGAACCACTCTTCTTTTTGCTCTTCGCAGCAGGCTTTCCAGACCCGGCGTTCAGTTCGGCCAGTTTCTCGCAAACCGCCTTGACGTCGTCCAGATCGACTTCGCCATCGCCCCGATGCGCAGCCATCTGCGAATTGATCACATCTCCTGCTTCCAGGAATACATTCACCATTTCATCCGTTAACCGGATTTCATGATTGCGGATTTTGTCCAGCAGGTTTTCCAATACATGAGTCACGTCCACCATGTCATTGAAACCGAAGGTGCCTGCTCCGCCTTTGATGGAATGCGCAGCGCGAAATATGGCGTTCAGGTCTTCATCATTTGGTGCAGACAGATCCAACCCCAATAACAAGGTTTCCAACGAAGCAAGATGCTCTGCCGCCTCCTCGAAGAAAATCTGATAAAACTGTGTCAGGTCGATGGTCATTGGATGCTCGACGTTCTAGCCTATGCATTTCTTCACGACTTCCAGCAATCTTGCCGGATCGAACGGCTTCACCAGCCATCCGGTGGCACCGGCCGCCTTGCCTTGCGCTTTCATCGCGTCGCCGGATTCGGTGGTGAGCATCAGGATAGGCGTGCTCTTGTAGCCCGGCATGCTGCGCAACGTCTTGATCAAGGTCAGGCCATCCATGCGCGGCATGTTCTGGTCGGTCAGCACCAGATCAACGTTCTTGGCCTTCGCCTTATCCAGACCGTCCTGCCCATCCGCTGCTTCAATGACAAGATACCCGGCTCCTTTGAGCGTGAATGACACCATCGAACGAATCGATCCAGAATCGTCCACACACAAAATTGTTTTTGCCATTTTTCAAACTCCTCCTCGTACGGTAATGCGCTTGGCACTATGCAAACATTGATCCATTGTTCATTCCTTGTTACAAACCCGTCTCGTCAAAACAACTCGATTTCGCCGCTTTCCATCTTGTTCTGGCGCACGGGGTTCCGGGTTTTCGCCTGCTCAGCCTTTTCAAATAAGGTCGTCACTTCCATGCGCACCCGTTCGACATCCTGCGGCGACACAAACGGCCCGCTGAGGCCACGCTCACCCAACTCTTCGATCCTGGTCCATGCCTGAGTCATTACATCCAATTGCGCGCGCGAATGTTGAAGCAATTGGCCGACCATATCCTGGAACTGAAGAGACGTCACCGCAGCGCCGACCGCCGAATCGACTTTTCCGGCAATTTCATTTTGTGTAACGATGATGTCCGACATGTTGGCGTTCATTTTCTGGACACGGGTCAGGACGGAATCCAGGCGACTCTTGGATTGCAATGCGAAATCCATGTCCATTGATGCCAATTTGTTGATCGCCAGCTCGGCCTCGGTCACGGCGGCATGGACCAGATTGATTTCAGTGCGGATTTGATTGCTGAACTGGGAAGCCCGATCCGACAGTTTGCGAACCTCGTCAGCGACAACTGCGAATCCCCTGCCAGCCTCGCCAGCTCGCGCCGCCTCGATTGCTGCGTTCAAAGACAACAGATTGGTCTGCTTCGAAATCGCGTCAATATCTGCAAGGATATTCAATATCCCGGTGACCTTTTCGCTGACAACTTCCATCTTCTCGACCAGCTCGACGCCAGATCGACTGTTGTTGACGATGCTGCCAACCAGTGTCTTCAGCGTATCGGATGTTTCGTTGAGATTGTCAGCCAAAGTCCCGTCGCGCACCTGGTTCGACTCACCGGCGAGTACAGAATCCGCTGCGTGTCTCTGCTCTTTGATCAAGTCATGCATGCTGTCGAAACTGCTTATCAGCTTTTCAATCGCGTCACTGAGTAGATTCTGGATTTGGCCAAGATCGTCGTTCACACCCAGGAAACCGTTGGAGAATTTGGCACGAGTTTGGCTAAACAAGCCGATAACGGCCTCACCGGAATCCGGTTTCGCGGATACTTCACCATTTGAGACCGTTTTTTTCTTGTCGACGCTTGACAACCGGTAAACCAACACCAAAGCCGCGAAAGTGATCAGGCAGTTTACGAAAAATAATAGCCAACCATCCTGAATTGTTATCGTGGCTATCCAGTGTAACAAAACGGCCACCAACACAGCTGTAATCAATCTCGACATATTTACCCCATTTTGCCAGCTGATGATTTTTAAACTACGCCTCACGCCCAGTATTGCGGCATTTGTTGATTATTCTTTAATTTCTTCTACATACACAGGTTCTTTAAGCCAAGGCTACCGGGTTTGTAGACGAATGGATCACACCTGAATCAATTGTTACGACCCACCAGACTGCAAAGGCCGATTCAGTTTCTCAAAAAGCGCATCAAAATGTATGCTCATTGTTGAATGGTGTTGCTTCCACTGCTTGAAAACCTACAAATCCCTTCATCATGAACATGACTATGCAAGCAAATTGACGCAGGGCAAACGTCGATCACTGACAAAAGCTTGGTCTCACACGCGTGTCGGAGCGGCTCCCGTGAATAGCCCCATCCGGCTGACCACACCGACAATTGCTTGCACTTCGTCTCTCGAGCCGCTCGCCGGACTTGACAGTCACGCCACTTTGTGAACATTCGACACGAGTGGACAGTCGGCACCGAGCGTCGAAGCAGAATTCCAAATGATCCGCACCACTTTTGTCATCAATATGATTTGAAACCCGTAATTGCAGCAATTTTCCCCATCTATTTCGTATTCTGCCCCTGGAATTCGTGAAGTAATATTCCATTAGTGCAAAGAGGTATCAAATGAAACAACTGATCTGCGTAATCGGGAATAAGGGCGGCACGGGTAAAACGAGCATTACACATATGCTTTGCCACGGCCTTGGATTGCTAGGCAAACATTCAATATCAGTACTTACAGATGTGGGCCGCGAACCGCTGACACGCCAGAACCGTCATTACATCCCCCTTGATGCACGAGATCCTGAAAAGCTGGAAAAAATCATATCCAAACTGAGAACCATGCCGGATTGGTTCGGCGTCATAGATGGGGGCAGCAATCGTCCCGAAGTCGATCAACACCTGTATGATTTGGCCGACCTGGCGCTACTCCCCTTTCGCGACTCTCACGAAGACATGCGCACGGTTTGCCATGACCTCGATAGCTACCCAGATGCTTTTGGCGTACCGTCGCAATGGCCGACCAACCCGTGGCAACAACTTGCCGCCGAGCGAACGCTGGACGAATTAATGCAAAGCTATCGCCCTCGGTTGCTCGACCCGGTTTATTCTGTGAGTTCCAGCAAACTGTTGCTCGAATATGCAATACCTAGCAGCCTGCCCACGGCGCTAAACAATGTCAGCCGCCGCCTGGCGCGCCAGGTAATGGAGCACCTGGAAAGTTAGCCTCTTGATCATTGTTGCCACAGCAACACTATCCAATGATTTTCCGGGTTGCTGCATGGGAAAACTCTCGCGTGCACAATCGCCATTCTGTCCATTGGATTTGCCTGGATGTGTTATGGGATCGCGCAACATCCCGACTATCAGCTTCCTGAAAGCAAAGAAGACACCTTCAGGGAGCCTTGACTGGTACGGTGAGGTTCGATGAAACTCGCACGCTCATGACAGAAATTGCGCCGATAGAGGAAAATAGCGCGGGGTGGTATTCCCGCGGAAATCAGCGCTACCAATATGGGTAAGCTGGCTGCGCAAATCCAGCCAAATCTCGCCACCCAATGCGCGCCAGCGACGGCAAAAGGCAAAGTCTTCGCTCAAATACTCGCCCGTATCAGGATCGATCATGGGATCGAACAGCGCAAATTGGTTGTTGCCCGATGCCGTTGAAGAAATCGTGGCGTGGATATTGGAAAAGGCAAGTTCCGGGTGCGCAGCGGCAAGTTTCTCGAACACGTGGCGCTTGATAAGCTGGAATCCTGTACCTGCGTAAATGGCAGTAGCAAACTGATTTTCGACTTTCATGTCATCCCCCGAACACAGGACACCGACATAATTCAGGCCTGCGGTATCTGCAGGCTCGCCTCTGCTGTGGATATCAGGCTGGCTGGTCCAATCGATCTTCTTGACGGGATACATGGCAGCAACAAAATCCTTATCCTGCGCGAACAGGCGTTCAAACTGGGCGGGCTCGAAACTGATGTCGCTGTCGATGAACATCAGGTGTGTCGCATCTGCGTTCTCAAGAAAGTTGGCAACCAGCATGGCGCGCGCACGCGGAATCAGGGAATCGTTGCCAAGCAACAATATTGACAAAGGTATGGTATTGCTGACCGCGGTCATCAGGCGCAGCACAGAATTCATGTAAGCGTGATTGACCAGGCCTCCATAACATGGGGTTGCAATGACGACTAAGGGTTTCTGCATGTTCGGACTTTCATCGAATAAATGTATGCAAACCGGGAACGACAATCTAAACCCGCCATCAGGCAGATATCCTTCAGGAACCTTCGACGCCTGATTCCATCACGCACCGGCCTGATGATGAGCGATCAGTTTGTCGATGAATTGCCGCAGGAAGTGGTCCGCCTGAGCACTGTGGAAACGGTCAACCTCCACGCCGCGACTGTAGGCGATGACCGTTGGAAATCCCCGGACTTTGTGCTTGCCGGCGATGCGCATGTTCTCGTCGGCATCCACTTTGGCCAGCAGGAACTTGCCGCTGTATTCCTTCGCCAGTCTCTCCAGATGCGGCCCCAGGACCTTGCATGGCGCGCACCAGTCGGCGCCGATATCGAGCAGGATGGGTGCTTCCTGCGAACGCGCGACAACGCGTTCGTCAAAATCGGCTTCCTCCACTTCGAAGGAAAAAGGGTGGGGGTCGTGCATGTGCATGGTCAATCATTCCTTCATGTACTGTTCATATTGAACAGGGGGTAAACTGATATAGTATGTCCAGATCACGGATCAACTACGCCGCTATGCTACCAGACAACGAAACAGGTTTTGATGCTTCCGGGCTGCAATGGCTGGATCAATTGGTACAGCATCATGCAGGCGATGCCTCCCGCCTGTTGCAGATATTGCGGGAGATTCAGGAGCAGCTCGGCCATATTCCGCACCGGATCGTCACCGAACTGGCGCAAAGACTGTCCATCCCCCGCGCGCGCATCGAAAGCGTTGCCTCCTTCTACTCGTTCCTGCACCAGCAGCCCCACGGCAAATATCGCGTCCTGTTCTCGGACAATATTACCGATCGCATGCTGGGCAGCCAGCCGCTGATGGACCTGATGTGCCAGCAATTGTGGCTGCAACCGGGCAAGGCCTCGGAAGACGGCCTGGTCAGCATCGGCACCACTTCCTGCACCGGGATGTGCGACCAGGGGCCGGCGCTGCTGGTTAACGGGCGCGCCATCACCAATCTGAATCACCAGCGGGCGCAGGAAATCGTGCAACTGATACGCAACCGGACGCCGCTGGAAGACTGGCCTGCCGACTTCTTCCGCGTTGAGGACAATATCCGCCGCAGCGGTCTGTTGCTCGATAACACGCTGGCACCCGGGGAATTGCTGCGCACCGCGCTGGCCATGGGGGGAGAAAATATCGTCGCATCCATCAAGGCCTCGGGCCTGCGCGGGCGCGGCGGTGCTGGCTTCGCCACCGGATTGAAATGGGAGGCTTGCCGCAATGCGCAGGGTGCCGAGCATTACGTGGTATGCAACGCCGACGAAGGCGAACCGGGCACCTTCAAGGATCGCGTACTGCTCACGCGCCAGGCCGATCTGGTATTTGAAGGCATGACACTGTGCGCCCTGGCGGTAGGCGCGAGCAAAGGCTTCCTCTACCTGCGCGGGGAATACCGCTATCTGCTGGAACCCTTGCAAGCGATACTGCAGCGCCGTCGAAACGAAAATCTGCTGGGTAAGGACATTCTCGGGCATGCCGGTTTCGACTTCGACATCGAGATACATCTCGGTGCCGGAGCATACATCTGCGGCGAGGAATCCGCCCTGATCGAATCGCTGGAAGGCAAGCGCGGCGTGCCGCGCAATCGCCCACCCTTCCCGGTGACGCACGGCTATCTGCAGCAACCGACGGCGCTTGATAACGTCGAGACGTTCTGCCAGGCGGTGCTGGCATTGCACATGGGGGCTGAAAAATATCGCGCCATCGGCACGGCGAAATCCTGCGGCAGCAAACTGGTCTCGGTATCCGGCGATTGCCAGCGTCCGGGCATCTACGAATATCCCTTCGGTGTTTCGGTACGCGAGATATTACGGGACTGCGGCGCGGTGAACACGCTTGCGGTGCAGATCAGCGGACCTTCAGGCATATGCATTGCCGAAAGCGAATTCGACCGCCGACTGGGCTTTGAGGATTTGCCGACCGCGGGCGCATTCATGATCTTCGACGACAGCCGCGACCTGTTCGAAGTGGCACGCAATTTCGTACATTTCTTCGCACATGAGAGCTGCGGCTTCTGCACTCCCTGCCGCGTCGGCACGTCCATGCTGCAACAGACCATGGACAAGATCGCCGCCGGGCACGGCACGCTTTACGACCTGAACGAAATCGACAACCTGGACCGGGTGCTGCAGACCACATCCCATTGCGGCCTGGGTCGCACTGCCTGCAACCCGGTACTGCATACGCTCAAGCGTTTTCGTCCGGCCTACGAGAACAGGCTGAAATCGCTGATGTTCTCGCCCGCGTTCGATCTCGACGGATCGCTGGCGCGCGCGCGGCAGATGACGGGACGCGATGATGCCGGCGCGCACCTGAAGGAAACCGAATGAAGGAAATCTTCCAGCTCGACGGCTCAGCCGTCCCCTTTGAACCCGGACAGACCGTGATGCAGGCCGCACTGGCCGCCGGGCATTACATTCCGCACCTGTGCTACCACCCGGAATTCAAGCCGCACGGCAGTTGCAAGCTGTGCACGGTCAAGGTCAATGGCCGGACTGCAGCATCTTGCACCATGCCGGCCGAAGCCGGACTTGATGTGGAAAGCAACATTGAGGAACTGAACTCCCTGCGCCGTACGCTCGTACAGATGCTGTTCGCCGAAGGCAACCATTTCTGTCCCTCTTGCGAGAAGAGCGGCAACTGCATGCTGCAGGCACTGGGTTACGACCTCGAAGTGCACAGCGCCGGTTTCCGCCACCTGTACCCTGACCGGCCGCTGGACGCCTCGCACCCGGACATACTGCTCGACTTCAATCGCTGCATCCTGTGTGAACTGTGCGTGCGCGCCTCCGGCGAAGTCGACGGCAAGAACGTATTTGCGCTCGCAGGGCGCGGCATCACCAAGCACCTGATCGTCAATGCCGAATCCGGCATGCTCGCCGACACCGACATCGCGCTCACCGACAAGGCAATGCAGGTGTGCCCGGTGGGCGTGATATTGAAGAAGCGCGTGGGTTTCGACGTCCCGGTCGGCGCAAGGCGTTACGACCTGCGCCCGATCAGCGCGCAGGCACTGGATGATGCTCCGCGCCAACCCGGCGCCGATGGCAACTGCGCCGCTTGCGAGGATCCGTCATGAGCAGGAAACTTCGGGTCGCCACCACTTCGCTGGCAGGTTGCTTCGGTTGCCACATGTCCATACTCGACATCGACGAGCGCCTGTTCCCGCTGCTCGACCTGATCGAATTCGATCGTTCGCCCCTGACCGACATCAAGCATTGCGGACCATGCGACATCGGCATCGTCGAAGGGGGGGTGTGCAACGCGGAAAACGTGCATGTGCTGCACGAGTTCCGCAGGAACTGCAAGATACTCATCGCCATCGGCGCCTGTGCGATCAACGGCGGATTGCCCGCGCAGCGCAATCATCTCGACCTGGGCAGTTGCCTCACCGAAGTGTACCTGACCGAACCCGGGCTGGCGCACGGCCACATTCCGAACGATCCCGAATTGCCGCTGCCGCTGGACAAGGTGCATCCGCTGCATGAGGTCGTGAAGATCGATTATTTCATACCCGGTTGCCCGCCTTCCGCAGACGCCATCTGGAAATTCCTGACCGATCTCATCGGCGGCAAAACGCCGGAGCTGGGGCATGGGTTGATTAAATATGATTGAAAGACAGTCAGGCACAGGGATCACACAGCACACCGGGAAAAGCCGCATAATTTTCTGTGGTATCTGCGTACCCCGCGGCAAAGGATTTTGAATATGGACAATGATCTCGAAACCGCCAACCACCCGGAGAAACTGCGCCGCGTCGCCATCGATCCGGTGTCGCGCGTCGAGGGCCACGGCAAGGTGACGTTGCTGCTGGACGAGAACGACCGCGTGCATCAGGTGCGCCTGCATATTGTCGAGTTCCGCGGCTTCGAAAAATTCATCCAGGGCCGCCCCTACTGGGAAGCGCCCGTGATGGTGCAGCGGCTGTGCGGAATCTGCCCGGTGAGCCACCATCTTGCGGCGTCCAAGGCGATGGACATGATCGTGGGTGCCACACTCACGCCTACCGCAGAAAAAGTCAGGCGTTTGATGCATTACGGCCAGATCCTGCAATCGCATGCATTGCATTTCTTCCATCTGTGTTCGCCTGATCTTTTGTTCGGCTTCGATTCCGAAATGGCCAGGCGCAACATCGTCGGCATCGCTGCGGCCTATCCCGGGATTGCCAGACAAGGCGTGCTGTTGCGCAAATTCGGCCAGGAAGTGATCCGCATCACCGCCGGGAAGCGCATTCACGGCACGGGCTCCGTCCCCGGCGGCGTCAACAAGAACGTCAGCATCGAAGAGCGCGACTACCTGCTGCAGGACATCGAACAGGTCGTGGCCTGGAGCCGCGAATCGGTGGACATTGCCCGGAAGCTTTTCGAACAGAACCTCGATCTCTACAATAATTTCGGTCGCTTCAATGCACATACGCTCAACATGGTGCGCGACGACGGTGCGCTCGATCTTTATCACGGTGGTTTGCGCGCGCGCGACATGAACGGCCAGACGCTGTTCGACCATTATGATTACAGTCATTACTGGAATGTCATCTTCGAGGACGTGAAGACTTGGTCGTACATGAAGTTTCCGTTCCTGCGCAGCCTGGGGCCGGAAACAGGCTGGTACCGTGTCGGGCCGCTCTCGCGTGTGACGCAATGCGACTTCATCCCCTCGCCCCTGGCCGAACAGGCACGCATGGAATTCCTTGCCTTCAACGGCGGCTCGGCGACTGGCGCGACGCTGGGCTTCCACTGGGCGCGCATGATCGAGATGCTGCATGCCGCCGAGGTGATCCGCGACCTGCTGCACGATCCCGATCTGCAAGGTACCGAGCTGGTCAGCACAGGCAAGCGCCAGGAGCGCGGCGTGGGGGTGATCGAAGCGCCGCGCGGCACCTTGATCCACCACTACAAGGTTGACGAAAATGACCAGATCGTGCGCTGCAACCTGATCGTCTCCACCACTCACAACAATCAGGCGATGAACGAGGCCATCCGCCAGGTGGCGCGGCAGTATCTGGACGGACGCAAGCTCACCGAAGGCTTGCTCAACCACATCGAGGTCGCCATTCGTGCTTTCGACCCCTGTTTGTCCTGCGCCACCCATGCATTGGGAAAAATGCCGCTGGAAGTGGAGCTGCTGGATGCCGCAGGCGGCCGGGTCGATGTGCTGACACGTTCATCTGAAGGCTTGTTCTGCCAAGCGGTCTGATGCTTCCCCCGCTCCTGATCCTTGCCATCGGCAATGAATCGCGCGGCGATGACGCGCTGGCGCCGCTGCTGGTCCGCCACCTTCAAACTGAGGGAATCACGCCCCAGGTCGAATTGATAGAAGATTTCCAGTTACAGGTCGAACACGTCACAGATCTTCTCGGGCGCAGTTCAGTGCTGTTCGTCGATGCGGACATGTCCTGCGATGCCCCGTTCCATTTCTCCGAAATCGTTGCCGCACAGGACCATAGTTACACCAGCCATGCCATGACGCCGTTTGCGCTGCTGCACACCTACAGGCAAGTCTATGAAGCAAACGCCCCGTGCTGCTTTCTGTTGCGCATACGCGGTTATGGCTTCGAACTCGGGGATGGCCTGAGCGAGGAGGCATCGCTCAATCTGGAACTCGCGATCACCGAAGTTCGCACCTGGCTGGCGCACAGACTGCGGGCGCACAGTTCCTGCGTCAGTTGATTGCCGCCCAAGTCCGTTGTCTCACCGCTTCAAACAGACATACCGCGGCTGCGGCTGCGGCATTCAGCGACTCGATTTTGCCCGGCATGGGAATGATGAAATGCTGTTGCGCCGCGTCCAGCAGCGCGTTGGACAGCCCCGCCCCCTCGTTGCCGATGGCAAAGGCGAGTGTGCCGCGCAAGTCGCTGTCGTAGAGGGAATTGTCCGCCCTCAGGGAAGCCGCCATGATCTTGCCGCTGAATCCGGCTGCAACTAAAAGCAGGTCCGTCGATTCCGCTATGCTTAATGCAAAGTGCCCGCCCATGCCGGCGCGCAACACCCTGGGTGACCAGGGGTCGGCGCAGCCGGGCGACAGGAACACTGCGTCGCAACCCGCTGCGGCAGCGGAGCGCAGGATGGAACCCAGGTTGCCGGGATCCTGTATATCCTCCAGCAACAAGGCAAACTGGCTGCGGGTTGCATCCACTTTGGCCTGCGAAATATCGATCAGCGCAAGCAGGCCGTTCGGCGTCTTGAGTTCGGAAAGCTGTGCGAACAAGGCAGAGTCAAGCAGGGTCTGCGGCACATCGCCGCAGGCGTCGAGCAGGGCGGCAATCTCGGCATTCTGCTGTGCAGCTTCGTTGACCATCAGATGTCTGGGCGTGCCACCGCTATCCAGAAAGGCGCGCAGCAGGTGCGGCCCGTCCAGCAGGGCCTGCCCGAGTTCGCGCCGTTCGCGTGCGGAAGAAGAAACCTTGAACAGCGCCTTGAAAAAAGGATTGTCGCGCGAGGAAACGCGCTTGATGGCGGTCATCAGGCGGCGTTGGGTTCAGATTCCGTTGTTGCGGAGTCCGCAGCACCAGATTCCACGTTCGCCGGTTCTTCCTCCATGCCCGCTTCCAGCAAGGTGCCCATCTCTTCCAGTGCCGGGAGTTCCTGCAAGGAGCGCAGATTGAGGTCATCCATGAATTGCGGCGTGGTGGCATACAAAGCCGGCTTGCCGGGCGTATCACGGGTGCCTATGCTCTCCACCCAGCCGCGCGATTCCAGCGTTTTCAGCACTTGCGTAGAAACCGCGACGCCGCGTATCTCCTCGATATCGCCACGCGTCACCGGTTGCCGATAGGCGATGATGGCCAATGTTTCAAGTACTGCACGTGAATAACGTGGAGGCTTCTGCGGGTTGAGCTTGTCCAGATGAATCTGCATTTCGGGACGCGCGCGAAAACGCCAGCCGCTGGAAACGCGGTTCAATTCGACACCGCTGGCGGCATATTTTTCCGCCAGTTGCTGCAGCAATTCTTCCACGAACTTCGTCTCGACCGGGATTTCGCTCAGGCGCTTCAGCTCGGTGCTGGAAAGCGGTTCTTGCGAGGTCAGCAAAGCCGCTTCGAAGATGCGCAACAGTTGCACGGTATCCACGGCATGTTCGATTTCCGCAACTTCAGTGCCTGCCGTGCGCTCATCCTCCCCTCTTCCTGCTTCCGTGGCGGCAGAAGGAGGCAGGTGTGCCTCACTCGGCAGTGATGGCTCGACAGGTTCGGACATAGATGTTCCCCAGGGTTTCGGTTTGCGTGATCTCGACCAGGCTCTCCTTGGCGAGTTCGAGGATGGCGATGAAAGTGACAACCAGCATCGGGACGCTGGCATCCACTTCAAAAAGGCTTTCAAACGAGACAAAATCGGTATTGCGCAACAGGCGCAGCACTTTGGTCATCTGCTCGCGCACCGAAAGCTCTTCGCGGCGTACCTTGTGGTGCGCGTTCACCCTGGCGCGCGTGAGCAGTGCCAGCCAGGCATGGCGCAGATCCTCCACGGTGACGCCGGGCAAGCGCTCTATCACCGTGCGCTCAATCAGCACCTGCACCAATTCGAAGTCGCGACCGGCCTGCGGCAGTTTGTTCAGTGTCTGCGCGGCGAGTTTCATTTGCTCGTATTCGAGCAGGCGGCGCATCAGTTCGGCGCGCGGATCTTCATCACCCTCTTCCTCATTCTGCCTGGGCAAGCGCGGCAACAACATGCGCGATTTGATCTCGATCAGTACTGCCGCCATCAGCAGGTATTCGGCAGCCAGTTCGAGGCGGTGCTGCTGCATCGCTTCGATGTAAGTCATGTATTGCCTGGTGAGCGATGCCATCGGAATGTCGAGGACGTCGAGGTTGTGCTTGCGGATCAGGTACAGCAGCAGATCGAGCGGTCCCTGAAAAGCCTCCAGCACGACCTCCAGCGCATCGGGCGGGATATAAAGGTCCTGCGGCATCTCCATCATCGGTTCGCCGTGGACATGCGCGAGTGGCGCTGCCGGTGCCATCGCGGGTAGTTCTGTCTGTATCTCGGATTGCGTCATATTGTGTCAGTGGCTGCAGCAACCTTGCTGCAACTGGATCGGCGGGCATGGCACGGTGCCGTACGAGCAGTACACGCAGCAATCCCCGGATTTTGGGCGCAGCACGGTGTGGCATGCAGTGCATTCATAGAAGAACTGGCAGGCATCGGTCGGCATGGTCTCTTCCTTCATGGCCCCGCAGCAGGGGCAGGTGATCACCGATTGCAGGATCGCTTCCATCTCAACTGTAACCCAGGCCCATCGCCTCGCGCACGTCGCGCATGGTCTCGCCGGCAAGCTTGCGCGCCTTTTCGCAACCGTCGGCGATGATGTTGCGCACCAGGCTCGGGTCGTCCAGATAGAGTTGCGCGCGTTCACGCATGGGCTTCTGCTCTTCCAGCACGGCATCGATGACAGGCTGTTTGCATTCGATGCAGCCGATGCCGGCGCTGCGGCATCCCTGCTGAGCCCACTGCTTGATGGCATCGGTGGAATATATCTGGTGCAATTGCCATACCGGGCATCTGTCCGGATTGCCCGCATCGGTGCGCCGGATGCGCGCCGGGTCGGTTGGCATGGTGCGGATCTTTTTGCTCACCGTGGCCTCATCCTCGCGCAGGCTGATAGTGTTGCCGTAGGATTTGGACATCTTCTGGCCGTCCAGACCCGGCATTTTCGATGCCGCTGTCAGCATGGCCTGCGGTTCCGACAGGATCATCTTGCCGCCTCCCTCAAGGAAGCCGAACAGGCGCTCCCGATCACCGAGGCTCAGGCTCTGCTGCTCGTCCAGCAAGGACTTGGCGGACTCCAGCGCCTCGCCGTCGCCCTGCTCCTGGAAGCGCGTGCGCAATTCCTTGTACAGTTTGCCTTTCTTACTGCCCAGCTTCTTGATCGCAGCTTCCGCTTTTTCCTCAAAACCCGGCTCGCGTCCGTAGATATGGTTGAAGCGGCGCGCCAGCTCGCGGGTGAATTCGATGTGCGGTACCTGGTCTTCTCCCACCGGCACCTGGGTGGCGCGATAGATCAGGACATCCGAACTCATCAGCAGCGGATAACCCAGGAATCCGTAGGTGGACAAATCCTTGCTGGCCAGCTTTTCCTGCTGATCCTTGTAGGTCGGCATGCGTTCCAGCCACCCCAGCGGCGTGATCATGGACAGCAGCAGATGGAGTTCGGCATGCTCCGGCACGCGTGACTGGATAAACAAGGTGGCTTGTGCCGGATCAACGCCGGCTCCGAGCCAGTCGATGACCATGTCCCACACATTCTGCTCGATGATTTGCGGCGTGTCGTAGTGCGTGGTCAACGCATGCCAGTCGGCCACGAAGAACAGACATTCGAACTGGTGCTGCATCTCCACCCAGTTTTTCAATACGCCATGGTAATGCCCCAGGTGCAGACTGCCCGTGGGGCGCATTCCGGATAAAACTCGATCAGCAAACATAGTCCTGTTTCACGTTAAAAAATCGTTTCGATGATGCGGATGAATGCGCTCACCAGCGGCGAAAGCACCCAGCTCAGGAGCGGTTGCCCGCCGACCGGGATCACCGCAAGCGCGATAAGGATGACCAGCCCGTACGGTTCCACTTTCGCCAACTGGAAAGCCTGCCGATGCGGCAACAGGCTGATCGCAACGCGACCGCCGTCCAGCGGCGGCAGAGGCAACAGATTCAGCACCAGCAAAATGGCGTTGATTGTAACGCCGAACTGCGCCATGCCCAGCAGAGGCTCGGCAAAATAACTGCCGGGCATGCTCACGGCCACCTTGAACATGGCGCCCCAGAACAACGCCATGACCAGATTGGCGGCGGGTCCAGCCAAGGCCACCCAGAGCATGTCCTTCTTGGGATTGCGCAATGCAGAAAAGTTGACTGGCACCGGCTTCGCCCAGCCGAACAGGATGCCGCCGACAAACAGTGTCAGCAGCGGCAGCAGGATCGTGCCGAGGGGATCGATATGGCGCATGGGATTCAACGAAATCCGCCCCTCTGCATACGCCGTCATATCGCCAAAATGACGCGCAGCATAACCGTGCGCCGCCTCATGCAGGGTAATGGCAAACAGCACCGGTATGGCTGCAAGCGCTACGGTCTGGATCAATGCGTCGAAATTCATTTATTCCTCGATTCCCAAATGTGCGATCGGCCCCTTGCCGCGCCGCACCAATACCGGCATATCGCCCGTCAAGTCAATCACCGTGGTCGACTCGGCGCCAACTGTACCACCTTCAATAACCAGCCCGACCAATTGCTCCAGACGTTCGCGTATCTCCGCCACATCGGTCAGAGGCTGCTCTTCTTCCGGCAAGATCAGTGTGGAACTAAGCAGCGGCTCCCCCAATTCCGCCAGCAAGGCCAGTGCAACCGGATGATCGGGAATGCGCAGGCCTATCGTACTGCGTTTGGGATGCTGCAAGCGCCGCGGAACTTCCCTGGTCGCTTCCAGTATGAATGTGTAACTGCCCGGCGTGTTGTTCTTCAACAGCCTGAACTGCGCGTTATCCACTTTTGCATAGTGCGCCAGTTCCGACAGGTCGCGGCACATCAATGTCATCAGGTGTTTTTCATCCAGTCCGCGTATCTGGCGCATCCGTGTGACGGCCTCTTTATCGTCCAGGTGGCAGCCGAGGGCATAGCCGGAATCGGTGGGGTACACGATCACTGCACCCTTGTGCAACATTTCGGCCGCCTGTTTGATCAGGCGTGGCTGCGGGTTGTCCGGATGGACGGAAAAAAATTGTGCCATGAATTACGCTGCGCTTTCTTCCCAGAGCGACCACACCGGTCGGCACTCCAATGGAAAATCCGGCAACCGCCCGAGATCGCGGTAACTTTCCTCAGGCCCGTGAAAATCCGAGCCGCAGGAACACAACAGGTCGAACTCCCCGGCATAGCGCGCAAACTCGGCATATTGCGGCGGCGTATGGCTGCCGCTCACCACTTCGATGCCTTGCCCGCCCAGTTCCGCAAATTCCTTCAGCAGTTCGAGCAGCGTCGTTCTGCCCATGGCATTGCGTCCGGCGGTATAACGGCCGGGATGCGCCAGTACCGCGACCCCCCCGCTGCCCTTGATCCACGAGATGGCATCCTGCAAGTCCGCCCAGGTATGCGCAACGTAGCCCGGTTTGCCCTTCACCAGGTAACGGTTGAAGACGCTGCGTACATCCTTGCAGTGCCCGGCCTCAACCATATAACGCGCAAAATGGGTACGCCCGATCATGTCCGGGTTGGAGGCATAGCGCAAAGCGCCCTCCAGCACGCCGCCAATACCGCTGCGGGCCAGCGATTCCGCCATGAGTTCGGCACGATGCCTGCGCCCGCTGCGGATGCTGCGCAAGCCGTCGACCAGCGCCGGATATTCCGGATCGATATGCAGGCCAACAATATGCAGCGTGTGCTTGCGCCAGGTCACGGAAATTTCGACGCCGTTGATGAATTCGATGCCATGTTTCCGGGCGACATCGGCAGCCTCATGAAGACCTGCCACGTCATCGTGGTCGGTCAGGGCCAATACCCTGACTTGGCGTCCGGCAGCGCGCAGCACGACATCGGCCGGCGCAAGGGTCCCGTCCGAAACATTGGAATGGCAATGCAGGTCATAATCCAGCATCAGAGGTCACCGCCGCCCTTCTTCATCGCCTTGCCCTCTTCGGCGCGTTTGCGGCGCACTTCCTTCGGGTCGGCGATCAAGGGACGATAGATCTCGACGCGATCCTTCTCACGCAGCACCGTGTCGGTCTTGCTCAATTTGCCGAAGATGCCGAACTTCCCTTTTTCGACATCGATCTCGGGAAACTTGTCCAGAATGCCGGAAAGCCGGACAGTTTCGGCGATGGTCGTTCCCCTGGGGACTTCTGTCTTCACCAGCATCTGTTGCGCGGGGAGCGCGTAGACCAATTCAACGGAAATCTTTTCATCGCTCATTTTTCACATAAACCTTGTCTGCACGATGGATAAAAGCATCCACAAAAGTGTTGGCGATATGATGAAACACCGGCCCCACCAGCTTTTCGAGCAATTTGTTGGAGAACTCATATTGCAAACGGAACTCTATTTTACAGGCTTCGTCGCTCAGGGGGATGAATCGCCAACTGCCCTCCAGATGCCGGAATGGCCCGTCCATCAAGGCAATATCGATTCGGTGAGGCGGCGTGCGCTGGTTTTGGGTGCTGAAATGCTGCCTGATATGGTGATAATTGATATGCAACGTGGCGTGCATCGTCGTGCCCTGCATGTCGTTGACGGTCGCCCCTCCGCACCAGGGCATGAACTGCGGATAATCTTCCACCTCGTCCACCAGCCTGAACATCTGCTCCGCCGTGTGCGCAACCAGAACCGTTTTCTCAACCAATGCCATTGCTTTACGAAGCCGCCAAATCAAAGACTGATAGAATATCGTAACGCCACGCAAAACACATCTTTCAATGAGCATCGTCCAGAACAAAAAAGCCTTTCACGAGTACTTCATCGAAGAAAAACATGAAGCAGGCCTCATGCTGGAAGGCTGGGAAGTCAAGGCCATCCGCGACGGGCGCGTGCAGCTCAAGGAGGCCTATGTCACCACCAAGGACGGCGCGCTGTACCTGTTCGGCTCGCACATCAGCCCGCTGCTGAACGCCTCTACCCATATCCACCCGGACCCGGTGCGCACCCGCAAACTGCTGATGCACCGGCACGAGATCGACAAGCTCATCGGCAAAGTCCAGCGCGCGGGCTACACCATCATGCCGCTGGACATGCACTACAAGGGCGGTCGCATCAAACTCGAGATCGGCCTGGCAAAAGGAAAGAAGGAGCATGACAAGAGAGCCACCGAACGCGAAAAGGATTCGAAGCGCGAAGCCGCGATGGCAATGAAAAAGGAACGCCGCTAGCTGCGGCAGTCTACGCACGACGCGATACCGGCGCCAAATCCAGACCAAGGGAGCGACCATGAACGACACCAATCAAACCGCCTGCCTCTCCGGAGGCTGCTTCTGGGGAATGGAAGAACTGGTGCGCCGTATCCCGGGAGTGCTGGAAACTGAAGTCGGCTACACCGGCGGCGATACGCCGGATGCCACCTATGAAATCGTGAAGACCGGAAACAGCGGCCACGCAGAATCGCTGAAGATCGTATTCGACCCTGGATTGCTTGCCTATCGCCACCTGTTGTTCGAGTTTTTCCGCATGCACAACCCCACTACTCGCAACCGGCAAGGCAACGACCTCGGCACGCAATACCGCTCGGCGATCTTCTACCTGAACGACGCGCAGAAAAAAATCGCGGAGGAAGTCATCGCGAGTGTGGAGGCGTCAGGCGAATGGAATGTAAAAGTGGTCACCGAAGTCGTGCCCTTCAAGGCGTTTTACCGCGCGGAGGAATACCACCAGAAATACCTGGTCAAGCATCCTCACGGCTACACCTGTCATTACGCGAGAAACATGAAGTTAGGTGAGTAACAACCGGCAGCAAGCAAATATCTGCCAGTCATATCGCATGTCGTTACCGAGGCTAAAGTAAATATATTGATACAATCAAGCATGGCTGGTGCCATTGATCTAAAATGCGCCTTTGTTTTTAATCCAGGCAGTAATGTTGAGTTATCGTGAAATGAAAAGATTCTTTGGATTCATCGTCGTCATCGTTCTCGCCATTTCACTGGGTGGCTGCTTCGGGAGCGGTGGCAATTCTGCACCTCCCCCTGGCGGTGTGTCCGTCGCGGCAAAAGACAGCAGGGTTGTCGTGACATGGACCCCGGTACCCGGCGTTGAGTATTGGGTATGGGCCGCTATATTTAACGGTACCGGCGTTACCCCCCTGAACTGCTCATCGTTGAACGGGTGTACTACGGTTGTCAACGTGGCTTCGCCCGCATCAGTCTCAAAGCTGGTTAACGGCACGGAATATTCCTTCACGGTCAATGGAAGAACGAACGGCGGGCCCGGAGGTTCGGGTTCGGCTGCGCTGCTGGCTACGCCCAGATTGGCGGGAGCAACGTGGACCACCGGTGCGAATACCGGCGCAAACGACCTGCGCGGCGTTGCGTATGGAGCCATCGGAACCATGTTCGTCGATGTCGGCCTGGGCGGCATTTCGTTTTCAAGCACCGACGGTAGCAATTGGACCCCAGTGGCCAATTTCCAAGGTGCGGATCTCTATGCGATCACTTATGACAGTGTCAATCAGCACTTCGTGAGCGTGGGCGTCAACGGGAGCACGTTATGGCTTTCTCCATCCCCGACCAGCCCTTCAAACCAGCTTGAGTGGATTGATTCAACCGTCAGCGGCACAATAATCCCAACCCTCTATGCCATTGCAAACAACGGGGCCGGTCTTGTGGTCGCAGCAGGAGACGGTGGCGCGATCATAAGCAGTAAAGACGGAGGACGAACCTGGACGACTCCGATATTGACCGGAATCACGTTGTATGGAATGACTTACGGCTATAGCAGTACGCTGGCCAGCAACGTTTTTGTAGCCGTCGGGGCATTGGGTACGGTGCTCTATAGCAAGGATGGAATCAACTGGAATACTGAAACCCCGATGACCTCGGTTAACCTCAGGGGCATATCGTACGGGGCTGCTGCGGGCACATTCGTTGCAGTCGGTGACAGTGGCACAGTCCTCACAAGTGCAGATGGCATCACGTGGAACTCGCCAAACCAGCAGCAATATTCCTTCCTGCCAACAACTGTAAACCTGAATGCAGTCACCTATGCAGTCGGGCGCGAATTCGTTGCCGTGGGCGACGCGGAAAATATCATGTACAGCGTCGATGGAATAAACTGGGCACCCGCATCCATTACGCCTACGCCCTCCACACTATCTCCGCTGTATGCAATAACAACAGGCGGTCTCTACGACTACTCGGCGGTAGGCGGGGGAGGATTGAACCTGTACGCCGATTAGACCTTTCCGCGCCAGACGAGCCCCCGCCGGCAAAGGAAATTTCCGAAATTGGCAACCCGATGAATCGAAACATATGACTGATGAAAAAACACGCCGGATCGGTTCAGATGATAAACTTATGCAGTTAATGGATGCCGAAGCCGATCAGATGGGAGCGCGCATGCCAACATATTCAAAAGTAAGAAATGGAGAAAAAGTGAAACAAATATCGACTTTCCTGCCCCTGCTGCTCGTCTTAAGCCTGCTGCAAGGATGCGGCGGCGGCGGCGGCAGCACGCAGAACACCGTGCGCTTTGTCAACGGAGTCAGTGGAGTCAGCGCCAGCACTACGTTGAATATGGTCACTGGCGGCACGGTACTCGCCTCGGCAGTACCGTACGGCGGTGCCAGCGGCTACACGACGCTCACTTCGGGTACCTATACGATGGAGCTGGAAAACACCGGAACGACAACCCTGACGGCGGCAACCAATTTTTCGTTCGCTGCGGGCACTCCATATACCCTGCTCGCCTATGTATCGGATCCCTACACTTCAGGACAAGGCACACTGCATCTGGCGCAATTGATCGACAATCAACCCGCGCCCACGTATGCCACCGATGGCTGGATACGCGTAATGGACCTGGCAGCAGATGCCGGAAACCTGGATGTCTATTGGTCGACGGACGTCAATACAGCCGACGATGTTTATACGCCGGGTGCTGTTTCGACCGCACTGAACGCCGCTCTACCCTTGTTTTCAACTGTCGCCGGGACGACCGGCTACCTTGAGATACCACAAAATACCTATCACATCTGGGTAACAGGTGCGGGTGACAAGACAGACCTGCGGCTGGATATTCCTTCGATCACGCTCAGCGCCCAGCAAATTTTGACAGTGGTGCTGACAGGCACATCGGGCGGTGCATTGGTCGACGGATTGCTCGTAAATCAACAGAGTTCGGTCGCTGCGAAACAAAATGGCAATGCCCGCATACGCCTCGCCGCCAGTTCAACGACGACCATCACCGCTGCGACTGCGGGCAGCAGCAACACTCCCCTGCTGGGTACCGCTTCTTCCTTCACTTCAAACGTTGGTACTTATGCCCTCGTTCCGTACGGGAGCACGGCAATAACCTTGAACGGTTCTGTTGTATGCACTCCTGTCACCAGCAACGGTCAAGACATGACCATTCTGGTAACCGGAGCGGCGAGTACATGTAACCCCCTTATTGACGACAATACGCTCCCGCCAGCCGGCTATGCGAAGATGCGTTTGGTGAACGGCGTCAACGGCGGCAGCGCCGTTACCCTGTATAACAACTACCTCCCGATTACGACTGCTGTTGCTGTCGGAACTGCCTCCGATCCAACTACAAATTTCAATCAAGGAATTGTAGAAATCAGCGTTCCCGCCATCTTGACGACGAGCCCTAATGTTTACTCAACAACTTCAGCTCTGCAACTAAACTCCCAAGGAGTTTACAGCATGTTCTTGATGGGTAGTTCGGGCAGCGTGACAGGCATTCTGAATCGCGACCACTGACAGAAGACATCTGTGCAGCCCCAATAATCTCGGTCACACTGAAATTGCGGGGTTGCATGCTTGCCGGTTGTTGGCAATAAACAAGTTGAACAATGCATCAGCCCGACATTCCCGCTGTACCGGAATGTCGGGCTGATGTTTTTGCCCAAGTGAAAATTGAGTGTTCCGAGTTGGGTGTTCCGCGCGGGTCGGCAATGCAGATTCAATGAACTACATCCACCTAAGCCGCTAAGGCGGCTATAGGTGGAGTTTCGTGGTTCTGCACGGCTAAACGACAACCGCTCCCCACCTCGGACAGTTCCTGACCGGTGACGTTACCAAATAACGCCCAATGTAACATTACCCTGGCCGCGTTTTCATCCCTGCTACAGCTTGCGCCGCAATCACATTGATGTTTCCGTTCGGACAGGAGTTTTTTACGCTGGCTACCGCACCGGTGACATGTCTGGCTAGGCTTGACCTGACGAGTCGGCACTTCCACCCACATTGACCCAGCTTCTTCCGCTTTGGTCTTGAGCAGGTTTAGAAAGGTTGACGGTGCGGTATCCAGAATACTGCGGTTCAATCCTTTTTTGTACTCTCCGGCATTAGCGGTCATGTTTTTGACGTTCAACTGTTCTGTGGCGATCAGGCCGTATCGTTTAACCAGATCAGCAGATGTTTTGTGCAAGAAATCTTTGCGGCGGTTCGCAATGCGGCGGGATTCTGCTGACAACAAGGAAACGGCCTTGCGGCGATTGTTTGTGTGCTTGTTCTTCTTGCGAGATACAGCTTGCTGCAACACCTTGAGCTTTTGGCGTTGTGGCTTATCGAGAAAGCGCGGGTTGGCTATCGACAACGTATCGTTTTCCCCAGAACAAACTGTGGCAAAGGATTCCAGTCCCCAGTCCATTCCCATTGCTTCGGTGCCGCCAGTGCGCTGCGGTTCGCATTCCACGGTAACGGACAAATGCCAGTGCCCGTCCTGGTGCTGAACTTCGGCGGTTTTAACTTCGCCCGGCGTTCTCGCTTGCCCTCTTAATTTGACCATGCCGACGCCCGACAGGCGGACATGCCCGTGTTTCATCTTGTCGCCAGCGTGAAGACGCCAGCCATCACCATGAGTCTTATAGCCCCACCCGCTAAAACGCCGAACAGCTTTGAAACGCGGAAAGCCAGCCTTTTCCCCCGCTTTGACACGACGGAAAAATGCGGCATAAGCCAAGTCAAGACGTTTGAGTGTGACCTGAAGTGATTGAGCATTGACGGCAGCCAGTGCTTCGCACTGCTGTCGCCATGACGTGAGTTCTTTGCATTGAGCAGCAAAGCCAAGTGATTTATTGCTTTCCCCGTACACTCGAATGCGCTCTTCCAGAGCGGTGTTAGAGGGTGAATTATAATACAGTTACCATGACAATAAAATCAATAAAGACTTTATATCATTGCGTTTATAATCTAAATTACCATTTAGTTATCGTGACGAAGTATCGACGAAAGTGCATTTCTGCTGCGATGCTGGAACGGTTAAAAATAATTTGCACTGAACTAACTGAAAAGTGGGATTGCGAGTTGCTGGAATTCAATGGGGAAGCTGATCATGTGCATTTGCTGTTATCGCTAAATCCAAAGGTTGCTCCGTCAATATTTGCGAATAATCTAAAAACAGTGAGCAGTCGGTTAATCCGCCGGGACTTCGGTGAGGTGTTGTCAAAAGTGTATTTGGGAAAGCCCGTATTCTGGAGCCGGAGTTATTGCATCATTACTTGTGGTGGCGCTCCATTGTCGGTAATTGAACAGTATATTGAGCAGCAAGAGACACCCCATTGACCGCTATCGCGGTCGCGCCGCTTCACCCCCAGCCAGGCGCAAAGCTGGTGTGGAAATCGCTATGGCTGGAGCACTACGGCGCAAATCTGGTAG
>CAVRYQ010000090.1:0-23106 GCA_963725375.1 uncultured Pseudomonadota bacterium | reverse complement strand
CTTGTTCCTGTTGCCGCTCGACTTCGACGTATTGCTCTTGCCCTCGATCAGGATAGGCTCGAATGCCTGGATACCCAGACGGTGCAGCGTCGGCGCGCGGTTCAACATGACCGGATGTTCGCGAATGACTTCTTCCAGGATGTCCCACACGATCGGCTCTTCTGCCTCGACCATGCGCTTGCCGGCCTTGATCGTGGTCGCCAGGCCCATCTTTTCCAGACGCTCGAAAATGAACGGCTTGAACAATTCCAGCGCCATCTTCTTGGGCAGGCCACACTGGTGCAGTTTCAACTGTGGACCCACCACGATCACGGAACGGCCCGAATAGTCCACGCGCTTGCCCAGCAAGTTCTGGCGGAAACGACCGCCCTTGCCCTTGATCATGTCGGCCAGCGATTTCAGCGGACGCTTGTTGGCGCCGGTCATGGCCTTGCCGCGACGGCCGTTGTCCAGCAGCGAGTCGACCGACTTCCTGCAGCATGCGCTTCTCGTTGCGCACGATGATTTCCGGCGCCTTCAATTCGAGCAGGCGTTTCAGACGATTGTTGCGGTTGATCACGCGGCGATACAGATCGTTCAGGTCGGAAGTCGCAAAACGGCCGCCGTCCAGCGGCACCAGCGGACGCAATTCCGGCGGCAACACCGGCAGTACTTCCATCACCATCCACTCCGGCTTGATGCCGGACTGCATGAACGCTTCCAGCACTTTCAGGCGCTTCGCGTATTTCTTGATCTTGGTCTCCGAGCTGGTCGCTTCCAGTTCGGCGCGCAGCTTCTCGACTTCGGCCGGCACATCCAGCGCACGTAGCAATGCGCGCACACCTTCCGCGCCCATCACTGCAGTAGAATTCGTCGCCGTACTCTTCCAGCTTGGCGAGGTAGTCGTCTTCCGACAGCAACTGGCCGCGGTTCAGCGGCGTCATGCCGGGCTCGGTCACGACATAGGCTTCAAAGTACAGCACGCGCTCGATATCGCGCAGGGTCATGTCCAGCACCATGCCCAGACGCGACGGCAGCGATTTCAGGAACCAGATGTGCGCGACTGGCGACGCCAGTTCGATGTGGCCCATGCGCTCGCGACGCACTTTGGACAGGGTGACTTCGACGCCGCATTTTTCGCAGATCACGCCACGATGCTTGAGGCGCTTGTACTTGCCGCACAGGCATTCGTAATCCTTTACCGGTCCGAATATCTTGGCGCAGAACAGGCCATCACGCTCCGGCTTGAAGGTACGGTAGTTGATGGTTTCCGGCTTCTTCACTTCGCCGTAGGACCACGAACGAATCTTTTCGGGAGAGGCCAGGCCGATCTTGATCGTGTCGAACTCTTCCTTCTGTGTAACCTGCTTGAATAAATCCAGCAATGCTTTCATTTGTAACTCCTTATCAAGGATTTAGGATGCCGGATACTGGATTCAGGAAGGCATTTGGCCAAATCCCGCATCCCGCATCCAGATTCCCGTATTAATGGCGTTCCAGATCGATATCGATACCCAGCGAGCGGATTTCCTTGGTGAGCACGTTGAACGATTCCGGCATGCCCGCGTCGATCTTGTGTTCGCCCTTGACGATGTTCTCGTACACCTTGGTACGACCGTTTACGTCATCCGACTTGACGGTGAGCATTTCCTGCAGCGTGTATGCCGCACCGTATGCTTCCAGCGCCCACACTTCCATCTCACCGAAGCGCTGGCCACCAAACTGCGCCTTGCCGCCCAGCGGCTGCTGCGTGACCAGACTGTACGGACCGGTCGAACGTGCGTGCATCTTGTCGTCAACCAGGTGGTGCAGCTTCAGCACGTGCATGTAACCCACGGTCACCTTTCGGTCGAACGGGTCGCCGGTACGGCCATCGTACAACTGGATCTGTCCGGAACGCGGCAGGTCGGCCAGTTCCAGCAGGTCCTTGATTTCTTCCTCGCTGGCACCGTCGAATACCGGGGTCGCGAATGGCACGCCCGCGCGCAGATTGCGGCACAATTCAACCACTTCTTCGTCGCTGAAGGTCGCGATCTCGTCGGCCTGGTCGCCCTTGTATATCCTGCCGAGGAACTTGCGCACCTCGGCGGTCTTGGCTTGCGCTTCCAGCATCTGCCCGATCTTCTTGCCCAGCCCCTTCGCCGCCCAACCCAGATGCACTTCCAGCACCTGGCCGATGTTCATGCGCGAGGGCACGCCCAACGGATTCAGCACCACATCGACGGTAGTGCCGTCGGCCATGCGCGGCATGTCTTCCACCGGCACGATGCGCGACACCACACCCTTGTTACCGTGGCGTCCGGCCATCTTGTCGCCCGGCTGCAGGCGGCGCTTCACCGCCACATACACTTTGACCATCTTCTGCACGCCGGCCTGCAGCTCGTCGCCTTGCGTCAGCTTCTTCTTCTTCAGTTCGAACGCGGCATCGAATTCGACGCGTTTCTGCGCCAGCGCTTCCTTGACCTGCTCCAGTTGGGCAGCCACATCGTCATCAGCAACACGGATGTCGAACCATTGATGATGCTCAATGCTGTGCAGGTATTCCTTGTTCAGCTTAGTACCCTTGGCCAGCTTCTTTGGTCCGCCGTTTGCAATCTTGTTGTGCAGCAGTTTCTCCAGACGTGCAAACAGGTCGGCCTCGACAATACGCATCTGGTCGGCCAAGTCTTTCTTGTAGCGCGCCAGTTCGTCGTCGATGATCTGCTGCGCACGCTTGTCGCGTTGCAGGCCTTCGCGGGTAAACACTTGCACGTCGATCACGGTACCGGAAATACCGGCCTTGACGCGCAGCGAAGTATCCTTCACATCGGAAGCCTTCTCGCCAAAAATCGCGCGCAACAGCTTTTCTTCCGGCGTCAACTGGGTCTCGCCCTTGGGTGTGACCTTGCCCACCAGCACATCACCCACGCCGACTTCTGCGCCGATGTGCACGATGCCGCACTCATCCAGACGCGCCATCTGCGCTTCCGACAGGTTGGGGATGTCGCGCGTGATCTCTTCCGTACCTAGCTTGGTGTCACGCGCCATCACCGTCAGCTCTTCGATGTGGATTGAAGTGAAGCGGTCCTCGGCAACCACGCGCTCGGAGATCAGGATCGAGTCTTCGAAGTTGTAGCCGTTCCACGGCATGAACGCGACCATCATGTTCTGGCCCAGCGCCAGCTCACCCATGTCGGTCGAAGCGCCGTCAGCCACCACATCACCGCGGGCAATCTCGTCACCCACGCGCACCAGCGGGCGCTGGTTGATATTGGTGTTCTGGTTGGAACGGGTGTACTTGGTCAGGTTGTAAATGTCCACGCCGACTTCGCCAGCATTGGTTTCATCGTCATTGACGCGAACAACAATCCGGCCGGAATCCACATAGTCGACGCGACCACCGCGCCAGGCCTGCACCGCAGTGCCGGAGTCCACTGCCACGGTACGTTCGATACCGGTACCGACCAGCGCCTTTTCGGCGCGCAGCACGGGCACGGCCTGGCGTTGCATGTTGGCACCCATCAAGGCGCGGTTCGCATCGTCATGCTCCAGGAACGGGATCAGCGACGCGGCGACGGACACCACCTGCGCCGGCGCCACGTCCATGTATTCGATATTGCCCGGCTCGGCCAGCACGAACTCGTTGTGTTGACGTGCGGAGACGATATCGTTGGTGAAGTGGCCCTTCTTGTCCAGCTCGGCATTCGCCTGGGCGATGGTGAACTTGCCCTCTTCGATCGCGGACAGGTAGTCCACATCGTCCGTCGCACGGCTCTTGGAAACCCGGCGATAAGGCGTCTCGATGAAACCGTATTCGTTGGTGCGCGCATACAGTGCCAGCGAGTTGATCAGGCCGATGTTCGGACCTTCCGGTGTTTCGATCGGGCACACGCGTCCGTAATGGGTCGGATGCACGTCGCGCACTTCAAAGCCCGCGCGCTCGCGCGTCAGGCCACCCGGGCCCAGAGCGGAAATCCGGCGCTTGTGCGTTACTTCCGCAAGCGGATTGGTCTGGTCCATGAACTGCGACAACTGCGACGAACCGAAGAACTCTTTTACCGCTGCCGAGATCGGCTTGGCGTTGATCAGGTCATGCGGCATCAGATTGTCAGCTTCGGCCTGCCCCAGACGTTCCTTCACGGCGCGTTCAACGCGAGCCAGACCGGTACGGAACTGGTTCTCAGCCAACTCGCCGACTGCGCGCACGCGACGGTTACCCAGATGGTCGATATCGTCGATCTCGCCACGGCCATTACGCAATTCGACCAGAATGCGGATCACTTCGACGATGTCCTCGTTGGAGAGAATAACGGCACCCGTCAGCTCTTCGCGTCCAACACGGCGATTGAACTTCATGCGGCCCACGGCCGACAGGTCGTAGCGGTCTTCATTGAAGAACAGGCCGTTGAACAATGCTTCCACTGCGTCTTCGGTAGGCGGTTCGCCTGGGCGCATCATGCGGTAGATCGCCACGCGCGCTGTCCACTGGTCCGTCGTTTCGTCCGTGCGCAAGGTTTGCGAGATGAATGCTCCCTGATCCAGATCGTTCGTATACAGCGTATTGATCTTGCTCACACCAGCAGCTTCCACCTTGCCCAGCAGGGTCTCGGTGATTTCATCATTGGCATTGGCAATGATCTCGCCGCTGTCCTTGTCCACGATGTTGTGCGCCAGTACGCGACCGACCAGGAATTCCTCACCCACGGTCAGCTTGTCGATACCCGCTTCCTGCATCTCGCGGATATGGCGCACGGTGATGCGCTTATCCTTGGCGACGATGAGCTTGCCTTTGCCTTCGATGTCGAAGCGGGCGATTTCTCCGCGCAGACGCTCGGGAACCACTTCAAACTGAATGCCCTTCTTGCCAAAGTGGAAGGTGTCGAACTGGAAGAACATCTGCAAAATCTGTTCCGGCGTATAACCCAGCGACTTCAGCAGAATGGTCACCGGCATCTTGCGACGGCGGTCAATACGGAAATACACGAAGTCCTTGGCGTCGAATTCGAAATCCAGCCAAGAACCGCGATACGGAATCACGCGCGCGGAAAACAGCAATTTGCCGGAGGAATGGGTTTTGCCGCGGTCGTGCTCGAAGAACACGCCGGGCGAACGGTGCAACTGCGACACGATCACGCGCTCGGTACCGTTGATCACAAACGAGCCGGTATGGGTCATCAACGGGATCTCGCCCATATAGACTTCCTGCTCTTTCACTTCTTTCACGGTTGGCTTGGAGGCTTCCTTGTCAAGGATGGTCAGGCGCACGCGCGCGCGCAGCGGCGATGCATAGGTCAGACCGCGCTGCTGGCACTCGCGCACGTCGAATGGCGGCATGCCAAGAGCGTAACTGACGAAGTCCAAGCGCGCAAATTTGGTGTGGCTTTCGATCGGAAATATCGAATTGAACGCGGCTTGCAGACCTTCGTTCTTGCGCTGCTCCGGCGCAACCCAAGCCTGCAGGAAATCACTGTAAGATTCCAACTGGGTGGACAGTAAGAACGGCACCGGCAAGGCGCCGATGCGCTTTGCAAAACTTTTACGAATACGTTTTTTCTCGGTAAAAGAATAGCTCATGGTATCTCCACTAACAGAAGGAAAAGGTAAGGGGCAATCGGCGCAACGCACCGCTTAGCCATTAACTTCTACACGCCCTGACGCAGCATTCAACTTTTGTTTCCAGAAGCGGCAAAAGGCTGACGGGTTTTCCGTCAGCCTCTCTGCAAACGCTGGGCTTACTTGACTTCAGCGGTTGCGCCAGCTTCGATCAGTTGCTTGGCGATCGCGTCGGCATCGGCCTTGCTGATGCCTTCCTTGACTACCTTCGGTGCACCGTCAACCAGATCCTTGGCTTCCTTCAGGCCCAGACCGGTGATCGTGCGCACGACCTTGATCACGTTCACCTTTTGGTCGCCAGCAGCCTTCAGGGTCACAGTGAACTCGGTCTGCTCAACAGCAGCAGCACCGGCAGCAGCACCGCCACCAGCAGCAGGAGCCGCCATCGCGGCAGCGGAAACGCCAAACTTCTCTTCGATTGCCTTTACCAGCTCGTTCAATTCCAGCACGGACATGCTGTCCAGTGCTGCCAAAAATGCGTCTTTATCGAATGCCATGTTGTTCTTCCTGAATTAAGAGATCGAAATAAATTAAGCGGCGGCAGTATTCTTTTCTGCCACTGCAGCGAGTACGCGGGCCAAACCGGAAACTGGCGATTGCAACAGGCCACACAGTTGCGCCAGCAGCACTTCCTTGGAAGGTACAGTGGCCAGTGCCGAAACACCCGCCTTGTCCAGCACCTTGCCATTGAAAGCACCTGCCGTGATCACCAGCTTTTCGTTTGCCTTGGCGAAATCGTGCACCACTTTCGCGGCGGCGACAGGATCGGCGCTGATGCCGTAAACCAACGGCCCCACCATCTTTTCTGCCAACGCTTCAAAAGGAGTGCCTTGCACCGAGCGACGAGCCAGCGTGTTCTTGACCACGCGGAAATACACACCGGACTGCCGTGCATTGGCACGCAGCCTAGTGATGTCGCCGACTTCGATGCCGCGATACTCAGCCAGCACGATAGTCTGAGCTTGCGCCACTTGTGCGCTGACTTCCGCGACCACCGCTTGCTTTTCTTGCAGATTAAGACCCAAAGTCTTCCTCCATCTTCACATCGGAATATCGCACCGTAGTTTGATATCCCTTGATTAACGACCGCGTCCTCAAGGCAGGGAACAACACTGACTCCTGCTTGCGGGCACACCATCTACGTGGGTCGGCCCACTTGCTGCCAATTAAGTCTCGGGCCAACATCGCCTCCGACACCAACGGTCTTTGATAATCTGCCTGTACTGCCAGCAGTCAAAGAACAAATGACAGCGGGGAAAACCCCGCCGCCAAATTCAATACATTACGCAACCAGGCTGGCCTGCTCCACGCGAATCCCGACACCCATGGTGCTGGAGATCGCCACCTTTCTCAGGTACACCCCCTTGGATGCGGTAGGTTTGGCCTTGTTCAACGCATCAATCAATGCCAGCATGTTCTCGCGCAACGCTTCCGGCGTGAACGAAGCACGACCGATGGTGCATTGCACAATGCCGTTCTTGTCCGTGCGGTATTGCACTTGACCGGCCTTGGCATTCTTCACCGCACCAGCTACATCGGCAGTCACCGTACCCACTTTCGGATTTGGCATCAAACCGCGCGGGCCGAGAATCTGACCCAACTGGCCGACGATACGCATTGCATCGGGAGAAGCCACCACCACGTCGAAATCCATCTTCCCTGCCTTGATGCTTTCGGCTAGGTCGTCGAAACCGACGATATCGGCACCCGCTGCCCTAGCTTCTTCAGCCTTGGCGCCCTGCGCGAACACTGCCACGCGCATGGTCTTGCCGGTTCCCTTGGGCAACACCACGGAGCCGCGCACCAGTTGGTCGGACTTCTTGGCGTCGATGCCGAGGTTCACTGCCACGTCGATGGACTCGTCGAACTTGGCCTTGGCGGTCTCTTTCACCAGCTTCAGCGCCTCGTCCAGTGCGTACAGCTTGTTGCGATCAATCTTGGCGGCGAGCGCCTTGTAACGTTTGGAAACTTGTGCCATGTTATTTCACCCCTTCCACGGTAATGCCCATGCTGCGCGCGCTACCGGCTATGGTGCGCACCGCGGCATCCAGGTCAGCTGCCGTCAGGTCAGGCTGCTTGGCTTTGGCGATATCTTCCGCCTGCTTGCGGGTCAGCTTGCCGACCTTGTCGGTATGCGGCGTCTTGCTGCCCTTTTGCACGCCGGCGGCCTTCTTGATCAGAATGGTCGCGGGCGGAGTCTTCATGACGAAAGTAAAGCTCTTGTCCGCAAACGCGGTGATCACCACCGGGATGGGCAGGCCGGGCTCGACACCCTGTGTTTGCGCATTGAACGCCTTGCAGAACTCCATGATGTTCAGGCCACGCTGGCCGAGTGCCGGACCAATGGGAGGACTGGGATTGGCCTTACCGGCCGGGACTTGCAACTTGATAAAACCGACGATTTTCTTTGCCACGTCACTACTCCTTGCTTAGTGGGTTAAACGCATACCGCCACCGCTCCGATACGCTCCCCGTTTACCGCCATGTGAAACGTGAAACGTGAAACGTGAAACGAAATAGACCGCGGCCCTGCGTTTCACTTTCACTTTTCACATGTCACGCCTTTTCAACCTGCCCGAAATTCAGTTCCACCGGTGTCGAGCGACCAAAAATGGTGACCGCCACCCGCAACTTACTCTTGTCGTAATTGACGTCTTCCACCATGCCATGAAAGTCCGTGAACGGACCTTCCTTGACACGCACCGCCTCGCCCACCTCGAACAACACCTTGGGACGCGGCTTTTCAACACCCGCCTGCATCTGCGACATGATGTTGTCGACTTCCTTTTGGCTGATAGGCGTCGGCTTCATCGCCGAACCACCTAGGAAGCCGGTGACCTTGGGCGTATTCTTCACCAGGTGCCAACTCTCGTCGGTCATGTCCATTTCCACCAGAACGTAACCCGGGAAAAATTTGCGCTCGCTGATGCTCTTCTGACCCGACTTCAGCTCAACCACTTCCTCTACCGGAACGAGAATCTGACCGAACAGGTCTTCCATTCCTTCGCGCGCGATGCGTTCCAGCAAGGCACGCTGTACGCTCTTCTCGAACTGCGAGTACGTATGCACCACATACCAGCGCTTGGCCATCACTCACTCCGTCCCATCAATTTATTGACGATCATCAGCAGACTCGCATCTACCGCCCACAGGAACAGCGCCATGACCACCGCAAACACAATCACCACTGCCGTGGTCTGTATCGTCTCTTTACGCGAGGGCCAAACGACGCGCTTTGCCTCTCTCACCGAATCGCCCGCAAATCCGAAGAACTGCTTGCCGGATGCAGTCGTCCAGAACATGCCCGCAGCCAGCAATACACCGAGCAGCACCGACAGCACGCGCAACACCGCGGCGCTATCCTGCAATGCATAGTAGCCAGCCACACCGGCCACGACGAACAGAAATGCAACCAGCAATTTGATCTTGTCAGCCATGTATTAACTGTCCGTTTACTATTCTAACTGGCAGGCCAGGAGGGTCTCGAACCCCCAACCCTCGGTTTTGGAGACCGATACTCTACCAATTGAGCTACTGGCCTAAAAATTGGGATGCGGATACCGGATGCAGGATTCAGAAGCTCGCTCCCGCATCCCGCATCCAGAATCCCGAATCCTGCTATTCGATGATCTTGGCAACCACACCTGCGCCGACGGTACGACCGCCTTCGCGAATCGCGAAGCGCAGCCCTTCTTCCATCGCGATCGGGTTGATCAGGTTCACCGTGATGCTGACGTTGTCGCCAGGCATCACCATCTCGGTTCCCGCAGGCAGTTCGACCGCACCCGTCACGTCCGTCGTACGGAAGTAGAACTGCGGACGGTAGCCCTGGAAGAACGGCGTATGACGACCGCCCTCATCCTTGCCCAGAACGTAGATCTCCGCCGTGAACTTGGTGTGCGGGGTGATGGAACCGGGCTTGGCCAGAACCTGGCCGCGCTCGACTTCTTCGCGCTTGGTGCCGCGCAGCAGTACGCCCACGTTGTCGCCCGCCTGACCTTGATCGAGCAGTTTGCGGAACATTTCCACGCCAGTGCAGGTGGTCTTCAGGGTCGGCTTGATGCCCACGATTTCCAGTTCATCGCCAACCTTGACGATGCCGCGCTCAATACGGCCCGTTACCACGGTGCCGCGGCCGGAGATGGAGAATACGTCTTCCACGGGCATCAGGAAGGCGCCGTCAATGGCACGCTCCGGTGTCGGGATGTAGGTGTCCAGTGCTTCGGCCAGGCGCATGATGGACGGTTCGCCCAGTTCGCCCTGGTCGCCTTCAACTGCCTTCAGGGCGGAGCCCTTGATGATGGGGATGTCGTCGCCGGGGAAGTCGTATTTGGAGAGCAGTTCGCGCACTTCCATTTCGACCAGTTCCAGCAGTTCGGCATCGTCCACCATGTCGCATTTGTTCATGAACACAATGATGTAGGGTACGCCCACCTGACGCGCCAGCAGGATGTGCTCGCGGGTCTGGGGCATCGGACCGTCGGCCGCAGACACTACCAGGATCGCGCCGTCCATCTGCGCTGCACCGGTGATCATATTCTTGACGTAGTCGGCGTGGCCCGGGCAGTCAACGTGCGCGTAGTGGCGGTTGGCCGTTTCGTATTCAACGTGGGCCGTATTAATAGTAATGCCGCGCGCCTTTTCTTCCGGCGCCGCATCAATCTGGTCGTAGGCCTTGGCTTCGCCGCCAAACTTCTTCGACAATACAGTCGTGATCGCCGCCGTCAGCGTGGTCTTGCCGTGGTCTACGTGTCCGATCGTCCCTACGTTCACGTGCGGCTTCGTACGTTCAAATTTGCTCTTTGCCATGATTTATCCCTTATCAATGCCAAACATTATTTACAATAAAAAACTTGGTGCCCATGGTGAGAATCGGACTCACGACCTCTCCCTTACCAAGGGAGTGCTCTACCACTGAGCCACATGGGCAAGCGAAAAACTGGAGCGGGAGAAGGGAATCGAACCCTCGTCATAAGCTTGGAAGGCTTCAGCTCTACCATTGAGCTACTCCCGCGTAAACACAACACCAGCCCACTAAAACAGCAAACCGCAAAACCTGGTGGAGGGGGAAGGATTCGAACCTTCGTACTCTGAGAGGGCAGATTTACAGTCTGCTGCCTTTAACCACTCGGCCACCCCTCCATTAAAGAGCGCGCGATTATCCAGATAACTGCGCACCTTGTCAAAGGGAATCTACGGAATTTTAGCAAGAAGCAGGCCAGCCTGGCCCATTCCCGCCTTTCACAACAGGCCTCTTTCCGCCAACGACAGGCAGCCCGCCCCCCCGGCCACGATGAAATGATCCAGCACCCGCACATCCACCAGCTGCAGCGATTGCGCCAGTGCTCCGGTCAACAGCCGATCCGCATCGCTCGGCTCAGCCACCCCGGAGGGATGATTGTGCGCGAAGATGACGGCCGCGGCATTATGATGCAACGCCCGCTTCACCACTTCGCGCGGGAAGACACTGGTCTGCGTCAAGCTTCCCTGAAACAGTTCTTCCGTCGAAATCACGCGATGCTGCGCATCAAGGAAGATTGCAATAAACACTTCCTGCTGCCGTGCACGCAACAACAGTTGCAGATAATCGCGCACGGCGCGCGGCGAACTCAGCGCGTCCCCGGCCTGCATCTCCTCTTGCAAGGCACGCCGGGACATTTCCAGCACCGCCTGCAACTGCACATACTTGGCCTGCCCCACACCATGTATTTCGCAGAATTCCCGCTCTCCGGCGGCAAACATCTGCGTGAGACAACCGAAGCGTGCGAGCAGATCGCGCGCCAGATCGACCGCGCTCTTGCCAATCACTCCGGTGCGCAGGAAGATCGCCAGCAACTCGGCATCCGACAATGCGGCCGCGCCGCGCTGCAACAATTTTTCCCGAGGGCGTTCGCCGACAGGCCATTCAGTTATACCCATACCTTATCTCCTGCAAAACCGCGACCGGCACAGAGGATCACGGAGGCAAGTTAAACCTTACAATAATCATGGTCAATATATCCGGGGACCGGATGATTTTCCATACTTTGCAGGCTGATCACCCATAGCCTTGCCGCCGCAACAACCCAGGCACGAATTCAAAATGCCTGCGGCCCCCATAAATGCCGATTCCTCCGGTTGCCGGGCTCCGTTTCCCGACACGCCCGCATGCAGGGCACTTTCTTGCTAAGATGCGCGGCATTATGGACATGACCCAGACAAAGCGCATTGTGCTAGGCATCACCGGCGGCATTGCTGCCTACAAGGCCGCAGAGTTGGCACGCCTGCTGGCGAAGCAAGGCATTGAGGTGCAGGTCGCAATGACCGAGGCGGCAACGCACTTCATCACACCCGCCACGATGCAGGCGCTGACCGGGCAGCCGGTATTGATCGACCAATGGCAGGGCGAGAAAGGCATGGCGCACATTCATGGCAGCCGACGTGCCGACGCCATCGTGATCGCACCTGCGACAGCGGACTTTATCGCCAGACTGGCGCACGGCTTCGCCAATGACCTGCTTTCCACCTTGTGCTTGGCACGCGATTGCCCGCTGCTGGTCGCACCTGCAATGAACAAGCAAATGTGGTCGCACGCGGCGACGCAACGCAACCTGCGACAGCTAACCTCCGACGGGGTGACCCTGTTGGGGCCCGCAAGCGGCATGCAGGCCTGCGGCGAAGAGGGCATGGGACGGATGCTGGAGGCAGACACCCTGGCGCAAGACGTCATCGCCCTGTTCCAGCCCAAGTTGCTGGCCGGAACCCGTATTCTCGTCACCGCTGGCCCGACCTATGAAGCGATAGACGCAGTGCGCGGCATCACCAACCGCAGCAGCGGCAAGATGGGCTACGCCATCGCCCGGGCAGCGATCGAACTGGGCGCGGATGTCACGCTGGTCTCCGGCCCGGTCGCCCTTGCAAAACCGCAGGCTGCACGGGCCGTGGATGTCACCAGCGCCACCGAGATGTTCGAGGCCGTGAAGCAGCACGTTTCGCAGGCAGACATATTTATCAGTGTGGCTGCAGTAGCCGATTACCATGTGGCCAAACCGAACGAGCAAAAACTCAAGAAGGGCATCGGCACTCTGACGCTGGAACTGGTTCCCAATCCAGACATCCTTCGCGTATGTCGCCGGCCTGCCCAAACCACCGTTCTGCGTGGGCTTCGCAGCAGAAAGCGAGAAACTTTTCGAGCACGCAACCGAAAAGCGCAAGAAGAAGAATATTCCCCTGCTTGCCGCCAATCTTGCTCAAAGCGCCATCGGCAGCGACGACAACGAACTGGTATTGTTCGACGACACGGGAGAGCATGTGTTGCCGCGCTCCGACAAACTCACCTTGGCACGGGCGCTGCTGCGTCATGCTGCTGCTCTTTACAGAAAGAAAGGAAGCAAGCAATGAAGAAAGTGGATGTGAAGATACTCGACCCGCGCCTGCATGAACATCCGCCCGCCTACGCCACGCCGGGTTCGGCAGGCATAGACATGCGTGCCTGCATCGACAGCAGCATGACCATCCAGCCGGGTCAATGCGAGCTCATCCCCAGCGGTATCGCCTTGCACCTGAATGACCCGCATTACGCAGCCATGATCCTGCCGCGTTCAGGCCTGGGGCATAAGCACGGCATCGTACTCGGCAATCTGGTCGGACTGATCGACTCGGATTATCAGGGACAGATATTCATCTCGATCTGGAACCGCGGACATCATCCGTTTGCATTGATGCCAATGGAGCGCATTGCGCAACTGGTCATCGTTCCGGTGGCCCAGGTACAGTTCAACATCGTGGAAGAATTCCCGATGAGCCAGCGTGGGGCAAACGGCTTCGGCAGCACGGGCAAACATTGATTCCAGCCCGGAAAATGACAAAGGCCCGCTTGATGCGGGCCTTTGTCATTTTCCGGGTCAATGTTCCAGCGTCAATTCCAGCTCCGTGCTTTCACCCTTGCGTATCGAGACTTTTTCGGACGCGGTCTTGTATCCCTTGCTCCTGACCTCGACCATGCGCACCCCGGGGTCGGTCTCTGCTCGCAGCGGCGTCATGCCGAAATAGATGCCATCCACATAAACCCTGGCACGGTCAGGCATGGTATTCACCACCAGCATGCCGCCAGCGGAAGACTCTTGCGATTTGTCGCCGGCTGCAGGCGTCGCAGTTGCCGGAACGACCGGGGCCGGCGTCGAAATGACGCCCGGAGCAACCAGCACCTTTACCCCCGGAATCACCTTGGTACCCGGAGTCAGATTGAACAATTCAGGACGGGTTGCCATCAGTACGGCATAGATCGCATCCGAAGTCTTGCCCGTCACCACGCCGACTTCCTGTTTCAGGTAATCGGCGATATCGTCCTTGGTGTTGCCGGACACCCCCGCGAAGCGATCTGCTTTTTCTGCCACTTCGCCTTCCCAGACCACTTTCCCGGTGGCAACCTCTTTAAGCGTGGTCTCCAGCCTGATGAGCACATAGTCACGCGCCTTTACGTCATAGCGCAATTCCTTGACGACACCGCCAAGCTCGAACAGCGCATTGGCATCACCCTTGTCCAATATCTGCAGGTCCGTCCTGCCCAGGCGTTTGCGCAAGGAATCCGCAACAACGTCCGTCACATCGCGATCGAGAACGATGTCTCTTCCTGACATACCGAATACCCGCTCTTCGTTTATTCCGATCTTGCGCGGATTGCCTGTATTGCGCCCGTCAACATAGCCAGCGATGCGGATGGAAGCGAGGGACCTGGCCTTCAATGCATTGGCATTGACTTTTTCTTTCTCGCTGACATGGATATCGTCATTGATGAAACTGGCGCATCCGGCCAGTGCGAACCCAAACATTCCCGAAATCAAATACAACAGAGCACGACTCATCAGACCTCCAGACAGAGTGAAGCTGCGTTCGAACGAACGCGGGTGCTGCAACCTAATGTGAACCGACCGCCGCGTCGATTTCGGCGAATATCTGCGCGACCTCTGCCGTCCTGATATGCAAGCCCAGCTGCCGGGCGATCTGCGTTGCGGAAAACAAACCGCGCACTGTCTGGCTGCCATCCGCATTTTCTTCGACGACGATGGCGTGTTGCCTGCCGGCTGCCTTCAGCGTGGCGAGGATGTTCCCCACCTTGGCTTTCAGCACATCAACCAGGTTCAGCACCTCCAGATCACTCTGTACTGTCATCACGTCGCCAACCAGGATGTCGGCATGCGTGCCTCCCTGCTGTTGCAGGAAACGCACCGGTTTCTCGCCCATCACATCCGTCGCAGTCAGGAATCCGGCCACCTTGTCTGCGTCGTCAAGCACCAGCAAGGTCCGCACGCCATAGCGGATCATCTTGGCGTTCGCCTTGTCCAGGGATGTTCTGGCACGCACATTGACGACCGAAACACTGCGCAGATCTGTCATCACGCTGATGGCCGGGTCGTTCAGAACAACGTTCTGGGGCAATACCTGAGTCGGTCTGGAAAAACCGGCTCCGGCTTTCAAGGGGTGATTGGTTAATGCTGAAAAATTATGGCGCATGCCTATCCTCTCTGAATTAATTGCTTGCATTCATCCACGTTGCCATCCAGCATCTTCCCGATCGACTCCCTGCGCACGCCGCATTTCGCAGGCGGCAGATAGCGGACCAGTTCGTTCAGTGCCAGGCGGTAAACATCACGCTTAAACTCGATCACACTGTCCAGCTCGACCCAGTAATCTATCCAACGCCACGCATCAAACTCCGGATGTCCGGAAGCGCGCAAGGACACATCGCAGTCGCGCCCGACCAGACGCAGCAGAAACCAGATTTGCTTTTGCCCCTTGTAGTTCCCGCGCGAATCGCGCTTTACCCAAGTCTGCGGCACCTCATAACGCATCCAATCGCGGGTACGCCCCAGTATCTGGACGTGGCAGTTTTGCAGCCCGACTTCCTCTTGCAATTCGCGGTACATCGCCTGCTCCGGCGTTTCGCCGTGCTGGATGCCGCCCTGCGGAAACTGCCATGCATCCTGTCGAATGCGCTTGCCCCAAAATACCTGATTCTTTGCGTTAGTCAGAATGATACCGACATTCGGGCGATAACCTTCTCGGTCTATCATGATTCGCCCCACTCTGTTTTTCAATGTACTGGATTGTTCCACATTTCACACTCACTGGAAAGACGCCATTCACGCCATGAAGTAGAATTGCCCCTTCTGCCAGCACGACGAGTCATAAATATGCGCGTTTCACAATTTTTCATATCCACACTCAAAGAAGCCCCTTCCGAAGCGGAACTGCCCAGTCATCGCCTGATGTTGCGGGCAGGTTATATCCGCAAACTCGCCAGCGGCCTGTACACTTGGATGCCGCTGGGGTTACGCACTTTGCGCAAAGTCGAGACGGTGGTGCGCGAAGAAATGGACAGGAGTGGCGGCATCGAACTGCTGATGCCCGCCGTGCAACCTGCCGAACTGTGGCAGGAAACCGGACGCTGGGACGTTTTCGGCCCGCAAATGCTGAAGATCAGGGATCGTCACGACAACCTGTTCTGTTTCGGCCCCACGCATGAAGAGGTCATCACCGACATCGCGCGCCGGGAAGTGAAGAGCTATCGCCAGTTGCCGCTCAACTTCTACCAGATCCAGACCAAGTTCCGCGACGAAGTGCGCCCGCGTTTCGGCGTGATGCGCGCGCGCGAATTCGTGATGAAGGACGCCTATTCCTTCCACAGCAACTTCGAGAGTCTGGAGCAGACCTACCGCGTGATGTACGAAACCTACACCAGCATCTTCTCCCGCCTGGGCCTGCAGTTCCGCGCCGTGGCCGCCGATACCGGCGCGATCGGCGGCAGCGGTTCGCACGAGTTCCATGTGCTGGCGGATTCCGGCGAGGATGCGCTGGCGTTCTGCCCCAATTCCGACTATGCCGCCAACGTTGAACTGGCCGAAGCGGTTGCACCCGCCACTCCAAGGGGCGAGGCCACGCAGGAAATGCAGAAGGTCATTACGCCCGGGCAGAAAACCATCGAGGAAGTCGCCGCATTCTTTGACACCCCGGCCAGCAATGTGCTGAAATCCATCGCAGTGATGACCCATGAAAACGAGTTCCTCCTGCTGCTCTTGCGGGGTGACCACCAGCTCAACGAAATCAAGGCGTCCAAGGTGCTGGGCGAATTCCGTTTCGCGAGCGAGGAAGAAGTGCACCGTCATATGCACTGCCGCACCGGCTACATCGGCCCGGTCAGCACCACGGTACGCGTGCTGGCAGATCGTGCCGCCGCCGCACTCAGCGATTTCATCTGCGGCGCGAACGACGACGGCTTCCATTTCAGCGGCGCAAACTTCGGACGCGATGTACCTCTGGACGCAGCCAACATACACGATCTGCGCAATGTCGTTGCCGGCGACCCGTCGCCCGACGGTAAGGGGCAACTCGAACTGTGCCGCGGAATCGAAGTCGGCCACATCTTCCAGTTGCGCACCAAATACTCCGATGCCCTGCAAGCGACCTTTCTGGACGAGAACGGCAAAGCCCAAGTCATGGAGATGGGCTGCTACGGCATCGGCGTGTCGCGCATCGTGGCCGCCGCCATCGAACAGAATTTCGACGAGCGCGGCATCGCGCTGCCCGCCGGCATGGCGCCGTTCCAGGTCGCCATTGCGCCCATCGGTTTCAGGAAGAATGAGGCGGTGCGCAACGCAGCCGAACAGCTTTATGCCGAGCTGAATGCGGCCGGGATCGAAGTCCTGCTCGACGACCGCGACGAGCGCCCCGGCGTGATGTTTGCCGACCTGGAATTGATCGGCATCCCGCATCGCATCGTGATCGGCGATCGCGGATTGAAAGAAGGCAAGGTGGAGTACCAGGGCCGCAAGGACGAAACCGCACAGGCCGTGCCCTTGCAAGATGCCTCCAAGCTCGTAAAATCGAAACTATGACATCGGAATACGGAATACAGGATACGCGACACAGGGAAGGGGGCGCAGCGCTGCGGCAGGCAACGCTGCAGTCCCGCATCCTGCACCCCATTTCCCGCATCCTGTACCCCGCTCTTCTGGCCCTGTTCCTCCCCTGCTCCGCACACGCCGGCGCACAAAAAGAAGAAGTGCTTGCCGCCAGCGTGCGCGGCTCGCTGCAACGCGCCGTATCGGATCAGGCCGCGCCCAAGCTGGCTTTCGCCTCGCAGCAGGAAGCGCAGTTGTGGCTGGACGACATGTCGCAACGTCTTGCCACGCGCATCCCGGATGCGGCATACCGCTTCGATCTTCTGAGCACCGTGCACTACGAAGCAACCCGTGCAGGCCTGGATCCGCATCTGGTTCTGGGTCTGATCGAGGTGGAGAGCGGATTCAGAAAATATGCAGTGTCGAAGGCCGGTGCTCGCGGCTACATGCAGGTGATGCCGTTCTGGACGAAAGCGATAGGCACGGGTGACCAGGATCTGTTCCACCTGCGCACCAACCTGCGCTACGGCTGCACGATCCTGCGCTACTACCTGGACATGGAAAAAGGCGATCTGTTTCGCGCGCTGGGACGCTACAACGGCAGTCTGGGCAACCCGGAATATCCCAACATGGTCAGAGCGGCCTGGCGCAATCACTGGAGCAGCAGGCCACAACCAAATGGCGGCCGCCACACCGGCTGACTGCCGCTACTTCAGGATCGTTTTTCTTTTGATGTAAGACTCTACGCTGGCCCGCGTCACCTTCCCCTGCTGATAGCTGACCAGCTTGCCCGTCGGATCGTACAGATAAGAGGTCGGCAGCGCCTCTACGTCGCCGACCTGCGAGGCGAGGTCGTAATCGCCCAGGACGATGGGATAACCGACTTTCTTCTTCGCGACGAACTCGACTACCGATTCCCGGGTTGAATCCAGCGCAACGCCGATCACCACCAGGTCCCTACTCCGATGCGCCTCATACAGCGCGATCAGGTCGGGAATCTCTTCCAGGCAGGGTGGGCACCAGGTCGCCCAGAAATTGACCAACACCCACTTGCCGCGATAATCCTGCAGCCGTTGTTCCTGACCTTTCATGTCCTTGAATGCGAATGATTCCGCCGCTGCAACTCCCGCCGAGAGCAGAAACACCGCAATACACAGCAAGCGCAAGAAGGCAGACATCAGTGCTCCGTTTCTTCATCATACGCGCGGTCCGGCGCTTCGCTGTCATCCGCGCCGTGCCTGCCTTCCGCCGCATGCGACCAGTATAAGGCCAACGCGATCAAGGCGATGCTGGCCCCCATGTAGACGAGGTCGATCGGTTGCGAGACGTGCATGTTGATGGCTTCTTCGAACAGGGTCACGATCATGATCATCAGGATCACTTTTGCCAGGCGCGACTTGAGATCGTCCAGGCTGTTGATCACCAATATCTTGCTGGATGCCCTGCTGCCGTGCGCCTGGTCGATATCACTGATGAACAGTTCATACAAGCCCAGGGAAAAGATCAACAGCACCACGGCCAGCAGGTAACCGTCGACCACTTCGACGATGTGCGAAACCGTGCTGTCGTGCAAGGCTTTGCGTGCTGTATCCGCCATGTCGGCGTCGGCATAGTGGATGGTGTGTTGCACCAGCAGCACCACGTCCACAGTTGCCATGTAAAAAATGGCGAAACTTGCGGACAGACTTCCCAGTACCGCCAGAAAAATCACGAAGCGGCTGTTCCACAACGCGCCTTCGAACAGGTTTTCGATAAATTTCATGTCAATTCCCCATCTGCCCGGCTGGATAAAATTCGAGCGCCACGCATTACATCTTAAAAGCGGTTGGGCGGCAACACGCTATGCGCCCTTATTCCACATGTCGTGCAGGCTCACGCCCTTGGGCTCGTGCATGCGCTTTTCCAGCGCGGCAAACCAGGCCTTGATGTCACCATCTCCGGGACGTCTGGGCAGCGTCGCCGTATCCAGCAGGAATATCTTCACCAGCTCATCCAGTTCCACCGCTTCCGGCGCCCGCACCATACTCCAGCCCAGCCCCGAGAGTTTGCCCACAATCCTGGCCTTGACCAGTTTGTCCAGAATGCGTTCCACGTCCTCGTAACCGATATGCAAATGCCGGGATAGCCCCGGGAGCGTTTGTACCTCGCCCCTGTGCAATCCTTTGTGCATCAGTTTGAGTATGCCCACGGCGTAATAGAGCTTCGCAGCCTGGTCCAGGCGCAGCGCATGCGTGCTGCGCCAGTGCGAAAGCGACGCAGTGATGATTGCGCCAAACAATACGGTCAGCCAGGAAAAATACACCCACATCAGGAAGATCGGGATGCTGGCGAAAGCGCCATATACCAGTTTGTAAGTGGGAAAGTGCGAGATATAGAAGGCGAAAGCGCGGTTCATGGACTCGAACGCCAGCGACGCGATCAACCCGCCGATGACGGCGTGGCGCATCGGCACATAGCGATTGGGCACGACGCGAAACAGCAAAGTGAAAGCCGCCGTCGTCAGCACCAGCGGAACGATCTTGATCGCATCCATGCCCAGCGAGGGAATCCGCTCCGCAGACTCGGACGAAAATCCGACCAGCCAGGACGTCAGCGACAGACTGCCGCCGACCAGCAGGGGCGCCAGCGTCAAAACCGCCCAGTACACCAGTACCCGCTGCAACAGGCTGCGCGGGCGGGACACGCGCCAGATCATGTTGAAGGCGTTGTCTATGGTCAGCATCAGCAACATGGCCGTAACGGCGAGGAAGACGATACCGACCGCCGTCAGGCGCGATGCGCTCTCCGCGAATTGCGCCATGTAGCCCGTGATGATCCGGCCTCCGGTCTCCGGCACCATGTTCGTCAGGATGTATTCCTTGAGCGGCGTGGAGAACTCGCTGAACACCGGAAATGCCGAAAACAGGGTCAGCGCGATCGTGATCAGCGGGACCACGGACAGCAGCGTGGTAAAAGTCAGGCTGGCCGCCATCTGGTTGCAGCGATCCTCGCGCAGGCGCACAGCGACATAACGCAGGAAGCGAAAAGAATCGGCGACACCAAAATTGGGCAACCTGAATTTCGGAAGTTTCATATCCCCGGAATACTGAAATACAATGACCCACATGATACCCGACAAAACTTCCCGGCAAGATACCGCCCGGGCCGCACGCCAGCTATTGCGCGCTCATCGCTACGGCGCCCTCTGCACACTGTCGAAGAAATTCGACGGGCACCCTTTCGGCTCCATCACCCCTTATCTGGTGGATCACGATGGCAGCCTGCTCATTCTCATCAGCAAGCTGGCGGAACATACAAAAAACATCGAGAACGACCCGCGCGTTAGCCTGATCACGCACAATCAGGAAGACCCGCATATCCAGACGCAGGGCCGCATCACCGTCGTCGGCACGGCCACCCCGGTCGTGGAACGCGAACAGGCAGGCAAACGCTATTTGCGCTATTTCCCCGAAGCGCGCACCTATTTCGCGATGCACGATTTCTCGTTCTACCGCATCGTGCCGCTCGCGCTGCGCTATATAGGCGGCTTCGGCGACATTCACTGGATCAAGACCGAAAAATATCAGACACCGCCCAACACCCTCGCTGCGGAAGAAGACGAACTGCTCGGCAGGATCAATGCCAAACGGTCTCCCGCGCAAGGGCTGGTGATCGGGATGGACTGCGATGGCTACGACCTGCGCCTGAACGAACGTACTGTGCGCCATGACTTTCCCGAGCTTGCGCTCGACGCCACCCAGGCAACCGCATTCCTGCAGAATCAGGTCAACAGATAGGGGCACCCGGAACGGTGCCCCGGTGAAACCGGGTATTAGCCGCGCACGCCCTTGAGGTCCACGGGCTGCTCAATCGTTCCGGAAGGAGGCTCTGTTACCGCATTTTGTCCCGCGTTCGATTGAGGCTCGACTTTAACTTCCGGGACAGCTTCCGCTTTCGGCTTTGATTTCCTGGCATGTGCGGTCCTGGCCTTGCTTTTTGCCGCCGGCACCGTTTGAACGACCTGTTCCATGCTCGAAGACGGTTCGATGGTCATTTCCGGCTCAGACGCCCATGCACTTCCATGCAGGATCGTTCCCAGTATCGCCAGACCGACTTTACGTTTCATTTCAGCTCTCCCAAAGCGAGACCTCTATATTTGAGGATGCGCCCGTTCCAGCCCCGTGTCCAGCTTGTTCAATGCATTCAGGTAGGCCTTCGCAGACGCCACCACGATATCGGTGTCCGCACCCTGCCCGTTGACCACGCGACCACCCCGGGACAAGCGCACTGTGACTTCGCCTTGGGCGTCGGTGCCGCTGGTGATATTGTTCACCGAGTACAACTGCAGCTCGGTTCCGCTCGCCACAATTTTCTCGATGGCCTTGAACGTCGCATCCACCGGGCCACCGCCCTGCGCGTCCGCCTGTTCTTCCCTGCCTCCGATGCTCATCACCACGCGCGCCACGGGTAGCACGCCGGTTTCGGAATGCGCCCCCATCGCCACCAGACGGTAATGCTCGCTGACCTGCGCCGCCTCCTCGTCGCTCACCAGCGCCTGCAGGTCTTCATCGAAGATATCGTGCTTTTTGTCGGCCAGTTCCTTGAAACGCGCAAATGCGGCGTTCAAGGCTTCCTCGCCCTCCAGCACGATGCCGAGTTCCAGCAAGCGCGAACGGAATGCGGCGCGGCCCGAGTGTTTTCCCATCACCATCTTGTTCGCACCCCAGCCCACGTCCTCGGCCCGCATGATCTCGTAGGTTTCGCGGTGCTTGAGCACACCGTCCTGATGGATGCCCGATTCATGCGCAAAGGCATTGGCGCCGACGATGGCCTTGTTCGGCTGCACCGGATAGCCGGTGATGCTGGAAACCAGCTTGGAAGTCGGCACGATCTGCGTCGTGTCGATGCGCGTGTCGCAGGTAAAAATGTCGCGCCGCGTCTTCACTGCCATCACCACCTCTTCCAGCGAAGCATTACCGGCACGCTCGCCCAGGCCGTTGATGGTGCATTCCAGCTGGCGTGCGCCGTTCATCACCGCGGCCAGCGAATTGGCCGAGGCCATGCCCAGGTCGTTGTGACAGTGCGTGGACCAGATGACCTTTGCGCTGTCGGGCACGCGCGCAATCAGTTGTTTGAAGCGTTCGCCCCACAGCACGGGAATGCTGTAACCCACGGTATCCGGCACGTTCAGCGTTGTTGCCCCGGCCTTGATGATCTCGTCGAATATCCGCACCAGAAAATCCATCTCCGAGCGCACGGCGTCTTCGGCGGAAAACTCGACATCGTCGGTATATTCCAGCGCCAGCTTCACGGCCGCGACCGCGTGCTCCACCACCTGATCCGGTGTCATGCGCAGCTTCTTTTCCATGTGGATGGGTGAAGTGGCAATGAAAGTGTGGATGCGCCCGCTTTTGGCCGGCTTGATTGCCGCACCCGCAGCGCGTACGTCGCGCTCATTGGCTCGCGCCAGCGAACACACAGTGGAATGTTCAATCACTTTGGCGATGCTGTGTATCGCATCGGCGTCGCCGGGGCTGGCGGCCGCGAAGCCCGCCTCGATCACATCCACGCCCAGCTTCTCCAGTTGCCGCGCGATGCGCAGTTTCTCTTCCTTGGTCATGGACGCGCCCGGGCTTTGCTCGCCATCGCGCAAGGTTGTGTCGAATATGATCAGTTT